>JAGATA010000030.1 GCA_017621475.1 Clostridia bacterium
GGTGTACGAATCATCTTATCAATTATAAGACCTTGAACAATGTGGTTCTTGTGAGACTTCAGTATTGGGTATCATTGGCGCAAAAGGATGAAAAACAGCTATTAGACCATCTCTTGAAAAACGGTCAAAAGCAACGGGTAAGCGAGACGGATATTGCCAAAAAAGAGCTTAACAAATCTCTTAAGCGGCAAAAGGAAATTGATACGATGTTTGCAAAGCTATATGAGGATCACGCGATGGGCAAGATTGCCGAGCGTAATTACGATATGCTTTTGCACAAGTATCAAGACGAGCAAATTGATCTTGAAGAAAAGATTTCGATGCTCAAAACCAAACTATCTCAAAACGCCGAAACCGAGAGGAATGCAGAACGTTGGATCTCGCTGATACGGAAGTACACCGAGGTCACGGAATTGACAGCCCCTCTGCTCAACGAACTGATCGAGAAGATCGTTATTCACCAAGGCACAACAACAGAGGACGGATACCGCAACCAAGAGATTGAGATCTACTACCGCTTCATCGGTAAAATTGATTAACGAATTGAATATATAAAAAAAGCAGTGCTTCGTATGTCCTTAATTAAGGCATACGAAGCACTGCATTTGTGTCCACAAATGCAAAAATACGGCATACCTCTTTTGAGATATACCGTATTCTTGCAAAACTATCCTTTAGAGTACTGCTCTAAAATCTCGTCCTTTTTTGTTTATCAAATATAGAATTTTGAAATAAGATAGAAAGGTATCGCCCAGAAAGCCTGGAAGAGCGCGGGATATACGGACCAAAAATCTGTATATGTATCCGTAAAAATGAGCACGCCCATTATCACAGCGCCTATAAGCGCAGATACTGCTTTTATAACAAAGTTTACCTTGGAAACTTTTTGTATTCTGTCGCAAAGAAGGATGGATTTAACAAGTCCTTTTACAGAGCCTGTGGAAACGATGGCAGCATTCTTCGCTTTTACGCGTCTGCTTGTTGTATCGTCCCTTTCTCCCTTGATAACCCTGAGGGGATATTCTTCGGGAGAAAGTTTATTCTTATAGAATATATCAGTATCTATGCAAGGGTCATTGGAGCGAACGGAAACGCAGATTCCCGCTTCGCAAAGATGTTTAACAAGATAGTGGAAATCGGAGGAAACTTTATATTCAATATAGAATTTAGCAATGATCTCCTCGTCACAAGCAAGGTAAAGGATACGTCTGTTTGTTTTGCCTTCCCAATGCTCGTCTCCCGTTTCATAAATAGTCTGGAAGCACTGTGCGTCCATATACTGCGGAACGCCGAGCACGATATGCTTGCCGTCCACCATTGTGTCTATACCCATATCGGAAAGAACGCGAAGCTCTACGTTTTCGGGCTCGGAAGCGTCGAGTGTTGCCTGCTTAAATACCTTTGCAAGCGGACCGCCCACAAGCGAGCACGCCGCGGAAGCGTAATAGATTACGTTTTCGATCTTGTTATTTTCGATAACCTTAACACCCTTGATGCGAACGCCGTCTTTGCCGAAAGCATCGTTATCGGAAAGAGTGATAACAGCCATTTTTTCCACCATTTCGGGAGCAACGTCGCCGATTATAGCGGATGCGTTGGAGTAAGCGCGCACAGAGCTCATATAAACGGGAAGCTCATAAGAAAGGAATACAGCCGCAGGAGCGCACATGAGGAACGCCGCATAAGCATTGGAAACGCTTCCGTAAACGCCCGCTTCTGCCACAAATGCAGAGACAAGGCCGAAAGCAACTGAAAATGCAAATATAACGGGAATAAGCACGCGAAGCTGCTTGTAAGAGGAAGGTTTTTCCCTCTTTCTTGAGAGGTAGCCATCTACAAAATCTGCATTAACAACGCTGTAAGCCTGTGCTTTTTCTGTCATATGCTCTGCAAATTCAATAGCTTCGGGGGATTTTTTGCCGTTCTTCATAAGAGTAACGGCATATTTATTCTTTCTGGAAGAAATTATCTTAAACGTAAATATTTCTTTGCGAACGGAAATAAATGTTGCCAAGAGGCAGAACAAAACGCAAACCGCAAAGGGGAAGTTAAACATCTTCATGTTCTTACCGCCGGCAAATATAGCAACAGCGGAAGTAACTATCGACATAAAGAACGATATAAGCAAAACACTGTCGGGCGTAAAATTAAATTTCGCAAGCGACTTTGCCGCGGAAATAAGGTTTTCGCAAACAAGCAATGCACAAACGAAGAGAAGCGCCCATTCAACGGTTGCATATCCTGCAGCTGTCTGCATAAAAGCAGGAAGACTCGCCCCGAATATACCTATATTTTCAATAGCGAAAAGAAATACTGCAAATACCGCGCAAATAGCCATACGGATGCGGACGAAATTATATTTGTGCTTGTATGCGGCGAACAATTCTTTGTTCTGCTCGAAGGAGTTATATTCGTTGGGATCTTCTTTCTCCGGTTCTTCTTGAACTTCGGTTTCGGACGTCGTTTCAAGAGTTGTATATGCCGTTTCATCGAAGATGTCCTTGGGGATCTCGTTTTCAGTTCCTCTGCGGGAATCGATTCCGAAGGCTTTCATCATCGCCGTATCGGTCATCATAGCTTCTGTTTCTTCCGTTATGCCATCGTCATCATCGGGAAGCTCTTCAGGTTCTTCTATTTCCGGCTCATAAGAGTCAAGCAAAGAAGTGTCTTCGATATGGTTTTCAAGAATTTCTTCCGTCGGGGAAATATCGTCATCGTATATTTCCTCATCGTCATCCTCGAAAATTTCATCGGGGATCTGCGCGGAAATTTCTTCGGAAATCTCTTCCGGGATTTCCTCTTCAAGAAGTTCCTCTTCGTCTTCGTTCAGAGCTTCTTCAAGGGGTTCTTCGGAATATGTATTTTCTTCGTAAGCCTCTTGTGCAACGATCTCATTTTCGTTTATTTCGGAATCAAAGGAATCTTTTTCAAGAATGGTGTCAAACACTGTGGTTTCTGCCGTCTGTTCCATTTCGCCGTCAAGAATTTCAGGTTCGGGTTCAGAGACAACTTCTTCTGCTTCATCTTCGTGCATAAGGGATTTAAGCCAAGCAAAAATAGATTTTTTACGCTTTTTCGGCTTTTCCTCGATAACAACAGGCTCTTCCTCTTCGAGGCTGTTGTTATCCTCTGCCTGTTCTTCCTGCACGATGTCATAGCTTTCCGTATCGGGACGGAAAAGTTCCATCTCTTCCGGCGTTTTATGCTCGAAATGTTCTTCCTCAAAGGGAAATTCGGGTTCTTCGTCTGCAAATATCTGTTCTTTTGCAGGGGAACAACCGTCAAACACGCTTTCTTTCATTTCGTCATAAGAAAGTATTTTTGCACCGGACTTTTTCTGAATGTTGATAATATGCTTGTGAAGATTTTCATAATCTGTTTCGCGCAAGCTCATATCAAAGTGGGAAGATGCAAGGTAACTGTCAAAAAGGAACTTAAATTCCGCATCGGAAAGAGAGCTCATATCTATTTGAGCGCTTTCAAAAGCGGAGTTGGCAGCGTTTTCAAGCTGTTCCGGGTCGATATCGCCGTTATTTTCTGCGATATCTTTAACGATGGTATCTTCTTTATACTGCGCGTTAAGACCGCGAAGAAGTTCATCGGCGGAAGTTCCGAAAACGCCGGCGGAAGTTTTAATTTCGTCGGTGTTCGCCATAAATTTATCCTCCAAATATTTATTTTATTGAAAATGAATTGCTCATTTATTTCTTTGCTTATAAGCCGCATCAAAAAGCAGAACGGATGCAGCCGTAGAAACGTTAAGAGAGTTTACTTTTCCGTACATCGGGATGGAAACAAGGAAATCACATTTTTCTTTCACAAGTCTGGAAACGCCGTTTCCTTCGCTACCCATAACGATAGCGCAAGGAAGGTCAAAATCCGTGTTGTGGTAATCTGCGCCGCCTGCTTCCGCCGCAAATGTCCAAACGCCCATTTCTTTAAGATCGTCTATTGCAGAAGCGATATTTGTTACCTTTGCAATAGGAAGATGCTCTGCCGCGCCGGCGCTTGCTTTAAAGACGGTCTGACCAAGGGCAGGAGCGTGTCTCTTGCCGATAACAAGACCGTGCGCACCCGCGCCTTCGCAGCAACGGATTATAGCGCCGATATTATGCGGGTCTTCTATACCATCGCACACGATGATAAGAGGTTTTTCTCCCCTTTCGGCGGCGATCTCAATAATACGTTCAAGAGAAACGTATTCTTTTGCAGAGGCGATAGCCGCAACGCCCTGATGTGCGTTGCCGCCCGCAAGCGCATCAAGCTTAAACTTGTCCGTTTCCGCAACGTTTATACCGCGAGAGCGAGCTTCCGCATATATCTTTGTAACGGAGCCTTCGCGCTCGCCTTTCTGAATGTATATCTTTTCTATTCCGCGACCGCTTTTGAGAAGCTCCAACACGGGGTTTCTGCCGACGATAACGTTACCGTCTGCGGCTTCATCGTTATTTTTCTCTCCCTTTTCGCGGAAATTTTTTCTGTTCTTATTGTATTCCATAATTATTGTCCTTATCTTTGAGCGGAGTACCAACGCAGGAAAGTGTCAAGTCCGAGGGCGCGTGTAAGAACCGCGTTTTCACCGATATGACCGAGAATAATCTTTCCCTCATCGGAAAGAACAACGGTTACATCAGTTTTTTTGATATAACGAACCTCAAAATTTCCGCTGTTGATAATTTCCTTGATATAATGGGAAGCGTTTCCCGTACCTATAGCCATGCTCTCCTCTACCGTAGCGATAAGAGAAGCAAAATCAACATATGAAAGCTTTATATCATAGTTTTTTGCATCTGCCGAAGCTTCACCGTTATAGGTATATTCAACATATGAGAAAAGCGTCTTTGCAATTTCCGTCTGTTCTTCCGAAAGAAGACCTGCACAGGAGGAAATATTGGCAAAATAATCCGCAGAACCGTCATCAACACATTCGCCCATTGCCACTGTATCAAATTTTTTTACCGATACAAAAAAAGATTCGAAAGTGTCCAGCGGAGTTCCGCAAGAGGTAAGCGCCGTGAGCAAAACGACCAGCGCCAAAGCAAAAGAAAAAATTCTTTTTTTCAAAAAATCGCCTCCGTATCCATAATTACGTAAAAATAGGCATATGACCCTAGTGTAATTATGATTTTCTTATATTGTATCACAAATATGCGTTTTTGTACACATTTTTTTGAAAGTATTTGAATTTTTTTGAAAAAGAAAAAATATTTTTTTGAATCCTGTGCTAATGTTGACAACAAGGAAGTTTTATGGTAAAATTTCACAAACGGAAAACACTCAAGGAGGTTTTTATGAGTAAAAACAACACCGTTTCGGAACAACACGCCATAATCGGCAATACTTCGGCGCAGAATGTCAATTTCACACGAACAACAGATCCCGGCGCAAAATGGTTTTATGAACCCGTGCAGCTCGGGTTGTTTATACACTTCGGCATTTCCGCGGTTCACGGAGACCTTGATATATCATGGGGTATGATGGATAATCCCGTCCGCCGTCAAAAAGGCAACGGTATTGTAACGCCGCGCGAATATTGGGCTCTTGCCGAAAAATTTGATCCCAAAAACTACGATCCCGAAAAATGGCTTTCTGCCGCAAAAGAGGCAGGCTTTACCTACGCCGTACTCACAACGCGCCATCACGACGGTTTTGCGCTTTGGCCCTCCGATGCAGGGGATTTTTCCACAAAAAATTATATGAACGGAAGAGACCTTGTGCGCGAATACGCGGATGCTTGCCGCAAGTTAGGTCTTAAAGTGGGATTTTACTATTCCCCGCCCGATTGGCGCTTCGATCAAAAATACCGTTCTTTTGCCATCGGATCCCGCACGGAGGAAAACCCGGACAGACCTCACGGGGATATAGACCACAAGCCCATCAAAGGCGACCTTCCCGCAATGCCCGAAGAGCATTTCGATAGCTATATAGAATATATGAACGCCCAGGTAAGAGAGCTTCTTACAAATTACGGACAGATAGATCTTCTTTGGTTCGATGGCTCTGTAAAAGATGTTAGCCGCGCTATATCTATCGAAGAAATCCGTGCACTTCAGCCCCAGATAGTCGTAAACGACCGCCTGTGGGGTTGGGGCATCGGTGACTATTGCTCCAAATTTGAATGTCAGCTTCCCAAGGAAGACCCCGGTATGCCTTGGGAGACTTGCCAGATATGGCACGTCGGCGGGGGTTGGTCCTGGGTAAAAAACGCAGATAAATACCGCGACCTTGAAACAACACTCCATCAGTATGAGGTTTGCAAAAAATGGGGCGGCAACCTGCTTCTCAACGTAGCTCCCGATGCAGACGGAAACTTGCCCGAAGCATATTACAAGAGTGTAAAAGAATTTGGAGAAGCCATAAAAGAAGGCAAATAAACGCTAAAAACGGTCAGCTTACGCTGACCGTTTTTGATGTTACATTTCCTCTACTTTGATAAGGCTCGTTTTACCGGACTGACCCGATGTGTCGCCGCCCGTGATAACTATTTTTTCGCCTTTTGAAAGACCGAGAGTCTGTTTTGCAATATTTTTTGCCATATAGAAAAGCACGTCGGTTGAAGTAAACTGCTCGCATATCGCGGGAATAACACCCCAGGAAAGAGCAAGCTTTCTCCACGTATTCTCATTTGTCGTAAGACCGATTATCGGCACAGGGGAACGAAAGCGCGAAACCATTCGCGCCGTCATACCCGAAAGAGAGCAAGCAACAACGGCTTTTGCACCCAGGTCTATACCCATTGCGCACGTCGCGTGGGAAATAGCGTCCACGGAGTTCTGTATCTTAAATTCGGAACCGTAGAAAAGCTTCTTATAATCGATATTGCTTTCCGTTGTTTGTGCGATCTTCGCCATCGTCTGAACGGCAAGAACGGGGTATTTACCCGCAGCCGTTTCTCCCGAAAGCATGATAGCGCTTGTGCCATCGTAAACAGCATTTGCAACGTCGGATATTTCCGCACGGGTGGGACGCGGATTGTGTATCATAGATTCGAGCATTTCTGTTGCCGTGATAACTCGCTTACCAAGCATAGTGCATTTACGGATAAGTGTTTTCTGCATAGCAGGAAGCTGTTCAAAAGGCACTTCCACACCCATATCGCCGCGCGCAACCATAACACCATCGCAATATTCGCATATTTCTTCTATATTATCAAATCCGGATTGGTTTTCGATCTTCGCAATAAGCTCCACATCCTGCGCGTCTATTTCTTTAAGATATTTGTGTACATCGATAAGATCCTGTTTATTTGAAACAAAGGAGCAAGCTATGAAATCGATGCCGTTTGCAACGCCGAAAGCAATATCTGCCTTATCCTGCTCGGAAAGATATTTCTGGTGCATCACCTTTCCGGGGAAGCTCATACTCTTTCTGTCGGAAAGCTCGCCGCCGCAGACAACGCGGCAAATTATTTCGCTTCCCTCGATCTTCTCAACATCAAAAGAAAGCAAACCGTTGTTAAGAAGTATCTTATCCCCAACGGAAAGCTCCTCTGTAAGCTTATCATAGCTTACGGAAACGCGGTTCTCGTTTCCTATTATATCTTCTGTTGTAAATACGAACGTATCGCCCTCCGCAAGCTTGATTTTGCCGTTTTCAAAGGTCTTTATGCGGTATTCGGGACCTTTCGTATCAAGCATTATCGCAACAGGAACGCCAAGATCTTCACGAACTTTTTTGATAAGATCCATTCTTCGCTTGTGATCTGCGTGCGTGTTGTGCGAGAAGTTGAGTCTTGCCACATTCATTCCCGCTTTGCAAAGTCCTGCAATGATCTCTACATTTTCGCTGGCAGGACCGATCGTACAAACAATTTTTGTTTTTCTCATAATTTTATCTCCGTAAAATAAATGCTTTATAATTTCGCGGTAAATCCGCGCAAATTATCTTTATTATTTTTATAATTATCAAAACAATATCTGTGTAATATCTGCTTGATTTTCCATTTGAGTGAGAGCAAAAGAAATCCTTCCGTTTTCGTCGGCACGCACCGTGAAGGTATTTTCCGCAGGTTTTGCTCTTTCCAGCAAAGTTTCGGTAAATTCGCGTGAAAGATTTTCGGGGCAGCCCGCTTCACGGTACGCCGTATAAGCATCTCCTTTTTCGCGCCCGACCGTTTTGACACATACAGTGTATTCCTTGCCGGCGCAGAGTCCGTCAAGCGTAATATGTGCTTCTCCTATTTTATTATTGGAAATATCCGAATTAAAATACTTTTTATTGTTCGTTCCTCCCTGTGGAACGCTCACGTTCCAGAAAAGCACCTGAACGCCGTTTTCGCTCTTGCAAACATACGCATTTTCGTCATCGCAAAGAAGTTCCGTATCCCCAAGCAAGCCAAGGAACGCATAGGCGTGGAACGCGGGCTTGGGGATGGACTGCATATTCATAAGTCCGAAGCAGCCCGAAAAAGGCTCCGTCGGCGGACCGTTTTCCTCAAAAATATCAGTATATGTCCAATATGAAAGCATATCGGCAAAGCCTTCGCTTCTCTTTATCGCGCGCAAGATATACGGCGTGCTGAAATAATGGTCGTGTATCGGGTCTGTAGAAGAATAGGAGCTTGACCATTCGGTAACGATAAGCGGAAGCCCCTCTTCGCGGCAGATGGCGCCGTAATGACGCATCTCGTTGGAAACCTTATCCACGTTCTTCATAACAGTGATGGCAGAACCGTCTTCATCAAAATCACCCTTTACACCATAGGAGTGGCTCGTTATAAAATCAAGCGGAACCGCCTTTTCGCGGCAATGCTCAATAAATTCCTTTATCCAAACCATTCCTGCTGTAGCAGGACCGCCTACGCGATAATCCGCGCAAACTCGTTTTACCGCGCGTGAAGCGCTGTCGTAAAGCTCAAAATAAGCGTTTATATTTTGATATTCCGCAAAGAAATTTTTATGGTTCGGCTCGTTCCAAATCTCGAAATACCATTTTTTTATCTCATCTTCGCCGTAACGATCTGTTACGTGACGCACAAAAGCTTCAATAAGAGCTTCCCATTCACCGATGTCTTTTGGCATACAAATATTCATCTTCCACCAAAAAACGCTCTTTTCTCCACTTGCCAAAATGAAAGGCATAAGCCCAAGCTCGCAAACAGGGCGAATACCTATACCTAAAAGAGAATCAAAAAGCATATCAACGTATTGGAAGCAGAAAGAGAGCTTCCCGTCCGCGTCGCGGCGAACTATGTTCATCTCCTCGTGAAAAATTCCGTGGAAACGTATATATTCAAATGGGCATTCGCGCTGAATTTTTTTGAGCTGTTCCATAGGAACGTATCTCATAACCTCGCCTGCTCTGCCCGCGCCTATGCACTTTGCAAAGAAGCGGTCGAGCTTTCCCTTTTCACGCGTTATATCTGCGTATATTGTCCTCATATTATCTCCCCTTTCGGGCATTTTTTCTTTACTTAATTTTAATATATCCGCCATAACTTGTCAAGCGGAAAGGCAAAAGAAACCTCCGCTTGCAAAACGGAGGTTTATAAATTATGCTTGAATAGGATTTTCTTCTTTCACTATCGGCTTGATTTAATTGAAAAAAGACCAACTCGTTTGAGTTGGTCTTTTTTTGGCAGCGGCACTAGGATTCGAACCTAGGTAATGACGGAGTCAGAGTCCGTTGCCTTACCGCTTGGCGATGCCGCTATGTTTTATTCTGTTGTGTCGTGGGCGCTACGCCGCTGACGGTTGTTAGTATATCAAATCATTCGACTTTTGTCAATAGATTTTTCAAATTTTTTTCACAACTTTTTTTACATTTTTTTAAGAGGCTTCTTTTTGCTTTTTTCAAATGCGAGCAAATAGCCCTTAAAACAATCTCAAAAATTTTCTTTCCATTGTCAAAAAAACAAAAAAAATTATATACTTTGTTGTTTTTTTGTGAAAATTGGTGAAAAAATCTATCAAATCGAACATATTTATTGCAAAATTCACTTGACACAAAAGTTTTTGAAGTTTATAATATAGTTACAAACAATTAACACATAATACATTAAAAAGTTTGCTCTTTGCAGGAAGTTATTATTTTGAACAACGATAATCAAAACATAAATAATTTGTTATGCGACGTTAAAAACGGAAAGCCCCTTTCTTTCGATTCGGTCTATTCGCTTTACTTCCCTCTTATGCAAAGCGCAGTTTCAAAATGTATGAAAGCGTACGGCATTTCCGAATCCGAACACGACGATCTTCTTCAGGAAGCGGCGCTCGCCCTCTATAAAGCGGCTCTTGCTTACGATAACACGAAGGGTGTTTCTTTCGGGCTTTACGCCAAAATCTGTATTCAAAACAGAATAATCTCATATATTCGCAGCAACAGACCCAAAAACGATGCCGACGATATACCATATGATTTTTATTGCGATATTCCCGGCAACGGTACGCCCGAACAGCTTGTTATCAGCGAAGAATCCTTGGGAGAGCTTAATTCCAAGATAGATTCCGCCCTTACAGAGTTTGAGCATTCCGTATTTCGTCTTTATTTGGAAGATCTCTCTTATCAAGATATCGCCTGTGTACTTTCGCGCCCGAAAAAATCGGTCGATAACGCTATCGGCAGAATCAAAGCAAAGTTGCAAAAGCTCCTGTAAGCTTCGTTATTATATCGTTTTTATTATTTTTGATGCGCATTTTGCGTTCATATTTTGTGTTTTTGCTTTATATGCCCCAATAGCTTAACGAAAAGCGTTGTTACCACAAAGATGACAGTTGGAGTCTGTCTTCGGGCAAATTTAATTTTATACCATATTCCAAAGTGAGGTAAGACAAAATGTATCAGGACAAAACATTAGTTTGCAAAGATTGCGGAGCTGAATTCGTATTTACAGCAGGTGAACAGGAATTCTACGCAGAAAGGGGTTTCCAGAACGAACCCCAGAGATGCAAGAGCTGCCGTGACGCAAGAAAGAATGCAACTCGTCCCGCAAGACAGCTTTTCACAACAACTTGCGCAAAATGCGGCAAGGAAGCTAAAGTTCCCTTCCAGCCCAGCAACGACAGACCTGTATATTGCAGCGAATGCTACGCAGCAATGAAACAGGACCAGCAGTAATTTAACATAAGAAATTATATAGAATTGCTCACCCCGCCGAAAAACGGCGGGGTTGTTGTTTGTTTGTGTTTTTTTAACATTTATATGCTTTTTTGCGGTTGACTTTAGTTGGTATTAGATTTATAATATATTATATATAAAATTATTATGCAAAGGATCTTTTTAATAATGAAAAAGTTAACGGCACTCTTTATTGCTATTATGACATTTATATTTACTCTCACTTCCTGCGGTGCAGATAAACTTGACATTCCCGAAGGAATGCAGCTTGTTGAAAACGAAAAAAACACTTACTCTTTCTTCGTTCCTGAAGATTGGAGCGTTGATGTTCAGGAAGAAAGCGGCGTCTCTGCAGCTTACGCTTCCGACAAGAGCAACGTTTCCCTTATGATATTCGATTGGGACGGCACAGCAGGCTCCCTTCAGGAATATTGCGATAATTATTTCACAACAGTGACAACAACCTTCAAAGAAGTTTCCGACCGCGAAATGTACTCCGATAACCAGTATTTCGGCACTATCGGAGGAAACGGCGAGCCTGTCCTCAAATACGTTTACACCATTGTTTCGGACAACGCAGCAACAGAAGAAGTCGAAACATATAAAATAATGCAGGTATTCGCCTATTATAGCGAAAACATCGTCGATGGGGGCAACATCTATATCTTCACATATACCGCACGCACGGAGCTTTACGATTCTCACCTTGAAGAAGTTTACGACATCATCAACGAATTTATTGCTTGACACACGAGGAAAAAATGAATTTTTCTTATCTTGACAACAGCGCCACAACACCCGTATGCCCTGCGGCATACGAAAAAATGAAAAGCGTGCTTGAAGGCACGTTTGGTAATCCTTCTTCTCTCCACCTAATGGGGATGGAAGCCGAAAAAATTGTAAATGACGCACGAGAAAAGCTCTTTAACGCTTTCGGTGCTAAAAAATACGGCAAAACCAAACCTCAAATGCTCATTTTTACAGCTTCCGGCACGGAGGCAAATAACCTTGCGCTCATCGGCGCGGCAACCGCAAAAGAGCGCCGCAAAGGCGGCAAGATCATCGTTGGCGAAACTGAGCATCCTTCCGTTATTGAAACAGTAAAATACCTTTCACGCATTGGGTTTAAGGTTGCTTTCATTCCCTGTCCGAACGGCGTTTGGAATATGGAAAAATATCGTGCGGAGCTTTCCCCGGACACAATACTTGTTTCCGCAATGCTTGTCAATAACGAAACAGGCGCCGTAAACGATATTGCGGCAATCTCTGCGCTTGCAAAGACAAAAAATCCCGACGTTCTTATCCATTGCGATGCGGTGCAAGGCTTCCTTAAAACACCCGAACCGCTTGCTTCTCTTCCCGCAGACCTCATTTCCGTAAGTTCCCACAAGATCGGCGGTCCAAAAGGCGTTGGCGCGCTCTTTATCCGCGAAAAAGTTATTACAACAAAAAGCCTTGTTCCCGTTATTCACGGCGGTGGTCAGGAAAGCGGTATGCGAAGCGGAACGGAAAATACTGCAGGCATTGCAGGCTTCGGCGCAGCAGCGGAATTTGAATATAAAAACCTTTCTGCCTCCCTTACAAGATTCGGCGAGCTTCGCGCACTTTTGGAACGCCTCTTTTCCGAAAAGCTGCCGGATGTGCGAATAAACACGCCTGCCGGCAAATACGCGCCGCATATAATAAGCCTTACACTTCCCTCAATAAGAAGCGAAACTATGCTCCATTTCCTTTCTCGAAAAGGCGTATATGTTTCAAGCGGCTCCGCCTGTGCTTCCAACACGGGACACAAGAGCCACGTTCTGCTCTCCTACGGTATGAATGAAAAAGAGGTGGACTCCACCATCCGCGTAAGCCTTGGCGTACAGAACACAGAAGAAGACATCCACAACCTTATAAATGCGCTTGAAGAGGGTATCTCCTCTCTTTCACGCAGAGCTAAATAAACCTATGAAAGAAATAATTTTAACTCACAGCACAGAAGAAACGGAGCTTGCAGGCAAAGAATTTGCCCAAACGCTTTCACGTGGGGATTTTGTTGCTATGCGCGGCGACCTTGGTGTCGGCAAAACCGCATTTATACGCGGCATGGCAAAGCACCTCTCTCCGAAGGCGCGCGTGCAGAGCCCCACATATCAAATAGTAAACGAATATCGCGGCGAAGTGCCTTTTTATCACTTCGATATGTACCGCATAGATGATGAAGATTCCCTTGTTTCCACGGGCTATTTCGATTATATAGAAAACGGAATATGCGCCGCTGAATGGAGTGAAAAAATAGAGGAATTTCTTCCTGAATCTCATTTTATCATAACAATAGAAAAGATTCCCGAAAATCTTGATTTTCGAAAAATAACCATTGAGAGGTGTGACATATGAAAATACTCGCACTCGATTCCACGGCAACGAGCGCAAGCGTTGCTTTATGTGACGGAAATACACCCGTATCCGTATATACTCAAAAAACAGGGCTTACGCACAGCGAAACCTTGCTTCCTATGGTAGAAGCCGTTTTAAAAAATGCAAAATGCAGCATTGATGACGTTGATATGTTCGCCGTTTCCGAAGGCCCCGGTTCTTTCACTGGTGTTCGCATCGGCGTTTCCGTGATCAAGGGTCTTGCTTTTGGAAAAAACAAAATATGCGTGGGAACCTCCACGCTCGATTCTCTTGCAAGAAATGCCGCGGGGTTGCCAGGCAACTTCCTCGCCGTACCCGTTATGGATGCACGCAGAAATCAGCTTTATAACGCAATCTTTGAATATAAGGACGGCGTTATGACTCGCCTTTGCGAGGATAGACTCCTTTCCACAGATGAGCTTTGCCGCGAGCTTTGCTCTTATGAGAAGCCGATCTATTTCTTTGGCGACGGATACGCTATTGCAAGCAAGTTGGATATTCCCGGGAAACAGACCACCCCTTCCCTACTGATCTTGCAGAATGCGGCAAGTATTGCCTCTTCCGCACTTTATAAATATGAACTCTCGGAAGACAAGACCGCATTTACCGACCTTGCGCTTTCCCCAAAATATTTACGCGCCTCCCAAGCAGAACGCGAAGAAGAAAGAAAAAGAAAGGAAAACTCAAAATGAAACTCAGAATAGCTCTCGGCGCAGACCACGCAGGATACGAATATAAAGATAAGCTTATAGCTTACCTTTCTGAAAACGGTTACGAATGTGTGGACTGCGGAACTAACGGCCCCGAATCCGTTGATTACCCCGAATACGCAAGCAAAGTATGCGAGCTTGTTCGTTCCAATAATTGCAATTTCGGAATCCTTGTTTGCGGAACCGGAATAGGCATGAGCATTGCGGCAAACAAGCACCGCGGCATCCGCGCCGCGCTTTGCAATGAGCCCGAATCAACCGCCATGACAAGACACCACAATAATTCAAATGTTCTCTGCCTTGGCGCGCGAATGATCTCCTTCGAAAGAGCGCTTGAGCTTGCAAAAGTCTTTCTTTCCACGGAATTTGACGGTGGAAGACACGAACGCCGCGTAGAAATGTTAGATAAATTGCTCTAATTCAACTTATTTACTTGACATTGTTATTGTTTATATGATACAATAAATAATAGGTTAAAGACATATCTTTGCGGTATGTTTCACATTATACTCCAAAAGTGAAAGGATAAATCTTATGAAAAAAATTGCTTCAATTTTTTTAGCGCTTCTCTTGATGCTTTCGCTGTCCGTTTCGGCATACGCGCTTGTCATCACTTATGATCAGGAAACGATCCCCTGTCTCGACTTCATGGATTTTGCAAATGACAATATGTATTGGGCAACGCCCGACGAAGAAGGTAAGTACCCTGTACTTAACCCCACAGAAAACGGCAAGCCTTCTTCCCCCGTTCTCAGTAACGAGTACGATACATATCTTGAACGTCTTGAATGGTCTCTTACTGATGACAACGAAGTTCTTCACCTCGTCTCCACTTCTTCCAGCGCCTGCGGTATCGCGTTCAAACTTGGTGAATTCCGTCACAACATCAATATCGGTCTTGAAAGCGCAGGCGCTGCGGAATATATCAAAATCCGTATAAGAAACACAAGTGCTTCCACAAAGATAGCTTTTGCTTGGCAGCGTAACGGCCTTTCCGGTTGGACTCGTGCTATTTCTACTCTTGATATCGACCCCAATATGACAGGTTGGTACGAACTCGTTATCAACATGAGAAACCTTAACATCGATACGAATACAGCTTCCACAAGAGACGGTTCTTTCTGGGGCGCACAGATCAAAGACTTCTGTATCTTCCCCTTCGGCTACTCCGGCTACGGTAGCACATACGAAGGCTACGAAGGCGCTTCTATGGATATCGACTATATCGTAATCGGTAGCTACGACTACGTTACAAACTATCAGTCTGATCTTCAGATCAAAGAAGGCAACGCAACATCCTTTGAACCCGTAACTCTTCCCGAAAAGACAACATACTACATCGGCGAAACTCTCGACCTCACAGGTTTCCAAGGTAAGATCGATTATAAAGACGGCACAACTGAATATGTTGACAAGGCTGCTGCTATCTATAACTTCGACGAACCCGCTGAAAAAACTAAGGTTACTCTCAAATACGGCGAACACGAATTCTCCTATGACGTAAAAGTTGTTGGCGTTAAGAACATCGAGATTGAAACGCTCCCTGCTTCCACAACGTTCAACAGAATTGAAATTCTACAAAATGGATTTAAACCCGAAGGTCTTACAATTAAAGTTAACTATGAGGACGACACCTCACAGATAAAAGAATTAAGAGACTTTAAACTTGAAAACACAAACTTCCCCTCTGCCGGCGACTATATTATAAACATCAACTTCTATGGTTCTAAAACGACTTTCACTATCAAAGTTACCGACATCGAAAAGTTGAGTGTTGTCCTTCTTGATGATAAAGTTTATTACGGAACTAAGCTTGATGTATCAAAATTTGATGTAACTTGCATATTTACAGACGATTCTGAAGTTCCGCTTGACTTATCCGGTCTCCAAGATTACTTCTCTGTTGAATGTGATACAGCTATCCCCGGTGGCAAAACAACAGCTTACGCTAAACTTGTAAACTCCGCTTACAACATTGATCTTACTACAAAAATTCCGATTACAGTTCAGACTCCTATCGGCATCAAAGTTACAAAAGCTCCTTCTTTGAAGTTCGTTCCCGTTGACGCTACATTTGATCCTTCTACTTCTAAAATGAACGTTTCTTACGTTTACGCTGACAAAGTAGAAAACGACAAGGGCGAAATGGAACAAGTTACAGCCGTGATCAACAGTGATGACCCCGATCTCATCGTAAATTACGACTTCTCTGTTCCCGGTGTTACTACAAGCCTCAAGATCAAAGCCGCTAACGGTCTTACAACAACTTACGATATGAAGGTAAGAGATGCTACATTTGATGTTGAACCCACTGCACACGAAGGCACAGTTTCCCTTCTCTCCGCTAAGTTCCCCACATTCTGGCTCGTATTTATTATCGTAGCCGCTGTTATTATCCTTCTTCTTGTTGCATTCTGCGTTCTTAAGTTTGTTTTGAAGGTTGACTTAAAACTCAAACGCAAGAGAGCAAGCTTCGACGATATTTTCTAATAACAATAAAAACCGAGTGCATAAGGGTGTGCCGGATAAGAAAACATTTCAATAGTCGAAAGATGGCACAGTGTTTATGCTGTGCCATCTTCTTTTCCTATCCATTCCTATCCGACCTTTCGTGAAAAATAAGTTTACAGCAAGCACAGCAAGTGAGTACCCACTTTCGTTGTACTTACTCATAGAGCAAGCACAGCTAGTGTAGCCACCCATTATTGGGAAGCTCCCAAACCCTTTCCGCAGAGAGACCTATTTTCCCCTCTATCCTTACTACACTTGAATATGGCGGAGTTGGATAGAAAAAGACCGCTGACTTTGAAAAAATGCCTGTCAACGGTCTGTTTTGTGTTATTCGATTTAAAGTTATTTGAAAAAAGTGTTAATATCTTGGACTATGTCGGAAATCCATTCTTGCTGCGGGTTATCGGTATTTATCAATGCCAGCATTGCCGGTATATCGACTGCTTTTGATAGTTGTATCCAGTTGTATGGCAATGGATTGTTGGAAACAGAATTATATGCTTCAAAGAAGCTATTATAGACAGTTTGATCAATCAGTATTTCCACATCATCGGCCTTACGGCGGAAGAAGTGTCCGATATCATGGAAACGATTGGTAGCCAGCGAGTATTCAAAGTCAATCAAATACACTTTTTCATTGTGATCGATCATGATATTGCTATATGAAAAGTCTCCATGCGATAAAACATAAGAGGACTCGATTGCCTGAAAAAGATCATCTCGATTACGAATGAAGTCGTATAATTTGCATCTCAAAACGCCCGGCAAATGTCCTCCGGCCTTATCCGATAAGAGTGATGCTATTTGCTGTCTTACAGCTTGGAATGTTTCCTGAACCTGCAATTCTGCATCCAGAAGCCCTCTGCGCGCATAACACTTGTTATGAATAGTAGCCAATGCCCTGGCAATTTGCGGAATCAATTCCATAGGATATTTCTTCTTGCTACGAATGTATTCGTTAAGAGTAGTACCCTCGATATATTCAATAATTGCAAAAGAATATGGAATACTGGAACTTGCGTGGCTAAAATACAACAGAGACGGAACAGAAATACTCCCGTGCAAAAAAGCGTACATGGAAGATTCGGTATTCGTAGACCGTTCTGTATATATTTTTAGTAAATACTTTTTTTCATTGGCTGTCACAATGTAATTGCTAGTACTCATACCCTCATGAATTGGTAACATCGATTCCAATTCCAGAGTGGAATCAAATTCCGTTAACATCGTTTCTGCTGTTGAAAAATTTATTTCTACAAATCGGTGCAACCGCTCCATACTTTGGATTTCCTCCGTACTAAGTTTTCCTTGATTTTAGTTTTATAAAAGTATACCATAAAAATGCAAAAAAGTCTACCATTGGCCATAAAAAACATCCGAACAGTTAGCAAAGCCACAGAAAACAGTCAAGGGTCAAGATGAACGGCTGCGCCGCCCTTGACACTTAAAGCGCCCTTGCGGGCGCTTTTTTGCTGTTCAGATATTTATTTACCTGCGGTATTATACACCACCGAAACCGGAGTGTGCGATACCCTGGATGAGGTATCTCTGGCAGAAGAGGTAGAGTACGATAAGGGGAGCTACAACAAGCATACCGGCCGTATTCATTACGATAGCCGCAAAGGAAGCCTGTGCCGTATCGTTACCGATAAGAACTTCTTCACTGATAGTCTTAAGTGTTTCAGGCATTGTGGACCAGAATGCGTTGCTTGTAAGAAGAACTTTGTCGGAGTTGGGAAGGAAGATATTTGTATAGAAAATATCTGTCCACTGCCAAGAGAAGGAAAGAACGAAGATAGTGATGAGCATAGGAACGGAGCAAGGGAGAATGATGCGGAAGAATGTTTTGAAAACACCGTAACCGTCAACATAAGAAGCTTCTTCAAGTTCGTCGGGAATACCGCGATAGAACTGTCTCATAAGGTAGATAAACAAACCGTTCTTAAATGCAAGACCTGTGATGGAAAGGAGAAGGAACGGGATGTATGTACCGTGAATACCTGACTGCAATCCCAAAGCTTCATAGAAGCCTGTTGCTTCAAAAATACCAAAGATATCAAAGTGAACGAAACGCTGAACAAGAGAAGATGCAAGAATCTTCGGAGGGATCAAGAGTGTAGCAATTACGAACACGAAGAGGAACTTGCTGCCTTTAAATTTAAACTTAGCAAAACCGTAACCGATAAAGGAGCAGACAAATGTCTGAATTATAGCGCATACAAGAGAGATGATCGCTGTGTTGAGAAGCGCTGTAAAGTAACCATTTTCGGTAAACAAGAGGCTGTAAGTCTGAACAGTCGGATATTTAGGAACAAGCTGTACGTCAGTCTGAACCATATCCAAAGGGCTGAAGAAAGATTGCAAGATCTTAGAAATAAACGGGTAAAGAATTACGTAGGAAATACCGAGAAGAAGAAGGAATTTGAACAATGACATAAGAATCTTTTTATAGAAATATGTGTTCAAATACTTAGCTTTCAATCTTTCGGAAAGCGGAGCTCTATCAAAATCAGCTCTGATTTTGTTTTTAGACTCTTTTGTTATTTTAGCTTGATTATTCATAGATTATTTTTCCCTCCTTCTCAATCATCGTTACGACGCTGGTAGAACACGAACGAAGAGCAGATAGCAGATACAATGATCAACGCAAGTGCAACAACCGCGAAGTACAACCAGGCTTTTGCAGACTGGATAGGATCGGGAGACAATGTGAGCTCTTCACCCAAGATATTGATCATTACTACGTTGCTTTCAGAAGTAAACGCATCGATAACCGTGTAAATAGCGTTTGTCAAAATCATTGGGCTGAGCATTGGAAGTGTAATCTTCCAGAAGATTTCCCAAGCGGAAGCGCCTTCAACTTCACAAGATTCATAAACGGAAGGAGAAATGGACTGAAGACCTGCAAGGAAGATAAGCATCTGTACACCGGAACGGTTTACGATATTGAAGATGTTTTCAACAAGGCCGGAAACAATGTCAACAAGACCGCCGCCAATACCAAGGTTTTCAAACATAGCGCCAATATCCATAGAGCTTGCAATGCTTCCAAGACCGCCGCCTTCAACCGCACCCTGATCAATACCTTCAAGTACGCCAGAAGCTGTTGCAAGAATTTCAGCGGATGTAGCATCAATTCTTGTTATGATACCTGCACCAACAACAACGGGAATAAAGAATATAGCACGGAACGCTGCGCGTCCAATCATTTTTGTGTTAAGAAGAACTGCAATAAACAAGGAGAGCATCAAAATAGCAATGATGTCAACTGCCTGGCTGCCAAGGCTCTTGAAAAGCATTTCAATAAATGTTTCACCGGAGCTTGCGTCAACCGTCATAGAGAAAACTTCTTTGTAGTTATCGAAGCCTACCCAGGTCAGCGTGTAACCGCCGCCCTGAATAGCTGCAATCTTGTTATAGCTTGCGAAGCTATAACCAAGAGACTCGATCATTACAGGAAGATAAACAAGGAGCAAACCGATAACGAAAGGAAGAACGAATATCCAACCCATTCTCGCCTTTCTGGCGTTAAGAGAAGCACCTTTATGGATACGTTTGGATGAGCTTTTTTCTTTTTTTGCTGCTATATTATTCATAATAAGTTACTCCTCCTTTCAATCATTAATAAGATAGCTTTGTGCTGCGATAAGCTGATATTCTGTATCGCTTATCTTAACAACAACAGCGCTTGTTTCATAGTTAATGTAAACAATGTCACCATTGTTGTCTGTGATCTTAGCAACGTTAGTTGTTGTTGTTCTGATCTGGTCGAGAACGAGCTGCATAGCTTCTTTTGCACGCTTGATAGAGTTTGCATTACCGGAAGCAACTGCTTTTTCAAGAGTTTCATTTACGGAAGCAAATTCAGCAAGGTCTGTTGTTGCGGGAACGAAAGCTGTTACGTCTTCGCGGTTAGCGATCTTATTAGATACTCCGTTAACCTCTGCACTTTCAACAAAGGACATACCTGCAAGGACATATGCATTACCGTTTGAATCTTCAATAGCTACATCATAGTTGTTGTAGTTGATGAAGAATGTCTTTGTTTTGCCGCTGTCAGCTTTATATGTTACGAAAACAACGTTTGCAACAGAGTTTCTCTTAATGAGATTCTGAACAAGGCTAAGTCTTGTCTTAGCGTTTGTGAAAGCAGTCTTAGCAGCGTTTTCTGCTGCAAGAGCAACATCAGCATTCTTCTGGTCGCTTACGATCTTGTCAGTTTCTTCAACTGCAGCATAGTAAGCTTTGGATGTGGATTCAACAAGTGCAGCAGCTGCCTTGAGTTCAGCAAAGAGCATATTGGCTTCATCTGCTTCATTGCCTGCGTCAGCTTTTGTATTTGTCTTGAAAGCAGTTAAAACAGCATGATCTGTAATAACAGCATCCTGAAGATCGCCGATAGCTTCGTTAAGCATATTGTAATACTTAACAACATCGCTTTCCCAAGTTTCAAAGTTTACGGAATAGTAGTCGCTCAATTTACCGCCTACATTCTTAAGCTCTTCAACGTTCTTATATGCGAGCAAGAAGTAAGGAGAAGCACCGTTTTCAATGGACTTCAATACTTCGTACATAACATCGCCCGCCATATTGAGAGCAGAACCGGAGTAATCAATACAACCGTGGAGCACGATACCCATAAAAGGAACAGCTGCTGTGGAGATAGCATAGTTACTGTTATCGAGCGGAACGGAAATGATGTCTGTTACGTAAGGAATTGTATAAGCGTTACCGCCTTCAACCAATACTGCATCATAGTTCTGGTAAAGTGCATCGATAAAGTCAACTGTGTTGTTCTTGGAGTCTTCACGTGTGATAGGATCTTCTGCATCAAAGTCGGAGTTAAGGTCTGTGCCGAGCGTCAAAGCCGCGAGCGCGCCATTGTAACCATCGAAATCTTTGAAGAGCTTATCAAAAGATTTAGCAAATTTAGAGTAGATATAATCGTATGCACCTGTGGAAACGATGTTCACTCTACCGAAGCTTTCGATAGCCTGTGTTACAGAGTCATAATCACGTTTTGTAGCATAACGATCTGTCATTGTGAGCGCTGCGTGTTTCTTATATTTGAAACCAGAGCCCGCTCTTCTTACGTTAGCAAAGTCGAAGTTGGGAAGAATTTCAATGCCTTCGTCAATAGAGAAGTCAACGAGGTCTTTGTAACCCTTGTTGCCGCCAACCTTGCTGTTGAACTTAACGTATGTGGGATAATCGGAGTAAGAAGCTGTACCGTTAGCGTAGCCTGTAAGGATATACTTGATATTATCTACTCCGGAATCACCGAGAGTTTTTGTCATCGCTTTGATATCGTCAAAGGATGTGAGAGCTTTTGTGACTGTTACCGGGAAGGTAAGGAATGTGTCTTGAACTCTCATAGAACCAAGTGTCTGGATGTAGAGAGGAAGCTGAGATTTGAGTTCTTCAGCAGAGAATTTAGCGATAGCACCTGTACTGATGAGGTAGTTGCGGTAAGCAGAAGCCATACCAACATATGTGGGTTCTTCAGCAGCATCTTCGGAATCTCCGAGAAGAATGTATCTGATAGTGTAGTTGCCTGTGTATCTTGTGTCGATGCTCTTGGAAATACCGGAACCGCCACCCAAGGAAGAACCAAGAGAAACTTTATCCGTCTGCTGCATAGAGAAGGAAGCATAAACAGTGTTATACTCGCATTCACCGATAGCAAGGTTAGTCCAAAGCATTGTACCAAGGGAAGCTGTAATAGTAGCGAGAGATTCGCCTTCTTCGATGATCGCAACATAACCTGTGCGGTCAGAAGAAGATGTGATCATATTAGGTCTACCGCTTCTAATAACTTCTTCAGTAGTTGTGTAATAGTCTGTAAGACCGAATACGGGCATACGGCAAACCTGAGCGTTTGCTGTATTATTAGCTGTGGAGAGATCTTCGTAAGCATAGTCGATGCCGTAAACAGAGATATTCTGTGCACCGGTCTTTATAGAGCCGTCATTGTTATAGTATTCAAGGATAGTACCGCTACCGTCAGGAAGGAAGAGGTAACCGCCTGTTGTTTTTCTGCCACCAACTTCTTTAACTGTGCTGCAACCAAAGTAAGGAAGAATTGTGATGGAGTCGAGAGTATAGTTTGTTTCGTTGTATCTGATACTCTTTGCGGGAACAGCAGCGGAGAAACCGTTTTCGTCAAAAGTATATTCAACTGCAAGACGGAAAAGCGGAGGTTCTTTTTCTGTTCCTTCGTAACCTGTCAATTCGTGGTCATATTCGAGTTCATCGAATGTATATTCAGGGCAGTAGTTTCTGATGAGGTCTTCAATTCTCTTGAGAGTCTTTTCGGAATTGTCATTTATAACGTAGAATTTAAGCTCAGGGTTTGTCTGGAGAACGGGATAAGCGTTCTTGAGAGTCTGAATTGTATTTTCGATCGTTTCCTTGGAAAGGTCAACGAGTGTATAAGAAGATTTGTAGATGTTTTCGATTACGAATCTTTCTTCGTCAGTCAAAGTAACTGCTTTGCTGTCAAGAAGGCTTTCGAGTTTCTTATAAATAAGTTCTTCAAATCTTCCCTTTTCGATCATACGGGGAACAAGACGTTTGGATTCAACAGTACCGATAGCGTATTCAACACGGATACCGTCTGCGATTCTCTTAACTTCGATCTGGTCGCCAAGGAGAGCTGCGGAAGTAAAGCTTCCGAGGTAGCTTGTTGCAGCTGTAACTGTGTCAGTATATTTTACCAAGATCTGAGAAAGGAGAGCCTGTTTTTTAATATCTGTGATAGTGCTGTTAACAGCAACATCATAGGGGTTGGAAAATGTGTATTTTCCTGTTTTTAAATCTTTAATGGCAAATTCGCCGGAAAGCAAATCCATAAGCATTTCATAGCCGTATTCTTCGCTCTTATATACGGAAGTCATTGTTTCGACTTTAGCTTCCGCCTCGGTGTACGAGGTGGAAGTATAGGAATCGATTGAAACCGCGCCAACAGGG
The DNA here is from genome assembly GCA_017621475.1 of Clostridia bacterium. Lineage (GTDB taxonomy): Bacteria > Bacillota > Clostridia > Oscillospirales > CAG-272 > UMGS731. The sequence goes on from JAGATA010000030.1 coordinate 23,646, forward strand.
AGCGAAAAAGCAGCGACTAATATCGCCATCGCCAAGATGGCAGACAATATTCTAATTTTTTTCATATTTATCCTCCCTGTTATTAACCACGCAACGAAACTTCGGTAACGATATCCGTAATGAAGCTTACCATCTGCTGGATAAGGTTTGTAAACAACATAATAATAAACATAATGAACATCATACCAATAAGAGTTGCAGCCGTGATAAGAATATTTTTTCCCATAGAATAGCCGTGTGTTGTAGCCATACCAAAGAACAAGAGCATACCGAGCCATACAAAGGATATGGTAAGTACGAGAGAGATCAGCTTAGCTTCATCAAGAGACGCGATGTTTGTGCAAAGCGTAACGGGAATGATGAAGAGAAGAAGCGGGAACAATGCATAAGAAGATGAAATAAAGATATCTTTAAAGTTACCTTCGCCGTCAAAGAGTGTTGTAAGACACCAGTTAGAAACGCACCAAAGCATAAGGGGTGCAGCAACTGTAAGAACGGAGTAAATGATGTTTACGTGACCCTTGGAAGGATTGAAGATGTAAGCTCTGCCAACTGTGTAGTAGATATAAGCAACTACTACAAGAGCATCTATAAGAAGCGCGCCTCTTACAGAGCCTCTCTTTTCGTGTTTAAGATCCCAGTAAGCATCGAACGGATGCATAATAAGGTAGAAACCGTAAAGGAATTCTTCCCAAAGAGTTCTCTTGCCGAGTTTTGTAATACCTTCTTTGTTCTTCTTGCCAACGTACTTGAGGAACTTGGAAAGAACAACGCAAAGAACTGCGATTACAATGATTACAACGAATACGTACTTTTCAACCCAAGCTTTTCTGATTGCTTTGAAAGATGTGGAGTAGCCGTTAACATCACCAGCAGATTCAAAGTACATAAGGGATTCTTTGTATGCGCCTTCAACATCTTCACCCTGGCGGTAAAGGTTTGTAGCGATGCCGATGTAAGCGGAGTCGAAGTTGTTGTTAGCCTTACGGATCTCTTCCCAGTCCGCAAGAGCTTTATCGTATTCTCTGTCTTCTGTATGTTTAAGAGCCTGCGCGATAATGTCACCATATACGCTTCTCTTATAAACTGTGATGGAGTTAAGTGTTGCGTCAAGAACATAGAGAGAGCTGCCGCGATATGCGATAGCTGTAGGCTGGCTGAGGTTACCGAGCTGAGCGCCTTTATCGCCGAAAGCGAAAAGGAGGTTACCGTCAGCATCATATGTGTAAAGTCTGCAGCGTTTCTTGTCAACGATAGTCCACATACCGCTTTCACCGAGAGCTACGTCTATGATACTGGAAGGACCGGAAGTAGAAGAAGATGATGATGAAGCTACGCCCGTACCACCGCTGATATTAGCAATTTCACCGGCAGGAATAAAGAAGCCGTTTCTCTTCATAATATCGTCGCCTTTACTGTTAAGGCGTTTAACGGGAGCATACTCTTTGTTGCCGGACTTAATAGCGGAAGTAAGAGTTTCTTCGTCAATGTCGTTAGTTGTTACATAAAGGAAACCGTCGGAGTCGATAGCACAGTTGTTATATGTAGCTGTTACATATTCTTCAGCTGTTACATCGGGGAAAATAAGGCGGCGGATTCTTGTTGCAAGCGGAACGTCTGCTTTCTGTGCACCGATGAAGCCCAAGAAAGTGCCGTCTGCTGCAAGGGAGAAGATACCGGAATATGTCTGGTCGGATACGATATACATACCGCCGGCAGCATCAACAGCAATAGCAACGGGGTGGAAGATCGTGTCTTCGCCCATTACGTCGGCTTTGGGAGCGTAGATGATTTTTACGAAGTTACCTGCGTGGTCGAAGCAAACTATACGAGAGTTGTTTGTATCGCACACATAGATAAGATCTTCTGTTACAAACAAACCCTGGGGGGAGTTCAAAGAGTCCGGTACGCCGTGTTCGTTTGTAAAGTTTGCAATTTCGAACTGAACTTTGAAGTTTTCATCGCAAACGATAACTCTGTTGTTACCTGTATCGGAAATATAGAGGTTACCTTCCTCATCAAAGAAAATGTCTTTTGCAGATTTGAGGGGTGTAATACCAACATCATAGTTTGTAATGATTCTTTCAGGGACATACGCATCAGGAGATTTCTGTGGCTCTCCACTCATAGAGTATGTATAAGAACCATAAGGAGCGGTAGCAGCAAATGCAGGGCTTATGCAACCTACGAGAACCATAAGGCAAAGAACCGCTACAAGTATTCTGGACATTTTTTTCATAATAACGTTTCCCTCCTTAATTAGTCTTTCATACCGGACGAAGCCATCGTTTCAATAACGTTACTCTGACCGATGATAAATACGATGATCGGAACAAGCATCATTACAACGGAGGAAGCCGTACCAACACCGGCACGTTCAATACCACCGGATACGATCTGACCAACCGCATAGTTGAATGTTTTGAGCTGTTCGCTGTAAATATAGTTGGAAGAACCTGTTGCCCAAAGATCTTTGAAAGAGTAGATGATAAGTGTGATCCAACCGGGTTTAACAACAGGCATTACGATTTGCCAATATGTTCTGATTTCCGAAGAACCGTCAAGACGAGCAGCTTCAAGAACGGAAACCTGAATACTGGATTCCATAAATGTCTGCATAAGGAACATACCAAGTGTCGCACCCCAAGCGGGAACGATGATAGCCCAATATGTATCAACCCAACCGAGTCTGGACATTGTCAAGAAGTTAACAACGCCCGTTACAGTTGCGTGGAACATAAGGGAGAGTCGAACTGCGGAAGCAAGCATTTTTCTGCCGGGGAACACGATCTTAGAGATAGCGTAAGCGGCAAGAGAACCGAATACAAGGTTACCGAAAGTACCTGCAACGGAAATAAATACTGTGTTAAAAATGTATCTTGAGAAAGGGACCCACGATGTCTGCAAAGTCTTAAACATAAGAGAGAAGTTGGAGAATGTGGGGTGCTCTACATAAAACTTAGGAGGATACATCCAAAGTTCATCAAGAGGTTTGAGAGCCTGGATTACCGCGTAGTACATCGGGAAGAACATAAATGCACCGAGTACAACGAGGAAAATAGTGATACCCATATCACCGCCGGCAGAACGGTTGAGAATAACTTTATGATTTCTTGTACGTAACTTTTTTCCCATATTACTGTCCCACCTTTGCAAGGATTTTCTTTACGAGCATATTGGAGCCGATCATCATAGCGAAGAGGATGGTTGCGATAGCGGAAGAATAACCGATTTCGTAACGAGCACCGCCGTAGTCACCAAGATGATGTACGATTGTCCAAGCACAGTAGTCAACAGAGGGGTTGCCGGCAAGGCCGTCAACGATAGCACCGAAACCGAATGCACTTGTGATAGCGAGGATAGCACCGAACAAAAGCTGAGGCTTCATATTCGGAAGTGTGACATACCAAAGTTCCTGCCAACGGTTCTTGATACCATCAACAGCAGCAGCTTCGAACTGTGCTTTGTCGATAGTCTGAAGACCACCGATGAAAGAAAGGAACGACGTACCCAAGCTGGACCAGAGTGCAACTACAATACAAAGAGGCATAACGTAGGTTGCGTTCTGGAAGAACTGAATAGGTGTTTCAATAAGGCCCATTCGCATAAGAATGGAGTTAGCGTAACCGTAAGAGTCACCGCTGAAGAATACTACCCAAATCGTTGTAGCACCGCCGGAAATGGAGGGCGCATAGAAGATAAGTGTTACAACAGCACGGATCTTCGGAGAAAGCTCATTGATGAACCAAGCAACGAAAAGGGAGAGCATATAGGAAACAGGTCCGATGATAACGGCAAAGATAAGCGTGTTCTGAACAGCTATCAAGAAGATATCGTCATCAAGGAAGAGTCGGATGTAGTTATCGAACCAAACCCACATTTCATCTTCAATAAGGTTGAATATTGTAAAGCTGTAATACAGCGAAAGAATAACGGGCAGGATCGTGAATGTGAAGAAGATAAGGAAGAAGGGTGCGCACATTACGTATGCAATATAGTTGCGCTTCATTTCTTTCAATACCCACTGCACTTTAGACATGTCTTTTCTGGCAACAGGCTTTTTGCCAAGAGGTTTATTCTCTTTTACCGTTGCCGAAGCTGTTTTTTCAGACATAGTAGTTTTTCTCCTTTACATAGTTTTGTTCGTGTTATTCCCTCTCGGGAGAGGTCCCGGAAGATCAGGACCAATCATAAGTTGTGGGAATGAAAAATTCCTTGGAAAGTTCTTCGCGTTTTCTTTCAAATTCCTTATTGATAAGAGGAATGTAGCCGAGAAGTTCATCGCTGGGAGATGCGTTGTCGTTGTACGCTGCGAGGAATGCGAAGTTTACATAACGACCGATAATGTAAGCACCGGGCATATCGGGAACGCCTGCGAGTTTGCTTGCACATTCTTTAATGAGTCTTATTTCTTTTGCAGACCAGTCCATTTCTTCGTATGCTTCAATGTTAGCTGTATTGTATTTTGTAGAAGGACCTACGAAAGCAATAAGTTCTTTTGCATACTGGCTCTGGATATTGGAACGTGTCCACCATTCAATAAATTTAAAGGAAGCAGCGTCTCTGCCGCGTTCTTTAGCGTCTTTCATAAGAACGAGAGAGGAAACCGTAACGATATTTGTATCGTTGATGGAACCGTCAGCCTGAACTGTGCCGGGAACGTTTGTAAAGCTCCAAAGGCCTTTAAGTTCTGTTGCAAAAGCTGTGAACTGGTTGTAGAAGGATGTAAGGTCCGCGAAGATAAGCGGCATTTCACCCGTTCTGAAACGGTTAGCAGAGTCGTAAGAAATAGGAAGCCTATAGAGCGTGAAGAATTCACACATTGTTGTGAACGCATCAAGAGCTACGTTGGAGTCATAGTTGATCTTTTCACCGTCATCTGCAAAGATCGTGCCGCCGTTCTGAAGAACGAACATATCGAACGTTCTCGTCATACCGAGGTCGTAGTTCTTACCCTGGAGTTTCGGGATAAGCGCTCTGAATTCATCCCAAGTCTTAGGAACTGTAAAGCCGTTTTCAGCGAAGATATCTGTACGGTAGAACATTACGCTGAACGCCATTGTGTGAGGAATACCGTATGTTGCAAGTTCGCCGTCGGGAGAACCGATAGCAACTGTAAGGGGAACGAGTGTCTCCGGAAGGAACCTGGAACAAACCTCAGGGAATTCTTCGTAAACGGAGAGGTCAAGAAGTGCGCCACGAACCGCGTAGTTGATAACCGTACTTTCACCTGTACCCATCATTACGTCGGGACCAACACCTGCAAGAGAAGCAGGAAGAAGCGCGCCGCCGGCAACGAGTTTAAGGTTTACGGAAATGTTGGGATAGCTCTTTGTGAAGTCATCGTCAACAAGGTTACGAATGATCTGTGTATATTCACGAGAAACAACTGTCCAAACTTCAACTTCAACTATGTCTTCGCCTTCAACTTCGGAAGCGAAAGAGTTGTAGTCAATAAAGAAGCTGTAGAAGAAGCTCTGAATTTCGTACCAAGCGTTCTGTAAGAAGTTTGCTTCCGCCTTGGGAAGTTCAGCACCTGCAGGCTGGATCAAGATGTAGTCAAGAGAGAGAGCCTGTTTCTGAACGTTGTTGATCCAAGTACCGAGAGTACCGATATTGGATTTAAGAGTTTCAAAGTTCTTCGCGATCTGACCTTCACTATCTCTTGCCATTTTTTCAAGGATACGAGCAACATTTTCAAGAGTAGCCGTATTCGAGCTGGTCTCGCCGGAAACTCTCTGAAATTCTTTGGAAATAGAGAAAAGTTCATTAGCAAGAATGCCCATCTGTTCAATCTCAGCAGGGATACGAGAGTAGAACTTGTAGTTTGTATAGCTGTCGGGGTTAGGTCCTGTGATCTGAAGGATCTTGAGGTAAATTTCGTTGATGGAAGCAAGCGCTGCACGAACGCGGGAGATTATATCGCCCAAATTACCGAGTGTTACTTCAAGAGAGAAAGTATGTTTGCCTTCTTCAAGATAGAACTTAAAGTCATATGTACCGTCCGTAAGAGCTGTTATCTGCCAATCGGAACCGTACATAAACTGAAGGTTGTTAGCTTCTTCAAAGGGGATCTCGCCATCAACTCTCATACGACGGGAAACAAAGATGCCTTGGTTTGTATTCTGAGAGAATCTTACGTTGATAACGTAGAAGCCCGCTTCTTTAACATCAAATTCCCATTCGATCCACTGACCGAGTGTAGCCCAGTTCGAACCACCAATCGAATTGATAAGCGTGCACTTAGCACTGGAAGGACTGTTGATAGGGGAAGTTTTGTTGTTTGTAGGATAAAGCGTGCTGTCGGAAGTAGAAGAAGATTTTTCTGCTTCAAGGAAGATGCGAGTATTTTCGTTGATAGGCGCATCTGTGTGTCCGAGAGCTTCGTGATTTGCAAGATATTCTTCATATGTAAGAGTATCTTTGGGCGCGCGAAGAACGATGGATTCAACAGACATCGGTTCTTTCTGTGCATCAAGAGCGATCGTATTCGTACCCTTTTCAAGGTAGAAGAGGAATTCGCCGTTGTAATAACCGGAAGGGTCACTTACTGTGTAATTGCGCCATTCGGGAGTCTGATTTTTGATAGGACGACTTTCGTTTCCGTTTTCGTCCGTTTCAAAAACGATGTTACCTTCATCATCTCTGAGGTAATCGTCTTGCCAAATCTTTGTCAAAAGAATATTTCTTACTTCGCTGAACAAAACATCATCGTTTACAAGAAGAGTTCTTTCAATATTGGCGGATTTAGCTTCCGTGGGATAGTAGTTGATGTCAATAGCGTAAAGACCGGACTCAGGAACTTCCACTGTCCAAGTTGTTTTACCGATATCGGGTGTCTGAACGGCTTTCTTGCCAACAAGATTATCTATAATCTTAAACGGCACAGCAGCATCAGCCTCTGTATATCCCGCAGGATATTCAAAGCCCGTATAATCGGCAGCATTTATAACAACATCCTTACCGGCATATTTGGGCATTCCGGCATATTCAGCGTAATATTCGCTCCAAGTCAAGTCGTTAAGCTGGTCAAGTGTTTCATCAGTAACTGATGTGCTTGACGAGGAAGAGCCGCTTGAAGAAACGGTCGCCGCAGACGCGCCCAAAGCGCATCCTGTGAGCATCGCAAATGCAAGGGTTCCTGCCAAGACTTTCTTAAGTTTTAAAAATTTCATATGCTTTCCTCCGAAACCTGCGCAGCACTCGTTTGGTGGGAAGAGTACAAACGCAAAAAGCAAATTTATATGCATATATAATATCATATCTAAAACTTCAAAGTCAAGCGAACAAACAAGCAAAAAAAGTGGCGTTTCCCGCCCTTTTTATCCTAATTATTTATTAAACGCACGCGCTTATCTGCAAGTATTTTTTATGCGTTTACAAAGCGTTAAAAATTTTTTCACATTTAAAAACGTGATTTTGCATATTTTATGTATATATTTAATTCAATTTATTGGCTTTTTTTGATACAAATATAGTTTTTTTGATTTGTCAAGAAAATATTTTTTGATTTTAAAAATTAGTTTTAAAAAACTTTTTTGTATCTTTTATGTCTATAGCAACAAAAAAAGTGTCTGTTTTTTGTTGATTTTCACAACAAAATAGGCACTTTTTTGAACTTTTAGTGAATATAACAAATATTTTTGTTCAACTTTCGTCAGCAATTATGTTTTTTTAATTTTTCTAATCAAAATGCAGATTTTTTATTAGTTTTATTAAAATCTGTGTTTTTGAGGGTTTTACCCCTGTTCAAGGGCAGCTTAATCGATAAATCCACCGAACACAATGTCATTTTCATCATAAAAAACAGCAGACTGGCCGGGAGTTACAGCTCTTGCTTGCTCATCCAGAACGACGTGAGCCTTGCCTTCCGACACCGTTACGGTACACATAACGGGCTTTGCCGCATAGCGTATCTTTGCAAAGAGCCGCACGTTCTCCCCATCGGGAATAACCCTCTTTTGAAACACAAGATCAGAAACATCGAGTTCGTTTTTAAAAAGTGCGTCCTCATCTCCGAGCGTCACCGTGTTTGAATCTGGGTCAATCGATGTAACAAAAGCGTGCTTACCGAGCGAAATCCCAAGGCCCTTTCTCTGCCCTATGGTATACCGCGGTACACCCTTGTGTTTTCCAAGAACTTTACCGTTTGCATCTACAAAATCGCCTTCTTCAAATTTCTTCCCGAGGAGCTCTTCCATATAAGCAGTATGATCGTTGGAAGGGATAAAGCATATTTCCTGGCTTTCCTTCGCTTCCGCAGACGGAAGCTCCATTTCTTTAGATTTTTCCTTAATTTCCGTTTTCATATCGTCCGAAAGGGGGAAAAATAACATCGCAAGCTCATCCTGCGAAAGCCGCCAAAGAACGTAGCTTTGATCTTTTCTGCAATCAAGCCCGCGTGAAATATAATATCTTCCGTTTTCCTCGTTAAACAGAACGCGCGCGTAATGCCCTGTCGAAACCGTATCACATCCAACACTCTTTGCGCATTCACAAAGTTTTTTAAACTTCACTTCCCTGTTGCACACGATGCAGGGGTTCGGTGTACGTGCCGCGCAATATTCGGAAACAAAATTTTTAACGACACATTCGGAAAATTCTTTTGTACAATCAACGATGTGAAGCTTCACACCAAGAGCATCTGCCGCACATTGTGCCGCAGGTATGTCCGTATGTTCGCTCATTTTAAGTATAGCGCCCTCTACTTCATAGCCGAGAGAGCGAAGCTTTAGAACGGAGTACGTGCTGTCTATGCCGCCACTCATTCCCAAAAGTACCTTATTGTTTTTCATAGTTTATTCTTCACCATGTCCGTGATGATCGTCACATTCGATGCATCCGCCCTTAAATCCGGGTATTTCTTTATCGATATCATTTCTCTTATAGTAATCCGCAACCGCGCTTTTTACCGCTTCTTCCGCAAGTACGGAGCAGTGTATCTTAGCGGCAGGAAGTCCGTCCAGCGCCTCTACCACAGCTTTATTTGTAAGCAAAAGAGCTTCATCAACGGTCTTCCCTTTTATCATCTCCGTTGCCATCGATGATGTTGCAACTGCGGCACCGCAACCGAAAGTTTTAAACTTTACATCAGTTATAATTTCGCCGTCTATTTTTAAGTATATTTTCATAATATCGCCGCATTTGGCGTTGCCAACCTCACCAATGCCGTCTGCATTCTCTATTTCTCCGACGTTTCTGGGATTGGCAAAATGATCCATAACTTTTTCGCTGTACATATTTCTTTTCCTTTTTATAATATATTTAAAATATCAGATGCGGTATTTTTCATAAAGAGGGCTCATAGCGCGCAAGCGCTCCACCGTGTTTTTAAGGTTTTCGATTATATAATCAACATCCTCTTCCGTATTTTCGTGAGAAAGCGTGAGGCGAACAGAGCCGTGTGCCACCTCATGCGGAAGACCTATCGCAAGAAGCACGTGCGAAGGATCGAGTGAATTTGAAGAGCACGCCGAACCCGTGGAACAGCATATGCCCGCCATATCCATCAAAAGAAGTATGCTCTCTCCTTCTATAAACTCAAAAGAGATATTTGCGTTTCCCGGCAGTCTGTGCTTGCGCGAACCGTTCAAGCGTGAATACGGTATTTTCAAAAGCTCATCGATAAGCCTGTTTCTCATTTTTTCCACACGAGCCATATCGGGAAGACGGGATACAGCAATTTCAAGCGCTTTTGCAAAAGCCGCAATATACGGAAGATTTTCCGTACCGCCGCGCCTGCCGCGCTCTTGACCGCCGCCGTCGATAAGATTTCCTACTTTCTTTCCTTTTTTAATATATAAAAGGCCAATGCCCTTCGGCGCGTGTATCTTGTGGCCCGACGCTGTGAGCATATCAACTCCAAGCTCGCGAATGGATATGGGCACGCTTCCCACCGCCTGCACCGCGTCCGTCATACAGAGCACACCGTGCGCGCGGCAAACGCCCGCTATCTCTTTTATCGGCATTATCGTTCCTATCTCATTGTTCGCATACATAACGGAAACAAGAATAGTATCTTCCCTTATCGCACCTTCAACAGCCTGTGCCGACACCCTGCCGTCGCCGTCAACGTCAAGATAAGTGACCTCAAATCCCTCTTTTTCAAGCGAACGGCAGGTCTTGAGCACTGCAGGATGCTCCACCTTTGTCGTGATGATATGCTTTCCCTTTGAAGCATTAGCCAAAGCCGCACCGCGAATAGCGTGATTATCCGCTTCCGTTCCGCAGGAGGTAAAATATATCTCATCTTTTTCGCAATCAAGAAGCAAGGCTATTTTTTCTCTGTAGGCGTTAAGCGCTTTTTTTGCTTCGTTTCCCTTACTGTGTATGCTGGAAGGGTTACCCCATTTTTCTTTAAGATACGGCATCATCTCTTCGATGACCTCGGGAAGCGGCGCCGTCGTTGCCGCGTTATCCGCATATACAAATCTTTTTTCCAAAATGAGTTACCCCTTTCGTTTTACATAAATTTTTCTGCTTCCGAAACAGCTATCGAGTCGCAACGTTCATTGTATTCGTGCCCGTTATGACCGCGCACCCAAACGAACTTGAGCGTGTGCTTTGCGGAAACTTCAAGATATTTCTGCCAAAGCTCCACATTAAGTACAGGCTTTTTATCGCTCTTTTTCCAGTCGTTTTTTATCCAAGAACGAAGCCAGCCTTCATTTATTGCGGAAACGACGTATTTTGAATCGGAGATTATCTCCACCTCGCAAGGCTCTTTGAGCGCTTCAAGCCCGGCTATTACCGCGGAAAGCTCCATTCGGTTGTTCGTGGTATTTGCCTCTCCACCGGAAAGAACCTTTTCATGGTCTCCGTAAACGAGGATGCAAGCATACCCTCCCGCGCCGGGGTTTCCTTTGCACGCCCCGTCCGTGTACATATAAACCTTTTTCATATATCCTCCGCGATATTATTTCTTCATATTTTCGGGAAGCACGCCTTTTATGCGTTCCCAGTATGCTTTTGCCGCCTGTTCGTTCTTGTTTTCTCCAAAACGGTAGTAACAAGTACCCGCAAGGTCGCTCGGCAAATACTGTTGTTTTACATAGTGGTTGGGATAATCGTGGGGATATTTATAATTCTGCCCTTTTTCATCGCTGTTAATACCGTCAAAATGAACATTTTGAAGGCATCTGGGCGGAGTCATTCCCTTACCCTTAGCAACATCTGCCGCCGCCGCATGATATGCGGCATACGAAGCATTGGATTTGGGCGCCGTGGCAAGAGCCACTGTCGCGTGGGCAAGCGGCACCGCCGCTTCGGGAAGCCCCAGCTCCTTTGCGCTCTCAACGCAAGCGCGGGTAAGTATCGCCCCTTGCGGATAAGCAAGCCCTATATCCTCGCTTGCGATAACCTGAAGTCTGCGGCAAGCGGAGATAAGATCCCCCCCTGCCAAAAGTTTTGCAAGGTAGAATATCGCCGCATCGGGGTCAGAACCTCTAATGGACTTTTGAAGTGCCGAAAGCAGGTCGTAATGTCCGTCTCCCGCTTTGTCAAAGCCCGTCATTCCCATAACTTCGGGCAAAAACACCTTTATATCCTCCGGCGTTATCGTGCCATCGGAAATATTTGCAACGTTTTCAAAAAGATTTATGGCGCGCCTTGCGTCGCCCGCTGCGGAAAGTGCAATAGATTTAACGGCGGAAGGCTCTATTTCTATTTTTCTTCCGCTTTCTTTTTCAAGATATTCTTTTGCGCTGTGAACAGCTCTTTCAAGCTCCGAAACATCTATCGGTTTAAATTCAAACACAGCAGAGCGCGAAATAATTGCGGGATAAACGTAAAAATAAGGGTTTTCCGTTGTAGAGGCAATGAGCGTTATACGCCCATCCTCTATAAATTCAAGTAAGGATTGCTGTTGCTTTTTATTGAAATACTGTATTTCATCAAGGTAAAGCAGTATTCCATCGCTTCCGAGAAAGGAGTTTGTTTCGGCGATTATCTCTTTTATATCAGAAATGCCTGCGCTTGTGGCGTTTAGCTTGTAAAGCGTTTTTCCCGAAGCCTTTGCAAGAATGTTTGCAGACGTTGTTTTCCCCGTTCCCGAAGGACCGAAAAATATCATATTTGGAATATGCTTAGAAGCTATCATTCGGGCAAATATGCCGTTTTCACCAAAAAGCTTTCGGTCGCCGTAAACGTGTGCAAAATCTTCAGGGCGCATTCTGTCCGCCAAAGGTCCCGTTATCATTCTATTTCTCCTTTCCCAGGTTTATTTTTTGCAGTTAAAATCTTTGAATGGGCAGTTTTCGCAAAGAGGTGCGCGTGCCGAACACGTTTCTCTTCCGAAAAGAACAAGTCTGTGGCAAAAATCAGACTGTTCTTCATCAGGGACAAGTGCTTTGAGCGCTATCTCGACCTTGTGTGGATCCTTGCTGTCGCAAAGACCGAGTCTGCCCGAAATCCTTATGCAGTGCGTATCCGCAACGATAGCGGGTTTGTGGTAAATATCGCCTAAGATGAGATTGGCTATCTTGCGCCCAACGCCCGGAAGCTTCAAAAGATCTTCCATATTATCGGGCACTTCCCCGCCAAAATCTTCTATTATCATCTTCGAAAAGTCCACAAGATTTTTCGCCTTGACCTTATACACTCCGCAGGAAAAGACGAGCTTTTCCACGTCGGCGTATTCTGCCGCCGCCATAGCATGAACATCGGGATATTTTTCGAAAAGGTCGCGGCAAACTATATTCACCCTTGCATCCGTACATTGCGCAGAAAGCCGCCCCATAACGAGAAGACGCCAAGGGTCGCCCTCATACTCCAGCGCACAAAGCGCCGAAGGATATATTTCTTTAAGCGCCGCAACAACATCGGCGGCGCGTTTTTTCTTTTCTTTTTCCGTCATATCAAAGCTCCGCTATATCAAAAACATCAGTACCGAAATATACTTTCATCATCCTTGTAAAAAGTGCCACGGGAAAGCCGACGATATTATAAAAATCGCCCTCTATGCGCTCCGCAAAGCAAGAGCCGAGCATCTGTATCGCGTACGAGCCTGCTTTTCCTCTCGGTTCGCCCGTTTCAACGTACCGCTTTATCTCTTTTTCGGAAATTTCGCGAAATTTAACGTCGGTGCGCGCAAAATCCGTGTAAACTTTTCCTCCCAAACGCAGAGTAAGCCCTGAATAAACGCTGTGCCAGGATTCAGAAAGCACTCCCAAGGTAAGTATCGCGTGCGCATCGTCAAGCGGCTTTCCTATGACCATTCCGTCGTAGCAAACTATCGTATCGCAGGATATTATGAGGGTTTTGGAAATCTCAACGCCTTGTTTTTTTAGCTTTTCTGCAACGTCTTCTCCCTTTCTGCGTGAAAGGAGGCTTACGTAGTCGCCTGCGTCAAGCTCTGTTTCCATCTCCTCATCTGCATCGGAGGGAATAACCTCAAACGGAATTTTGAGCATTTCCAAAATTTCTTTTCTTCTTTGCGAAGAGGATGCAAGTATGATCTTTTCTATCATAAAAATTACCTTATATTCTTTTAAATTTTCCGCGCGGTGCGCTTTTTTCCCTAGCACATTCAATTATCGCGTCCACCTCGAATGGCTTTTCGTCCGTGAAAACAAAGTGGGAGAAAAGCCCTGCCCTCTCTTTATCGAGCATATATATAGGCACGCTGTTGAAGATAACATTCCTATGTCCCGCTTCGCGTGCTACGGGAAAGACAGTATCCGTCCTATCTTTAAGATAAGAGAATTTCTTTCCATCACAAAACGTGCATTTTTCGCGCGGCACGGTGAGAGCGTTCATATCTCTTATCGCGCATTTTTCAAGCGTCATAACGGGAATCTTGCCATATGCGATAATACCCCTTGCAATTCCTGCGCCAAGACGGGAAGCCTTGCTTGCCGAAAGTTCGGGAGAGATTATAACGGACTTAAAGCCGAGCTTTTCGTAAATTGCGGCAGAATACGGATTCCACACGTTAAGACGCATATCGCCGTAAAGCTTCATGCCAAGGTTTTTAGCCATATCAACCTGCCAAAGGTTTGTAATAAGTGCCTTTTTACATCCGAGAGAAACGCATTTTTGCAGTTTTTCGCGCACAGTTGGGAGCTCAGTATCGAACGCAACGGGCTGTAATGCCACGCCGACGTTTTCGTAATTGCGAAGACCGCCGACGATATATTCATCCGGAGGCACGAATATATCGTCAAAATACGCAAGCGCCTTTTGCGTTAAGCTTGAAGCGTAAACGAAATACGCGCTTTTTTTGTCCGAACGGACAAGCGGAAATTTGTCCCTATTATAAATAGGATGTTTTTCTTCTTTTTTGCCATCCAGCAAAGCGGTAAGTCTTTCGCAAAGCTCTCGGCGCACCGCATTTACCGCAGACATAGGTATCATCACGTTTTCGCCGGCTTCAACGGTAACGTCGCCCGTTTCTGCTTCAAATATCGTTGTGCCGAGCTTTAAAAGATTTTCTCTTACTCTGTCAGCACTCACAGGGCTTGTACGCGCTTCCTCCGCCACGGATCCAAGCACTTCGGCAAAGAAAGTTTCTCCGCTGCGCAAAACCGTACCCGAAAGTTTAATCGGTTCTCCTGCAAAAAGGCGCGCATACATCTTCACGGGAAGTTTTTTGCCGTATTTTACATCCACCTGCGCCGTGCGCGAAGCCGATTTATTTTCCTGCGTTCTTACACCGAGCATAGAACGCGATATTTTTTCTTCAAAATAGCCGTTTGTAAAGCCGGAGCGAGAGAAAAGAGACGCAAGATATTCCATCTCGTCTTTTGTTGCGTTTCTGCCCTCGTCAAGAAGCTTTCTGTAAACGGAAATAACTCCGTAAACGTATTCGGGGCTTTTTAGCCTTCCTTCCACCTTGAGAGAAGCCACCCCCAGAGGAAGAATATCTTCTATATGTGAAGCAAGCGCAAGGTCCTTGAGTGAAAGGGGGTATTCACAGCCGCGGCATTTATACGGCAGTCTGCAAGGTTGTGCGCATTCCCCGCGGTTTCCGCTTCTTCCCCCGATAACAGAGCTCATAAGGCACGCGCCCGAATGGCTCACACAGAGTGCACCGTGAACGAATATCTCCGTTTCTATAGGCGAGCTTTCGCAAAGTTTACGAAGGCTTGGAAGAGTTATCTCCCTTGCCGCTACCATACGGGAAAAACCGAGGCTTTTAAGTATTTTTGCGTTTTCCGTATTTTCACCGCAAACCTGCGTGCTTGCGTGAAGTTCTGCTTCGGGAAAATATTTTTTTATAAGCGAAGCAAGACCCAGATCAGCCGTGATTATCGCATCTGCGCCGGCATTAAGCACAAGCTCCGCGTCGTGCAGAGCATCAAAAAGTTCACCCTCATAAAGCTGGGTGTTCATTGTTATATTCGATTTTACTCCAAGCGTTTTCAAGCGCTTGATGGCGGAAACGATCTCCTCTGCACCGAAATTATCGGCACTTGCGCGCGCGTTAAAATTTTTCGTGCCGAAATAAACCGCATCAGCTCCCGCCGCCACGGCTGCTTCAAGTGCTTGAAGCGAACCTGCCGGCGCAAGCAGTTCCGGAAGTTTGATGTCAGCCATTATTTTTTTTTGCTTCCGCAAGAGCTACCTTGAGCTTGAAGTTTTCGTCAAGAAGATCGAGCGCGTAAACGAGAGCCGCGTCCATTTTGGAAATGCCGTTTCCGGAAAGCGCAAGCGTATTCACCCTCTGAGAAACGAGAGCACCGAGCTTTTCAACGTATTCGGGATTTTCGTCTGTAACAAGGGAAATCTTGCTTCCCGCTATATTAAGAGATACTTTTCTTTTGATTTTTTCCATAGTTTCCACTCCGTATCAATAAAATTTTCTAAAAAGCATTGAATTTGATTTTTTAAAAGGATATAATAAACTTATAATATTGCGGCTTTACAACCGTGTTATTATTATAATAACACATTTATTTAATAAATCCAATAGTTTTTCGCAAATCAAACCGTTTTTTGATTTTTCGTCAAAACAAGCCGCACTTGAAAGGATAAATATGAAAAAGATCATTCTTTGTAAATTCGGCGAGATCGCGCTCAAAGGCGCGAACCGCGCTTATTTTGAAAAGCTCCTCAAAGTAGAGCTTAAAAGAAGACTTCGCAATTTCGGCAAATTCAAGATATATTCCGCGCAAAGCACGGTGTATATAGAGCCGCTTGAAGATTCGTGCGATATGGATTTTGCATACCGTGCGGCAAAAAACACGTTCGGAGTTTCTGCAGTACAGATGGCACTTGAAGTTCCCAAGGACATGAAACAGATACTTTCCACAATCGGCACGGAATTTATGCCATACATAGAAGATGCAAAAACCTTCAAAGTTGAAGCAAAACGCTCCGACAAGAAGTTCCCCCTCGAATCCCCCGAAATATGCAAGCTCGTCGGCGGTGCAATACTTGAAGCGTGCCACGGCAGAAAAAAAGTCGATGTTCACACACCCGAAGTTTGCGTTCGCGTTGAGATACGCGATTACGCAGCTTATATCTGTGCAGGTCAGGAACGCGCTATCGGCGGTATGCCGCAGGGCTCCAACGGCAAGGGACTTCTTCTCCTTTCCGGCGGCATAGACAGCCCCGTTGCAGGCTACCAGATGGCAAAGCGCGGCGTAAAAATAGAATCTCTCCATTTTGAAAGCTTCCCTTACACAAGTGAACGTGCAAAAGAAAAAGTGCTTGACCTTGCAAATAAAGTTGCCTCTTATTCGGGAGAGATGAATGTTCACGTTATCTCCCTTACGCACATCCAGGAGGTTATGCGCGACACCATCGAAGAGGATTACTTCACGCTCATCCTTCGCCGCTTTATGATGCGCCTTGCAATGAAGGTTGCTAAAAAATATTATTGCGATGCCGTTATCACGGGCGAAAGCATCGGTCAGGTGGCAAGCCAGACTATGCAAGCTCTTGTAGTAACGGATATTATCTCCGAGATCCCTGTTTTCCGCCCTCTTATCGGCAACGACAAAGAAGATATTATCAAGATCGCGCGCGAAATAGATACTTTTGAAACGTCCATTCTTCCCTACGAAGATTGCTGCACGGTATTTACCCCTCGCCACCCAAAAACACGCCCCGAACTTGATAAAGTTATCGCGGAAGAGACAAAACTTGACGTTGATGCTCTCGTTGAAGAAGCATTTGAAACGCTCGAAACGATCGTTGTAACGGGCTTGGATTGATAAAAAATCGCTTTTTTTGACATAATTGACAGATAAACAACACGATATCAAACTTAAATGTTGACTTTTTTCGTAAAATGTGATATCCTGAAATTGGAATTTTGGTTTTACTAATGGGAGGTGAATAAATTGTCCGAAACATCCCTCGGAACACATGTTATACTTTTTACGTCCTGCAAAGGCGGCGTCGGAAAATCCACTGTTTGCGCAAACCTCGCAATGGCGCTTGCCGAGCTTGGAAAAAAAGTACTTCTTATTGATTGCGACTTCGGCAACAGATGCCTTGATATAATACTCGGTCTTACCGATGAATCCGTTTACGACATAGGCGATGTCGTTTTGGGAAGAATCTCTCCCGAAGAAGCTATCGTCAAAGATAAACGCACACCAAATCTTCATTTTATTGCTGCTCCCTATAACTTCAGCAATAATATGAGTAAGAGCGCATTCAAGCGCACGGTTGAAACATACGTTAAGTCCGGTCATTACGATTACATTTTCATAGACACGCCCGGCGGAGTGGGCGAACCGCTTATGTTCGCGGCAAGCGTTGCCGATATTGCTTATATAATCGTTGCCCCCTCGCGTGCCGCCATCCGCGCGGCAGAACGTACCGCGGTATTCCTCGAAAGCAAAGGTGTTCGCCGCGAAAGACTTATCATCAACAAATTGCCCGGCAGATCCGTCAAGCGTGCCAAGGAAGAGATCGTTTCCGTAATAGACGAAACTTCCGTAAAACTCATCGGCGTAGTTCCGTATGACGCGGAGCTTATCTATGCGGGAGATGCGGGTAAGCTGGTCGATGAAATACTCAGCACGAACGTTACCGCCGCTTTTGAAAACATTGCCTACAGAACGGTGGGCATAAACCGCCCGCTTTTCTACAACATCAAACGTCTTAAAAGACTTAAATAAGAAAAAATTTTCTGATAAGGAGTATAAATATGGAAATAGCATTGCTTGCAAATGACTCTAAAAAGGAGCTTATGGTTCAGTTTTGTATTGCGTACTGCGGTGTGCTTGCAAAACATAAGCTCTGCGCCACAAAGTCCACCGGATCCATGATCTACGAAGCAACCGGTCTTCATATCGAACAGCTCCTTCCCGGCGGTCAAGGCGGTATGCAACAGCTTACCAGCCGTATATCTTTCAACGAAATAGACGTTCTCATCTATTTCCGCGACAGCCGCGCGAAAGATATGGAACACGCGCTTGACGACGACACTCTTGTTCGTGCGTGCGACCTTAACAACGTACCTGTTGCCACCAATGTCGGCACAGCGGAAGTAATCGTAACTGCTCTTGATAGAGGCGATCTCGATTGGCGCGAATTTGTCAACCCCAACTCGGATTACAACAGAAAACATTCTTGACGCTATTTTGCAATTTTTAGGATAGGTGTAAAAACCTCAATGTCATTAAGTTAAGCCTCCCCCTCCGGGGGAGGTGGCACGAGAAGCGTGACGGAGAGGGTGGTTACCATAGAAATATCGCCCTCTCACCCGCCTACGGCGGGAGCTCTCCCGAAGGGAGAGCCTTTTCTTTTTGTTAACTTAATGACATTGGTAAAAACCTATCCTTTTTTCTTTTTTAACAAAACGCAAACACTTTATAAAAAAATCAAAAACAAACAAGTTATATAATTCATTCGTAAAAAACAAAAAACATACTGAAAGAGGTTACACAAAATGAACAAAAACGACCAGCAGTTTACAGCGCAGAAGATCCGCGCACAATACACAAAAGCAAGCACAACAGAGCTCGATGAGCTTAAAAATCTCGATGCAAAAGTAAAACGTCCCGCAAACGTATTTGCTTACACATTCGGCAGCATCGGCGCACTTATTATGGGTTCAGGAATGAGCCTTGTCATGACGGACATCGATTTCATTCTCGGTCTCGGAGAAATGACGATACCCGGCATTGTAATCGGAATCATCGGCATGGCGGTGGCTATCATCAACTATCCTATTTACAACACCATTCTTAAAAAACGCAAAGAAAAATACAGCGAGCAGATCCTTTCCCTCAGCGATAAAATAATGAACAAATAACATAAAAGAGAAACGGAGAATAAAACAATGAGTATCAAAAATTTTTTCAAAAACGCATTTTCTGATATGAAGGAAAGTGCTAAAGCACAGCATGAGGTTGATAAAGCAGAATTTGCCGCCGCAAAAGCGGAATCAAAAGCAAATTTCAACGAAGCAAAAGCCCTCGGGAATTCTAAAACTCGCAAAGCTATGATGCAGGCGGAACGTCAATCCAAGATAGATGCGGCAAACGCAAGAAAAGCTGCCGCTCAAGCACGCATTGATTCCACAAAACAATAAATTAAACAAGGCAAATACAAAATAGTTCGTATTTGCCTTGTTTTTTCAAAAAAGCAAAAAACGCAAACAAAACTTTAACATTTGTATGCTATAATGAAAATATAGATATGATTTTACGGAGGCTTTAATATGTTTAAGATTTTAGTTGTGGAAGATGATCGTGATCTGAACCGCAGCGTTTGTTCGTTTTTAAATCACAGCGGATACGAAGCAACGGGGTGTATTGGCGCAGAGGAAGCCTATGACGAAATGTATAAAACGACCTTTGACCTTATCGTTTCAGATATTATGATGCCGGGTACGGACGGCTTTGAGTTTGCGAAGACCGTACGCACATTAAACAACGATATTCCGATCTTATTTATGACCGCGAGAGATGATTTTGCTTCCAAGCAGAGAGGTTTTCGCATCGGAATAGATGATTATATGATAAAGCCCATCGACCTTGACGAGCTTTTTCTTCGCATAGGCGCACTTCTGCGCCGCGCGAAGATCGCCTCCAGCCGCCGTCTTGAGATCGGGACTTTCATAATGGACGCAGACGAAAGAACTGCTTCTCTTGACGGAGAGGAAATTTCTTTGACAGCAAGAGAGTTTGATCTTCTCTATAAGCTTCTCTCTTACCCAAAAAAGACGTTTACACGCACACAGCTCATGGATGAGTTTTGGGATGCAGACACGCAGACAAGCACGCGCACAGTTGACGTATATATGACAAAACTTCGTTCAAAGCTTGCAGAGTGCGATTCCTTTGAAATACAAACCGTCCACGGTCTTGGTTACAAGGCGGTGATCAAATGAAAAACGAACGATGGTTCAAGGTAATAATAAAAGCAATCAGCCATTATTTCACATTTTTTCTCCTTGTAGCGTTTGTTATCACCTGTTGCACGATGCTTTTTGTATCTACTCTCGCAGAAAACCTTGGTATCACGCTCACAAACAGCAACTTAAGCTCCGCCGCAAAGCTTACTTTTTTGAACGTAGCTTTGATAAGCCTAATATTTACCATTATAGATTCCATGCGCAGAAAACTTACGGTTGACCGCCCGGTAAAGCTTATCTCGGAAGCCGCAGAAAAAATGATACAAGGCGATTTCAGCGTTCGCATTCCCACCCTCTCCAAATTTATTGCGGATGACAAATTCAACGAAATAATAGAGTGTATTAATAAAATGGCAGAAGAACTTGCGGGGGTCGAAACCCTACGCACAGATTTTATTGCCAACGTATCCCACGAAATGAAAACGCCTCTTACCGTAATGCAAAATTACGGCAAGCTTTTGGAACAGGATGACCTTTCGGATGAGAAACGAAAAGAATACGCAAAAGCCATAACACAAGCCTGCCGCCGACTTTCCGACATGATGACAAATATTTTAAAACTCAATCGTTTGGAAAACCAGCAGATCTATCCCAAGGCAGAAATATACGACCTCGGTGAGCAGCTTTGCGAAAGCCTTTTACAATATGAAAGCGTTTGGGAAAGCCGAAACATAGAGATAGAAGCGGATATAGAAGAAAATATATCGGTATGCGCAGACAGAGAGCTTTTATCCCTTGTATGGAATAATCTTTTTTCAAATGCGTTCAAATTTACAAACGAAGGCGGCAAGGTTTCCCTTTCGCTTAGCGCAGAAGCAGATCAAGCTGTAGTTAAAGTATCGGATACAGGTTGCGGAATGTCACGCGAGATAGGCGAACACATCTTTGAAAAATTTTATCAGGGAGACAACTCCCACGCCACACAGGGCAACGGACTCGGTCTTGCACTTGTAAAACGCGTTGTGGATATTATGCAAGCGGAAATAGGTGTAGAAAGCACCGTCGGTGTCGGCACAACATTCACGGTTAAGCTAAGGAGGATGGACAATGGATTGGAAGAAGATAGGTAAAGCTCTGCTTTTCCCGCACCGCGGCATAGCGGCGGCGCTTATACCGATATCCGCTTTTTTTCTTGTTTATTCTATGGCGGTTTTGGGAACGGAATCTCCGTTTTCCATAGCATCTTACGTCTTGGCAACTTATACGCTTACGGTGTGGTGTTTTAAAATACCCGACATTGTGCGCTGGGGAAAAGGATTTAAAACAAATAACAAATATGCGCGTCGCTTGATTGGCGATGAGAATTTGCGAGTTAACCTTTCTCTTTACGGCTCTATGATATGCAATACGGTCTATGCCGTATTACAGCTATGGCTTGGTTTTTATCACCACACGTTCTGGTTTTATTCTCTTGCCGGATACTATGCGTCTCTCGCCGTTATGCGATTTTTCCTTGTACAGTATATAAGAAAAAACACACCCGGAAAAAATATGGCGGCAGAGCTAAAAAAATACCGTGTCTGCGGATGGGTATTTCTTACAATGAACCTTTACATATCGCTTATAATTTTCTTTATGATATACTGGAACAGAACGTTTGAGCATCACGAAATAACGGCTATCGCCATGGCAACTTACACTTTCACCGCGTTCACCGTCGCTATTATTAATATAAAAAAACACTCGAGGTCTCAAAGTCCCGTTTATTCAGCTTCAAAAGCAATCAACCTTGCCGCTGCCTGTGTATCTATGTTGACACTTGAATCCACTATGATGACGGCGTTCGGTGATGGCACGATGGACCCTGTAACAAGAAACATAATGCTCGGTGCATCCGGCGGAGTTATCAGTATTTTTATAATATCTATGGCGATATATATGATAATCAGTAGCACAAAAAAAATTAAATATGTTAAAAACAAAGGGAAAAAAATAATGGAAAATAACACTTCCTCTAACGGATTCAGCTACACTTATTCCGCGAAAGACCGCGAAGAAGTAAAAAAGATACGTGAAAAATACGTACCTTGCGAAAACGAAAAAGAAGACAAAATGCTCCTTTTGCGCCGACTTGATAATGCTGTCACGCAAAAAGCTCAAGCATTTTCTCTTGTCTTCGGTGTTGTGGGCACGCTGATCTTGGGATTTGGAATGAGCCTTGTGATGACGGACCTTTCGAAAATTCTTGGGGCTTTAAGCAGTCTTTCAATGCTTATCGGTATAATCATCGGCATTATCGGCGGTATCTTAATAAGCCTTGCATACCCCATATATAACGCAATAATAAAGCGTGAGCGCAAAAAAATAGCTCCCGAAATTTTAAGGCTGACCGACGAACTTATGAAATAAACAGAAAATATTATAAAACGGCTCCCCGACAGATTAGTCTGTTGGGGAGCTTTTTCTCGATATTTTGGAATTTATTCAATTTTTTATGCAAGGATCTGGCTTTTGTTTATTCACCGCTTTTTTTCATAAATTCAAGATGGGCAAACAAAGGCGCGTTTTCCGGCTTTGCAAGTTCTGCGTCGTCTGAAAGAGTTGCCTTTGCCGCTTCAAAAGCGTCGTAAAGAAGCTTCGTATCTCCCGAAAGGGAGGCAAGGCGAAAGCTTGCTTCCCCGCTCTGCCTTACGTATCCGCCGCGCTCCGCAATAAAATCGCCGGGGCCGCGCATAGCAAGGTCAAGCTCCGCTATCTTATAGCCGTCATGGTGGTCTTTGAGTATTTTAAGCCTTGTTGCGGCGCGTTCGCTCTTGCTACCCGAAACAAGAACACAGTACGACTGCTTATCTCCGCGCCCAACACGTCCGCGAAGCTGATGAAGTGCGGAAAGCCCGAACATTTCAGCATTCTCCACGATCATAAGAGTGGCAGACGGCACGTTTACACCAACCTCGATAACCGTTGTGGAAACAAGGATCTTTATCTCCCCTGCACAAAAAGCAGACATAACCTTTTCCTTTTGTGCGCTTTTTAGCTTTCCGTGAACAAAGCCCACAGGAATATCCGGGAAAATATTTTCCGAAAGCTCTTTTGCATAGTCCACAGCGGCGAAAAGCTTCGGCTTTTCTTCGTGTACATCAATATCAAAGCTAAAAAGTTCCGAAATCTCTACTTTTTCGCCGTTTTCACCCTCCAGAACCTCTTTTTGTTCTTCAACGGAGGGGCAAACGATATACACCTGACCGCCCGCTTCCACATTTTTGCGTATAAAAGCATACAGGCGCTCACGGTAAGATTCATTCACAACAAAAGTATCCACCGTCTTTCTTCCCGGCGGCATTTCGTCAAGCGTGGAAAGATCGTAATCGCCGTAAAGCACGAAAGCGAGCGTGCGCGGTATGGGCGTTGCGCTCATAGAAAGCAGATGGCAATCCCTGCTCTTTTCGTAAAGCCGCGCGCGCTGAGAAGCACCAAAGCGGTGCTGTTCGTCTATTATAACAAGCCCCAGCTCGCGAAACTCAACGGTGTCCTCTATCAGCGCGTGCGTTCCAATAACGATGTCGGTAATTCCGAAGCGCAGGTTTTCGCACACCTTGCGCTTTTGCGCAGCGGTCATAGCTCCTATAAGAAGCTCCACACGGCAGCCCATCTTTTCAAACATCGGATAAAACGATTCATAATGTTGCCGCGCCAAAATTTCCGTCGGCGCCATTATCGCAGCCTGCGCTCCGCCGCAAACAGCGGTAAATACCGCGTATTGTGCGCAAAGAGTCTTTCCCGAACCAACGTCGCCCGTAAGCAGCCTGTGCATACGCACGCCGTTTGTCATATCCACTTCCATCTCATCAAAAGTGCGCATTTGCGCGCGCGTGGGCGCATAAGGAATCGCAGATAAAAACCTTTTTCTATCCGGTTTCGGAAAAGCGTACCTGCTTTTTGTTTTTTCTTTTTTGCCTTCGCGCATCATACCGAGGGCAAAAAGGAACATCTCGTCAAAAGCAAGCCTTCTGCGCGCTTTTTCCGCTTCTTCGAAGGTTTGCGGCTCGTGAATGGCGCGAAGCGCGAAAGAAAGTGAGGCGAGAGAATATTTTTCTCTTATTTCGTGCGGCAGATGCTCCGAGATCGCCCCCTCACCCGTAAGGGCAAGCGAAAGAGCCTCTCTTACCGCACCCGATACGAACTTTTGCGAAAGCCCCGCCGAAAGCGGATATATCGGCACAAGCGGGCGCAACTCCTTGTGTGACACGACAGGCTCGAAGATAGGCGAAGAAAGGCTCGGCGTTTTCGTTTCTTTGCTTATTCTGCCGTAAAACCGAAAATAAGCGCCCTGTACAAGAACATCGCGCACATACGGCTGATTAAAAAAAGTTATATTGCACTTTCCCGTTTCGTCGACTGCGGAAAGCTTTGTAAGTGTCATCCCTTTTCGTATCATCGCGGTCTTAGGCGGCGCGGCAACGCAAAGGATAAAGGAGCAAAGCTCGCCATCCACAGCTTGTGCAAGTGTTTTTACATTTCCGCGATTCTCATATGCGCGCGGAAAATGATAGACGAGCTCTCCAACGTTTTCTATGCCCAGCTTGGCAAAAGATTCCGCTCTTTTCGCCCCCACGCCGTAGAGCGAGGTGATAGGAGAATATATTCCCTTCTTTTCTTCTTTCACAAAACTTCTCCCTTCCAATCCATTTTTATAAAGTATAACATTTGGATATTTTTTAGTCAATATTTCGTTTTAAATATTGAAAAATAAAAAAATTATGTTATACTATATTAGTATATTACTGCAATTCTATTTTCGGAGGTATTTATGTCCGACAAAGTCACCCCCAGAATCCTTCCGGGATTCGCAGAATTTCTCCCCAAAGAGCAGATTCTTTTTAACAGCATCTATGATAAGATCAGAAACATATATGAAAAATACGGTTTCTTGCCTATAGATACACCCACTATCGAGCTTTCCGAAGTATTGCTCGCAAAAGCGGGCGGCGAAACGGAGAAGCAGATCTATCGCTTTACAAAAGGCGATAACGATCTTTCCCTTCGCTTCGACCTCACAGTTCCGCTTGCAAGGTACGTTTCCCAACACGAACCAAACCTTGTTTTCCCCTTTAAAAGATACCATATAAGCAAGGTATTCCGCGGTGAACGCCCCCAGAAAGGCAGATTCCGCGAATTTTACCAGTGCGATATCGATATAATCGGCGCAGAGGAGCTTCCTCTTGTATATGATGCGGAAATTCCCGCTGTCATCTGCGACGTTTTCAAGGAAATCAACCTTGGCGATTTCACCATCCGCCTCAACAACAGAAAGATCCTCGGCGGTTTCTTCTCCTCCATCGGTCTTTCCGATAAAACGGCAGATGTTCTGCGCGTTATAGACAAACTTGAAAAAATCGGTGAGGACGGCGTTACAAAAGAGCTTACCGAAGTCGGTGCAGACGAAGAAACAATCTCCAAGATACTCGCATTCGTCGGCATTTCCGGCACGACGGACGAAATTCTCGAAAAGCTTTCCGCGCTCGGTATTGAAGACGAAACTTTTGTACAAGGCGTTTACGAGCTTTCCGAAGTCGTTCGCTATATGAGAGCGTTCAACATTCCCGAAAAGAACTTCGCCATCGACCTTACCATCGCCCGCGGTCTTGATTACTACACGGGCACGGTTTACGAAACGATGCTTAACGATTACAAAAAGCTCGGCTCTGTTTGCTCCGGCGGTCGTTACGAAAACCTTACAGGCTTCTACACGGACAAAAAGATGCCCGGTATCGGCATCTCCATCGGCCTTACACGTCTTTTCTCCCAGCTTCTTGATGCAGGTATCATAAGCGCGGAAAACGCGAGCCTTGCAAAAGTCCTCGTTATCCCGATGGATAAAGATGCGCTTCCCTTTGCTCTTTCCACGGCATCCAAATTCCGTTCCGAAGGTATTGCAACGGACGTTTACCTTTGCGAAAAGGGTATGAAGCAGAAGATGAAATATGCGGACAGGCTCGGCATCCCCTTCGCCGCGATAATCGGCGAAACGGAAATGCAGAACGGCGTCGTTTCCCTTAAAAATATGCGTGAAAAAGCAGAACAGCTCACGCTCACACCCGAAGAAGCAATTCAAATCCTTAAATGAAAGGAATAAAATATTATGGCTACATTTGATAAGACAGACAAAAGAACCAATTACTGCGGCAATCTTCGCAAGGAAGACATCGGCACACGTCAGTGCGTGATGGGCTGGGTAGCGCGCGTGCGCGACCTCGGCAGCCTTATCTTTATCGACCTTCGCGACCGCACAGGCATAGTTCAGCTCGCTTTTGACGAAAACACAAACAAAGAAGTTTTCGAAGCGGCAAGAAGCACACGCGCAGAATACGTTATCGTTGCAAAAGGTAACGTAAGAAAGCGTTCCTCCATCAACGAAACGATCCCTACGGGCTTTATCGAGATCGAGGTTGATGAATACAAGATCCTCAGCGAAGCGCAGACAACTCCCTTCGAAATAAACGAAAACGCAGACAACGTGCGCGATGAGCTCAAGCTCAAATACAGATACCTTGATCTTCGCCGCCAGAATCTCCAAAACAACATTCTCGTTCGCCACAACATCGCAAAGGTAACACGCGACTATTTCTATGAAAACGACTTCATCGAAATCGAAACACCCATGATGATCAAGCCCACACCCGAAGGTGCGCGCGACTACGTTGTTCCCTCCCGTATCCACAACGGCTGTGTTTATGCTCTTCCCCAATCCCCCCAGATATACAAGCAGCTCCTTATGGTATCCGGTTTCGACAGATACATTCAGCTCGCTCGCTGCTTCCGTGACGAGGACCTTCGCGCAGACAGACAGCCCGAATTCACACAGATCGACCTTGAAATGTCCTTTGTTGACCAGGACGATATTATGAATATGATGGAAGGGTACGTTGTGCGTCTCTTCAAAGAGATCCTCGGAGTTGATCTTCCCCGGCCCATTCCGCGCCTCAAATTCGCGGACGCTATGAACCGCTACGGTTCCGACAAGCCCGACACACGCTTCGAAATGGAAATCCGGGATATTTCCGATATAGTTAAAAACTCTCCCTTCTCCGTATTTGCGAATGCAGTTGCAGGCGGCGGCAGCGTTCGCGCTATCGTTGCTAAAGGTGCCGCTGCAAAGCTTACAAGAAAAGAGATAGATAAGCTTACAGAGCACGCAAAAGGCATCGGCGCAAAGGGCCTTGCATACATTCGTTTTGTTGACGAAACACCCAACTGCTCTTTTGCAAAATTCTTGGGCGAAGGCGAGCTTGCCGCTATTATGGACAAGATTGATTGCCGCCGCGGCGACGTTGCTCTTATCGTTGCGGATAAAGATAAAGTTACGCTTCCCACACTCGGTGCGCTCCGCCTCATCGTGGCAAAGCATCTCGGTCTTATCCCCGAAAAGCAATACAACTTCGTTTGGATCACAGAATTCCCCTTCTTCGAACAAGACGAAGAAACAGGCGCTTGGGTTGCTATGCACCACCCCTTCACAATGCCTCTTGACGAATGCTTGCCGTATATCAACACAGACCCCGGCAAGGTTCGTGCAAAATGCTACGACCTTGTTCTCAACGGTATCGAAATTTCCTCCGGTTCCATTCGTATCACAAACCCTGAACTCCAGCAGCAGATGTTCGAATCTCTCGGTATGCAGAAAGAAGAGATCGACAGAAAATTCGGCTTCCTCGTTGACGCATATAACTATGGCGCTCCTCCTCACGGCGGTGCGGCGCTCGGTCTTGACAGACTTGCGATGATTATGTGCGGCGCTCCCAGCCTTCGCGATGTTGTTGCATTCCCGAAGGTACAGAACGCTTCCGAAATTATGTCCGGCTGCCCTGCTCCTTTTGAATCTAAGGCGCTTGACGAACTCGGACTCTCTCTTAAAGAGTCAAAATAAATTTTATATTATCAGAAAGGATTTAAGAAAATGGAATTTCTTGAAACACTTCTTGCCAGCATCGGTGAGTTTGTTGCTTCTTTCGGCTTCAGACTTCTCGGAGCTATCCTCGTTCTCGTTATTGGCATTTTTCTTATCAAATGGATCTGCAACCTCGTAGTAAAATCTAAGGGTATGCAGAAATCCCCCAAAAACGCTCAGACACTCGTTAAAAACATTGTAAAGATCGCTCTCTACATCGTTCTTCTCTTCACAGTTGCAATGATCATCGGCGTTCCCGCAGCTTCTCTTGTTGCAGTTATCGGTTCTGCAGGTCTTGCTATCGGTCTTGCTCTTCAGGGCGGTCTTACAAACATCGCAGGCGGTATCATCATCCTCTGCTTCAAGCC
Organism: Clostridia bacterium; assembly: GCA_017621475.1. GTDB lineage: Bacteria > Bacillota > Clostridia > Oscillospirales > CAG-272 > UMGS731. Next base: position 52,216 of record JAGATA010000030.1, read on the forward strand.
CTTTGAGATCGGCGATTTCATCGAAACATCTTCTTACACAGGTACGGTTGTTGATATCGGTCTTCTCTATACCACAATCAACACACCCGACAATAAGAGAGTTGTTATCCCCAATGGCACAGTTTCCAACGCTTCCGTAGTTGACTACAGCGCATATGAAACGCGCCGCCTTGACCTTGAGCTTTCCGTAGCATACGACTCCGACATCGATATGGTTAAGGAAACTCTCCTCTCTCTTGCTAACGCTCACGAGCTCGTTCTCAAAGATCCCGCTCCTTTCGTTCGTCTTGGCACACACGGCGATTCCGCACTTATCTTCAAGCTCCGTGTTTGGGTTAAGAACGAAGATTACTGGACTGTAAACTTCGACCTTCTCGAAGCTTCCAAGAAAGTATTCGACAAACGCGGCATCGAAATTCCTTTCCCCCAGCTCGACGTTCACCAGAAATAATTTTTATGAACATAGAAAAGGACACCCCGCGCGGTGTCCTTTTCACTAACAATGAAAGATATTATTATGGAACAAAAACTTTTTACAAAGAATGATAACGGCTTTATCTGCGTAAACTGCGGCCTCGAGGTGCTCCCTCTCGGATACACCTCCCGCAATCATTGCCCCAAATGCCTCTGCTCCCTCCACGTGGATATAAATCCGGGAGACAGAGCTTGCGAATGCCGTGGGGTTATGCACCCGATAAAAGCGCTTCCCGACCCCAAAAAAGGTTATATAATCTTGCACAAATGCTCCAAATGCGGCGAAATTCACAGAAACAAAGCCGCGCACGAAGCAAAAGTTCAGCCCGATGATATAAACTACATCATTGAGCTCACAAGCAGAGAGATATGAAAAAACGTGCAGTACCTGCCGCCGAACGCTTGCCTATTTGATGCTTTTTATATGTATATAAAAAGCCAAAAGCAGAGGAATGCAATTCCCCGAACGATAAAAAAACAGTTGCCTTTCTCTCTGCATTCTTAGCGAAGAAAGACAGGTACAAAAAATCGGCGGAGAACTTGTTTTCTCTGCCGATTTGTGTTATAATGGAATGGGTAATGAAAATGGATGAACTGAAAAATCGAAAGACCACTCGTTTGAAAGGTGCAGACTATAATCGAAATCAAGCCGTGTTTCTCACGATATGCACAAAAGAGAGAAAGTGTATCCTCTCGCACATTGTAGGGACCGGCGTCCTCGACGGTCCGCAAATCGAATTGACAAAATACGGACAAATCGCTGATAAATACATCAATCAATTGAACGATTTTTACGACGACCTATCTGTCGAAAGTTACGTAATTATGCCAAACCATATTCATATTATGCTATGGGTAAAAGGTGCGGAAAACGGACCGTCGAGGACGCCGGTCCCTACAGTACAGAATTCCATTCCGTCACGGTTCGTGTCCATTTTCAAAAGATTTTGCAACAAAGATTATGGAACAAATATATGGCAATATCGCTCCAATGATCATATCATTCGCAACCGTCAAGATTACGAGGAGCATTTGCGATATATTTATGAAAATCCCATTCGATGGCTCTATGATGAACTGTACACAGAA
>JAGATA010000003.1 GCA_017621475.1 Clostridia bacterium
CGTGTAAAAGAACGATAAAACAATCCTTCCGTCACCGCAAGCCGTGCCACCTCCCTTTACACAAGGGAGGCTTAAAGATAGTTGCCACATCTGTGGCGGTAGGGCGACTACCGCAAGTGGCGGATTGTTCGACGAGCCTAACGGCTCTGTGTGTGGAATGCCCCAAGGGGGCTTGTGCAAGCCACCGGCACGGCTGGTGGTCATGACTTTAACATAGGAAATTACTTCAAAATGAGATAAAACCTCTTCAGTCTTTTGCTCCGCAAAATCCACCTTTAGTGCAAACATATCTATGCCCCTTTAGAGCAATTTCGAGATTTAAATTATTGTTAAATGCTCACACAGTTCGCAGGGCAAATCCCAAAAGGGGAAGGCTTTTGTGCCCTCCCCTCCGGGGAGGGTGTCACGATGTGAGGCGTGACGGGAGAGGTAGAGTGCGATTTATCGCACTTTTTATTCTTCCGTCAAAATTCTGGGTGAAGTGAGAATGCCCGTGCGAACGAGCATATATTCATCCGTCCAAAATCTATCTCTTGTTCGCCAGGAATCCGGTCCTGTCCATTCAAGAAATTCGTTCGTCTTGTGAAGCTGACCGAATGTGTTCATACGGTTGCCGTAAAGTATAAGATCCACGGTATGCTCACCCTCGGAAAGATTGCCGAGATAAAGTCTGTGCGGCGGAAAATCCACGTATCCTTTTTCTTCGCCGTCAACCAATACTTTGATAACGGCGCCGCGGTATTTACCGATTTCTATGGTCTTTTTGCCGCCGCCGTTTATTTTGAAGCTGTATTTAATATTGCCTCCGTAGAATGCGAGCTTCTGATCTACAACATCCTTGAAATAGAGGACTTTTTGAAGTTCCGTAACAACAGGGTAATATCCGCGTGCTTCCACGCCGAAGTTGCCGAGCAGATAGCAGGATTCGATGGAGTTTACGTTTCCGAAGCGAAGTGTGACAAGTATCTCGTTTTCTCCCTTTTGTATTTTGGGGAGAGTAATGCGGCATATCGCATCGTCAACGTAAGAACCTACGACGTTTACAGGAACGTCTTCTCCGTTAAATTTGAGTGTGAGATATTCGGGATATTCAAGCGCAAGTTCTGCACCATCGTATTCTATTTCAGATTCAAATTTGAAGCGCAGCATAACGGTATCTTTGGGGTTTTTATTCAAGGGGAGCTGCCACGGCTGTACTCCCTTGCGCACTTGCACTTCTTCGCCAAGTATTTTGCGGATGTATCTATCGATCTTCAAAACATCAAGAGGTGCGTGCCACTCGCCACCGTTGACGGAAAATTCCGCACGGTCAAGCAAAAGCACGTTAGATTCTTCAAGGGTATAAGCCGCTTTGTGGACGGGGTATTCCGCAAAGGCAAAGCGCGGTTCATAGAATACGTAGCCGCCCGCCTCGGTATCCTTATCGGGGGTAAGCTCCAAGAGCAGAGAATCGCAAAGCTTGGATACCCACGGGAAAATGGTCTTTCCGTTTTTATAGGAAACCGCGAGCTTGCGTTTTTCGCCAGTCATAGTGCAATATTCTTGGACCTTCCATTCGCCCGTAAGCTCAATTAGAGCGCCGATCATTGGGGCACAATCGTAATCTTCTTTATAAAGATGGCTTATGAAGATATGCTTCTTATCTCCATCGTTGCGAAGCTGATATATTACGTTTCCAAGCGGATAACCATCGTTTTTGTTGATTTTTATGAAGCGGTATTTTTCGAGTGCACCCGCAAGTGCGCTCCTTGACCAAGCAATGCAAAGGCATTCTTTTGCAAATTCTTTTGCTTCATCGGAGGGAACGGCATCCACAAAAGAGGGTGCTTCTCCCATAAAAATAACCTCGCCACCCGCTTTGCGGAATTTTTTGAGCGCGTTAAGCGTTGTTTTGCGTATCGTGTCGAGATACGGCACTATAACTGTCTTATAAGTCATCTGACCGATCGCAAAGCCCGTTTCTGTTTCGCGGTATTGTTCGGGGAGAAGAGATTCGGAAATAAAATCAAAATCCTGAAGACCGAGGAGAAGCCATTCTGTAAGCTGTTCGTGACGGTCGCCAAGGTCAGAACGGTGTTCGCCCGTTTGGTCCGCAGGGCCGAAGTTGAGCCAATAGGATTCGATTGGGTGGATAACGGCAATGTCAACGGAGGGGGTGCCGCGAGTCATTACGGTGTTGACTCTTGCAAAGTGGTCCTCTATATGGCTGTATTCCGTGTACCAAGGGGATTGATGGCCGATAGCGGCGGGGTAATCTCTCTTGGCTTCGCCGCCCATAGATACCCAATAAAGGTGCGGAACGCGATGCGTAACGCCGAGGGCTGCCTGCCAGTCACCTTGAAGCTTGTGTCCGCGAAAATCGAAATCCCAGTTGGTAACGCCGTAAAGCTCGCTCATAACGCCCTCTTTGCCGTATTGGTGGGCCGCGCTTTGTGCTTGCTTCGCGGTGTTAAGCTCACGTTTGTCGCAAAGCATATCTATACCGGGGAGCCCAAAACCTCTGTAATGACGCATAGCTTCGCCGACGGACATAGTCTGGCTGTAGAGCGTATTTTCGTTCATCATGTGTCCTGTGAACATAATATTATTTTCTTCGCACCACTTGCCTATATTATCACCGAAAGCTTCTGCAAAGCGTTCCGTTGTATGGTCATGGTAGTAATAACGCAGGGGAGAGGGAATTCCGCTTGCGTTTTCCCAAATGAGTACGGGAAGATTATCAAGAAGGCTTATGCCGTATTTTTTCTTGAATGTTTCGTCAAGGTCGTTCGTGTAGGGAAGAATTACAGATGATTTGTCGCAAGCGTGTTCAAGCGGCTTTTTGGGTATCATCTGCGGTTCGTCCGTAAAGATGGTGGGAACGCTTTCCCCGAATTCGCCGCCAAACCATTGTTTATATTTTTCGTGCGTGATATTTATAAACGTATCTATCGCTTCTTTACGCATAACGTCCGCATATCCCGCATACTCCATATATGCAAACCATTTTTCGTGTCCTTCAGCGGCATTTTCCGAAAGGGAGATGCGTTTGTAGGAAACAAGCTTGCTCTGTGAATCGAGTTCAACGTCAAAGCAAGCGAGGAAAGCGTATTCGCTGTTCGGCTTCTTCGATTTTTCTTTGTCTGCTTCGGTGATGAGAGTGCCGTCATCATAAGGCGTATAGGTGAAGCAGAGAAGTTTTCTTCTGTTTTCGGGATTTTCTTTTGCGGTAAAGCCGCCTGCGGAGCCTGAGGGCCAGCGGTCCTCATCATAAAGATAGGAATTCATTCCCGTTTGCTTGCCTTTTTCGATGCAAGCGCCGACAAGGCTCATAAATTCATCGGAAAGATAGGGGGTTGCCATGCCAACGCGGGTGTGCATATAATAACCGCCAAATCCCATTGTTTTCATATGCTCGATCTGCTTTTCGAGTGTTTCTTTTTTCAGTTCGCAGTTCCAAGCCCAAAATGGTGCTGCCCGATATTCTTTAGTAGGGTTTTTGAAAAGTTCCATATCAAGGCTTTTCGCGCTTTTCTTTGAATAAAGCATAGTTTCGGTATCCTTTCGGAAAAAGTGTTATTTTTCAGCTCACGGTAAATGGAGAAAAATACATATTTACATTATACATAAGGTGTTTTTGAAAGTCAATAAAAGAGTTTTGCAAACAAAAAAATTGATAATTTTCTAAAAAAATCATGTATAGAAAAAAATTGAAATTTTTTTCAAAAACCTCTTTTCAAAATGATTTTTTTATGCTATAATATAGTTATAAATTAGAATGTGTTCTAAAATACCGCCTAAATTTTTATTTCTTCACATAAGGGAGGGAACTTAAATGTTGTTTATTGTTGTAATGTGGATCATTGAGATTCTCAGCGCTGTTGCGCTCGTGGCTTTCGCAATCGGCGTGTTATCCGGGCCGAAGACGGCAACCGCGGCTGTACATAAAGCACCGATAATACACCATAAAGAGGAGCCTGTTCCCGTAAAGGAAGAAGAACCGCATCACCTTCCCGAAATCGTTGAACATATCGATGCACAGGAAGCGGATGAAATGCTCAGCGACGAACTTGCAATGGAATTTGTTGTTGTTGAACACGAAGGTCACAGAACGATCGGTCTTAAAGGGCACGTAAATCTCGGTGATATAGATAAGGTATTTAAATCCGGTCAAGTAGTAACGCTCGAAAAGCTTAAAGCAAAAGGTCTTGTAAATAAAAAGATCAAGAGAGTTAAAGTACTTGCAGATGGCGTGCTCAATAAGCCTCTTATGGTAAAAGCTCACGGTTTTTCCATTCAGGCCATCAAAATGATAGAGCTTACCGGCGGCACCGTTGTAAAACTTAAATAAAAGCTTAAAAATGCCTGTGAAAACAGGCATTTTTCTTTGTTTCTATTGCGATAAAAAGTAATTTGTGTTAATATTATTTTGCAAACCTTATTTGCCGAAAGGGGAATATTATGATAATTACAAGAGAAATGGGAACGGTGCTTCCCGATACAACAATGAATTCGCCTGTATATTTGGACGTAAAAAATGCACCGTTCAAGCTCTATGGCTTTTGCGAGCCTTTTCGCCGCGTGCCGCGTGATGTGGCGGAAGCAACGAGCGAATGTGTTGCAAGACTTTCAAAAGCTTCTGCGGGCGGCAGAGTTCGCTTTAAAACGACATCCGATTTTATAGTTCTTCACGGCGACTACGTAACGCTTGGCGCGGGAGCTACAAACTCCTTGGTTGCAACGTCAAGCTTCGATATTTATTTCAAGGAAGACGGCAAACAAGCATTCCGAGGCATCTACAATCCCTCACAAGGGGATGGAAAATCTTATGTGGAGAGCAGACTCAAATTCCATAATGATGAAATGAAGGACGTTATTGTGAATTTCCCGCTTGGTGCCAATCTTCGCAATGTCTATATAGGCCTTCGCGAGGGCAGCGTGATAGAAGAGGGAAGCGAATATAAATATTCCACGCCCGTCGTTTTCTACGGGTCTTCCATCGTTCACGGCGGCGGACTTCGCCCCAGCTCTCCTTACTCATCTGTGATTTCTCGCAGATTGGATACGGATTTTGTAAACCTCGGCTTTGCCGGCAGTGCGCTTGCGGAAAAGTCTATAATTGAATATTGTGCAAGCCTTAAAATGAGCGCTTTTGTGTATGATTACGACCACAATGCGCCTACATACGAGCATCTTGAGAATACGCATTATGCAGGCTATAAGCTGTTCCGCGAAAAACAGCCGACAACTCCTGTGATTTTTGCTTCCCGACCCGATTATTGGACTAGAAACTACACTCTTGAATATTACACGGTGGCGGATAACGAAAAGCGCCGCGCTCTTATCGAAGCAAACTACAAGCGTGCGCTTGCGGAGGGGGATAAAAACGTGTATTTTGTGGACGGTTCCAAAATGTTCCCCGCAGATCTTCGCGATGATTGCACCTGTGACGGTTGCCATCCCAATGACTTGGGTTATCATTATATGGCGAACGCTTTTGAAGCGGTGCTTCGCCCGATTCTTGAAAAATAAATTTATCGTGAGGTTAAGAGGTTAATATGATAGTAACAAGAGAAATGGGAGTAACGCTCCCGCATACGACAATGAATTCGCCCGTGTATCTCGATGTGAAAAACGCGCCGTTCAGGCTTTACGGCTTTGATAACGGATTTGAGCGCGTTCCCGCTGAGATTGCGAAAGCAACTAGCGAAAGTGTGGAACGCCTTGCACGCACATCCGCAGGTGGCAGAGTAAGATTCCGCACAAATTCCGATTACATCGTGGTTCACGGGGATTTTGATTATACCGAAAACGGCACTACTTGGCCCATTGCGGCGCAGGCAGGTTTCGATATTTACTTTACTGAAAACGGCAAGCAAAAGTTCAGGGGTGTGTTCGGCGGTTCAAAACCTACGGGTCAAAATTACAGCGAAAACAGACTTCGTTTTACCAATGAAATGAAGGATGTTACTATCTATTTTCCCGTGGTAACTGCATTTACGAATATGTATATCGGTCTTCACGAGGGTTGTGTGCTTGAAGAGATGGAGAATTACAAATACGAAACGCCGGTTGTGTTCTACGGGTCTTCCATCGTTCACGGCGTTGGCGCAGGCAGAGCGAGTACCCCTTACCCTTCCATTATATCGCGCAGGCTTGATTGCAACTTCCGCAATCTTGGTTTTGGCGGTGCGGCGAAAGCGGAAAAGCCGATAATGGAATATATCGCAGGGCTTGATATGAGCGTTTTTGTGTATGACTATGACCATAACGCGCCCACGTATGAGCATCTTGAAAAAACGCATTACGAAGGCTACAAGATATTCCGCGCAAAGCAGCCGACAACTCCCGTTATTATGGCTTCACGCGTTGATATTGACTGCGGCAACAGAGCGGAAAACGAAAGATGGCGCGCTCTTATCAAATCGAACTACGAACGCGCAAAGGCAGAGGGCGATGAAAACATTTATTTCATCGATGGGGAAGAAATTTACCCAACAGAGCTTCGCGATGAATGCACCTGTGACGGTTGCCATCCCAACGATATGGGCTACAGCTATATGGCAGATGCTTTCGGTAAAATCATAAAAGAGCTTATTGAGAAGTGAGGTAACTATGCACGACGAGCTTACAAAAGTTGATATAAAAAAGATGCAGGATGAGATCGACTATCGCATAAATGTGTTGACTCCCAAACTCAAAGAGGAATTGAGTAAGGCACGCGCACAGGGAGACCTCAGCGAAAATTTTGAATATAAATCCTCCAAGAGGGAGCTGAGCCGTAATTACAGCCGCATCAATTACCTTCAGAGGATGATTGCAACTGCCGTTGTCGTTTCCACGGACAGCGGCGAGGGCGAGATAGGGCTTTTCAGCAAGGTGAAGCTCTATGTAGAGGAGGACGAGGAGGAGATGGATATAGTTATCGTTACAACTCTGCGCCAAAACTCCACGGAGGGTTTTGTGAGCAAGGAATCTCCTTTGGGCAAGGCTTTGATGGGCAAAAAGGTAGGAGACCGCGTTCTTGTTAAGGTAAACGACAGCTACAGTTATTATGTGGAAGTCCGCGCCGTTGAAAAGGGCGAGGACGATGAATCTCTTGATATAAGCTCTTTCTGATATGGCAAGAGAAGACAGACCCACTCTTTTTGACGAGGACATACGCATTTTGCTTTTCGATTACCTCGATCTGCGCTACCCGAAGGTTCGCACGTTCGAGGAAAAGGTTATGGGAAAATCGCGCTCCGACGTTGTGGCGCTTTTGCCGGATGCGCTTGTCGGTATCGAAATAAAGAGCGATGCAGATACGTATGCCCGCCTTGCCACGCAGGTCAAGGACTACGATAAATTTTTCGATATGAACTATATTGTTGTGGGCAGCAGCCACCTCCGGCGCGTTGCGGAGCATATTCCCACGCATTGGGGCATACTCCATGTTGACCAAACAGAGGAGGAGCCCATCATCCGCGAGGTGCGCGCGGCAGGGCAGAACCCTAAAATAAAGCTGAAAACGCAGTTCGTTTTTATGTGGAAACGGGAGCTTTGGGCACTTTTAAAGCTCAATAATCTTCCTGCATACAAGCAAAAAAGCAGAAAATTTATAGTGGACACGCTTCTTTCAAAGGTTGACGAACGCACGCTCAAAATGCAGATGTGCGATATGCTTTTTGAAAGGGATTACTCCATTTTCGAGGCGGAAGAAGAATGAAAGGCTGATATTATCATCCTTAAAACCTCTATAAAGGCATTTTAAATGTAAAAAATACTGTATGCGGTAAAGCATACGGTATTTTTTTGCCCAAACCCCTTGACAAACTTGGTCTATTGTTATAGACTATAATTAGTTGGTAACGATAGACCAAAAAGGAGGTCACATTATGAATGAACTTAAACTTTGTGAGAGCGACTACCGCTTTATGAGCGTTATATGGGAAAACGAGCCTCTTTCCTCGCGAGAGCTTGTGGAGCTTTGCGCCCAAAAGCTTGGATGGAAAAAATCTACGACTTACACCACGCTTAAAAAGCTTTGTGAAAAAGGCTTTGCCGCGAATACGGAAACCGTGGTGACGTCGCTCGTTGCGCGCAAGGATGTGCAGGCGTATGCAAGCGAGCATTTTGTGGAGCATACCTTTGCGGGCTCGCTCCCGAACTTCCTCGTTTCTTTCCTCGGCGGCAAGAGGATATCCGAAAAAGAAGCGGCAGAGCTCAAACGCCTTATCGACGAACACAAGGAGGGATAGTATGCGGGAAATATTTTTTACTGTGCTCAATATGAGCATAACGGCATCCTATGTTATCTTGGCAATTTTGCTTGTAAGATTATTTCTGCGCAAACTTCCGAAAAAGTTTTCCTATGCACTGTGGAGCGTTGCGGCTTTCAGACTATGTGTCCCTGTGTCCTTTACCTCGATAATAAGCTTTTTCAATATAGGGCTTTTTGATATGACGGATGCACAAAAATACGGGGAAGAGCAGCTCTCCTTTGTTCCGAGCAACGCGGCAACGAACGAATTCCCTAGGGTGAGCGTCGGCATACCCACGCTCAATTCCGCGATAAACGAGGCTATCCCCGAAAGTAAGGAAGTCATTATAAACGGCGTGACGAAAACGCGCGCGCCGCTTGAAATTGCCGCAAATATCGCGCTTGCCGTATGGATAATCGGCTTTACCGCGCTTCTTATTTACGGAGTTATAACCTTTGTACGCGCAAAGCTCGCTATGCGTACAGCTGTTCGCGCAAACGGCAACGTTTACGCATCCGATGTGATAAATACGCCGTTTGTGCTCGGATTTATCAAACCGAGGATATACGTTCCGTTTGGGCTTGAAAGAGAAGCTTTCGGATATGTGCTGGCGCACGAGCAATATCATATCAAACGCCTTGATCATATAGTAAAACCGATAGCATTTTTGATACTCTGCGTTCATTGGTTTAATCCGCTTTGCTGGCTTGCTTTTATCCTTATGAGCCGCGATCAGGAAATGAGCTGCGACGAAAAGGTGTTATCAATGCAGGATGGCATTGGCGGAGCATACAGCGAAACGCTTCTTTCGTTTGCCGTGGGCAAACGTTTTCCCGCGCCGAGCCCGCTTTCCTTTGGTGAATCGAGCGTAAAGAGCCGCATCAAAAACGCGCTGAAGTTTAAAAAGCCGCGTTTTTGGATGAGCATCGTCGCGGTGGTACTCTGTATTGCAACCGTTGCCGCGTGCGCGGCAAATCCCACAAAGCAGGGAGAGGACGATATTTATAAAGAAATCTCCGTAGAAGGAAGAACCGAAAACCTTGCACTTTGGGAATATTCCCCGTATTTGAGCTCGAGGCTTCCTTGGTTTCCTATCTCTTTCAATTTTAAATATACGAAAATAGAGGTAAATACGCCGAAAGGAAATATTTCTGCGAGCGGCAAAAGATATGGAACAGAGCTTGTGCTTTATCCGGGAGAGGAGCTCGGTTGGCATCCGACTTCTGATACCGTTAAGATAGAGGAATTCACCGTATATAGCAATACTACACTTAATTTTACCGTATATGATGAAAGTGAAATCATATACAAAGGAAAAATAGTAATAGCTTCTATCGCCGATGCGGAAAGTAAGATAGGCAAAATCTACGGTGCATACGTTGAGGGTTGCGAGGAGCTCACTATGACGCAAGGAAACGGAGATTTCGGCTATGGCGGCGTGGTGAAGCTCAAAAGCGAGATTCCCGATAATTCTCCCGCGGGATATATAAAAGGTGTTTGCACGAAAGACGGCGTTGATGAATTTTTCGCGGCGGCGAAAAATATCGCTGGCGCAGGCGCAAAAGAGAATTGTTACAACGTAACTCCTTTGGAGGTTTCGGCTTCTACAGATATAGAGATATTTAAATTTTCGGACACCTGCGCCGCTTTTGCGCTAATAGACGGGAAAGCTTATCCGATATGCGAATATTTTGGCGGTATGGGATTTATAAATGCTGTCCCGTGCAATTTTGATGGGGATGAAAACTATGATCTTCTTGTTTCTTCTGCTTGGGGGTCGGGAATGTCGCGCTCGGAAATTTCCGTTTTCAATACGAAAACAAAGGAAACTACAGTTCTTTATAACACTCTTATGAGCGACGATCCAATAATGTATCTTGCCGTTTTCCCCGTTGGTACGCCTTCTTCGAAGCCTCTTTCAAGGCTTTCTGACATTGCAGACGTTTATTCAGTTGAAATAATGCTTAATGATGGCAACTCTGCGGATATTTCCTACGTGCCGCAAAAATATATTGGAACTGTAAAATGGGAAAACGGAAATGTGGTCTTTTTAAAGGATGAATAAACTCAACAATATTTTAAATATCGAGGAGGTTAAATATGGCTATCAAAAATATAAAAGCGATGAAAAAATATGTTTCAATGAACTTTTAACGCAAAAAACGCACCGTAGGTGCGTTTTTTTGTTTCAGGTTATATCCACAATAACAAGCTCGGGTCTATTGAATATGCGCGGTATCGGAACCGTTGTTTCGCGCGCAAGACCTCGGCTGACTATCATTGTTGTATTGTTTTTATCGTATCTTCCACCCGCGTATTTCGGGAAAAGCCCTTGGTCGGGGGCGTAGAGTCCGTTAAGTATATAGGGAATGCGCCATTGTCCGCCGTGCGCATGGCCGCAGAGGACAAGAGGGAAGCCGCAGCTTTCGTAATCCTCAAAATATTCGGGGCGGTGGGAAAGGAGAACGGTGAAATAACCGCTGTCCTGTGCCTTGCTTACTTGAGAAAGGTTGGAGCGAAAATTAAAGTTCATTTTCGATTTTCCGTCGATATAATCTTTCGAGTTTTTCTCTACGCTTGCTTCAAACATATAGGCATCCGGGTCGTCCACGCCGCAGATGTTTATGTATTCTCCGCGTATTTCGAGTGTTTCAAATTCATTATTCAGGACTATCACTCCGTATTTTTCGAGAATATCCATTTTTACGGGAAAATTGCTTGTTCCGCTCCAATATTCGTGGTTTCCCGTTACATAATATGTAGGGTATTTGCCCTCGATCTCACGGAGAAATATTTCCGTGTTTGTGTCTTTAATATCGTCATCGAAAATATCGCCGCCCAAAAGCAAAATGTCGGGATCTTGCTCCGCTATTGCATCAACAAGATTTCTCTGCTCCTTGCCGTAATAGCAGGAGTGAAGGTCTGTTACAAGAGCGATGCGAATAGGGGATGATATGGTTTCCGCCTCAATGTTGTATTTGCGTATTAACATACGGAAGTCCAATGCAAAAACCAACAATACGATAGCGAGCACTAAAGCGCAAATGATAATTATTTTTTTCTTATTAAAATTTTTTATTGTCGTTTTACTCATAGTTTATTTATTCAAGCTCATTTTTGATGTTTCTGCTCATAAGTTCGCGCATAACGTCGCGAAGCTCGCGGTTGTTTTTAATAATATCGTAAACAGCGTTGGTAATAGGCATTTCCACATTATATTTTTTGGAAAGCTCTATCGCGGCTTCCAATGCGAAATATCCCTCAACGACCATTCCTATCTCTTTTGAGGCTTCAGCATATGTTTTACCTTTGCCGATAAGCTCGCCGCAGCGGTTGTTTCGGCTGTGAACGGAGGTGCAAGTAACTATAAGATCGCCTATTCCCGCAAGACCCATAAAGGTTTTGCGGTCGCATCCCATAGCGAGCCCTATGCGTGTTATTTCGGATATTCCGCGCGTTATAAGCATAGCTTTTGCGTTATCGCCAAATCCCATACCGCGTAAAATACCTGCGGCGATGGCGATTATATTTTTGAGTGCGCCGCATATTTCTACGCCGAGCACATCCGTGTTTGTATAAACTCTCATACAGGAATTTGCAAAAGCGGAAGCAATTTTCAGAGACACGGCTTCATCTGCACAAGATGCGACGATGGATGTAGGAAGTCCTAGTGCGACCTCCTCTGCGTGGGTTGGACCCGAAAGAGCCGCAACTTTGTATTCAAGATGAGGGCGGCACTTTTTAATCTCATCCTCTATGATGTCCGTCATAGTTTTCAGTGTTCCGCGTTCAATACCCTTGGCGGCGCTTGCAAGTATCGTTCCGTTGTCAATAAACGGGCAGGCTTTTTCTGCCGTGCTGCGTATAAAAGCAGACGGTGTCACGAAAATTATAAGCTCCATACCGCTGCAAGCGGCTTCTATATCCGCCGTATATACAATATTTTCAGGCAAGATAGCACCAGGGAGATTTTTGTGAGTATGGGTCTTTTTTAGAGCTTCTATCTCATCGGGAAGCGCAGACCAAACTGTAACATCATTTTTATTATTTGCAAGCAGGGAAGCAAGGGCAATCCCCCATGTTCCCGCGCCAAGTATTCCTATTTTCATATCAGCACCAACCTTATGTTTGATTATAACATAAATATACCATATATGAAGAAGAATATCAATGACATAATTGTAAACAAATGTTGACTTGTCACAATTTACAAAAAATAAAATGCAGAATGCCGCCCATTTGGGCGGCATTTTATGCGAGTATATTAGAACAAACCGGAGATAACGCCGTTTTCATCAACGTCAATACGCTCTGCAGCGGGCTCTTTGGGAAGACCGGGCATTGTCATAATGTCGCCTGTGAGAACAACGATAAATCCTGCGCCTGCGGAAATTTTCACGTTCTTGATAGTAACCGTGAAGTTTTCGGGAGCGCCAAGCTTCTTCTGGTCATCGGAGAAGCTGTACTGCGTTTTGGCCATGCAAACAGGGAGATTCGCAAAGCCAAGCTCTGTGAGCTGATCAATCTGCTTTTTAGCTGCGGGAAGAACAGAAATATCGTTTCCGCGGTAAACTTTTTTAACGATAGCGCGGATCTTATCTTCGATAGAACCTTCAAGCTCGTATGCGAAGTGGAAATCGTTTTTTGCTTCGCAGAGTTTTACCACTTCTTTTGCAAGCTCTACGCCGCCCTCGCCGCCGTTTGCGTGAACGGTGGAAAGGACCGTGTTAACGCCGAGCTCGCGGCATTTTTCGATAACAAGGTCTATTTCTGCGTCAGTATCCGTGGGGAATTTATTAACTGCAACAACTGCGGGAAGACCGTAAACTTCCTTTATGTTCGCAACGTGGCGAAGAAGGTTGGGAAGGCCTTTTTCGAGCGCTTCGAGGTTTTCGGGTGCGAGGTTCTTTTTATCAACGCCGCCGTGCATTTTGAGCGCACGTATAGTTGCAACGATAACAACTGCAGAGGGCTTGAGGCCGGCGCATCTGCACTTGATGTCAAGGAATTTTTCCGCACCGAGGTCAGCACCGAAGCCTGCTTCCGTGATAGCATAATCGCCGAGCTTCATAGCCATCTTTGTAGCCATAACGGAGTTACAGCCGTGAGCGATGTTTGCAAAAGGTCCGCCGTGAACGAGCGCGGGCGTGCCTTCGAGTGTCTGAACAAGGTTGGGCTTGATAGCATCTTTGAGAAGAGCCGCCATAGCGCCTGCGGCTTTAAGGTCACCTGCCGTTACGGGTTTTTCATCATAAGTGTAACCAACGATAATGCTTGCAAGTCTTTCTTTAAGGTTTGCAAGGGAAGTGGAAAGGCAGAGAACAGCCATAATTTCGGAAGCAACGGTGATGTCGTAAGAATCCTCGCGTGTAACGCCGTTTACTTTGCCGCCGCAACCGTCGATAACGAAGCGAAGCTGTCTGTCGTTCATATCAACGCATCTGTGCCAAGTAATTCTCTGGGGATTGATGCGGAGCGCATTGCCCTGATAGATGTGGTTGTCTATCATAGCGGCAAGGAGGTTGTTTGCAGCGCCAATAGCGTGGAAGTCACCCGTGAAGTGGAGGTTGATGTCTTCCATAGGAACTACCTGAGCGTAGCCGCCGCCTGCCGCGCCGCCTTTAACACCGAAAACGGGGCCGAGGGAAGGTTCGCGAAGGGCAACAACAACGTTTTTGCCTATCTTGCGAAGACCGTCCGCAAGGCCGATGGTAGTTGTCGTTTTGCCTTCACCCGCAGGAGTAGGGGTGATGGCAGTAACGAGGATAAGCTTTCCTTCTTCTTTTTTGCTTTCGGAAAGGAGGGAAAGATCGATTTTGGCTTTATATCTTCCGTAATATTCGAGATATTTTTCGTCGATGCCCGCAGTTTTCGCGATTTCGGAAATATGCTGTATTTTGACGGATTGAGCTATTTCAATATCTGTTTTCATCTATAGCCTCCGATGGAATTATTTGAAATATTTAACAGCGGAACGGAACATACCCATTTCGAATACGCCGTCCACGTTCTTGTAAAGACCGTTGCCGATACGTTCGGAGTGACCCATCTTACCGAATATACGGCCGTCGGGAGAAGTGATACCTTCAACAGCACCGATGGAGTTGTTGGGGTTGAAGAGAATATTGCTTGTGGGGTTGCCGTCAAGATCAACATACTGTGTTGCGATCTGACCGTTTTCGGCAAGCTTTGCAAGGAGCGCTTCATCGCAGAGGAAGCGGCCTTCGCCGTGAGAGATCGGAACCGTATAGATGTCGCCAACGTTTGTTTCTGCAAGCCAAGGAGACTTGTTGGAGGCGATTCTTGTGCGAACGAGTCTGGACTGGTGGCGGCCGATGGAGTTGAACGTAAGTGTGGGGCAGTTTTCGTCTGTGTCGATTATCTTGCCGTAGGGAACAAGACCGAGCTTGATAAGAGCCTGGAAGCCGTTGCAGATACCGCACATAAGACCGTCGCGCTTTTCAAGAAGCTCTGTAACCGCGTCTTTTACAGCCGCGTTTCTGAAGAACGCCGTGATGAACTTACCGCTACCGTCGGGTTCGTCACCGCCGGAGAAGCCGCCGGGAACGAAAATGATCTGGGACTCTTTAACCTTTGCCGCAAACTCGTCAACGGAAGCCGCTATAGTGTCGGAAGTAAGGTTTCTTATAACGAAGAGCTCTGCGTTTGCGCCTGCGTCTTCAAGCACGCGAGCAGTGTCGTATTCGCAGTTTGTGCCGGGGAAGATGGGGATAAGAACCGTGGGTCTTGCAACCTTTACAGCGGGTGCGGAACGTGTTTCTGCACTGTAAGCGTAAGCTGTAAGCTCTTTCTTATCCTCTTTAGCATTTGTGGGGAATACGGGTTCGAGCTTGTTTTCATAAATGGAGAGGAGTTCGCAGAGGCAGATCTTGTCTTCGCCGCGAGTGATAGCCCCGTCGTTCGTTGCCTTTCCGAGGAGTATAGCGCCTTCGGGAACTGTGTCGTCTGCCATTTCAAGAACGAATGCGCCGTAGTTATAACCGAATATTTCTTCAGCGGAAACGTCTGCATAAGTAAAGCCGAGCTTGTTACCGAAGCACATCTTCATAACAGCTTCCGCTACGCCGCCGTATGTGGGAGTGTAAGCGGCAACAGCTTTGCCTGTGGATGTGAGGGCAAATACTTTATCATAAAGAGTCATAAGGGAGTTTGCATCGGGAAGGTTCTTTTCATTATATGCGGGTTTAACGAGATATACGTTATGACCTGCACCTTTGAATTCGGGGGAAACGATATGCTGAACTTTTTCTGTTGTAACAGCGAAGGAAACGAGCGTGGGAGGAACGTCGAGGGCGTCGAAAGAGCCGCTCATAGAGTCCTTACCGCCGATAGCGGCGATACCGAGGTCGAGCTGTGCTTCGAGCGCACCGAGGAGCGCTGCGAAAGGCTTGCCCCAGCGTTTGCCTTCGTTTCTGGGTTTTTCAAAATATTCCTGGAATGTGAGATATACGTCTTTATATTCAGCGCCGGAAGCAACGAGCTTGGAAACGGATTCCACAACAGCGAGGTATGCGCTGTGATAGGGGCTCTTTTCGGCAATGAAGGGATTGTAGCCGTAAGCCATAACGGAGCAATCGTCCGTGTGGCCGTGTTCAACGGAAACCTTGTGCGCCATAGCCTGAATGGGTGTGAGCTGATATTTACCGCCGAAAGGCATAAGGACTGTGCCTGCGCCAATGGTGGAGTCGAAGCGTTCGGAAAGACCGCGTTTGGAACAAACGTTAAGGTCACCTGCAAGCGCTTTATATTTTTCTGTGAAGTCGCCGCTTGTATCCTTGCTGTAAGCATTGGGAGCTTCGGGAGCTATTTTTGTATGCTTTTCAGCGCCGTTGGAGTTAAGGAACTCGCGGGAGATGTCAACGATAGTTTTGCCGTTCCAAGTCATTGTGAGTCTGGGCTCGGCTGTAACCTTTGCAACAACTGTTGCTTCAAGGTTTTCTTTAGCGGCAAGGGAGAGGAATTTATCAACGTCTTTTGCTTCAACGGCAACAGCCATTCTTTCCTGAGATTCGCTTATTGCGAGTTCTGTGCCGTCAAGACCTTCGTATTTTTTGGGAACTGCGTTGAGGTCGATTGCAAGACCGTCTGCAATCTCACCGATAGCAACGGAAACACCGCCTGCACCGAAGTCGTTACATCTCTTAATGAGGAGTGAAGCTTCTGGGTTGCGGAAAAGTCTCTGGAGCTTGCGTTCTTCGGGGGCGTTACCTTTCTGAACTTCAGCACCGCAAGTTTCAAGGGATGTGGCTGTGTGAGATTTGGAAGAACCTGTTGCACCGCCGCAACCGTCGCGACCTGTTCTGCCGCCGAGAAGGATAACTACGTCGCCGGGGTCGGGGCATTCGCGGCGAACGTTAGCCTGAGGGGCAGCGCCGACAACAGCACCGATCTCCATACGCTTTGCAGCATATCCGGGATGGTAGATCTCGTCAACTTCGCCTGTTGCAAGACCAATCTGGTTACCGTAGGAGGAATAGCCTGCGGCGGCCGTCTGAACGATAGTTCTCTGGGGGAGTTTGCCGGGAATGGTGTCTTCTGTGGGAACGAGGGGGTCAGCAGCACCCGTTACACGCATAGCGCCGTAAACGTAAGCACGACCGGAGAGCGGGTCGCGGATAGCACCGCCGATACAAGTAGCCGCACCGCCGAAGGGTTCGATTTCTGTGGGGTGGTTATGTGTTTCGTTCTTGAAGAGGAGGAGCCATTTTTCGGTCTTGCCGTCGATAGTTACGTCCATCTTTACCGTGCAAGCGTTGATTTCTTCGGATTCGTCGAGCTTATCGAGCTTGCCTGTTTTTTTGAGATATTTAGCCGCGATAGTACCAATGTCCATAAGGTTTTGGGGCTTTGTTCTGCCGAGAGCCTCTCTTGTTTCAAGGTAGCGTTTATAAGCGGCTTCAAGAAGTTCGTCTTCAAATTTAACTTCGTCGATAGTTGTAAGGAACGTTGTGTGTCTGCAGTGGTCGGACCAGTATGTGTCTATCATACGGATCTCTGTAATCGTTGGGTTGCGGTTTTCTGTCTTGAAGTAATCCTGGCAGAATTTAATATCATCGTTATCCATAGCAAGACCGTATGTTTTAACGAAGTCTGCAAGCCCCTGTGCATCAAGGTCGAGGAAGCCGTCAAGAGTAGCAACTTCTGTGGGAATATCGCAGATATTTGCAAGAGTTTCCGGCTTTGCAAGACTTGCTTCGCGAGCTTCAACGGGGTTGATAACGTGCTTTTTAACAGCGGCAATATCAGCATCGGAAGGCGTACCTTCGAGGATGTATATTTTCGCTGTGCGAACTGTGGGGCGGTTTCCCTTGGAGATGATCTGGATACACTGTGCCGCGGAATCAGCTCTCATATCGAACTGACCGGGAAGGTATTCAACCGCGAACACCTTTGCACCGTTCGCCTCAAAATCGGGTGTGGCGATATCGAGCTGGGGCTCGGAAAATACTGTTTTGCAAGCGTATTCGAAAAGCTCTTCCGTGATGTTCTCAACATCGTATCTGTTGAGTATTCTTACACCTGTAACAGTTTCTATTTTCAAAAGGTTTTTAATTTCGGAAAGAAGGGAAGCCGCTTCGTTTGCAAGACCCGCCTTCTTTTCGACAAATATTCTGTAAACCATTAGTTTTTAGCCTCCGTAAGTATTTTCATAGCTTTTGCGCCGATGTCGCGGCGGTAGAATGCGTTTTCAAAGTGAACTTTTTCAGCGCCTGTGTACGCTTTTTTGAGCGCTTCTTCAAGCGTTGCCGCTGTGGAAGAAACACCGAGGACTCTGCCGCCCGCGTTTGTGAGCTTGCCGTCCTTTATCTGTGCGCCAGCAACGTAGATCTCCGTATCCGCAAGACCCTCGGGGAGAGTGATCTCATAGCCTTTTTCATAGCTGCCGGGGTAACCCGCAGAAGCAACCACTACGCAGGCAGCGGCACCGCTTGAGAACTTAACGTCATTTTCGGAAAGTTCGCCTTTTGCTGTTTTTATCATAATATCGAGAAGGTCGGATTCAAGCAAGGGAAGAACTACCTGTGTTTCGGGGTCGCCGAAGCGGCAGTTGTATTCGATTACCTTGGGACCGTCCTTTGTGATCATAAGACCGAAGTAGAGACATCCGCGGAAGGTTCTGCCTTCTGCGTTCATCGCATTCATTGTGGGAAGGAATATCTCTTTCATGCAACGCTCTGCGATGTCTGCCGTGTAAACGGGGTTGGGAGCGATAGTGCCCATACCGCCTGTATTAAGACCCTTGTCGCCGTCAAGCGCACGCTTGTGGTCCATGGAAGAAACCATGGGAACAACGATATTTCCGTCTGTGAAAGAGAGAACGGAAACCTCGGGTCCTTCCAAAAATTCTTCAATAACGATTTTGGAACCGCTTTCGCCGAACATCTTGTCTTCCATCATGGAGTGAACGGCGTCAACGGCTTCTTCTCTTGTCATAGCGATAACAACGCCTTTGCCAAGGGCAAGGCCGTCTGCCTTGATGACCGTGGGGATGGGGGCTGTTTCAAGGTAAGCAAGAGCTTCATCCATATCTTCAAATACTTCGTATGCCGCTGTGGGGATACCGTATTTTTTCATAAGGTTTTTGGAGAAGATCTTGCTGCCTTCGATGATAGCCGCATTTTTCTTGGGACCGAATGCGGGAATGCCTACAGCCTCAAGAGCATCGACTGCACCGAGCACAAGCGGATCGTCGGGTGCCACAACGGCGAAGTCAATATAGTTGTTTTTTGCAAAATCAACTATAGCTTCGATGTCTTTTGCACCTATATCGACGCATTCTGCGTCCTGAGCGATACCGCCGTTGCCGGGGAGAGCGTAAATTTTATCAACGTTATTGCTTTTTTTAAGCTTTTTGATGATTGCGTGTTCGCGGCCACCGCCGCCTACAACCATTATATTCATAATTTTTATTTCCTCCGAAAAAAAGTTTGTGGGGGCTTATCAAAGTCTTTGCGCGGTGTGCACCGCGCAAAGATAAAGAGAATTAGTGGTGGAAAAGACGCATTCCCGTGAATGCCATTGCGATGTCGTATTTATTACAGCATTCGATAACGAGGTCATCGCGCTTGGATCCGCCGGGCTCTGCGATATAGGAAACGCCGCTCTTCTTTGCTCTTTCGATATTGTCGGAGAAGGGGAAGAATGCGTCGGAGCCGAGTGCAACGCCTGTTATTGTGGAAAGGTAAGCTTCAGCTTCCTCTGATGTGAGGGGGTCGGGGCGTGTTGTAAAGTATTTCTGCCATACGCCTTCTGCGCAAACGTCTTCTTCGTTCTTGTTGATGTAGCCATCGATAACATTATCGCGGTCGGGTCTGCCGAGAGTGGGAAGGAAGGGAAGGTTCAAAACCTTTTCGTGCTGGCGGAGGTGCCATGTATCTGCCTTTGTGCCTGCAAGACGTGTGCAGTGGATTCTGGACTGCTGACCTGCGCCAACGCCGATAGCCTGACCGTCAACCGCGTAGCAAACGGAGTTGGACTGTGTATATTTGAGAGTGATAAGCGCGATGATAAGGTCACGTTTTGCGCTTTCGGGGAGGTTTTTATTTTTTGTTACAACATCCGAAAGGAGAGCTTCGTTTATTTTAAAATTGTTTCTGCCCTGTTCGAAAGTGATGCCGTAAACCTGCTTTGTTTCGATGGGGGCGGGAACGTAGTTTTTGTCTATCTTAACGATATTGTAAGCACCCTGCTTCTTTGTTTTGAGGATTTCAAGTGCTTCGGGTGTGTAATCGGGAGCGATAACACCGTCGGAAACCTCGCGCTTGATGAGAAGGGCTGTTGTCTTATCGCAAGTGTCGGAAAGAGCGATCCAGTCGCCGAAGGAGGACATTCTGTCCGTACCTCTTGCTCTTGCATAAGCGCAAGCGAGGGGAGACTCGTCGAGGCCTTCGATATCGTCAACGAAGCAAGCTTTTTTGAGCTTGTCGGAAAGGGGAAGACCAACCGCTGCAGATGTGGGGCTTACGTGCTTGAAGGATGTTGCCGCGACCATGCCTGTTGCTTCGGAAACTTCTTTTACAAGCTGCCAGGAGTTGAATGCATCAAGGAAGTTGATGTAACCGGGTCTGCCGCAAAGTATTTCTATGGGAAGCTCGGAGCCGTCTGCCATATAGATC
The DNA here is from genome assembly GCA_017621475.1 of Clostridia bacterium. GTDB lineage: Bacteria > Bacillota > Clostridia > Oscillospirales > CAG-272 > UMGS731. The sequence goes on from JAGATA010000003.1 coordinate 20,360, forward strand.
TTAGAGGGTTTCTGGTTGGGGTTACAGCCATATTTAAGTTCGAATTCGTTCATATCGCTCATTCTCCTTAGTTATTTTTGTTAATAATGATTTCTGTGGGCTCTGTGCCGTCAAGGGGAATCTGACGTACAAAGAGAGAAACCTTGTTGTCTTCGTTAAGGTTGCTCCAGCAAAGCTCTGCAAGCTCCTCTGCCGTGTTGGGCATTGCTACCTCTTCGGGTTCGCCGTAGAAGGAGGGAATGGGATTGCCGTCGCATTTATACGTATGTATGAAGTGCCCTATGCCGTCTTCGGGCTGTGCATAGCTGTAGAAATATCTTCTGCAGGACTCGCCTCTGCCGTTTGCGCTCTTCAAAATAGAAAGCTTATAGCTAAAAGACTTGTCGGGGAAGCAATAGTTAAGAATGCCGGAAATTCTGGGTGTGAAGTTGGGTTTGTCATCCTCGAATTCACGCACCTCGCAAGCTGCTTCAAAGCCGAAGGGGTGATCCACTTCGTTTATATAATCAAAGATCGTATTGGTCTGGTCGCCGTTTGTAATAATATCAACATTACCGTCCTTGGCAGAAAGATAAGGATTGTAGATGATAAGGTGCGGGTCGGAAAGCTTGGACTCATCGAAAGCCTTTGTTCTCATACCGCCGTCGAAGCGTTCGAAAATTCTGTTGCGGCTGTTTTCGCTTCTGCCCATAATGAAGTATGCTATCATAGCGGATCTACCGTCTGCGGATTTGCCGATAACGATGCCTCTGCCGGGATAAGAGTTTTCGGAAAGCAAACTCTTTAAATCAAACATTGCCATTATATTGTTCCTCCGTTAATAATATCTTTACTTACTTTTTCAACTGCTTGGGGAAGAATTATCCATTCTGCCTCCTGCATAACTCTCTTCTGGAGAGTTTCAGGTGTGTCGCCCTCTTGTATTTCAACGGCTTTTTGCATAATGATCTTACCGCCGTCCGTTATTTCGTTTACAAAATGCACTGTTGCGCCTGTAACCTTTACACCGTAGGCAAGGGCCGCTTCGTGAACGCGAAGACCGTAAAAGCCGTCGCCGCAGAAGGAGGGAATAAGGGAGGGATGAACATTTATCATTCTTTCCTTGTAGTGTGCTATAAACTCGGGGCTGAGGATGTACATAAAGCCGGCAAGAACTATAAGCTCTATACCTTTTTCTTCAAGAGAAGCGATGAGTGCCTTTTCAAAATCGCTTCTGTTTTCGTAGGCATGCTTGTCTGCTACTGCCGTTTCGATCCCGGCGTTTTTGGCTCTTTCGAGCGCATAGGCCGTGGGGGAAGAGGAAACGACGAGCGTTATTTCACCGTTTTTGATGATTCCGGCTTTTTGCGCATCGATAAGCGCCTGCAGGTTTGTGCCGCCGCCCGAAACGAGCACGGCTATTTTAACAGGGTTCATAGGAATAACCTCTTTTCTCTGTTTAATAAAGCTCTTTTAGATAAGAACGCACTTTTCTTCGCTTTCGATGATCTCGCCGAGGACATAAGCATCTTCGCCGTTCGCACGGAGAATTTCAAGTGCTGTATCAACGTCTTCTTTGGCAACGACAACGCTCATACCAACGCCCATATTGAACGTGTTGAACATATCTCTTTCGGGAATGTTGCCTGTCTTTGCGATAAGGTCGAAGATGGGAAGTATGCGAACGTCGCTCTTGTTGATCTTTGCACCAAGGCCATCGGGAATGCTTCTCGGAATGTTTTCGTAGAAACCGCCGCCCGTGATGTGGGAAATACCCTTAACGGATACTTTTGCAAGAAGAGCGAGAATGGATCTTACGTAAATTCTTGTAGGTGTGAGAAGTGTTTCGCCAATCGTTTTACCGCCGAGCTCTTCTTTTGCAACGTAGAGGTCGGGGTTGTTGTTATCGATGTCAAATACCTTGCGGCAGAGGGAGAAGCCGTTGGAGTGGATACCTGTGGAGGGAAGAGCGATAACCACGTTGCCTGCTTCCATCTTTGTGTTGTCGATGATCTTTTTCTTATCAACGATACCTACGGCAAAGCCTGCAAGGTCGTAATCCTCTGCGGGCATAAGACCGGGATGCTCCGCTGTTTCGCCGCCGATGAGCGCCGCGCCGGATTGAACGCAGCCTTCCGCAACGCCGGAAACGATAGCGGCGATCTTTTCGGGATAGTTCTTACCGCAAGCGATGTAGTCAAGGAAAAATAGCGGTTTTGCGCCGCAGCAAATGATGTCGTTTACGCACATAGCAACGGCATCGATACCTATAGTATCGTGTTTGTCCATAAGGATCGCGAGTTTTACTTTGGTACCGCAACCGTCTGTGCCGGAAACGAGAACGGGCTCTTCCATACCAAGGGGCAAAGCAAAGCAACCGCCGAAGCCGCCAACGTCGTCAAGGCAACCCTCGTTACGAGTGCGTGCGATATGTGCTTTCATAAGTTCAACAGCTTTGTAGCCGGCGGTAATATCAACGCCGGCCGCTGCGTAACTTTCTGATCTGGAGTTTTTCATTTTCGTTCATTCCTTTCGATTTTGTATATTTGCATTAAATTATTTACTGTATTTGAGGGAGAGCTCTTCGTCTTTTTTTAGAACGTCCTCTGCGGCTTTCTTTCTTGCCGCTGTAAGCTTGTCTGCAAGGGCTTTGTCTTCTACTGCGATGATCTGTGCTGCGAGCAATGCTGCGTTTGCGGCACCATCTATTGCAACGGTTGCAACAGGTATGCCTGCGGGCATTTGAACAGTCGAGAGAAGCGCGTCAAGCCCGTCGAGGGTGGAAGACTTAACGGGTATGCCGATAACGGGAAGCGTTGTGTTTGCGGCGATGGCACCGGCGAGGTGCGCTGCCTTGCCTGCTGCAGCGATGATAACGCCAAAACCGTTATCTCTTGCATTTTCAGAAAACGCTTTGGCTTCCACGGGGGTTCTGTGTGCGGAATATACGTGAACTTCGTGGGGAATTTCGTATGTTTCAAGTATTTCGATGGCTTTTTCCACTACGGGAAGGTCGGATGCGCTTCCCATGATTATTGCGACTTTTTTCATATAACCTCCTGTAAAAAATAGGAAAGGGCAGGTCTATCCCTTGTTTCGGTAATAGAACTGCCCAGACGGTCGACAAAATATATTCCCGATTGCTTCTATGCGGTGCTCCGCTGTTCCGTCAGTTGCAGTCGAGTTTTCATATAATATATAATATCATAACTAAAAAACAAAGTCAAGTAATTTAGTGCTCGCAGAGCGCTTTTTTCGACTAAATACAAAAAAAGTGGGGAAAGTATGGCAACTTCTTGACTTTTTTACTAAAAAAAGAGTATAATCATAGTCATACTTAGAATTTATTGTTTTTTGGTGATCTATGTTGGAATTTAAAAAAATGACACTTGCGGATGCAGCGGTACTGCGCCCGTATTTTGAACAATGTACAAATCGATTCTGCGATTTTTCCGTCGGCGGAAGCGTGATGTGGCGAAATGCTTATGAAACTGAATACGCTGTTTTTGACGGAGCAATGTATATGAAATTTCGCCTTTTGGAAGATGGAAAAGCTTTTTCTTATCCCATTGGAAAGCCTTTCGAGCAAACCGTCGAAAATCTTATACAGTATTGCAAAAGCAATGATGAAAAGTTGATCTTTGCCGCTGTTTCACAGGAAGAAAGAGATAAAGTAACATCTGTTTTTCCTTTTTCCGTTGCGGAATTTGACAGGGATCACTCTGATTATATTTATTTGGGGGAGGATCTTGCAAGTTTCAAAGGAAAAAAATATGCAACGCAGAGAAACCACATAAATCGCTTTCTTGCTGAAAACCCAAATTGGAGTTTTGAAGAAATAAAAAAAGACGATCTTGAGCGCGTAAAGGAGTTCTTTTCCCGCTATTCCAAGGATAACGAAAAAGAAAGTTTTTCCGCACAGGAAGAGAAAAATTGCGTTTTGGACGTGCTTGAAAATTTCGAAGATTACGGCTTTTTCGGGGAGGCTCTCTGTGTTGATGGCAATGTAATAGGCTTTTTTCTGTGCGAGGCTGTTGCCGATACGCTCATTGTGCATATAGAAAAATGCGACAGGAGCGTTACCGGTGCATACCAGATGCTTGCAAAGAGAGAAGCCGAAAAATATTGCGTTGGCAAACTCAAATATGTCAATAGGGAGGATGACGCAGGCGACGAGGGCTTGCGCCGTTCAAAGCTTGCTTACAGACCCTTGTATCTTGCGGAAAAATATACTGTAACGATTGAATAAAATAAAAAAGTGCGATAAATCGCACCCCACCTCATCCGTCAGCTTACGCTGACACCTTCCCCAAAGGGGAAGGCTTTCTCACAGACCCGGCTCTCGGCGTAGCCGACCTTCCCCTTTGGGGAAGGTGGATTTTGCGAAGCAAAATACGGAAGAGGTTTTATCTCATTTTGAAGTAATTTCCTATTTTATTACAAGAAAACGCGCTTCGAAAGCGCGTTTTTTCGTGTTCTAAACTTTAACTTTCACAACCACTTTGCGGCATAGCGCGGGCTTTTCCACAGCGATTTTTGGAGCATGCGCGTCACCGGGGAAAAGCACGGCGAATTTGCCGGGAACAAGCGTTACAGAGTCTGTTGGGCCGTGGTAAAAGCGGATATCCGCACCGCGGCGTTCTGTGACCTCGTCCGTCATTTCTTCAAGCGTGCCCACGTTCATACGCTCAGTGCCTGAAATGAGGCACTGAATATCAATGTATTTTTGGTGCGCTTCGGGTGTGTCGTTCACCTCTTGCGTTTCATAGCTTGTAATGAAGAAGTAATCCTCTCCGTCAAGCTCGTATCTTTTGTCTTCAAGAATGGAAAAATCCGTGTCGCGCAAGAGAAGAAGCCCCTTGAAAACGCCTTCGTGTACGCCTTTATAATTGTCAATATGAGCGAGTGTATCGAATATCATAAAAATCTTCCTTTCCTCAAAAATACGGCGGATGTGACACCGCCGTATTTTATATTATTAAAGAGCAATAACTATTTCGTGAACACCGTCTTTAAGCATCGGGAATGTGTTGCCGCATTCCTTGCCGTCGAAGGTGCATTTTGTGTTTTCATCAATGCGAGAGAAGCCCGCTTTCTTTGTTACGGTAATGTTGTAAACAGCGCCCTTTGTGATGGTATATTTAATTTCTTCCGTACCCTCGGGAAGCATAGGAGAAAGCTCAATGCCGTCTGCCGTGTAAGCTATACCGAGCATCTCGAATATAGCAAGAGTGAGCCAGCTTGCAGTACCCGAAAGCATAGGGCCTACGTTTTCGCCTGTCATAGAGTTTGTATACTGTGTGCAGAAGCGAGGGTTACCCTTGGAAATAAAGGGATTCTTTAGCGTCTTATAAGGCAGAACATTTTCAAGTATGCCGTAGCCGAGGCGCAAGAGATCTGTTGCGATGCTTATGTCTTTTACCTTTTTCGCTTGTTTGAGAGAAGCAACAGCCGCCATCATAGCTGCGTGTTTGAATACGCCGCCGTTTTCTCTGTCACCGCGGAAGTAAAGACCCGTTGCAGTACCCGTTGCAACTCTTTCAAGGTCGCACTGAGTGCAGAGGATGGGACCGTATTCCGTTGTAAGGTTATCTCTTATCGTATTTAGCATAATGCGTATTTCTTCTTCCGTTGCGACGTTTGCAAGGAGCGCCCAGGAGAAGGAGTTAAGGAAGTAAGAACCGTCCTTTGTTTTGTCTGTGCCAAGACCGTCGCCTTTAGCGCCGAGGTAGCTGTACTCACCGTGGTTGATGAGTGCGCGCGCAAAGAAGTTTTCTTTCCAAGCGGAAGCCTGAATCCTATCCGTAAGGTCTTTTGCACGTTCTGCAATATCAGCTGCAGTATCTTTTCTTCCCGTTGCCACAGCAAGCTCATAGAGGTTATCGTAAGCTATCTTGAGCAGGAATGCGTTCATAACGCTTTCGCAATAGTTGCTTTCGAATTTCGTGCCGTAGGGTGCGCCTGTTTCTTCAAGCTGTTTTGCATAAAGCTTTTCTTTCGTGGGACCGTCTATCCAGTTGTCGTCAAGCTTGAGCGCGTCGTTCCAGTCTGCGCGGTCAAGGATGGGAAGACCGTGTGCACCAACGGAGATCTTGCCGCTGTATTCTATAGTCGCCATAAGAGTGTCCCAAAGCTTTCTTGTTTCACCCTTTGTTCCTGCAATGGGGAATTCTGAATCAAGGAACACAAAATCTTCCGTGAGGAACACGTATCTGTAAACCGCTTGTGTAAGCCAGAGCGCGTCGTCGGAGCAAAAGCCCGGTTCTTTTCCGCTGAAGAAGAAGTTATGGTTTGCGTAACCCATCTTGTATACGTTGGAAACCCACTTGGAAAGCAGAGAACGCGCAAGCTCGCCCTTGCCCATAGCCGTCATATAGTAAACAGAGGCGTAAACGTCCTGAATTTCGCGGAAGCCGATTTCACGGAAGCTCTTTTGCGTCCACGCAAATGAACGGGAAACGAAGGACTGGTAAAGCACCTGGAAAGGCAGGTTGTTGTTAACGTAGGAATCGAAGAAATCGTCCCCTGTGGAAACCTTAACGTAAGAGGAGTACGTTTTATAGAACTGCTTCATAGCCGCGAAAGATTCGTCAAAAGCCTCTTCTTGGGCGTATTTATCCGCGAAAGCTCCGAATTTTTCGTCGAATACGGGGGAAATATCGCCCTTGCCGGAAACTATACCAACGTAGCAGTCTATCTTCTTCTGCTTTTTGGGCTCGAGCGTGATGGTCTTGCCGAGGGCATAGAAAGGAACTACCTTCTGCGTATGTGCGCTTGTAAGGTATGCGCCGTGCTCCGGATGCTCAAGCGTACCGCGTCCGATGAAGTTTATGTAGTTTTCCGTGAAATCGTCAAACGCTTCGCCGTCGCAGAAAAGTGTTGCAAAGCGGCGGGTCTTTTTGAGGTATGCGGGGTTGGGGATGGGGCAAACTGCAATAGGTTTGCCGTCCTTCTTTGCAACGGCGCCTTCCCAAGTGATGCTTGCATAGAGAATATCATTCGTCATAGATTCGGGGGAGCAGAGTGCGAACATACCTGTTGCAACTATTTTAAGCTTTCTGGGCTTGCTTCCGATATTGCGTATCTCAATTCTTTGTGCTTCCACAGCGTCGGGCATACCATCTTCAAAGGGAAGAATGAATATAGTGCGTTTTATTATAAGACCGCAATTTGTTTCGTATGTGATAACGGTGTGGTTCTGTGCGTGAACACAGAACGCGTCCGCAATATTTTCTTCCGCGTTTGCAGAGTAGAAGATCTGCTTGCCGTCTTCAAAAATATAGAACTGACGGTTGCAGGGCTCGCCGCTGTCCTCGGGAATAAGGTCAAAGCGGGAAGCTGTCACGTTCATATTTGCAACGGAACGGAAAGCACCGCGGCCGAAAGAGTCAAGGGATGCTTTCGGAGTTGTAAGAAGCGGATCGGGGGCATCCACGCGGCAACCGAGTAGAAGGTTTATATCATAATGAGTGCCGACACGGGGCATTTTAAGGTCGATAATGTGTTCGCCCGCAGGACCGAGGCTGCCCTTTGCGCAGATCATATCCTCGAAAGCGGAAACGATGAGTTTCTTTACGTTTTCTGGTATCTCATATGTATCTTTCTCTGTGCGGAGAGTGATGTCTTTTCCGAAGAAGGTGAAAAGAGCGCAATCGTCGCCTACACTGTCAAGAAATGAGCAAAACTCCGGAAAGGAGAAAAGACGAAGGCATATGGGGGCTTCATAGGGAAGACCGAGAAAAGCAACAGCTTTCTTACCGTCTGCTGTGAGAAATTCGGCATCGAGAACGCCGTCATTTTCGGAAATTCCGAGCGCTTTTACGATTCTTTCTTTTGCTGTCAAATGTTTATCTCTTGATTTTTCGTATGTGAAATTCATTTTTTACCTCTTTTTAGGACGAAAATTTTTCTTATAAAAATATTGTATCATAAAATTTTATAAAAATCTACTGCTTTTAAAGTATTTATCGACGAAAGAAAAAACAAGATAAAAAACAGCTTTTCGCTGCTTTTTACCTTGTTTTGAATTATTCTAAGTTAGACTTTTTCTTTTGTTTTAAAAATTTTACGAAAACGAATATCGCCGCAAGTGGGAAGAGCATACCGACAAGCATACCGAGCTTCATTCCAAGCTGTTCGGCGGATGCGCCAAGGCTGATTGCAAGCTCTGCTGTGCGAGGATCTGCCGCCACTGTATCTGTGATTATACCGATAAGCTGAGGACCGACGGACGCACCAAGGTCGCCGCCTGCCGCCATCAGAGCGTATATAAATACGCCTCCCTTAGGAAATCTTTCCGATGCCACAACAAGGTTTCCCGGCCAAAGCATAGAAACGCAGAAGCCCGTGAATGCACAGGCGATAAGACCTATTACTGCTATATTGGAGATTGCCGCTGTAAAATAGCAAATTGCCGCACCGACAGCGCCCCAGAGTAATACCTTTTCGATGTTTTTTCCTTTTTTTGCGTAAAGCGTGCGTCCGGTTCCAAGAGCCACGCTGAAAAGAGCCACGCCGAATATATCGCCCCAAACCTTTGGTATGCCCAAGGCTTTTTCAATATATCCGGAGCACCATTGCGCCATAGTACATTCCGCAGCACCGCCGAGGAAGATAGCAAGAACGCAAAGCCAGACCCCTTTGTTTTTAAGCAAAGAGAGTGCGCCGGATGCTTTTTCCGGTGTTTCCATTTTCGGAATTTCCGAGCCAAGATAGAGTATCAAGGAAGAAACGGGAACTACCGTAAATATAAGCGCGAGTATTTGCCAATTCTCGCTTCCGAAAAAGAGCAGGAAAAGAGTTGAAACTATTATTACAAATACAGAGCCCCAAGCATATACGGAGTGAAGTTTGCTCATCTCTCTGTCCGGGTCGTCTGCGGGGATTGCGGCGATAACGGGGCTTATGAGCACCTCCGAAAGTCCCGAGGAAACGGAGAATATCACCGTTCCGAGCGCAAGACCGATATATACGTTTTCAGAAAAAAGCACAGGGGAGAGAGCATAGAGAAGAAAGCCCACAACGGTTATAATGGGCATCAATTTTACTGTTTTTGAAATATTAAACTTATGCGAAAAAAAGGAGAATACAAGATCGACAGCAAGCTGTGTTACAAAATTTATAAGCACCAAAAGACCCAAAAGGGAATATGAGATACCGTAAAGTGAACGGAACGTTAAAAATAATACGGGTGGAAGATTTCCCACTATTGACATACTTATATTTGCCGAATAACAGGCAAGCTTGAGTCTAGTGTAGCTTTGCTTCATAAAAAAGACCTCGCAAATTGATTTTGTTGAGCGATTATATCATAAAGAATTTCTAAAATCAACATCAAGTGCAAGAAAATACGAATTTTTTGTAAAATTTTCATATTCATTGATTTTTGGATTTGTGTGTGATAAAATATATTATTATAAATATCATTTATAAATATTATTTTTGAAAGAAAAGGAATGAAAAAATGACTAAAATAGATGTTTTTTCCGGCTTTTTGGGCGCGGGTAAGACCACGCTTATAAAAAAACTTCTTAAAGAGGCTTATGCCGACGAAAAGGTGGTTCTTATCGAAAACGAATTCGGTAAGGTCGGTATAGACGGCGGATTTTTGCAGGAAGCGGGCGTGGAGATAACGGAGATGAACTCCGGCTGTATCTGCTGCAGCCTTGTGGGTGATTTCGGCAAGGCTATGGCGGAGGTTATAGAAAAATTCCATCCCGACAGAATACTTATCGAGCCCTCTGGCGTTGGTAAGCTTTCCGATGTGCTTGCTGCTGTTAAAAAGGTTGAGTGCGACGACGTTAAAATATCAGGTGCGGCAACTGTTGCGGACGCGGCGAAGTGCAAGATGTATATGAAAAACTTCGGTGAGTTTTACGATAACCAGATAGCTAACGCAAACGCTATCATCCTCAGCCGTACAAGCGGTATGAAAGAAGACAAGATAGACGAAGTTGTTGCGATGCTTCGTGAAAAGAATGCGACGGCTATAATCGTTACAACTCCTTGGGAGTTGCTTGATGGCAAAAAGATTCTTGAAGTTATCGATGGTTCCAAAGCTCCTTTGCAGTTCCACGATGACGATGAACATGAGCACGAACATCATCACCACCATGATGAGTGCGACGATCCCGAATGTGAGTGCCACCACCATCACCACGATGATGAACACGAGCACGAACATCATCACCATCATCACGACCACGATGAGTGCGACGATCCCGAATGTGAGTGCCACCACCATCACCACGATGACGAAGAGCACGAACATGAGCATCATCACCATCATCACGGACACGATAAGTGCGACGATCCCGAATGCGAATGCCATCACCATCACCACGATGACGAGGATGAGCACGAGCACCACCACCGTCACGGCCACGGTGAGTGCAACGATCCTGAATGCGAATGCCATCACCATCACCACCATGCCGACGAAGTGTTTGAAAGCATAGGTGCTGAAACAACGAAAAAATTCACAGAAGAAGAGATCAAAGAAAAACTTGATGCCCTTAACGACACGGAAAAATACGGCAAAGTTTTGCGTGCAAAAGGTATCGTTGCAAGTGAAGGCGATAAATTTATATACTTTGACTTTGTTCCGGGAGAGGCCGACGTGCGCGAAGGTGAGCCCGATGTTATTGGCAAACTCTGCGTGATCGGTTCTGAGATAGACAAAAATGCTGTATCCGAGCTTTTCGGAGTTAAGCTGAAAGCGTGAGAATATGAGAGAAACACCTTTATATCTTTTTATCGGCTTCCTTGAAGGCGGTAAAACAAAATTTATAAACGATACGATAGAGCAGGGCCAGTTCGACGACGGCGAAAAAACGCTTCTTCTCATCTGCGAGGAAGGCGTTGAGGAATACGATGCGGAAGCTCTTGCAAAGAGAAATATCTTTGCGGAAGTGATCTCCGATAAAGCGAAGCTCAATCCCGATAAGCTTGCAGCTCTTCAAAGAAAGCATGGCGCTGTGCGCGTGCTCTGCGAATACAACGGTATGTGGACACTTCCCGAACTTTTCGGAGCGCTTCCAGACGGTTGGCTCGTTCCGCAGATAATGATGTTCTGCGAAGCGGAAACTTTTCTTGATTACAACGCCAATATGCGTTCTCTCGTTGTGGATAAGATAAATAACGCGGATCTCGTTGTGTTCAATCGCTTTGACCCGAGCTTTGATAAGATGCAGTACCACTCCATCGTTCGCGGTATTTCACGTATGTGCGATATTGCATATGAGTACCAGAACGGAGACGCGGAATATGACGATATAGAAGATCCGCTTCCTTACGACATAGATGCTCCCGTTATCGAGGTCGAGGACAGAGATTTTGCCATCTGGTACCGCGACGTTTCCGAAGAGCTTGACAAATATCACGGCAAGACCGTTTGTATAAAAGGTCTTGTTGCTATCAACTCAAACCTTCCCAAGGACAATTTCGTTTTCGGCAGGGAGATTATGGTATGCTGTGCGGATGATATTAAGTATGCGGGTATGATAGTTGAAAACGCATCAAAATTCCCCGTGAAACACGGCGATTGGATAATGCTCACCGCAAAAATAAATATCAAGAATAACAAGATATACGGCAGAAAGGGCCCCGTGCTCACACCTATATCGATTGAAAAAACGACAGCTCCCGAAGAGCCCGTTGCAACATTTTATTGATAATAAATAACGCGAAAACCCCGCCGACAGGCGGGGCTTTTACTATCAATATACAGGGTAATTTACCTTGAATTCCTCGGCTTCAGGGGATTGATACAGGTGAATTTTATTTTGTATTACGCGCATTTCCTTGTGCGTGGGGATGGCGTTATAGAAAGAGAATATGCCCGTGGGGTGGCAGGTATAGTCGCCAAGACCCGCCATAAGCGTTACGGGGCAGTGTATCTTTGTTGCAAGGTTGGTAAGGTCGTAATACGCCATGCCGTCCGTAAACTGAGGGTCGCCATAGCGAATTCTGCCGATGGAAGCTGCGTTGATATCGCAAAGCCACGGGATGTAGATGTCAAGCTTGTTTACCTCGGGAACGAGCGTTGTTGCAACGGTCGCCTGGAATGCGCCTTGGCTTCCGCCGTGGAGTATAAGCTCGCCGTTAAAGTTGGGCAGCGTCAAAAGGAAGCGTGCCGCTTGAGCTGCGCGAAGCGCCATATATTTAAAGTAAGATTTATCGGGGTCGATATTCTGCTCCGTGATAAGACCGTAGTTTTTGAGTCTTGTCTGTGCGAGTTTCTGATAATATTCGTCGGGTCTGCCGTTTTCGATGCCGTGTGCGTTGATGTAGAAGATAATGGTATCTTCCTTGCAGCTTATGGGCGCGGGAACAACGCCATAGCCTTTATAGCAAACGTAAGCAGGGAACTTGCCTTCCTTCTTGGGAGCAGAGATGTAACCCGAGACGGGCATAGGACCCGCACATTTTATCTTAACATCGTATATGTTGAAATCGGGATATTCGGGCTTTTCCACTTCTTTGTATCCGATGGTTTCAACGTCAACGGAGTAAAGCTCCTTGCGGCAGTTTTCCCAGAATTCGCTGAATTTTTCAGGCATAGGGGTCGTGGTGCAAAGCGTTTCAACTTCAGCGCCCGTACCGCCCTCGAAATCGTCGCAGTCTTCAAGTTTATTGCCGTTTTCGTCGAGCGCGCGGCATATAACGCGGGCAAAACCGGGTTTGTTCATAACGGTTTCCAGCGTTATTGTGCCGTCCTTACCGCAAGCCGTGCCCTCTATCTTTTCTTCAAAATCGCGTTCGATAGTGTAGGAAAAGGAGTGGCAGGTAATTTTTTTGCCGTCCTCTCGAAGTTCAAGATCATATATCATTTTTTCACCCGTTTTATATTCAACGGGGTGCTTGTTTGTTTTACAGAAGAAATATTTCTTTCCCATAGCTATGCTCCTTTGGAAATGTATTATATCGTATTTATTCTAGCATATTTTTGAATATATAGCAATAGAAAAAAGCAAAACGCCTGCAAAAATGCGGGCGTTTTACGGTTTTATATCAGTCTATTACTCTTATGGTTTTGATTGTAAGCATTGATTTGGGTTTAAGGAAGCACATACTGTAGAGCCGAATATTCGATGTGTCATAATCATCGCTTGTGATATCTTCGTTGATGGCATCGACAATGTTCATACCGGAGGTTACCCAGCCGAATGCGGCGTAACCGCCGTCCAGAGCCTCGCTGTCCGCAAGCATAATGAAGAATTGGCTTGATGCGCTGTCGGGATCTTCTGTTCTTGCCATAGAGATGATGCCTCTCTTGTGCAAAAGGTTGTTTTCAACACCGTTGGAAGCAAATTCGCCTTTGATACTGGGAGTGTATTCTTCGCTTTGACCGCCCTGAAGAACGAATCCACTCTGAACTCTTGTGATGGGAAGACCATCAAAAAAGCCTTTCTCCGCAAGTCCAACGAAGTTCTTAACTGTGACGGGTGCAACTGTTTCGTCAAGCGCAAGTGTAACCGTACCGTAATCTTTTATAACTATCTCTATGTGGCGGAGAGTATGTCCTGTTGTATCTATGGAAACAACAGCGTTGAAAGGTTCTGCTTCTATTGTGTTTTCACCGCAGGATGTAAAGCAAAGACAAAGCATCATTACGGCGAGTGCGAAAGATAATATTTTTTTCATTTTTTAATCCTCTGTTCTTGTTATTTGTACTTTCATTTCTGCACCCGGTTCATCGAGCACTTCTATGCAAAGATTCCATTCGGGGCTTACACCCTCGGGAAATTCGTTAAGGGAATAGGAAAGGGAAGCGGCACCGCAATAATCGCGGGAGTTGAATACCGCTGTTTCGGGATCTTCGGATTTATAGAAGAAAGGAATTGCGTTTTTATCGGTGTCATCATAAAGAGGACCGAATTTTTCAAATCTGCCGCGCTTGTCGAAGATCTTCTCCATGCCCTGACGGGGACGTATCTGAACACCGAGGTCGTGGCGTTTGCCGCCGGGGCGGTTAGAGGAAACACACTGCGCTCTCCAGAACCATTCTTCGTTTATCTTTTCATCGATGTGCCAAACAACAACGCCGCCCTTGGAGTCATCAAACGTAAGGTATTCTTCAAAGCCTTCTTTAAGGCGTATTTCGCAAAGGTAAAATTCATCGGGGTTCGGCGTGGGTATGCGGAGCACGTTGCCTTTTCCCGATTTTACGGAATGGAGCGTATAAACGCCGTCTTCGTTAGCCTCGTCAACGTTTGTCCAGCCGAAAAGTATGCGGTGGTACGGATCCATATAAGTAGGAGTATTACCGCCGTTCGAATGGTTGCCGTTGCACATAATGGAGAATCGGCGGGGGGTGGGCCAGCGTTTTTCCGCGTCCTGCGGAGGTGTGAAGCGGGAGTAAAGGTCCTGCGCGCCGAGGTTGTGCGCAAGCTCGTGCCCCGGAGTGCCGATGGTCATATAAAGGGAATTTACGTTTCTGTGCTCGCCAACGTTGGAGAAGCACGTAAGACGCACACCATCGTCCGTCTGAACGATAATATGTTGGCTTGTGCCGTGTACCATAAAGCGGTGGCGAGGGTCGGGCGCGTTTTCGTAGTCAACGCCGACAGAGGGATCGCCCCTTTGTGTGGAGTGGTCGTAACCTGCATTAAGGATTATTATGCCGAATTCATCGGGTGTTATCCTTCCGTCACCGTCTCTGTCGTATTTCTCGAAATCGATATATTTATCGCACATTTTTACAATGTCGTGTATCGCCTGGTGTGCCGCCGTTTTGTTGTCATAGCCGCGGAAATTGCGAAGCGCCGCAGGGTGAGGGAAGGGGGCAACAAGAGTGAGAACGCCGTCTATCTGATCCGGTGTATCGGGATGGTCGATCTTGGCGGGGTAGAACCAAAACTTACCGCTTGTCATTTCCTTATAGTAATCTATAAGGGAGTTGCCGTCTTCTCTGAAGAAAGCATTGTAGTAATGCTGCGGTGTGGAGGATACCCACTGTTCGCCATAGTAGGGACTGTCCTTGTCCGTAAGAAGTTCGGGGTGTTCCGGGTCGTAGTGGTCGATACCCTCGCGGCTCGGATCAAAGCTTACAAGCACGATGAGTAGAGGTGCGGGGGATTCTCTTTTGATGAATTTCATAATAAACTGCCTTTCTTTTGCTGTTCGGGGGATTTTGGTTTATGATAAATTTTCACTAATAAAGTACGTTTTTAAATTGCGAACTGACTCATGTAAAGTTCGGAGTAGAAGCCGCCTTTTTGAAGCAGTTCTTCGTGCTTTCCGCTTTCCACTATGGAGCCGTTATTCATAACAAGAATCTTATCTGCATTTTGAATGGTGGAAAGACGATGGGCGACGATAAAGCTTGTTTTGCCTGCCATCATTTCGTCCATTGCGGAACTTATCTTCATTTCCGTGCGCGTATCGATGGAGGATGTTGCTTCGTCGAGGATAAGTATCTTTGGGTTTTGAAGAATGACTCTGGCAATGCAGATGAGCTGTGCCTGACCTTGAGAAAGGGTAGCTCCGCCGGGGCCGATAACTGTGTCGTACCCGGCAGAAAGTTTGCGGATAAAGTGGTCTGCACGCGCTTTTTTCGCTGCTTCCGTAATTTCCTTGTCGGAAGCGCCGGGGCTGCCGAGGGCAATGTTGTCTCTTACAGTTCCTTGGCGAAGCCAAGTGTCCTGAAGAACCATGCCATAGTTACTGCGCAGGCTCTTACGCGTTACCTCGGCTATATTGGAACCGTCAACGCAAAGTGCACCGCCTGTTACGTCATAGAAACGGATAAGGAGGTTTATGAGCGTGGATTTTCCTGCTCCCGTAGGACCGACTATGGCGATGTGCTCGCCTTCCTTTACGTCAAGGAAAAAGTTTTCGATAAGCGGCCTTTCGGGTTCATAGGAAAATGAAACGTTGTCAAAGCGAATATTTCCTTTGCTTTCTCCAAGTTCGGGAAGTGTAGAGTCGCTTTCTTCTTCTTTTTCTTCAAGGAATTCAAACACGCGGGATGCACAAGCGATAGCGTTCTGAAGTTCCGCTATAACGCCGGAGATTTCGTTGAATGGTTTGGTGTACTGATTAGCATAAGCCAAAAGGGAGGAGAGTATGCCTGCGGTTATTGCAGAGCCGCCGGGGGATATTGCAACAAGACCGCCCGTAAGAGCTACAGCCGCGTAAACAAGGCTGTTTACAAAGCGCGTTGCGGGGTTTACAAGGGAGGAAGCGAATACCGCTACCTGGGAGGACTTGCGCAGGTCTTCGTTCAAAGTTTCAAATCTTTCTTTGAAGTTTTCTTCTGTGCCCAGAGCCTGAACGGTCTTCTGTTCACCTATAGCTTCGTCTATAAGTGCCGTTTGTTCGCCGCGAATGCGCGTGCTTTGGCTGAACATAGAGTAAGTTTTTTTTGCAATAACGTTTGCAACGACAAGGGATACAGGTGTTATTACAACGACTGCAAGCGTTATTATCCAGTTAATTGTAAGCATTATAAGAAGCGTTCCCACGATCGTAACAGCGCCCGTGAAGAATTGAAGAGCACCTATCACAAGTCCTTCACATACTTGCTCGACATCCGCCGTTACGCGGCTTACTATATCGCCGTGCGGATGCGTGTCGATATGCGAAAGGGGAAGATGCTGTATTTTGTGCATAGCGTCCTTGCGAATACTTTCAACTATTCCGTATGCGGCGGAATTTATAAACACGTTCATAAGCCATTGGCAAAGCGCCGCAGTACCTGTGAACACCGCTGTTTGCAAAAAATAATCGGCAAGCGAGGAAAAATCAACGCCTGTTTCAAGTATGCAGTCTATCGCTTTGCCGATAAGGATCGGAATGTAAAGCGTGGAAGCTGTGGATATGATTGCAAACAGAGCCGCAAAAGCTATCTGCACCTTGCGGTGCTTTGCATACCTGAGTGTTTTTGCAAGTGTGCGGAAAGAGGACTTGCCCGACATTTTTTTGTTTTTCATATCGCAGCCTCCTTCTCTTTTCTGAACTGTGAGTAGTAAATTTCCTTGTAAACTTCGCAGTTCTCAAGAAGCTCTTTGTGTGTGCCCATGCCAACGGGTTCGCCCCTGTCAAGCACGATTATCTTATCTGCATACATAACAGATGCTGCCCGCTGTGAAACGATAAAAAGCGTAGGGGAGTTTTCAAGCTCTCGTATTGCTTTGCGAAGGTTTGCGTCTGTTGCAAAGTCGAGTGCGCTTGTGGAGTCGTCAAGGATAAGTATTTCGGGCTTTTTGATAAGCGCGCGGGCAATACACAGCCTTTGCTTTTGACCGCCTGAGAAGTTTTTGCCCGCACCCTCTACGTCTGCTTCAAGACCGCCGCGCTCTGCAATAAAATCATATGCCTGCGCCGTTTTGAGGCCGGAGAGTATATCTTCGTCGGAGACGCCGTGCGCACCCATTCTCATATTTTGTGCAACGGTGCCGCGGAAAAGCACGGACCTTTGGGGAACTACACCGATCTTTTCGCGAAGAGATTCTTTTGAAAAATCTTTTATATCTTTGCCGTCGAGAAGGATCTTGCCTTCACTTGCGTCGTAAAAACGGGAGATCATATTTACAATGGTGGATTTGCCCGAACCCGTACCGCCGATAATGCCGATCGTCTCGCCTTTATATGCGCAAAAACTTATGCCGGAAACCGCGGGTTCACCGCCGTTTTTGTATTTGAGAGAAACGTTTTTAAACTCAACTGTTCCGTTCTTTATTTCTTCGTTTCCGTAAACAAGAGAGTTCTTTTCTTCAAGAGTGTTTTCTATGCGTGAAGCACTTGCGAGTGCTTTTGTGACTGTTACGATGAGGTTTGCAAGCTTTACAAGCTCTATAAGTATCTGCGACATATAGTTGTAAAGCGCGATGACAGCACCCTGGGATATAAGACCTGCCTCAACGCTCAAAGCACCGTTCCATATAAGAACGATAATACCGATGTTCACAATGGCGTAGGTAAGAGGGTTCATTATCGCGGAAACTTTGCCTGCCCTGTTGAGCGCTTTTGTCATAGCACTGTTATAGGAGTTGTAATTTGCTTCCTCTTCATTTTCACGGGAAAGTGCTCGTACAACGCGAACACCTGCAAGGTTTTCTCTTGTAAGGAGAACTGTTTTTTCCAGTTTTTTCTGCACCTTTTTGTGAAGCGGCACGGTTATTGCCATTATCGAAAAAACAACGATGAGCAAAAGGATTATCGTTGCGGCGAATATCCAGGTCACCTTCGGATCTATTCTCGCTGCCATTATCATTGCGCCGAACACAATAAACGGTGAACGGGAGAAAAGGCGAAGAAACATATTAACGCCGTTTTGAACCTGATTTACGTCGCTTGTCATTCTTGTGATAAGAGAAGACGTGCCGAGCGTGTCAAGCTCCGAATAGGAGAGCGACTGCGTGTGGGAAAACAGCGCACTGCGAAGCTTTGCGGAAAAACCGCAGGCGGCTCTTGCGGCAAAGTATTGCGCCACGAGCGTAGAGGAAAGACCCACGACCGCAAGAACAACGAGAAGCCCGACCATTTTCAAAATATAAGGCTTATCGGAATTGGCAATACCCACGTCGATTATGTTTTTAACGACAAGGGGGATAAAAAGCTCGAAAATTGCTTCAAGTGCTTTGAAAATAGGACCCAGAACACATTGAACTTTGTATCCGTCCATATATTTTAAAAGCTTTTTCAAAACAGACCTCCTTTTAATAAAATAATATAGTCATACATTAAAATTATATATTATCACGCAAAATTTGTCAATAAAACCGAGCAAAAATAAACAAATTGCACAATAAATTTGGATATATACGGTAACTTTTTTGTGATAAGATTTGGTTTTGTGCCTTTATAATACAAAACTTGAAATTTTTTTAGAACTTGTGCTGTAAAAATGTTTCAAAATAATATACCGAAAAAATCCTTTATATTTTAAAATTCTATTGACATAGATGCTTTTGATATGTATAATATGAGAATAATTCTCAAATTCGGACGTGCTTATGAAAAACGAAAAAAATATATACAGAACTTCACAGCGTGAAATATTGCTCAGTTTTCTGCGCTCGCACCCTGACGAAGAATTTTCTATCGAACAGATAACGGAAGCGCTTTCGGGTCGCGATATAGGAAAGAGTACGGTATACCGCCTTATTTCCAGACTTTGCGAAGACGGGCAGATACTGCGTACCTCTGTCGGCGGCAGAAAAGTCCTCTACCGTTACATAGACAAAACTCACGAATGCGACAAACATTTTCATCTTAAATGCCGCGATTGCGGAAAGATACTTCACCTTGATTGCGAGCTTATGGAGGAATTTTGCGAGCACATAGCCGGGGAACACGGATTTAAGCTTGACCCGCGCTATACCGTTATAAACGGTATTTGCGCCGAATGTGAGAAAAAGGAGAATTTTAATGATATTAAATTGTGAAAACGTGTCGCTTTCATATGACGGACGCACAGTTGCAAGCGATATAAACTTTACCGTGAACGCGGGGGATTATCTTTGCATACTCGGCGAAAACGGATCGGGAAAAACGACTCTTATAAATGCCATACTTGGGCTTAAAAAAGTTGCGGGAGGAAAGCTTTCCTATGGTGAAGGCGTGCGCGCTCAAAATATAGGCTATCTTCCTCAAAAACAAAGCTCCAATGCGGATTTTCCCGCTTGCGTGCGCGAGATCGTCCGCACGGGATTTCTCGGCAAAAGGGGCTTTCGCCCTTATTATTCAAAAGAAGAACGCGAACGTGCCGAGAACGTTATGAAAACGCTCGGAATTTCCGATTTTGCGAAAAAATCCATGGACGAGCTTTCCGGAGGTCAGCAAAAAAGAGTTCTTCTTGCACGTGCACTTTGCTCCGCGGAAAAACTTCTTATATTGGATGAACCGACGGCGGCTCTTGACCCTATCGTTACGGAGGAGCTTTACGAAATGACGAAGAAGCTCAATCACGAGGAGAAAATTGCCGTTATAATGGTTTCCCACGATGTTGCGGCGGCTACAAAATATGCGAACCGAATTTTGCATATAAAGCACGAGCAGCTCTTTTTCGGCTCAACGGAGGATTACCTTGAAACAGAACTTGCAAAGGCTTATCTCGGAGGACACGGAATTGATCACTGAATTTTTTGAATATTTACAAATGGATTTTGCACTCCGTGCGCTTGTAGTCGGAGTGCTTCTCGCGGTGTGCGCTTCGCTTCTCGGCGTTTGCCTTGTGCCGAAGCGTTACTCTATGATAGGGGATGGACTTTCCCATGTCGGTTTCGGTGCGCTCGCTGTTGCCTCTGCTCTGGGTGCGGCGCCCCTTGCCGTGGCGCTTCCCGTAGTTATAATTGCGTCATTTCTGCTTCTTCGCTTGCGCGAAAACGGAAAAATAAAGGGTGACAGCGCGATCGCGATGATCTCTGCCGGTGCTCTTGCTGTTGGTGTTATGATAGTATCTCTTTCGGGCAGTAACACGGACCTTGACGGATATATGTTCGGAAGTCTTCTTTCAGTAACAAAGGCGGATTTTGTTACGGCGGTTGTGCTTTTTCCGATCGTTATAGCTGTGTTCGCAATTTTTTATACGCAGATATTTGCCGTATCACACGATGAAAATTTTGCTCGCGCTACGGGTATGAAAGCGAATTTTTATAATACGCTTCTCTCCGTTCTCGTCGCCGTGACGATAGTTATAGGTATGCGCCTTATGGGAACCTTGCTTATCTCCGCACTTATAATTTTTCCCTCTATTTCTGCAATGCGCGTCTGCAGAAGTTATTTCAGCACGATAATTACCGCAGTAGCGCTTTCCGTTATAAGCTTCCTTTGCGGAATGGTGATGTCTTTTGCTATATCTACGCCGATAGGCGCTTCAATAGTTATCTGCAATATGATATGCTTTTTTGCAATGTGCTTGCTAGGAGCGACCGTGAAGAAAAAACGAATATAAACCAATATAAACGAAAAAATCCTGCTTCACAGCAGGATTTTTGCTTTAGAAAAGTCTGTTTGCAAGCTCTTCGAGAGCTTCTTCTGTTTTCTCGGTTATCTGAACATTGTCAAACATAGTCCATTCTTCCGTATGAACGATGGATTCGCCGCGTGCGATGGTCTGAAGCGGGGAAAGCGTTTCAACTTCTTCAAAGAGAGAGTTTGTGAATATTTCCACGGAGCAACCGTTGTCAGGGTAAGATGCACCGTTTTTGTATTCGGAATATTTAACAAGAGCCTGATCTTTATTGATATAAGCCGCTTTGCCTTTTGTGTTGTTGAAACCTATTTTGAGCTTCGTATCTGCGTTTTTATCCTGTGATATAGTGATATGTTTATCCGTGATAGTCATTCTCTTGTCCGTCATACGGGTGTAGGGCCAAATGATAAGAGAACGGTTCGCAAGAAGCCCCGTGTCTTCCGTGGGTTGTGCTACGAGAGCAGTGCCTCCGGGCGCCATAACGGAAAGACACCAAAGGGAGCCCGTTACGGGCTCTTTCTTTGTGTTTGTTATTTTGTGAGTGAGCTTGAGTTTGGGTTCGTTTTCCGCCATTTCAAGCTTGAGCGTTATCTGAATTCCGGAAACAGCTTGCGTTGCGGGAGTAAATTCCGCGCCGCCTGGGAAAGTGCGGTAAACGACTTTGTCATTGTCGGGGTAATAAGTAACGGGGAAGCTTTCGGGGCTCATCCATACGCGGTGACCGCCGTAGATGTACCATTTCTTATCTGCACCGAAAAGTTCGGAAACATCTTCGGAAAAGTTTCTTTCAATATCCTCGAACATCATATTTTCTTTGCCGCAAAGATTGCATTTGATGATGCGGGGACCGATATCAACCGTTACAAGAACTTCCATAATTTCGTTGGAAATTGCAAGACATTTGCCGTAATTTTTATATGCTACTTCTTTGATCGAGATCATTTTTAAAATCTCCCTTTCACTTTTTGAAAATTTATTTTTGTATGAATATTAAATTTTGTATTTATTTTTCGTTTTTCTGCGATTTCAAGTCTTCAAGCTCTCTCATAAACGTATCCAAGTCCTTGAATTCGCGATAAACGGAAGCAAAACGTACGTATGCGACCTCATCAAGCTGTTTGAGTCTTTCCATAACAAGAACACCTATCTTGCTGGAGGGCACTTCGTGCGTAAGCGAATTTTGAAGTTCGAGTTCGATCTCGTTTGCAACGCTTTCCATTTGCTCAAGCGTCACAGGGCGTTTGTGGCACGCTTCAATAATTCCGTTAAGCAACTTGGCTTTATCAAATGTTTGCCTTGTCTTGTCCTTCTTGATAACAAGTAAGGGCATCGTTTCTACGGTTTCGTATGTAGTGAAACGGTTCTGGCAGGAAAGACACTCTCTCCTGCGGCGGATGCTTGCATTTTCTTCCGTAGGACGGGAATCTATAACTTTGCTTTCCGTGTAACCGCATTTGGGACATCTCATTCGCTTATACCTCCGTGTTTTCTATAATAACATAAATATTATATCATATAAAAAACGAAAAATCAAACCCTAAAATGCAAATATTCTTACATTTAGGAAATTTTATCCGAAAAATCTTTTTCAAAAGCTCCGTCAGAGAATAAAAATGGAGTTTCCGAGGGAAGTACAAGCAATTTTTGTATCCTTTGAAATATGTGAAGAGCTGTTTCTTTGCAAACCGAAATATCAGGTATGTAAAAATCCGTTTCCGAACTTTTCTCTGCCATTGTGATGAGCATGGAGTAGATCGGATCTCCTCCCGAAGAGTTTTCGAAAAGCCTGTAAGTAAGTGTCATATCGTTGAGTGATCTTTGCTTCTTTTCGATTATAGAGTCGTTGTAAAAATGGTTCATTTTGATTTCCTCCAAAGTTTGATATATCCGTAAAAAAAGATAAAGCTTTTGAGGCTTTGTGTAAAGCTAAAAATACTTTTTGAAAGCGGAAAAACTCGCGCTTTTTCGACAAACGAAGGAAAAAACTTGAATAAAAAATATACCAAAACAGGGTTGTTTGTCGTATATTGTCGAAAAGATATGGATGAGATGAATATTTTGAAATTTATTGAATATTTATTCAGCTGTTCCATAAATTTGACAATGAAAAAGATCTCGGGATATGGTATAATTCAAGTGTGAGTAAATTAAAGGAGGACGATATGGAAAAGATCAAGATTATAAACAAAATAGCGAATGAAAGACTTTGCAGTTCTGCGCGGCTTATCCTCCGGCTTACGGTGCCGCTTGTTATAATTCAAGCGCTGATGCTGATATTTTACATTTGTTATAGCGATGTGTATGTTATATTCACCGAGCTTCATATTGTTCACGGCATGGCGGAGGGCGTTTTGGTAAGCCTTATACTCAGTATAGGGGGAAGCCTTTTGGCAGACTCGCTGGAGCGAAGAAAAAATAAATGATATAAGAAAAATCACCTGATGCAGTATCGGGTGATTTTTGTATATTTATGCAAGTTTTGCACTTTCCAGCTCTTCGATGTAAGAATATAAAGTTTCTTTCAGTTCCTCAAAAGAATCTATAAAATTGATCTTGCCGCGTATTGCCGCGGAGCCGCGCAATGATTTTGTGAAGTGAGCAAGATGAACGCGGCTTTCGCGAATGCCCGCGTATTCGCCCTTGTCCTCTATACGCACGGCTATTTCGCGGAGTGCTTCCTCAATGCGCTCGCGCGGGGTAGGAGGCGCGTATTCTTTGCCCTCAAGTGCGGCTTTTATCTGCGCGAAAATGTATGGATTTCCAAGAGCTCCGCGCGCTATGGCAACGGCATCGCACCCCGTTTGAGAAAACACATTGAATGCATCTTCCGCACGAAATATGTCTCCGTTTCCGATAACGGGAATAGAAAGGGCTTCTTTTACGGTTTTTATGTGGGAAATGTCCACACCCGGTGTGTAAAATTGCTCTCGCGTGCGTGCGTGAACACACACAGCGGAAGCCCCGTTTTCTTCCGCGATCTTAGCCATATCAACAACATTTATGTTGGCGGCATCCCAACCCAGACGCATTTTTACGGTTACGGGGGTTTCTCCGCAGGCTTCTTTTACGGCTTTTATTACCTTGCCCGCAAGCTCGGGGGTCTTCATAAGTGCGCTGCCTTCACCGTTTTTGACAACTTTGGGAACGGGGCAACCCATATTTATATCTATTGCGGCACAGGGGGTGCCTGCTTTAATAGCTTCATTTATCAGAAAATCAGACGCTTTTGCCATAAATTCGGGCTCACAGCCGAATATCTGAAGTGCAATGGGCATTTCCTCTGCTCTTATTTTTGCAAGCAGGGGAGTTTTTTTATCGTTATAGCAAATGGCTTTTGCCGATATCATCTCCGAAACAAGATAGTCTGCACCGAACTTTTTGCAGGCGGCGCGGAAAGCATAGTCCCCCTCTCCCGCCATCGGCGCAAGCATAACTTTTCCGAAAAAATTATTCTTTTTGTTGCTTTCGGGCATATTGCCACGCTCCTTTTGTCCTTATAATACAACATCATACAACATTTTTTCGCAAAAGTAAACAAAAAAATAAATTAGGGCAAAAATGACTTTTAAATTGTGAAAAAAAGGCAACAAATCTATTGAAAGATATAATGTTTTATGGTATTATATGTTTAATATATACTCTAGTTTTATAATGCCGTTTGGCGCGAAAAGGAAGGAATGTAATGAAACGTTATCTTTTGAACGAAAATTTGAATAATCTGCCCAAGGTAAAGACCGACGTACTTATTGTCGGCTCCGGTATTGCGGGCCTTTACGCCGCTTTTAATCTGGATGCCTCGATGAAAGTTATGGTCGTTACAAAAGCGTCTATCGAAAAATCCAACTCTTGGTTGGCACAAGGCGGTATTGCCTCCGTTATTGCACCGGACGACGTTTTTGAATCCCACATAGAGGATACGCTCAAAGCAGGAGCAGGTCTTTGCGACCTTGCCGCAGTTACCACTCTTGTTGAGGAAGGACCGAGCGATATACGTGCTCTTCGCGAGCTAAGCGTTCCTTTTGACAAGGGCGAGGATGGGGAGCTTCTTATCACAAGAGAAGGCGGACACAGCTGCAGAAGAATCGTGCATTGCGGCGGCGATGCTACGGGCAGGGAAACAACAAGACGCTTGGGCGAGATCGCTCTTGCAAGAAAAAATATAGATTGCCTTTTCAATACGTATCTTGTTGATATACTTACTGATGAAGACGGCGTTTGCGGTGCTATCATCTCCGATGGCGAACCTAAGGTTGTCATCTGCTCCAATGTGATACTTGCAACGGGCGGTTCGGGATTTCTTTATACGACAACAACGAACCCCGAAGGCGCTGTTGGCGACGGCATTGCGGCGGCAGAGCGCGCGGGTGCTGAAATATTCGGTATGGAGCTTGTACAGTTCCATCCCACAACGCTTGCAACGGATAACTGGATATCCAAGCGCGCATTCCTTATCTCCGAAGCGGTGCGCGGCGAGGGCGGTATCCTTCGCAACAGCAAGGGCGAAGCGTTTATGCAGGGCAAGCATCCTCTTGCAGACCTTGCCCCGCGCGATATAGTTACGCGTGAGATAATAAAAGAAATGAACCGCACGGGAGAGGACAAGATGTTCCTTGACGTTTCCTCTATGAGCCCCGAATTTTTTGAAAGACGCTTCCCGACGATATACAGCGAATGTCAGAAGAGAGGCGTGGACGTGCCGAGCGCGTGGATCCCGATCCGCCCCTCCCAGCATTACCTTATGGGCGGTATTAAGACGGACCTTGAAGCGCAGACAAACGTAAAGGGGCTTTACGCTTGCGGCGAATGCTCATCCACGGGTGTTCACGGTGCGAACAGACTTGCAAGCAACTCCATGCTCGAATGCCTTGTGTTCGGCAGACGTGCGGCAGAATGCGTTAAAAAGAATTTCCGCGCGGCAAAGGACGAGCTTGTCCTCTGTGATTGCAGTGCCGAAAAGACGGATGTTCCCGAATCCGAAATGAGAGAGAAGATAGAAGCTTTGCGCGCTATCGTTACAAAATACGCAGGCCCTGTCCGCACACCCAAAACTATGGCAGAGGGCAAGCGCATAATAGACGGACTTTTCCTTGAAGCACAGAATTATAAACTTACAAAAGAAACCGATTTTTGCTACTATAATATGATTTCCTGCGCGAAGATGATCATCGACGGTGCTATCGCCAGAAAAGAAAGTATAGGCGCACATTACGTAGTGGAGGATTGATAACTATGAGAAATAACGAATTTGATCTTTATATGCCCGAAGTTGACGATATACTTTCCCGCGCGCTCAAAGAGGATGTGGGCTGCGGCGACATCACAACACGTTCCACCGTTCCCGCGGACAGACGCGCACACGGCAGATATATCGCAAAAGAAAGCGGCGTTATTTGTGGTCTTTTCATATGCGACAGAGTGTTCAACCTTGTGGGAGGCGATGTTGAGTTCAAGCCCCTTAAATCGGACGGCGACTACGTTGAAAAAGGCGAAGTTATTGCAGAGGTTTCCGGCAATGCGCGCAATATCCTTACCGGCGAGCGCGTTGGTCTTAACCTTTTGCAACACCTTTCCGGTATTGCAACAATGACGAAAAAGACGGTTGCGGCCGTTGAAGGAACAAATGCAAAAATTGTTGATACTCGCAAAGCTACGCCCGGTCTTCGCGTGCTCGAAAAATATGCGGTTCGCGTTGGCGGCGGCACAAATCACCGCTTCAACCTTGCGGACGGCGTGCTTATAAAAGATAACCACATAGTTGCATCCGGTTCCATTACAAATGCTGTTGCGGCGGCAAAGAAGAACGTTCCCCACACGATAAAGATAGAAGTTGAAATAGAAACTTTCCCGCAGCTTGAAGAAGCTCTTGCGGCGGGTGCAGATATTATTATGCTTGACAATATGTCTGTTCCGGATATGGCTCGTGCTGTGCAGATAGTCGGCGGTAAAGCTATTATGGAAGCAAGCGGCAATATGGGCGACAAAACGGCGGAAGAACTGCTCGCTGTTGCAAATACGGGTGTTGACATCATCAGCGTCGGCTCTCTTACGCACAGCGTTCACGCTATGGATATAAGCCTCAAGCTTGTGATGGACTAAACTTTGGAGGATAAAATGATAAACGATACCTCGGCGCAGGAATGCGTATTTGAAAACGCAGATGCGGTAATATCAAAAAATCTTGAAGATATATTTCGCGCCGAGGCATCTGTCTTTGAGCGTAAATTTGCACATCTGTGCGAGCGCGCGAATATCATCGCTCAAACAATAAAAGCAAACTATGGCAACGGAGATATTATGGATGCCGTGTCTCATCTTGATGCGGCATCGGAAATATACGCCTTGGGGAAGGGCGAAGGACCTGATTTTTCAGGATATTTCGCAGATGTAAATATGGAAAGCTCCTCTTGCCTTTCCGTTTGCTCCGACATACTTGACAGGCTCTATCTTTGTAAGAGCATTGCCGCTTTTGACAGCGGCAATTATAACGAAAATGACGCTGTATTTTGGATATCGGAGGATGAGCGCGATATCCCTGTTGAAACGAAGGATAAAAAAGTATCCTTTGTGCGCGGAAACCAATCGGGAAGAGCTTTTGAAACTTTTGCAAAATTTGTTCCCGGAGTGCTTGCGGAGTACGAGGAAGATTTCAAAAGTGCTTGCGAAGCTGTTGCGGCGGGGGAATCCACCTATGCGATAATACCTGTTGAAAACTCCCTTGACGGCAGACTCAACAGTTTTCATCGTTTGATAGAAAAATATGCTCTTTCCATAGTCCTTTGCGCAGATATAGTTTCGGATGACGGGGAAAGCAGTACAAAGTTTGCTCTTGTCTATAAAAAATTTGAGATAATAAAAGCTCGCGGAGAGCGTATATTTGAGTGCAGGATAACTTTTTCCGATCCGAGCGAGCTTTGCAATATAATCCTTGCGGCAAACTACTTCGGCGTAAGGGTTTGCAAAATATATTCCTTGCCGCTTTCCGGCGGCGGAAGAGATAATTCTTTCGGTATAATCTTCAGAACGGATGGGGCGCAGATAGGCGGCTTTTTCTGCTATCTGTTTCTTGAATATCCGCAGTTTTCCTCCGTTGGTCTTTATACCGATATAGGGGTGGAATGATGAGGATACTTGGAATCGACCCCGGAATCGCCATAGTCGGCTACGGCGTTATAGATGCGCACCGCGGTAAATTTCACCTTGTTTCTATGGGCGCTTCGCGAACACCCACGGGTATTTCTGTTGAAAAGCGCGTAGAAATGGTCTATGACGATATATGTGAACTTATAGATACTTACAAGCCCGATTGCATGGCTTGCGAAGAATTGTTTTTTAATACTAACCAAAAGACCGCCATTGCCGTGGCGGAAGCGCGCGGTGTGATACTTCTTGCCGCGATGAAAAAGAATATAGAATTTTTTGAATATACTCCGCTTCAGGTAAAGCAATCCGTTGTTGGTTACGGTAGGGCGGAGAAAAAACAGGTGATGGAGATGGTCAAGATGTTTTTGCATCTTGATAAAGTGCCGAAGCTTGACGATACTGCGGATGCTCTTGCGCTTGCCATATGCCACGCGCACGCATCCGAATCTGCAATACAAAACTTTTATAATCAAAAGAAAGATAGATTGCTTTGATATTACCTGTTAAAAATACGGATCGAAAGGGAAGATAAAATGTTTTATTATGTTCGCGGTGAGCTTATGTTTACCGAGCCGGGCGTTGCCGTTGTAGATTGCGCGGGTGTGGGATATAAGCTCCTTGTTAGCGACAACACGCTTGGAAAAATTGCATCTATGGACAAAAAAGAGGTGCTTCTTTATACTTATCTTTATATCAGGGAAGATGCGGTGGACCTTATCGGCTTTGCAACGAAAGAGGAGCTTTCCGCATTCAAGATGCTTATAACCGTTTCGGGAATAGGGCCCAAAGCGGCTATGTCCATACTTTCTCTTCTTTCCGTGGAAAAATTCGCGCTCGCTGTTTCTGCGCAGGATATAAAAACTATTTCCAAGGCACAGGGCATCGGCAAAAAGAGCGCGGAGCGCATAGTGCTTGAGCTCAAAGAAAAAGTTGCAAAGGAATTTGCCGTTGCGGGAAATGCTGAAGTACAGGAAGATGTTCACGAAAGCACGGTTTCCGGCGGCAATTACGATGAAGCGGAAAAAGCACTTATGGTGCTCGGATATACAAAGGCAGAAGCACAGACGGCTCTCAAAGGTGTGCCGCCGACAGCTACGCTTGAAGAAATGGTTTCTGCGGCGCTTCGCAAGATGGCGCTTCGCTTTTGATCTTTAGGAGTAAAATGGAATGATAGATAAATTTGAAACGGGCAACGTTGCCGAAAACGAGGAAAGAATAATAGCAACGTCATACCGTGAAGAAGACAGCGAGATAGAAAACGGACTTCGTCCTCATATGCTCGACGAATACGTCGGTCAGGAAAAGGCGAAGGAAAACCTTAAAATATATATAGAAGCGGCAAAGCGCCGTGCGGATGCGCTAGATCACGTTCTGCTTTACGGTCCTCCCGGACTCGGTAAAACGACACTTTCTACCATCGTTGCAAACGAGCTTGGTGTAAATATCCGCGTAACGTCGGGACCTGCCATTGAAAAGCAGGGTGACCTTGCGGCAATACTTACGAACCTTTCTGAAAATGATGTTCTTTTTATAGATGAGATACACCGTCTTTCCCGCAACGTAGAGGAGATACTCTATCCTGCGATGGAAGATTTTGTTCTAGATATAATAATAGGTAAAGGCCCTGCGGCGCGTTCGCTTCGGTTGCCTTTGCCGAAATTCACGCTTATCGGCGCTACAACGCGCGCAGGTCAGCTCTCAACTCCGCTTCGCGATCGCTTCGGCGTACTTCTTCGCTTGGAACTTTATACTCCCGAGGAGCTTTCTCGCATCGTTAAGAGAAGCGCGGGTATCCTCGATATTATGATAGAGGACGAGGGTGCTATGGAGATCGCCAAGCGTTCACGCGGTACACCGCGTATTGCAAACAGACTCTTAAAACGTGTTCGCGATTACGCGCAAGTAAAGGGCGACGGAAATATCACTCGCGAGATCGCGGATAAGGCGCTCAATATGCTTGAAATAGACGAGCTTGGGCTTGACAATATAGACAGAAGAATGCTCAAGACGATAATTAAATTTTACGATGGCGGCCCTGTTGGGCTTGAAACGCTTGCGGCGACCGTCGGGGAAGAGGCGGTAACTCTTGAGGATGTTTACGAGCCGTATCTTATGCAGATAGGCTTTTTAAGCCGCACGCCTCGCGGCAGATGCGTAACTCACCTTGCGTATGAACACCTCGGTATTCCTTTCAGAGGAAATGCTGGGGATATTCGAGCTGGAGAACAGGTAAGAATGGAACAAATGCAAATAAACTTGGACGAAGGATTTTAAAAAATGTGGATAGCTGACGGTTGGAAAGATTACGAACTTATAGATACATCGGACGGCTTGCGTCTGGAAAGATGGGGAAAATATACGCTTGTACGCCCCGATCCGCAGGTAATATGGCGCGGTGTTAAGCAGGATCCGCTTTGGAAAAAGGCGGACGGTGTTTACTCCCGAGAGGGCGGTGGCGGAAAATGGTCGCGCCTCGATGTTCCCGAAAGCTGGAACATACGTTACGGCGACAAGCTCAATTTTAAGATAAAGCCTATGGGCTTTAAACACACGGGTCTTTTCCCGGAGCAGGCGGTAAACTGGGATTGGTTTTCCGAACTTATCAAAAAAGCAGATCGCCCTGTTAAAGTGCTGAACCTCTTTGCTTATACCGGCGGCGCTACGATAGCGGCAGCATCTTCAGGGGCTTCCGTTTGCCACGTTGACGCATCCAAGGGTATGGTGCAGATGGCAAAGGATAACGCGTCTCTTTCAGGTCTTGCGAACGCCCCCATCCGCTATATCGTTGACGATTGCGAAAAGTTCGTTGAGCGTGAGATACGCCGCGGCAACAAATATGACGGAATTATTATGGACCCTCCATCCTACGGCAGAGGTCCCGGCGGCGAGGTTTGGAAGCTTGAAGAATGCATCGGAAGATTTGTTTCTTCTGCGGCAAAGCTTCTTTCGGATGAACCTCTTTTCTTCCTTTTGAACTCTTACACAACAGGGCTTTCTGCCTCCACTATGGGTTACATACTTAATTTGGAGATAGCAAATAAGCGCGGCGGCAAGGTCATTTCCGATGAGATAGGCTTACCCGTAAAGCAAACGGGCGCGCCGCTTCCTTGCGGTGCTTCCTCCAGATGGACAAAATAATTATTTTTTAAGGAAAAAATTATGTCTGATATAGTAATAAAAACAGAGGGTCTTTCTTTCTTTTACGATGAGGACAACGGAAGCCGTCTTGCCGTGCTGAAAGAATTTGACTTGGAAATAGAAAGAGGAACTTTTGTCGCGCTTCTCGGTCATAACGGAAGCGGAAAGAGTACTCTTGCAAAGCTTTTTAACCTTATACTTAAACCCACGTCGGGCTCTCTCTATCTTTTCGGGGAAAAGATAGACGAGGAAAAAATGACGGAGGATGATCTTTATGCGCTTCGCCAGCGTGTCGGTATGGTTTTCCAGAATCCCGATAACCAGCTCGTTGCGACGATAGTGGAGGAGGACGTGGCGTTCGGTCCCGAAAACCTCGGCGTTCCCCCCAAGGAGATACGAGAGCGTGTTGATAAAGCTCTTGAGATCGTCGGTATGACGAAATTTGCGCGCCACAGTCCGCATCAGCTTTCGGGCGGACAGAAGCAGCGCGTTGCAATTGCGGGCATTATCGCTTGCGACCCGGAAATAATAATATTTGATGAATCTACGGCGATGCTCGACCCGATAGGCAGAGCGGAGGTACTCGAAACGATAGAAAAGCTCAACAGGGAAAACGGAACGACCGTGATACTTATCACTCATTATATGGAAGAAGCCGCAAGAGCAGACAGAGTCGTTGTTATTGACGACGGCAGAAAGC
This sequence comes from Clostridia bacterium, assembly GCA_017621475.1. GTDB lineage: Bacteria > Bacillota > Clostridia > Oscillospirales > CAG-272 > UMGS731. The sequence continues at coordinate 52,237 of JAGATA010000003.1, forward strand.
TCCTTGACGGAACGCCTAAAGAGGTGTTCTCGAAGACGAAGATACTGCGTGGTGCAGGGCTTGATGTGCCTCAGACGACGCTTCTTTTGCAGGAGCTTGCAGACGAGGGATTCGCACTTCCGCGCGATGCACTCACCCCCGAGGAAGGTGCGCGTGCTTTGGCGGCAATTTTATCTGAAAAGGGAAGGAATCTATGAACGCAGCAGAGCTTAAAGGTGTATCATATGTTTACAGCAAGAACACGCCTTTTATGAAGGTGGCTGTGGACAATATAGATATAACTTTCGAAAAAAATATGATAACGGGTCTTATTGGCCACACGGGAAGCGGCAAATCCACGGTAGCGCAGATGCTCAACGGGCTTTTGCGCCCTTCGGACGGTGACGTTGTGATCCACGGCAGAAGTATGTGGGAAGACCCGAAAAAGATAAAAGAATTCCGCTATATTACGGGGCTTGTTTTTCAGTATCCCGAATATCAGCTTTTTGAAGAAACGGTATATAAGGATATAGCATTTGGTCCTAAAAATATGGGCCTTTCCGATGAGGAGATAGACGCGCGTGTGCGCGAAGCGGTGCGATTTGTCGGCCTTTCCGATGACGTGCTTGAAAAATCTCCCTTCGACCTTTCGGGCGGTCAGAAACGCAGAGTTGCCATTGCAGGCGTTATGGCTATGCGTCCGCAAAACCTTGTGCTTGACGAGCCTGCGGCGGGGCTTGACCCTCGCGGCAGAGACGAGATCCTTAGCAAGATACACGATTATCAAAAAGAAACGCGCTCTACCGTTATTATGATAAGCCACAGTATGGAGGATATGGCGCTTTATTGCCAGAGGCTCGTTGTAATGAGTCATTCCAAACCCATACTTACGGGAACGTGCGCAGAAGTCTTCTCCTGCGCGGACGAACTTGAAAAAGCAGGTCTTGCAATACCGCAGGTCACAAAACTTATGACAGAGCTTTCTCGTATGGGATACGATGTAAACACATCCGTTTACACCGTAGAGGATGCCAAGCGAGAGCTTATGCGTGTGCTCGGAGGTGAAAATAAATGCTAAAAGACATTACTTTGGGGCAGTTTTTCCCCGGTAACTCATTGCTTCACAAACTCGATCCGAGAGTAAAACTTATTGTATGTATTGCATATATCGTGGCAATATTCCTTTGTAAGTCTGCGGTAGCTTACGGCGCTGTGCTTGTTGCGACGCTTTTACTTATGGTGATCTCAAAACTTCCCATAAAGACGGTACTCAAAGGTATAAAACCCATATTATTTATCATACTTTTTACAGCAGTGCTGAATATATTTTGGCGCAGCGGCGAAACGGTGCTCGTAAGCTTTTGGAAGATAACCATATATCTTGAAGGCATTATTTCCGCTATATATATGGTCGTTCGTATTAGTTGCCTTGTTGTGGGAACGAGCGTTATACTCACTTATACGACTTCGCCCATCGCCCTTACGGACGCGATAGAGCGCTTGCTCTCTCCCTTGCGCGCAATAAAAGTTCCCGTACACGAATTTGCTATGATGATGACGATAGCTTTGCGTTTTATCCCAACGCTTATTGAAGAAACGGATAAGATAATGAACGCGCAGAAAGCGCGCGGCTCGGATTTTTCAACGGGTAAGCTTACGGAGCGCGCAAAGGCGTTGGTTCCTGTGCTTGTGCCGCTTTTCATATCATCTTTCCGCCGTGCGGATGAGCTTGCTATAGCTATGGAGTGCCGTTGCTACCGCGGCGGAAGCGGCAGAACGAGAATGACACAGCTTCGCCTTGCCGCAAGAGATTTTCTTTTCTTGTTTGCTATTGCGGCGTTTATCGCGGTCATAGTTTTTATAAATAAATTTATTCCGTATTTTATTGTATAAAAGCATGAAATATCTATTAAAAATAACATATTGCGGCACGGCTTATTCCGGCTTTCAGGTTCAGCACAATGCAAATACAGTTCAAGCCGAGCTTATGCGTGCTGCAGAGAAAATATTTACCGTTCCGTGCCTTGTAACGGGGTGCAGCAGAACGGACAGCGGCGTTCACGCGCTGGAGTATCTTGCAACTGTTGAACCATCCGAGGGCGGGGCGCGAATCCCCGCCGAAAAGCTTCCCAAAGCGCTTGCGCACGTACTGCCGAGCGATATTTCCGTAATGGAAGCTGCTGTTGTGGCAGATGATTTTTCCGTTCGCCGCGCCGTGAAGGGCAAGGAGTATATGTATCTTTTGTGGACAAAAGATTATATGGATCCATTTCTTTGCAAGCGAGCGTGGCATTATTTCCGCCCGCTTGACGTGGAAAAAATGAATCTTGCCGCAAAATATATTGTTGGAAAGCAAGATTTTGCTTCTTTTATGGCAAGCGGCAGCGAGATAATCGATACTGTCAGAACAGTATCACGCTGTGAAGTTGTAAGAGGTGATGATGGATGCATTCGTATCTACGTTGCCGCAGACGGATTCTTATATAATATGGTAAGAATAATTGTGGGCACTCTCGTTTATGTAAGCGAGGGAAAGATAGATCCTCTTAAAATAAAGGATATTATAAATGCAAAAGACCGCACTCGCGCAGGGAAAACTGCCCCAGCGGATGGTCTTTATCTTGAAAAAGTTTTTATTTGATCTGATGGAAGGAGAGAGCGATGCCGAACGGAATATTTTCCCGAATCAAGGAAAAGACGGACACTATGTCCATATATCTTCCTTATGAGAACGTGTATTACGAAAAGCTTGCGGATTTTTACCGTGTAGCGAAGTTCGGAGCGATAGCGGTGCTTGCTATATTCGTTCTTCTTACGACAATAATATGCAGAAACGATCTGCGTGCGGAAAATTTCCGCTATCTTTTCAAATATATAGACGTTGACCCTGCTTCAACCTCTGCAAATTACAAGGATATTTATTACAGCGCCGGTTCAAGCTCTCATTTTGCTTTTTATAAAGGAGACCTTGTTCTTGCCGGGGATGGCAAACTTGCAATATATAATATTTCCGGCAAGAATATATTGTCCGAAGAACTTTCATCCGTGAATTCGGTCTGCGATGCGGACGGGAAATATCTTGTTGCATATTCTCCCGACGGAAAGAACGTATCAATATTAAATTCTTTTTCAAAGCTTTATGATCTTGAATACGATTATCCTGTTATCAGCGCTTCGGCAGGGGATGACGGTAGCTTTACAGTTATAACACGCGACCAAACGTACAGAAGTGCCGTTTACGTTTACAACAGCATGTTCAAGCTCGTTTATTCTGTACGAAGCAACGAGAAATACGCCGCCAGTGCCGCCGTTTCACCGGACGGAAAGTATGCGGCATTCCTTTCATACTCTCCAAGCAACGGACTCTATGCTCGCGAACTTGTTGTTCGCAATATATCTAAAGATAAAGAAGAACTTTCTGTAAGAACGGAAGGAAAGCTGCCTATTAAAACAGGCTTTTTTGAAGACGGCAACCTTTTTCTTCTTTGTTCGGACGGTATATCTTTCTATGATGAAAAATTCAAGCAAACAACAAGCGTTTCTTTTGGATATCCTATTCAGTTTTACCGTTCATTCGGCGGTCATATAGCCGTTTTGACAGGTGAGACAAAGGCAGGGGCAACGCTTTGTATGTTTGACAGTGAAGGAAATAAAAAGTTTACAGAAAGTTTTCCTTTTGCTGTACTTGATGTTCAAATAATTGATGATAAAATATACTTGCTTGCACCGAATGCGGTGTATTGCTATGATGAAAAAAACGTTGCACGCGCTTCTTTCGAGGGCAACGTGCAGAAAATGTATGCTTTTGACGATGGCAATGTTATGCTTTGCTATGCCGACAGCACAAAACTTTTGAAAGTTTCGGAATTCGTAAATTACTAATCGTACCTTATAGGAGAAAAATAAATGTCTGCTTGCTTGGATATTATACTTATCGCCATAGTGGTGATATTCGCTATTTTGGGAATAAAACGCGGTTTTATAAAATCCGTTTCCGGATATGTTTCCCACCTTATAGCTTTTATTTTGACGTTTGCTTTTTATAAGCGCTTCACACCCGTTGTAAAGCGCCTGCCTTTTCTCGATAATATGATAACCGATGTGCCAATGCCCGAATTCAGCAGTGCGGAGGGTTTTATGGAAAAAATAAAGATGATAATAAATCATATTATTTCTTCCGAGGATGTTGATGCAGCATCAAAAGCTGTTATGAACAATCTGCTTGCCGATGTTATTGCAACGGTCATTTCCTTTGCGGTGCTTATTATCGGATTTTTGCTTGTCCTCAAGCTTGTATTTTTGCTTTTGGAGCTTGTTGCAAAGGCACCCGTTATAAAGCAGGCAAACGGCGTATTGGGACTTCTTTTCGGCGTACTCATCGGTTCTTTTTGGGCTTGGATCGTGGCAAACCTTTTTGGAAATCTTCTTTTCCCGATACTTAACTCGAAATGGCCGGACATCTTTATGGATGATATGCTTAACTCGCTTGTATATAAGCTTTGTACGGATATAAACCCTATGACGTATATTTTTATGCTTTTGCAGAAGATCTTAGGTTAATTACCGAATATATAGCCGCACGGTGACGCGGCACAAGCACAATACTTTGAGTCACCGAGAAGGATTTTTTTAAAATGATGCAACTATGTTCTAGATGCCGCAAGCGTATGGCTGTGGTATTTGTTACAAAACTTGAAAACGGAGAAAGCCAGAACGAAGGGCTTTGCCTTAAATGCGCAAGGGAGCTGGGCATTCCTCAAATGGACAGTATGCTTTCCAATATGGGCATTTCGGACCAAGACCTTGATAATATGGAAGATGAGATCGGAAACCTTCTTTCCCAAGTTTCCGAAGGAGGGGAAGAGGATGACGATGATGATATTGACGGCGATGATGCCGCTTCCCGTACGCCCGCGCTCGATTTTGCAAAACTTTTCGGATCTCTTCCTTTTATGAACAATAACGCGCCCAAAAACGAGGAAAATGTTCCTGCGAAGAAAGAGGATGGCTCCAAAACGGAATCTTCCAAGGGTAAATCCAAGGATAAAGATAAAAAGAAAAAAGAGAAAGAACGCCGCTATCTTTCTATGTATTGCCGCGACCTGACGGCGGCAGCAAAAGAGGGCAAGCTCGATGCCGTTATCGGCAGAGAGCGCGAAACTGCGCGTATGATGCAGATTCTTTCCCGCAGACAGAAGAACAATCCCTGCCTTATCGGTGAGCCCGGTGTTGGTAAAACGGCTATTGCGGAAGCGCTCGCGCAGAAGATCGTTGCAGGGGATGTTCCGTATAAGCTTCGCGAAAAGGAAGTTTACCTTGTTGACCTCACAGCGCTTGTTGCGGGTACGCAGTTCCGCGGTCAGTTTGAAAGTCGTGTAAAAGGGCTTATAGATGAGGTTAAAGCGCTCGGCAACATAATCCTCGTTATTGACGAAGTTCACAGTATTGTCGGCGTGGGCGATTCCGAGGGAAGTATGAACGCGGCAAATATCTTGAAGCCTGCACTTTCCCGTGGAGAAATTCAGCTTATCGGTGCTACGACTCTTACGGAATACCGCAAATATATAGAAAAGGATTCCGCGCTGGAACGCCGTTTCCAACCCATTATCGTGGAGGAGCCTTCTATTGCGGAAACGAAAAAGATACTCGGCGGTATCAAAAAATATTACGAAACATACCATAGAATAAATATTTCGGACGCTATCATATCTCGTGCGGTAGAGCTCTCCGAAAGATATATCACGGATAGATTTTTGCCCGATAAAGCGATAGACCTTCTTGATGAAGCGGCGGCTTACGTTGCGATGCACTCTCCCGTGGTAAATCGTGTTGCCGTTGTTGAAAAAGAGCTTGCCGCCCTTAAAACGCAGATTGCAGAAATAGAAGAAAATCCGCTCCCCGCTGATGCGGATGACGAGCGCAGAAATGCTCATTATGAGCTTGTTGCTTCTATCAAGGCAAGTCAGCTCAAGGATGAGGCGGAATATGAAAAGCTCAAAGCGGAGCTTGCAACAATAGAACTTACGGTGGATTCGCTTGCGCGAGTTATAGAGATATGGACGGGTGTTCCCGCAGGAACGATCAATGCCAATGAGTTTGAACGTCTCAATACGCTTTCCGACCGTCTTAAAGACAGAATCAAAGGTCAGGATGCGGCTGTTGACGCCGTTGTGCGCGCCATAAAGCGCAACCGCGCGGGCGTTTCTTATAAACGCAAGCCTGCTTCTTTCATTTTTGCAGGCCCTACGGGTGTTGGTAAAACAGAGCTTGTAAAGGTTCTTGCAACAGATCTTTTCAGCACGCCCGACGCGCTCATTCGCCTTGATATGTCTGAGTTTATGGAGAAACACTCCGTTTCCCGTATGATAGGCTCGCCCCCAGGATACGTCGGATATGATGATGCAGGTCAGCTTACAGAGAAGATACGCCGCAAACCTTATTCTGTCGTGCTCTTTGACGAGATAGAGAAGGCTCATCCTGATGTACTCAACATCCTTTTGCAGATACTTGACGATGGCAAGGTGACGGACTCCCACGGCAAGGAAGTCGATTTTTCAAGCAGTATCATCGTTATGACGACAAATGCCGGCGCAAGCATGGCAACGAACACACCGGGATTTGGTATGAGTGGGCAGAGCATTGCGGAAAACAGAACGGAGCGAGCTCTTTCCGAATTTTTGCGTCCCGAATTCCTCAACCGTGTTGACGAGATAATAACATTCCGCCAGCTTGATAAGGAAGATTTCCGCAGAATTGCCGCTAATATGATAAACGACCTTCGCACAGCTCTTGCGGAAAAGGGAATTTCCGTTTCCTGTACCGACGAAGCCCTTGCACTTATCGCAGAGAAGTCTTTCTCTACAAAATACGGTGCGCGCAATATGAGAAGATTTATAAGCCGCAATATTGAAGATATTGCTGCAGAAAAGATCATTTCCGCATACGATAAAGACGTAAAAGAGATCTTTATCGATGCAAACGGAGAAGAACTTTCCGTTGACGTGAGATAAATTTTATTCCCCCTTGCAATATAAAAACAAGGGGGATTTTTCTTTTGTGAAAAAAGTAAACCATAGCAAACTTTTTTCATAAAGTTATGAAAACCACTTGACAAACGCATATATAAATGCTATTATTGAAACATCGTTTTAGCTAGCTAAAACGAAATTTTAAAAATCTACATTTTGAAAAGAGAATTTTACCATGAAAAAAATTATTTCTCTCGTACTCGTTGTAGCTCTTATGGCACTTTCTATGTTCGCTTTCGCCGGCTGCGGCAAAGAAGACAACATACTCGTTTGCGGCGTAACGGATTTCCCCGGAATGAACGAGCAAGACGAAAACGGCAATTGGACAGGCTTCGAATGCGATTTCGCAAGAGCTGTCGGCGAGCTTATCGGTATGGAAGTTGAATTCCAGATAATCTCTTGGGACCAAAAATACGGCGAGCTCAACTCCGGCAAGATAGATTGCATCTGGAATGGCTTTACTGCAAACGCTAAAGAAAAAGACGGTACAGAAAGAAAGGATCTCGTTGACTTTTCTTCCACATATATGCTCAACCAGCAGTGCATAGTTGTTAAAAAATCCGAGCTTGATTCTTACAAGACAAAAGCAGACCTCGTAGGCAAAACAGCCGCCGTTGAAATGGGCAGTGCGGGCGAAAGCTTTGCCGAGGAAGCTGTAGGTACAGATGGCAAGCTTATCGGATTTACTGCACAGAACGCTACTTTTATGGAAGTTAAAACAGGCAAATCCGATTTTGCGGTAGTTGACGTTCTTCTCGCAAAGAACATTTGCGGCAAAGGCGACTATACAGACATTGCTATTGTTGAAGCAGAAGACCTCACTCTTGAAGCTGAATACTATGCTATCGGATTCAAAAAGGGAAGCGACCTTACAGCAAAGGTAAACGAAGCTATCAAAACTCTCAATGAAAATGGCAAGCTTCTTGAGATCGCAAAGAGATACGGTCTTGAAAACAGCCTTCAGGTTGCAGAGTTCAACGGTTGATAAATATTAAAGGAATTTTATAATGGGTTTTTGGGAAGTTACTCTCAGCATTCTCGGCGGTCTTAAATGGACCGCCCTGATATTTGCGCTCACGCTTGTGTTCGCACTTCCGCTGGGTCTTATAATCGCATTCGGCTCTATGTCTAAGTTCAAGCCGCTTGCGTATGTTACAAAGGTTTTCGTTTGGATCATTCGCGGTGTTCCGCTTATGCTTCAGATATTCGTTGTTTTTTACGTTCCGGGTATGCTTGTTGACGGCTTTTCGGGACTTGACCGTTTTCCCTCTGTGCTTATAGCTTTCGTTATAAATTACGCTTGCTATTTCTCCGAAATATACCGCGGAGGTATAGAAAGCATCTCGAAAGGTCAGTATGAGGCAGGTGAGGTCCTCGGTATGACAAAATCACAGATATTCTTCAAGGTCGTGCTTATGCAGGTAGTAAAGCGCATCATTCCGCCTATGTCCAACGAAGTTATTACGCTTGTTAAGGATACGGCGCTTGCAAGAGTTATCTCCGTTACGGAGATGCTCAAGGCGGCGGAAATGTTCGCCTCCCGCGGTCTCATTTGGCCGATGTTCTATACAGCTGTATTCTACCTCATTTTTGTCGGCGTTCTTACGCTTCTTTTCGGATATTTCGAGAAAAAGCTCTCATATTATAAGGCATAAGGAGGGGCGAAGATGTCATTTTTGGAAGTTAAAAATATAACTAAAAAATTCGACAAGACCGACGTACTCAAGGGCGTTGATCTCTCTCTTGAAAAAGGTCAAGTCCTTTCCATAATCGGTTCTTCGGGAAGCGGAAAGACAACGCTTTTGCGTTGCCTTAATTTCCTTGAAACTCCCGATACGGGTGAAATTTTCGTGGATGGAGAATGTATTTTCGATTCTTCGGATACCGCAAAGAGATCCTTCAAAGAAATCCGTGAAAAAAGACTCAGCTTTGGACTTGTATTCCAATCCTTCAATCTTTTTCCGCAGTACACGGTAAAGAAAAATCTGGTTCTCGCACCCCAACTCCGTGCGAAAGAAGACGTAAAGGCAAACAAGCTCGGCAAAGCCGTGCTTAAAGAAAAATATGAAGAGATCGATAAAAAGGCAGATGAGATACTTGCTTCTGTCGGTCTTTCCGAAAAGAAGGATTTTTATCCTTGCCAGCTTTCGGGCGGTCAGCAGCAGAGAGTTTCCATTGCCCGTGCACTTATGCTCGATCCCGATATTCTTTTCTTTGATGAACCGACGAGCGCTCTCGACCCCGAAATCACAGGTGAAGTTCTTAAAGTTATAAAAGGGCTTGCGGCGCACAATATGACGATGATAATCGTTACGCACGAAATGAATTTCGCGCATGAGGTTTCGGATAAGATCATATTTATGGACGAAGGAATTGTTGCTGTGGAAGGCACGCCCGATGAAATTTTTGAAAGCAAAAACGAAAGACTTCATCATTTTCTTTCCGCATTTGGCAATACTAATACTTGAAAAAAATAAAGCACTTTTTTAAAAAGTGCTTTTTCGTTTTTTGTCTTGACATATATTTTGATATAGATATAATTATAGTATAGTTTTTTTATTATAATACGGAAAATATTATTACTTAAAAGGATATTAAATATGAATTGGTTATACGATTTGTTTACAAATCCTTATTTGATAACAGCTATTTCTTCGTGGGCTGTGGCACAGGTCATAAAAGCTATAATACATGCCATAGTGAACAAAAAGTTTGATATACACCGTCTTTTCGGAGATGGCGGTATGCCCAGCGGACATTCTGCAACGGTAACGTCGCTTGCGATAATAACGGGTCTTATCAATGGGTTCGGAAGCGCCGTGTTTGCAGTTGCAATGATTTTGGCGGTTGTTGTTTGCCACGATGCGATGGGTGTTCGCCAGGAGACGGGTAAACAAGCCGCTGTACTCAACGAGCTTATTGAGCTTTTCAGCTTGCCGCTGGATTCAGAACTGCGCGAAATAAAGCTTAAAGAATTTGTTGGTCATACCCCTGTACAGGTGTTGGCAGGCATATTTGTCGGCGTTGTAAACGCGATAGTTATGTATTATACATTTACTTGAAAAAAGCGGCTTTACAAGAAGTTGCTTTTTTAAAAATATTAAGTAAATTTACATATAATTTAAAAAAATTACATTAAAACTTAATTATTGCTAAATAAATATTGTGATATAATATAGCTAAAGTTAATAAAAATTATAATCCGGGAACTTTGGCAAATAATGATATTATTTTGCATTGGAGAATTTGATTGCTATGAAAATATTGATAACGACGGATCTTTTTACAACTGAAACAAACGGTGTTGTAACATCGGTTAAAAATCTGTATGAAGCAATGAAGGCGCGCGGTCACGATGTTCGCATACTTACGATATCTGAAAATACGCACAGCCGCAATGAAGGGGATATTTACTATATCCGTTCCGTATCTCTGGAGGCGGTTTATCCAAATGTGCGTATGCCTATGTCTTACCATCACAGGCTTATAAAAGAACTTATCGATTGGTGCCCCGATGTTATTCACAGCCAGTGCGAACTATTTAGCTTCAGGTTTGCAATGTATGTTTCCAAAATTACGGGAGCTCCTATTGTACATACTTATCACACAATGTATGAACAATATGTGACATACGTTATTCCTGCCGAAAAACTTGGAAAATTTATTGTTAAAATTATGTCGCGCAGTACACTTAATAAGGTTGAACATGTCGTTGTTCCAACCGAAAAGGTGGAAGAAGTTCTCTTGAATTACGGCATCGAGAGAAACATCTCCGTTGTTCCCAGCGGCATAAGCCTTGAGCAACATAAAAAAAGAATTTCAAAAGAGGATAGAGATGCAAAGAGGGCGGAACTGGGCATAGCGCAGGATAGTATAGTGCTTGTAAACCTGGGCCGACTTGGGGAAGAGAAGAATATACATGAGCTTTTGCGCTATTTTGCAAGAGCATTGAAGGAAAATGAAAATCTTACTTTTCTTATTGTAGGTGATGGCCCTGCGCGCTCCTCGCTTGAAAAGCTATGTGTAGAACTTGAAATAGATAAAAAAGTTGTCTTTACCGGAATGGTGGAGCCTTTAAAGGTTTATGAATATTATCAGACGGGTGATATTTTTGTGAGCGCCTCTACAAGCGAAACGCAGGGGCTTACATACATAGAAGCTGCCGCCAACGGACTTCCTCTGCTTTGCAGAAAAGATCCTTGCCTTGAGGGGGTTATAAAAAATTCCGAAAATGGGTTTGAGTATGTAGATGAAGATGAGTTTATTTCCGCGCTTCGTTTTATGGCTTCAAACGAAAAATGGCGCAAATGCGCTTCTCTTGAAAGCGAGAAAATAGCGAGAGCTTTCGGCAAAGAAGCCTTTGCCGAAGCAATAGAAAAAATTTATATTTCTGTTTTGCAAAAAGATCATATTGGAGGTTAATATTTGAACATAAAATCAAAATTAAGAGAGTATAATGTTTCATACAATTCGATGTTTTGCATTTTTATGATAGGAAGCATTCTTGGCTTTATACTTGAAGGTATTTGGCATATTATAAGAAAGGGAAGTTGGGAAAGCCATTCCGCAACGGTTTGGGGACCTTTTTGTATTATTTACGGAATTGCGGCTGCTGTTCTGTATGTGGGAGCAATATTTTTGAAGGATAAAAACATCTTGCTTCAATTCGCGGTATGCGCTTTTGCCGGGTCTTTTATAGAATATTTTTCAAGCCTTTTTCAAGAATTCTGTTTTGGCTCTGTTTCTTGGAATTACAGCAAACAATTTTTTAATATAGGAGGAAGGATAAGCCTCCGTATGACGATATTGTGGGGGATTTTAGGAGTGGCTTTTGTACGCATTTTATTCCCTCTTATCGTAAGTTTACTTGATCTGATAAATAAGGATAAATGGAATGTATACTGCATATGCTTGTCCGTTTTTATGGGGATAAATCTTTTTCTTACGTCTATTGCGGTGCTTAGATGGGGAGAGCGCATTGGAAATCCTGTGGATACTCCTTCCAATGCCGTGGAAGCATTTTTGGATGAAAGATTTGATGATGAGCGTATGTCCGAAACTTTTCCGAATATGGTTTTTAAAGATAAGTAAATAAAAAAGCAAACTCGTTTTGAGTTTGCTTTTTTTGTTATTCAACGTCTTCGATCTCGTCTTTTATATTTACGGTGATCTTTTTGCCGCAGTTGCTTGCCGCAGTTTTCATAAGCTGGCGTATAGCGCGGGCGATCTTGCCATGCTTTCCGATAACTTTACCCATATCATCGGGAGCAACGGAAAGCTCGAGAGTAACGTGATCTCCGTCTGTTTTTTCAACGATGACGATTTCTTCGGGTTTATCGACGATTGCGCCCGTAATGTTTGCAAGCGTCTGTTTAAGGTTTGTCATTATTGTGCCACCCCGAAAAAATTATTCAGTTACGCCGGCCTTTTTGAGAAGAGATTTTACTGTATCTGTGGGCTGAGCACCGTTCTTGATCCAAGTTTTAGCCTTATCAGCGTCAACTTTGATTTCAGCAGGCTCTGTGAGGGGGTTGTAGTAACCGATTTCTTCAACAAATCTGCCGTCACGAGGGAAACGGGAGTCAGCAACAACGATACGATAGAAGGGGGCTTTTTTAGAACCAAGTCTTGTAAGTCTGATTTTAACTGCCATAGTTAGATATCCTCCGAAAAATAATGTTTATATAATAAAATTTTTATTTATAAATTTTCAATAACAACGTCATTGAATAATTATACGATTTTTAGAAAGGCATTTTGCCGAATTTGCCGAACTTTTTGCCGTTCGAGAGCTGTTTCATAAGCTTGTTCGTTTGGTCGAACTGTTTGAGGAGCTTGTTTACTTCCTCAACCGTGGTACCCGCGCCTGCCGCAATACGTTTCTTGCGGGAGGAGTTGATAATATCGGGTTTTTCACGTTCCGCAGGTGTCATAGAAAGGATGATAGCCTGCATACGGTCGATGGCTTTTTCGTCCACCTTTGCATCCTTTAGTGCGCCGGGCTTAACACCGGGAAGCATACCCATAAGGGAATCGAGCGAGCCCATCTGCTTGAGCTGTCCGAACTGTTCAAGGTAGTCCGTGAGAGTGAAGCGTGATTTTCTGAGCTTTTCTTCAAGTTCCTGAGCTTTCTTTTCATCGAAGCTCTGCTGAGCTTTTTCGATAAGAGAGAGCATATCGCCCATACCGAGAATTCGGGATGCCATTCTGTCGGGATAGAAGGGCTCGATAGCATCGAGCTTTTCACCCGTACCGATAAATTTGATGGGCTTGCCTGTAACGTGCTTGATGGAGAGGGCAGCACCGCCGCGGGTGTCACCGTCCATTTTCGTCATAACAACGCCGGTAACGTCGAGAAGACCGTTGAAGCTTTCTGCTACGTTTACCGCGTCCTGACCCGTCATAGCATCGACGGTGAGAAGAATTTCTGCGGGTTCGAGCGTATTTTTGATATCGAGAAGCTCCTGCATCATATCCTCGTCGATGTGAAGACGGCCGGCTGTATCTATAAACAGCATATCGCAGCCTTGACGCTGACATTCTTTAAGAGCATTCTGTGCAATTTTAACGGCATTTTTTGTGTTTTCTTCCGCATAGACGGGAACACCGACTGCTTCGCCAACGACCTGAAGCTGTTTTATAGCGGCGGGGCGGTATATATCGCAAGCCGCGAGCATCGGGCGTTTGCCGTCTTTTTTAAAGAGGGCGGCGAGCTTTGCCGTGTGAGTCGTTTTACCTGCACCCTGAAGACCGACCATCATAATTATCGTGGGGGGCTTGGGGGCGATCTGTATTTTGGAAACCGTGCTTCCCATAAGAGCTGTAAGCTCTTCGTTAACTATTTTTATTACCTGCTGTGCGGGAACGAGGGATTCAAGCACCTCCGCGCCCACGGCACGTTCTGTTACGGTATTTATAAAGCTGCGGACAACCTTGAAGTTTACGTCTGCCTCAAGAAGTGCGAGCTTTACGGCGCGCATACCTTCGCGCACGTCTTTTTCCGTAAGCTTTCCTTTGTTTTTAAACTTTTTGAAAGCTTCTGCGAGTTTTTCTTGGAGATTTCCGAACATTTTTACTCCTTCATAATGCTTCCCGCACACTCTATGTGGGAGAGAAGCGTATCAAATTCACTGCTTTCATCCGAATGTTTTGCCTTTAAGTCGTTTGCAACAGCCGCCGCTTTTTCAAGGCTTTCGCTGATGGCGGAAAGCTTTCTTGAAAGACCGAGCTTTTCTTCATAGGAGAGAAGCGCTTCCTCTGCGTGCTTTATCGCATAGCGCACACCCTGACGGGAAAGACCTGCGCTTTCCGCTATTTCCGCAAGGGAAAGATCTTCGTTATAATAGAGATCGAACATATTTTGTTGATCCTTTGTAAGCAGGGCGCCGTATGTGTCGAAAAGCACCACAAGACGCAGATTTTTTTCAAACATACCAAAACCTCGCTTTCAAGTGTAAAGCAAATGACTTTACATAGTATAGCACCGAGAAAGCGTTTTGTCAAGAGTTTTTTAGAGGATATTTACAATTTTTCGATAGTTTTTTCGGCAGAAAGGATTGAAAGTTTACTTTTTTGAAAAGTAATGTTGACCGAGAATATATGGGGATGGTATAATAATTACATAATGCTATGATTATGGGGATGATAGAAAGTGCCGCAATTTGCAAAAATGATTAAGTATAAATTCTTTCCATCGCATAAATATGATAAATTGGATGCTTGGCTGAACGATATGAGCAAGAATGGATGGAGGCTTATAAATTATGGATTTTTAAAGTATGAATTTCAAAGATCCAATAATGCCGAACGAACCTATTTTACATATAATCTCGGAGGCTTTCGTAATGATGACGGATATTATAGCATAGGATTGAGGTATCCTCGGCTAAAAGAGCAATACGGGCTTGCCCCACGATATTCATTTCTAAATAAAAATATTCGAGATAAATTTTTTAGTAAAATAATTATTGAACTTGATGCTAAAAAAATAGATAAGGGATTTTCATATATTGTTGACGAAAGAAATAGATTATATAGAAAACAATTTTTAATGAATTTTATATATATATCGATTGCGGTGATAGGTTTTGCTATTATTACAATCATATAATTCAAATTTTATAATGTTGACCGAGAATATATGGGGATGGTATAATGTTAATGAAGATGCGCGTTAAAATAATATATTTAACATAGGATGGCTTTTATGAGAATTGTAATTGATAAGAACAAATCAACAAAATGGAAAATTATATTATGTGCCATAATGTTTATTTTTGGAATATATATTATCATATCATTAGCATTAACCTCTGTTGAAACGGTAGAATATCAAACGATATATGGAAACTATAATTCATATCAAATAAAAAAAACAGCGAATTATAGCGGATTTACAAAAAATGTTTATTTGACGATTGAAATGCCTAACTCATCTAATTGTGAATATAGAATAAGCTCTGTTGTCTTATCTTCGTTCGAAGAAAAAGCTTTTCTTGATGAAGTTAATATAGGAGATCCAATAAAATTAACTTTAGATGATGATTATATTGTATCGATAGATGCCAACGGAAAATCCTACCTTGATTTTGAATATGCTTTATCTGAGTATCACGATAATCTTATTGTTGGGTATTGTGTCGGATGTGCATTTTTGTTGGTTTCTGTAATAGCTTTTTCAACTTTAATTACCATAAAAAAAGGAAAACATCACAGAAAAAGTTGAAATATGCATTGAACAAATTTTAATATGAATCTCCAAAGGTCGCTGCGGCGGCCTTTTTTCTATATTCCAATATATACATTTTCCAAAAAGAATTATTGACTATGCCTGCTTTTTAAGGTATAATTTAATGTGATATATTATGTTCTAAAGGAATTATATTATGGAAGAAAACAAGACGGCTTTCGATTATATGGAAGCACTTAAAAATATGAATTCGGGGCTTGATTACTCTGCCTGTGTGGTAACTTACGGCTGCCAACAAAACGAGGCAGACTCCGAAAAAATTGCGGGAATGCTCCACGCAAGCGGCTATAGCATTGTAAAAGAGCCTGCGCTTGCGGACGTTATCATCGTCAACACCTGCGCCGTGCGCGAGCACGCGGAGGAGCGAGCCCTTTCCATCACGGGCGGATACAAGCACTTGAAAACCGCGCGTCCCCACCTTAAAATAGGCATTTGCGGATGTATGGTATCAAAAGCCGATATGAGCGATAAGATAAAGAAAAGCTACCCTTACGTGGATTTTGTTTTCGGCACGGAGAAGCTTTCTCACCTGCCCGAAATACTTTATCGCTCCTATGAAAAAAAGAAAAGAATATTCGTTCCCAACGACGGAGAAACGCAGATAGCGGAAGGGCTTCCCGTTATCCGCGAAAGCACGTTCCGTGCTTGGGTGAGCATTATGTACGGCTGCAATAACTTTTGCACGTACTGCATAGTACCCTACGTTCGCGGCAGAGAAAGAAGCCGCCGTCCCGAAATGATAATAGAAGAAGTGCGCGAACTTGCCGCAAGCGGATGCAAGGAGATAACGCTCCTCGGTCAAAACGTAAACTCCTACG
Organism: Clostridia bacterium; assembly: GCA_017621475.1. Classification (GTDB taxonomy): domain Bacteria; phylum Bacillota; class Clostridia; order Oscillospirales; family CAG-272; genus UMGS731. The sequence continues at coordinate 68,811 of JAGATA010000003.1, forward strand.
GCAAGGAGTTTGGCGGAGAGTGTAATTTTGCAACGCTTCTTTCACGCCTTTGCGAGATAGAGGGCGATTTCACGCTCCGCTTTATGACCAGCCACCCGAAGGATGCGTCGTTTGAGCTTATCGATATTATGGCGAAAAACGATAAGATAGCGAAGCATTTTCATCTGCCCGTGCAGTCGGGAAGCGACAGAATGCTGCGCGAAATGAACCGCCATTACAACAAAGAAACATACCTTTCTCTCGTTGATTATATGCGCGAAAAAATGCCCGATATTGCCATCAGCACGGATATTATCGTTGGCTTCCCGGGTGAAACCGAAGAGGATTTCGAGGACACTCTCGAACTTATGAAGCGCGTAAAATACGATATGATATTCTCCTTTATCTATTCGCCGCGTACGGGTACGCCTGCGGCAAAGATGGAGCAGGTTCCCGATAATATAAAAACGGAGAGAATGAACAGACTCCTTGCGCTTCAGAATGAGCTTTTGGCAGAGAAGAACGAGGCTTACGTCGGAAAAACTATGCGCGTGCTTGTTGAGGGCAAGAGTAAAACTAACGAAGCAAAAATGTCTGCCCGTACAGAAGGTAACAGGATAGTTCTTTTTGACGGCGACGAAAGCCTTACAGGCAAATTCATAAACCTTAAAATAACAAAGTCCGCGCCCTTTGCGCTTATAGGCGAAACAGAGGCGTAAAAACAAACTTAAATCAGAACCGAAACGGAGAAAACTGTATGACACCGATGATGCAGCAATATCTTGAAATAAAGGAGAAGTACAAGGAATATATCCTTATGTACCGTCTGGGCGATTTTTACGAAATGTTTTTTGACGACGCAAAGACAGCGTCAGGCGAGCTTGACCTTGTGCTTACCGGCAGGGATTGCGGCGAAGCAGAGCGCGCGCCGATGTGCGGAATTCCTTATCACGCGGTGGAGGGTTATATCGGTAGGCTCGTCGGCAAAGGCTATAAGGTCGCCATCTGTGAGCAGTTGGAAGATCCCGCAACGGCGAAGGGCATTGTAAAGCGCGATGTTATCCGTATGATAACTCCCGGTACGCTTATCGAATCCTCCTTGCTTGATGAAAAGAAGAATAACTATATTTGCGGTATCTTCAGCACGGAAAACGAGATTGGTCTTTCCTTTGCGGATATTTCCACGGGTCAGCTTTCCGTTACCTCTTTTTCGGGGGAAGAAAGACTTGCAAAGGCTATGACAGAGATAGGCGTTTACGCCCCCAGAGAGGTCGTTGTAAACGTTCCCGTTTGCGAAATAGAGGGTATGGAGCGTTTCCTGCGCGAACGTTTTTCCGCAGTTATAAACGATAAATGCCCCGAAAGGTTTGATCCTGCCCACGCGATAAACAGCGTGGCAAACCGCTTTGAATCCGTTCCCACGGAGTTTGAAGACCCTGATTCCCCGTGTCTGCGCGCGGTTGGCGGCTTGCTTTACTACATTCACGAAACGCAGAAAAACAACCTTGAAAGCCTTAAAAACCTCAATTATTACCAAAACGGCGAATACCTTGAAATAGATCAGAACACGCGCCGCAACCTTGAGCTTTGCGAAACGATGCGCTCCAAGGAAAAGAAGGGAACTCTGCTTTGGGTGCTGGACAAAACAAAGACGGCGGCGGGTGCGCGCCTTCTTAAAAAATATATAGATTTTCCACTGAAAAATCCTTTCTACATAAACAAGCGTCAGGATGCCGTGGCAGAGCTTTGCGACCGCGTTATGGACAGGGGAGAGATATGCACAGCCCTTCAAAACGTGCTCGACCTTGAAAGGCTTATCACAAGGATAGTTTACGGCAGCGCAAATTGCCGCGACCTTGTTGCCGTTAAACAAACGGCGGAAAAGCTTCCCGAAATAAAAAGACAGCTTGCCTCCTTTGAATGTGAGGAGCTTTCGGAAATTTACGCAGAGCTTGACACTCTTGAAGATATATATTCCCTTATTTCCGCGTCCATTATAGACGAGCCGCCCTTTTCGGTTAGGGAAGCTGGCTTTATCCGCAAGGGTTATAACGCAGACGTGGATTACCTGCGCGAAATAGTGACGGACAGCACAAGCTGGATAAGCCGCATAGAGGAAGAAGAAAGAAACGCCACGGGTATTAAAAACCTTAAAGTAGGCTATAACCGAGTTTTCGGATATTATATAGAAGTATCAAAATCCAACATCGGAAGCGTTCCCGAACGCTTTATAAGAAAGCAGACCCTTACGAATGGGGAACGTTATATTACGGAAGAGCTCAAGCAGATGGAATCGCAGATACTCGGCGCTTCCGAAAAGCTTTCCGCGCTTGAATATAAGCTCTTCTGCGATATAAGGGAAAATGTTGCAAGCAACGTACACAGAATACAGAAAACAGCGTTCCTTATTGCAAAGCTGGACGTTTACTGCTCTCTTGCAGAGGTTGCAAGCAGAAACTCTTATGTGCGCCCCGAGGTAAGCTACGGCGACGTTATTTCCATAAAGGACGGCAGACACCCCGTTGTTGAACAATACGCAAAGGATTCGTATTTTGTTCCCAATGATACGAAGCTGGATGCGAAAAATAATAAATTTATGCTGATTACAGGCCCAAATATGGCAGGTAAATCCACATATATGCGCCAAGTCGCGCTTATAACGGTGATGGCTCAGATAGGTTCTTTCGTTCCCGCACGCGAGGCAAGGATCTGCGTTGTGGATAAGATATTCACCCGCGTTGGTGCCTCGGACGATCTTGCTATGGGTCAATCCACCTTTATGCTTGAAATGAGCGAGGTTGCGTACATTCTACACAACGCAACGAACAAGAGCCTTATCATTTACGATGAGATAGGCAGAGGTACAAGCACCTTTGACGGTATGGCGATAGCGCGCGCCGTTGCGGAATATACGCTCAAAAAGGTAGGCGCAAAAACTCTTTTTGCAACACATTACCACGAGCTTACCTCACTTGAAGAGGAGGAGGACGGCGTTGTGAACTATAATATTGCCGCGAAAAAGAGAAGCGATGATATTATTTTCCTGCGCAAGATAGTTAAGGGAGCGGCGGACGACAGCTACGGTATAGAAGTTGCAAAACTTGCGGGTGTACCGAACGAGGTTGTTAAAACGGCGAAAAGAGTCCTTGCGGATCTTGTTGCGGGCGCTCCCTCGGTTGAAAAGAGCAGAAAGAAAGCGCCCGAGCCCGAAATGGGCTTTATTACCTTTGATAATATGAACGAGAAGGATGCGTGCGACAAGCTTCGCGCCGTGGACATAAATACGCTCACTCCGCTTGAAGCACTTAACCTTATTTTTGAACTTAAAAAAGACCTTGACTAATAAAATTCTCGAAAGGACATCCTATGGGAATAATAAATGTTTTGGATGTATCCGTTGCGAACCTAATCGCCGCAGGCGAGGTCGTTGAAAGACCCGCCTCGGCTATAAAGGAGATGGTGGAAAACTCCATAGACGCAGGCGCTACGGAAGTGACCGCTGAGATAAAAAACGGCGGAATCTCTTTCATCCGCGTTACGGATAACGGCTGCGGTATGACGCGCGAGGACGCTATGATGTGTCTGCGACGCCACGCCACAAGTAAAATTAAAAATGAAAAAGATCTTTACGCAATTATGACACTGGGCTTTCGCGGAGAGGCGCTTGCCGCCATTTCCGCTGTAACGCAGATGCGCATTATGACAGCTAAGGAAGGGGAAGAGCTCGGTACGCTCATCACGGCGAGCTACGGCTCCCTTCGTGATGTTGCGGACAGCGGCTGCCCTGTCGGTACGACTATAATTTGCGAAGCTATGTTTGCGCACACTCCCGCAAGACTTAAATTTATGAAGTCCAATGCGAGCGAAACTGCATACGTTGCCTCCGTTATGGAAAAGATGGCGATCTCCCACCCTGAGGTCGCGATAAAATTTATCGCGGACGGAAAGCTTCGCTTTTCCACAAGTGGCGACGGAAACCTTAAAAATGCGATATATTCCGTTTTCGGCGCTTTTGCGACGAAAATGGCGGAGGTTCGTTCTTCCCACGCAGGCGTTCGCGTAAATGGGTATATCTCTACACCCGATAACGTGCGCGGAAATCGAGCGATGCAACACTTCTTTATAAATTCGCGTTCCGTTAAAAACAAAACGCTTACAGCGGCGCTGGAGCAGGCTTTTCGCTCTTATATACCGCACGATAAATTCCCCTCCTGCGTACTCGATATAACGCTCAACTGCGCGCTTGTGGACGTGAATATACATCCCTCAAAACTCGAAGTGAAATTTTCGGACGAAAAAGCTGTGTTCGATGCGCTTTATTACGCCGTGCGCGGAGCTCTTGAGTCCTCGCTCTCCCGTCCAGCGCTTGAGACGCTGAAAAGTGAGAGCGCAAAAATTACGGAAGAAAAGCTGAAGGTCATTTCTCCTTTCGTTCCGAAGGACGAAAAGATAAAATATGATAAGATAACTCTTTCCGATATCACATCGGAAAAAATAGAAAAAATTGTACCGCAGGCGGATTCGGACGTACCAAAAGCGGAAGCTCCTATGCCGAAAAGAGAAGTGGTGTTTGAACGCATACCTGAAATGAAGGTGCCTGAAATTCCTCGCTCTAAAATAGACATTATCGCCTACGCAGAAGAGGAAAAAATACCCGAAAGATCGGTGGTAACGGCACCCAAAAGCTCTGCGGAGGATACGCTCGGTGCTTCATACTATAATGTGGGCGGGCGCACGCAGGTAAGGGCAGGTGCGGGGCTTCTTGACGAAAAGACGGCAAGCGAGATTTTCCAAAAAAGCGAACAAACTGCCGAAAATAAAGCTCCCACTATTATTGCTCCCGCGGCGGAAGAACCAAAGCTTCCAGACATACCTACCAAGGATGCGGCAATACCGGGTAAAAAAGCAAAGCCAATACCCGAATATACTATCGTAGGTGAGCTGTACGCAAGCTACGTTATAATGCAGCTTGAGGATAAAGTGCTTATCGTGGACAAGCACGCGGCGCACGAAAGAATAAATTTTGAAATTCTTCGTGCCGGCCTTGCAGACCTTGAACCCGACGTGCAGCTTCTTCTTTGCCCGGAAACGCTTATGCTTTCAAACGAGGAAGCGGCGGTAGCCGCCGAATTTGAAAAAGAGATAACGGCAAGCGGCTTTTCCTTTGAAATAAAGGACGGCAAGACGGCGCTTATTTCGGGCGTGCCATCAGGCTTTGAGATAAGCGAGGCAAAAAAGATGTTTTCTTCTCTTGTTTCCTCGCTTTGCGAGCACGGCGAAAATATAGAATTTCAACGCAGATCGATATTTGAATCCGCCCTATACCAAACGGCGTGCAAAGCATCCGTTAAAGCGGGAAGATATTACGATGAAGCGTTTATAAAATATATTTGCGATAATCTTTTGAGATACGATTGCATAAAATACTGTCCGCACGGCAGACCCGTCGCTTTCGAGCTTACAAAGCGAGAGCTTGACCGAAGATTCGGACGAATAAAATAAATACTTTTAAATATTAAAAAGGAGTATAGCTATAATGTTTAAACTTATTAAAAAGGAAGGGCGCGCCCGCAGAGGTGAATTTACAACCGTTCACGGCACTGTTCAGACCCCCGTATTTATGAACGTAGGCACTTGCGCCGCTATCAAGGGCGGTGTATCCACAAAGGATCTTGAAGAAATAGGATGTCAGGTGGAGCTTTCAAACACGTACCATCTTCACGTTCGTCCGGGCGATGACGTTATATACAAAATGGGCGGTATCCATAAATTCTTTAATTGGCAGAAGCCTGTTCTTACGGATAGCGGCGGCTTCCAGGTGTTCTCGCTTTCCTCTCTTCGCAAAATAACGGAAGAGGGCGTAGAGTTTGCTTCCCACGTTGACGGCAAGCGTATTTTTATGGGACCCGAGGAAAGTATGCAGATACAGTCCAATATTGCTTCTACCATCGCTATGGCGTTCGACGAATGTATCGAAAATCCCGCACCTCGCGAATACGTACAGCAGTCTGTTGAACGTACTACGCGCTGGCTTGTAAGATGCAAAAACGAAATGGCGCGCCTTAACTCTCTTGACAGAACCATAAATAAACAGCAGATGCTTTTCGGCATCAATCAGGGCGGCACGTATGAGGACATTCGTATTGAGCATATGAAGGAGATCGCAAAGCTTGACCTCGACGGTTATGCTATAGGAGGTCTTGCGGTTGGCGAAGAAGCGGAGGATATGTACAGAATAATTGATGCGGTAGAACCTCATATGCCCGTAGACAAACCCAGATACCTTATGGGCGTAGGTACACCTGTAAACATTCTTGAAGCGGTTCACCGCGGTGTGGACTTTTTCGACTGCGTTATGCCGTCCAGAAACGCGCGCCACGGATATATCTTTACTTGGGAAGGCACGCTCAACCTCCACAACGAAAAATATCTTACGGATGAAAAGCCGCTTTCCGAAACTTGTGATTGCCCTGCGTGCCAGAGATATTCCAGAGGTTATCTGCGCCATCTTATTCGCTCGGGCGAAATACTCGGTATGCGCCTTTGTGTTATTCACAATCTGTATTTCTATAACGAGCTTATGGCAAAGATACGCGAAGCTATCGAAAAAGACGAATTTGAAGAATTTTACGCTAAGTACCGTGAAATTCTTGATAAGAGAATTTAATTTTTGCTACGGAGCTTTTTATGAACAGAGAACTTGCAAAGGTCTATAAGGGAGATATAACTCTTTCTTCCGATGCGCGCTGGATACACGCGCGCGGAGCACAACCCTCGCATTGGTACATTTTAAGACGTGAATTTGAGGTTTGCGATGAACAAACCGTTCTTTCGTTCGGCGCGTGCCATTATGCGGAAGCGTATATCAACGGCAAGCTTGCTATGCGCTTTTGCGAGCGAGCCTATCTTTTCGATATAAAATATAAATGCGCGGATATTTCCGCACTTGTTAAACAGGGCAAGAATACTCTCGTTATAATTATGGACAGGGTGTTCGATGAAAACAGGATGCACGACGTTATCATGCAGATAAACTGCGGGGAAAAAACGGTGCTTGTAAGCGACGAGTGCTTCCGTACAGCGGAATACACTCCTCTTTGCGCCGGTGCAAACTTTTTTGTGGAAGGACCCGAAAAGCCCGAAATATTTGACGCAAGGGATGATATTTTCGCGCCTGCTTTTGAAAGCGGATTTGATGATTCCTCGTGGGAGAACGCGGAATGTGCAAGTGACGAAGCCGTAAATTACACGTTCGACCGTGTTTCGCAGGACAAAAACGAGATGCAGACGAACACTCCTGTTTTTGCAAAAAAATATATAAGCTTTGAAAAAAGCGTGGCTGAAAATGGCGTGACCTCCCAAATACGAGCTGAAAACGGCGGTATGGTGCTCTGCGAAACCGAAATTACGACAGAGCGCGAATGTAAAATTACCATAGAAAATCTTGGTGGTGCTTTTGCGCTTTCCGTGTGCGGTGAAAGGCACGCTTTCGGCGAAAAAATACTCCTTTCCCAAGGTTCAAACAGAGTGGCTCTTGTTGGACACGATCCTAAAGTTTTTGTAAAAGGAGAGGGATTCGCGCTGGGAAAATGGAAAAAAGCAGAACCCGAAAAGTGCGATGCCACGAAAAAGAAACGCCCCCCGCGTTTTCCTTGGAACGACCTTGCGAGCGAAGAAAAGCTGCCCGAAAAAGTTGAGTGCTACCTTACTTCCAAGGTTCAGCTTGCTATGCGTGATGCGGGAGATACTTCTTGCGAGCTTACCGATTTTGAAAAGATAAAATATAAAAAATATATCTCTTGTGGGGATTCCGTAACGGACGAAAAGCTTGAAAAAGCCGCACCGAGAGAAAAATCCGACAAACTTCTCGGCATTATTGGGAGAGAAAATATTTTTGCACCCGATGGTGAAACGACAATTCCGCCTTCGGACAAGGATGTTACTTTTATTCTGGATTTCGGCGTTATGCATGTCGGCGGTATTTACCTTGATGTGAGCGCGAAAAGCGGAACAAAGCTTACTTTTTCTGCTTTTGAAGCTATAAATGAAAATGGTACTGTTATTGACAGCGAGCGCAGAATGCTTGTCTATACCTGCAAGGAGGGAAGAAACGAATATATTTCCCACACACGAAAGGGCTTTCGTTATTTGCTTGTCAACATTCCCGCACGTGATTATGACGTAAAGATACATAATATTTTCCTTTACGAATGGAGATTTCCCACAGAAACACTTTCGGATTTTTCCTGTTCCGACGAGCGTATAAACGAAGTCTATAAAATGTGCATAGATACGGCAAAGGTATGTATGCTCGACGCATACGTTGATTGCCCCGGGTATGAGCAGAATATCTGGGTGGGAGATGCGGGTGTGACAGCGCTTGTAAACCTTTGCAATTTCGGCGCTTACGATTTCAACGAAAGATTTCTCTCTCTTATCGCGGGCTCTGTCACGGACGGACTTCGCAGATTATACAGAACTAATAATAAACGATATCTTTCGGGTAGATTTTTGCCATGCGCTTCTTTTCCCACTTATCCCGAGGGCAATATACCGATATGGAGCTATATGTGGGTTCTAACCGTGGCAGAGCATTATAAGCACACGGGGGACAGGGAAGCTCTTGCAAATCTTCTTCCAGCGGTGGAGGAAACGCTTCGCCGTTCGCTTTTGATGCTCAGCGAACGCGGGCTTCTTTCTATAAACGGTGCGTGGAACCTTATCGAATGGGCGAATAACGACCTTTGCGAATACGGCGAACCCACGGCAAACAGCATTATGCTCTCGTACTGCTTTAAAGTATTTGCAGAGCTTGAAGCGGAGCTTGGAAGAACGGAGATGGCGGAAGAATATAAATGCGCTTCAAAACGCATAAAAGACGCTGTAAACAAATATTGTTGGAAAGAGGAGCGCGGCGCGTATATAGATACCGTGCGCGATGAGGTTTCTTACGCAGAATATCTTAAATATTATAGCGAAATTGGAAAAACTCCGCTTTCGCTTGAGGATTATCTTGCGCTTTCCCGCGTGAGTGTGCAGACAAATACCTTTGCTGTAATGTACGGCGTTGCGGATGGGGAAAGACGCAATCTTGCTCTTTCTATGCTTGCGGAAAATATTGAAAAGGGTGTTTTTGTCGCCGGCTCTCCCGCATACCGCACAGTAGGAATACCTAGCGAGGCGGAAGCACCCGGCGGTATTGTCCACGTTGGTTCGCCGTTCTTTATGTATTTTGTGCTTCACACGCTGTTTGAAAACGGATATTCCGAGTTTGCGTTGCGCTCTATCAAGCGCGAGTGGGGCGATATGCTTGATTCAGGCGTTACGACTTGTACCGAAACCTTCAACAGCAAGACGGAGTGGAAAACGCGAAGCGTGGCGCACGCTTGGTCGGCGTCCCCGGCGATATTCCTTGTTACAGAGCTTTTGGGAGTTAAGCCTTTAAAGCCCGGTTTTGCGGAATTTGAAGTAGCTCCGTGTGCTTCCGACGTGAATTTTGCAAAAGGAAGTGTGCCGACGCCTTACGGTGAAATATACGTTGAATGGTATAAAGACGAAAACGGTAAGATAAATATTTCTTGCACCTCACCAAAAGAGTGCGTGCGGATAAGATAAGACGGACCTCCGCGAAGGCTTTCGCGGAGGTTTTGTGTATATTGACTTTATAGTATATTTTTTATATAATTTATATATTGCAAGAAAAGGAGGTGAATCTATGATATACATAACAGGGGACACCCACGGAGATATGAACCGATTTTACGGCGCGTTTTTGCCGAATGAAAAATCCCTTACCGAAAAAGACTTTGTTATAGTTTGCGGAGATTTTGGCTTTGTTTGGGAATTAGAAGGAACAAGGGAGTATATTCGGGAGAAAATGATACTTGACGAGCTTGAAAAAAAGCCTTATACGATACTTTTTTGCGATGGCAACCACGAAAATTTTGCACGTCTTAACTCTTTGCCTATAAAGAAATGGAACGGCGGCAAGGTACACCGCATAAGGAAAAATATCCTGCACCTTATGCGTGGTCAGGTCTATATGATAGACGGAAAGAAGTTTTTTTCAATGGGCGGTGCATACAGCATTGACCGCCATATGAGAAGAGAGAACATCTCTTTTTGGAAAGAGGAGATGCCGTGCGCGGCAGAATATAACGAAGCGCTTAAAAATCTTGAAGCGAACGGTTTTGAGGTTGATTATATAATTTCACACACAGCCCCGTCCGACATTATAATCGCTATGGGAAAAAGCGGCGACGTTCACGAATGGGAACTTACATCGTTCTTGGGGCGTCTTTCTTATGAAGTGAGTTTCAAAAAGTGGTTTTTCGGACATTGGCATACGGAGAAAGATATTTTTGGCAAATTCCGCGCACTTTGGTTTGACGTTTGCGAAATAAGATAGAAAAATTTAAAAATATCCCAACCTTTTTAACTTTTCCGTGTCTTTATGGGTGAAAGCTTTCAAGGAGATAAACAAATGAAAAAACAGGATGCAGAGAGAATTATAAACGAATATATAAAACCCCTCTACGGCTTTGCGCTTAAAAGATGCAAAAATATGCAGGATGCAGAAGACCTTTCGCAGGAGATTGCGGTACGCGCATATAAAACGCTTCTTCTCCGTCATGATATTGATGACACGGCGAAGTTTATATGGACCATAGCGCACAACACGCTTGCAAATTATTACCGAGACAGCGCGCGTGCGTTTGTCGGCGTTTGCTTGGACGATCTTTCGGAAACTCTTTCTGACGGAAAAGATTTCGTTTTGGAATTGGAAAAGGACGAAACGGTATCTAAACTTCAAAGCGAGATAGCGTATCTTTCGAAGCTTCGCAGAAAAATAATTATCGCATATTATTACGAAAATAAAAAGCAAGAAGAAATAGCGGCAGAGTTGAAAATTCTTCTCGGTACTGTTAAATGGCATTTGTTTGACGCAAAAAAAGAATTGAAAAGAGGAATGGAGACTATGAGAAAACCGAGTGAACTTAAATTTAATCCGATAAAGTTTGAAACCTGCGGAACGAACGGCTCTGTCGGAACGGAAGGAGAAAACGGAAATTTTTTCCGAAGCGCACTTGCGCAAAATATTGCCTATGCTGTTTACAGCGAGGCGAAAACCGTAAATGAGATAGCAGAGGCTCTTGGTGTGTCGCCCGTTTACATTGAAAGTGAAGCGGAACATCTTGAAAAATACGGATTTTTAATAAAGCGCGGTGAAAAATATCTTGCCAATATCTTAATAGAAGAAGTTTCTGCGGAAAAAAGCAAAATTCAGGATGAGATTTACTCAAAAGCTGCGAAGATGTTTGCTTGCGAACTTTTTGACGCAGTATCAAATTCTCCGCTTATCGATGACCAAAATATCGTTGCCTCTAACAGAATGAAGGATATTGTAAACGGTTTTCCTGTTTTTGAAAAGGATAAAAACTTTATTCTTTGGTCGCTTGTGCCGTATATCATTGCGTGGAGCGGGGAAAGTATCTATGACGAGGAAGAAAAGGTAAGTTTTGAAGAAGCCGCAACGCGCAGAATAGACGGCGCACAAAATATTTGCTGTGCTATGGTGAACACTTGCGGGGAGGAGATGCCAAAGTATTTTGAAAATATGCGAAAATGCTTTGGTCCCGCTTGGCAGGAAAAAAAGAACGTTATGCTTTGGCAGTTTGATACCGAATGGTCAGGAAAACGTATGGACGAGGAGTATTTCGGCAAGATAGGTCATATGCTTTCCGATTTGAACCGCTTTTTTAATGACGAGCTTTCTTTCCGTGATTCGCCTCTTGTTGAAAACGGATACCTTCGTATTCACGAAAGCGAGAAAGGACAATGGATAACCTTGCAGAGCGTTTGGATAAGAAGCGAAAATGCAAGAAAAGCGCTCGTTGCCATAGGCGATGCTGTCCGCGAAAAATATAAAGCGGAATTTGCTTCTCTTCGTGCGCAGTATATGGAGCTTATGCTGGAGGGAACACCTAAGCATCTTTATAAAATGGCAGCATATCCTTTGCAGCATACGTTTTATTGCGAAGGTATGTTTTTGTTTTATTGCCTTCGCGAGCTTCTTGAATGTGGCAAGCTCAAAGAGCCGAAGGACTATCAAAAGAAAAACCTTACTTCGGTTATAATAACGAAAGAAAAAAGTTAACTTCGTTAACTAAAAACGCCCCGAAAAGGGCGTTTTTGCATAAGGAAAACTTTGTTTAAACAAGCAAAATTGCGCACGTTCCACGCGGGGTTTCCTATGTTATAAAGTAAAACCACCTCCGCAGGAGGTGGTTTTACTACTCTATCATAGAGATCGAGAGAGCATTTTTTTGAGTGTTGAAATATTTGCGGATATTGCACGAAGCGTTGCTTTCTTGCGATTTTTCGTAAGATCGCTGCGAAGAAGCAACGAATCGAATCCCGTGGTACATTGAATTTTGAATTCGATATTCAAAAATCCGTCTTTTATATTGCAAGATGTCGTTTTTTCGAAAGCGTGCATCTTTTTCAAAACAGCAACTTCCATGGAAAGCTCGGAAAGGTCGGAAATAATGTGAAAAGCATCGCTTTCATCATTGCAAATCTTGCTGCAGGCTTTTGTTTGCAAACGTATCTTTGCATAACCTTCCTGGCAATATTCCAATGAAGGCGCGATACATTTATTATCCGAAAATGTTAAACAGACATATATCATTTTGAATAAAACGAATAAAAAATCATCTATATTTATTTTACAAAAACAGAATTTTCTTGCATTATCGAGCATTGTAACAGCAGATATTTTAAAGCCGAGCGAAGCAAGCGAACTGCCGGCTTTGGAACACACAAGCTCCAAAACTTCTGCCATATCAAAAATATCTCTGTTCATAAAAGAGAGCTTATCTCTTGAAACCTTCATAAGTAGCAAAAGGTCATCCAAAAGCCTTATAGGGGAAGAATTTTCAAAATAATTTTGGCTTTCTTTGTAAGCGTTATATGCAGAAGTGTAAAAATCGAAAAAGTTTCCTTTAAATTGATCTTTAACTCTTTCAAGCATAACTTTACTGTTTTCCAACTGTAGGTTTGAAAAGAAAACAAAGAAAACGGTTTCGTCGTCATAAAGAAAAACAAGGGCACGCTTGAACTGCGTGCCCTTTGTAAATTGTATTTCTATAGGCTCGGAAAGATCTGTATCTTTATTCAATTCATCTGTATGAAGAGTGATTCTGGAGCTTTTTCGAAAATTTGAGAAAAATCTTTTTGCTATGTTATTTTTATGCTGTATTACAAAATTTCTGTCTGTAATAATTATGGGAAAATCCGCAAGATTGAAAATATCATAGCATATCATGATCTATTAAACAGTGTGAACTTTTTTGTCGAAGTCTGCGTTAGCGCTATCGATATTGTACATAGCGTTTTTACGCGCTTCGAAGAATTTAACGGCAACCTGTTCAAAGAGAGCGTAGGAAAGAACGTCTTCGTCCTGAATTGCCCAAGGTTTAACCTTTTCACGGAGCGTTTCAAGCTCGGGCTTGAGGTCGTCTGCGGGGCGGTAGTTGATGGGCTTTTCGCCGCCAAGGATCTGTTTTACAAATGCGGGGTCGATCTTAACGGGTGTTTTACCGTATTCGCCGCGAACAAGACCCTTGAATTCTTTTGTACACATCTTGTAGCGTTCACCTGCGAGCACGTTGAACACAGCCTGCGTGCCAACGATCTGGGAGGAAGGTGTTACAAGCGGAGGATAACCTGCATCTGCACGAACACGCGGAACTTCTGCAAGAACTTCGTCAAGAAGTTCGGATTTTCCTGCCTGCTTGAGCTGAGAAACAAGGTTGGAAAGCATACCGCCGGGAACCTGGTAGAGAAGGGCATTAACGTCAACCTTAAGCACTTTGGGATCGAGCAAGCCGTCCTTCATATATTTTTCACGCAAGGGAGTAAAGTGTTTGCAAACCTTGTCAAGCTCGTTAAGGTCAAGACCCGTATCGTATTCCGTGCCTGCAAGAGTTGCAACGATAGCTTCCGTGGGAGGCTGAGACGTACCGAGAGCCATGGGAGATATAGCTGTATCAACAATATCAACGCCTGCTTCGATAGCCTTGAGAAGCGTCATAGAGCCAAGACCGGATGTGTAGTGCGTATGGAGCTCTATCGGAACTTTAACCTTCTTTTTGAGCATTGTTACAAGCTCATAAGCATTGTAGGGTGTGAGCAAGCCTGCCATATCTTTGATACAGATAGAGTCTGCACCCATTTCCTCAAGCTGCTTTGCATACTGCGCAAAGCCTTTGTTGGAGTGCGCGGGGCTTGTTGTATAGCTGATAGCCGCCTGAACGTGGCCGCCCTCTTTCTTCGTAGCTTCGATAGCTGTTTTGAGGTTGCGGGGGTCGTTAAGAGCGTCGAAAATTCTGATGATGTCGATACCGTTTGCAATGGACTTCTGAACGAAATATTCAACAACGTCATCTGCATAGTGACGGTAACCGAGGATGTTCTGACCGCGGAAGAGCATCTGAAGCTTTGTATTCTTTACAGCACCGCGGATCTTGCGGAGTCTATCCCAAGGATCTTCGTTAAGGAAACGAAGGCAGGAGTCAAACGTAGCGCCGCCCCAAGCTTCCAAAGAATAGTAGCCGACTTTATCCATCTGCTCCAAAACGGGGAGCATATCTTCCGTTGTCATACGTGTCGCGATCAAGGACTGATGCGCGTCACGAAGAACGGTTTCACAAATTTTTACTTGTGCCATATTTAAAATCCTTTCTAAATTTCTTGAAAATTAGCCAAACATAGCAAGGAATACGCCCGCTGCGATAGCGGAGCCGATAACACCCGCAACATTGGGACCCATAGCGTGCATAAGAAGGAAGTTGGAAGGATCTTCTTTTTGACCTTGGATCTGGGCAACACGCGCCGCCATAGGAACGGCGGAAACACCTGCGGAACCAATGAGGGGGTTGACTTTACCTTTAGTGAGCCAGCACATAATTTTGCCGCCGAGAAGACCGCCGAGCGTGGAAAGAGAGAACGCTATAAGACCGAGGATGATGATCTTTATCGTAGGCCAATCGAGGAAGTTTTTAGCGTTTGCCGTGGCACCGACGGAGATACCAAGGCATATTGTTACGATATTCATAAATTCGTTCTGAGCTGTCTTGGAAAGTCTTTCCGTAACGCCGGAAACCGTAAGAAGGTTGCCGAACATCAGAAGACCAATAAGCGGAGCCGCATCGGGAACTATAAGGCAAACGACAGCCGTTACAACGATGGGGAACATAACAAGCTCGAGCTTGGATACGGGACGAAGTGTCTGCATCTTTATCTGACGTTCCTTTTTTGTTGTCATAAGCTTCATAAGCGGGGGCTGGATCATAGGAATAAGCGCCATATAGGAATATGCCGCAATGGCGATAGCGCCGAGAAGGTGGGGGGCAAGCTTTGTTGTTACAAGGATGGCAGTAGGACCGTCCGCGCCGCCGATAATACCGATCGCTGCCGCTTCAAGTTCTGTAAAGCCAAGGAGAAGCGCGCCGGAAAAAGCAACGAATACACCAAGCTGCGATGCCGCACCGAGGAAAAGTGTTTTGGGGTTGGCTATAAGAGGGGAGAAGTCTGTCATCGCACCGACACCCATAAAAATGATGGAGGGGTAGATGGCAAATTTAACGCCGAGATAGATGAAGTCAAGGAAGCCTCCGTTATTCAGTATATGAAGGAAAATATCGGAGAGCTGGTGGGAGTATGTACCGTCAGCCATCTTAACACCATCTATAAACCAATCCATATGGAAGAGATTTGCTCCGGGCAAGTTTGCAAGGAGCATACCGAATGCAATAGGGAGTAGGAGCAACGGCTCGAACTTCTTGACGATCGCGAGGTACACGAGAACGCCGACGATAACGTACATTATCAATGTTTTTATAAGCATTTCTGTGGACTCAAACTGTGCGATACCGGTTGTTGCAAGAAAAGAATTTATTGCGTCTAACAAGATTTATTCACCGCCGTTCAGTTATAAGGTATTCTTTAAAATCAGTTAAGTGTGACGAGAACTTCACCACTGGATACAGAAGCGCCGGACTGAACGTTAACAGAAGCAACGGTGCCGTCTTCGGGAGCTTTGATTTCGTTTTCCATCTTCATAGCTTCGAGAACGCAGAGTGTGTCGCCTTTTTTTACAGCAGCGCCAACGGATGTGTTAACTTTTACGATTGTACCGGGCATAGGAGCAGTAACAGTTACACTGCCGGCAGCACCGGCGGGAGCAGCTGCGGGAGCAGGAGCAGCTGCAGGAGCGGGAGTAGCCACGGGAGCGGGAGCAACTACAGGAGCAACGCCGCCTACAACTTCTTCAACGTTTACAACGTATGTCTGACCGTTTACGGTTATATTATATGTTTTCATTTTAAATTATCCTCCGAGATTATTTAATACGTTTGAAAGATACAACGCGGAATTTTGTTACGGGCTCTCCGCAGTAAGCCGAGATAGCAGCCGCAAGGACCGCAACAAGCTCTGCATCATTTGCAGAAGCGGGAGCGGGCGCAGGGGATACTGCAGGGGCGGGAGCAGGGTCTGCCTTGGGTGCTTCCTCTTTTGCTTTGGGCTCTTTCTTGGGCTGGTTTATAAGACCCATACCCTTAATCGCAAAATAAATAATTGCAATGATCGCGAAAACAGCAAGCATACCGAGACCTATGATCTGACCGCCTTCGAATAAGAGATCTAACATAGCAGAAATCCTCCTATCTTAGATTATAAAAGCATTTCAAGGGCCGCTGCGATTCTCTGACGGAGTTCGTCGGAAGAGATGATGTCATCGATATGACCGTTCTTTGCAGCCGCAACGGGAGTTGCGCATTTTTCTGCCCATTCAGCAGCAACTTTTGCGTGCTTGGATTCGTCATCTACAAGACCGAGGAATGTAACAGCGGAGTTAGGTTCCATAGCGGCGATCTTTGCACTTTCAAGAGCGAGGCAAACATCAGCGCCGAGGGCTTTTGCACCCATAGCTGTGTAAGCGGCACCGTAGGAACGGCCGAGAGTTACCGTAACCTTGGGAACGTAAGAGAGAGCGTATGTTTTTGCAAGATTTGCAATCTTTTTGGAGATGCCTTTCTTTTCGGCTTCTTCCGTAGCGGGGATACCGCAGCTGTCAACAAGAGTTACAACGGGGATGTCCTGTGCATCGCATTTTTCGATAAATTCAGCCGCTTTGTCAGCTGCGCAACCGCAAAGGCGACCGTCTTTTTCAGCAGGATTATTTGCAACGACTGCAACAACGTGACCGTTCATTGTTGCAAGGCCGCAAACCATAGCTTTTGCGTGTTCTGCGTAAAGTTCTGTGAAGGAGCCTGCATCAAATACGTTTGCGATAACGTCGTGAACGTCATATGCGCCGTCTGTATTAACAGCAACAAGTCTGTTGGGTGTGTCGCCCGTAGCGATCTCACCGGTGAAGTAGGGGATGAGCTTTCTTGCTTTTGCAAGAGCGTCTGCATCGTTTTCAGCAACGAGAGCAGCTGTGCCGTTTTTAGCAAGCTCTTCTGCTGTGCCGAGCTTTTCGCCTGCGGCGCTCATATACATTTTACCTGTGGAGCCTGCCGCGATAACGAAATCGAACATCTGCGCGATAACTGCAGCATGACCTGTGCAGGGACCTGCAACTATAGCGATCTGAGGAATCTCTGCGTTTGCTGCGCAAGCTATAATGGAACCGTAGCCGGCAAGAGCATCTGCTCCTTCAAGCACTTTTGCACCTGCGGAATCGAATACGCCGATAATGGGGGATTCAGCAACGATTGCCATTTCGTAAATTTTTGCGATCTTTTTCGCGTGCATTTCACCGAGAGCACCGGAGAGTCTTGCAAAATCCTGAGAGAATGCGAAAACGAGAGTGCCGTCGATAGCGCCGTAACCTGTTACAACGGGTTCAAAGTTGTCGTCGTTTTCGGAATCGAGTTCTGTTGTCTTTCTGCCAACATACGCTCCGATCTCAACGAATGTGCCTTCGTCGAACAGTGCGGCCATACGGGAAGCAGCAGAGAGCTTGCCTGCTTTTGCAAGTTCAGCATCTGCGCGAGCCTGTTCATCCGCAAGAGCTTTGCGCATTTCTGCGGCTGTCAAGCGAGATGAGAAAAAGTTTTTTTCAGCCATTTTTTGTCTTCCTTTCCGACCTTTTTGGTCAAAACAAAGATTAAGTCTTATTTTTCAGAACGGGAAATTTTCGTTTTGTCACACAGGCTTGGGTATGGCGAAACTATTCTCCCCCATTCTAAAATACTATATTGAAATTTTATCACAAATAAGCAAAAATAGCAAGCCTTTTCCGCATTATTTTGATTATATATTTGTTATTTGCTCTATATATTGTAGAGCCGTCTGGTACGTAAGGAGGCATATGTAAAAAAGAAAAAAAGCCGCTGTGTGTGCGCGGCTTTTTTTCGGTAGATATCAAAATTAAAGATTGGAAACGATGTCTGCTGTGTCGGAAGCGATCATAAGCTCTTCGTTTGTGGGGATCACCCAAACGGCAACCTTGGAGTTCTTTGTGGAGAGCTTAACGTTGTCGGATTGACGGAATGTTTTTGCGTTGAGTTCTTCGTCGATCTCGATTCCGTAGAATTCCATATTCTTGCAAACTCTTTCGCGGAGCTCTACGTTGTTTTCGCCCATACCTGCTGTAAATACGACAGCATCAAGTCCGTTCATTGCGGCAGCGTAAGAACCGATGTATTTTTTGATCTGGTATGCAAGAATGTTTGCGGCGAGCTCGCATCTCTTGTTGCCTTCAAGAATGCCTGCTTCAACGTCACGGCTGTCGGAAGATACGCCGGAAACGCCGAGGAAACCGCACTTCTTGTTCATAAAGTTATCCATTTCATCGGGTGTGAAGCCTTCTTTTTTCATAACGAACGTTACGATAGCGGGGTCGATAGCGCCGCAACGTGTACCCATTTCAACACCGTCAAGGGGAGTAAAGCCCATTGTTGTGTCGATAACCTTGCCGCCCTTAACAGCGGAGATTGAAGAACCGTTACCAACGTGGCAAGTAACGATTTTTGTTTCTTCTACGGGCTTGTCGAGGAGCTTTGCCATTTCGCGGGAAACGAACTTGTGGCTTGTGCCGTGAAAGCCGTAGCGACGAATGTTATATTTTTCGCACATTTCATAGGGAAGAGCGTATGTATAAGCTTCTGCGGGCATTGTCTGGTGGAATGCTGTATCGAATACGAGAACCTGGGGAACTGTGGGCATAACAGCCTTACAGCCTTCGATACCCATAATAGCTGCGGGTGTGTGGAGAGGAGCGAGGTCGCGGCAGAGTTCAAGCTTTGCAAGAACTTCATCTGTGAGAAGGCAGCTTTCGAAGAAGTAAGGACCGCCGTGAACGACTCTGTGACCGATAGCTTCGATTTCATCCATGCTTGCAAGGCAACCGTATTCCTTGCCTGTGAGGGCATCTACAACGATCTTTGTTGCAACAGAGTGGTTGGGCATAGAAATTTCTTCTGTCCATCTTCTTCCGTCGGCGCATTTGTGATCGATCTTACCATCAATACCGATTCTTTCGCAGATACCTTTAGCTAGAACTTCGCCTGTTACTGTGTCGAAAAGCTGATATTTAAGAGAAGAGCTTCCGGCATTTACTACCAATACTTTCATTAAAAAACCTCCGTATAATTCCGATTGATTTTTGTGTAATAATATATTATAATTAGTGATATAAATAATCGCTTATAATTATTATACATACTGTAACCATTATTTTCAATAGAAAATACCAATAATTTTTATGAAAAAAGTAAAAAGGGGCGCGAAAATGAAGAATTTTGCCGTTGTTTGTGAATATAATCCGTTTCATTTCGGACACGAATATCATATTTCCGAACTGAAAAAACAGGGTGCAAATGTTATATGCGTAATGAGCGGAGATTTTTGCCAGCGCGGCGAAGCGGCCGTGCTCGATAAATACGCTCGCGCCCGTGCGGCGCTTTCGGGCGGTGCTGATCTTGTTTTGGAACTTCCTTTCCCGTATAGTGCTGCCGGTGCGGAAAAATTTGCTTTCGGCGCTTTGGATATAATAAGCCGCCTTGGTTTTTCCACAGAGCTTTCCTTTGGGAGCGAATGCGGGGATGCGGACACTATTTTAAGAACGGCAAAAAATACTCTATCGGAAGAGTTTAAAACGCTGCTTACAAAAGAACTTGGCGAAAACCCCGAAAAGCCTTTTGCAAGCGTGTATTTTGATACATATCACTCTCTTTTCCGTGAGGAGGGAATCTTCACAGGCTCAAATAATATTCTCGGAGTGGCATACGCTTCGCAGATAGTTGAAAGAGGCTTGCCTGTTTCGATTTCGACGATAAAACGTGCAGGGCAAAATTTTGGCGGCACCGGCGAAGGCCTTGCCAGCGCCACCCATATTCGCGAAAAGCTTTTTAAAGAAGGAATAATGTCTTTAAAAGAGCTTATGCCGAAATATTCATATGAAATTTTGAAGTCGGAGGCGGAAGCCGAAAGAATCGTTTACCCGGAAGGAATGTTTAATATATTTACGTCTTTTTTGCGTATGCACGTTCCATCCGATATTGCCCATTTTGCAGAGAATGATATAAGCCTTGTTGCGCGGCTTATAAAAGCGGGGAAAGAAGCGCATAGCTCTGAAGAGCTTTTTGCGTTTGCCGCAACGAAAAAATACTCTCCCTCTCGCGTGCGCCGCGCTCTGCTTTTCTCATATTTTGGTGTAACACAGGAAATGCTGTGTACGCCACCTGCATACACAACGCTTCTTGCGGCGAATGCACGCGGCAGAGAGCTTCTGTCCGTATCGCGAAAAAATGCGAGCATTCCCATTATAACAAAACTTGCAGATTACGAAAAATACGGGGAAGACGTAAAGCGTGCTTTCGAGTTTTCAGAAAAAGCCGCCTCTGTCCGCGCTTTGGCGCAGGGAAAAGTGGGGAGCGCATCTGAACTGATGAAGAAAGCTCCGTATATAGAAAAGTAAGATAAAACTTCTTTGCCGCCCTTTTTCAAGAAAGGGCGGCTTTTGCATATACTGTAACGGAGGTGATATTTATGATAAAAGGCTCAATAGCCGCCATTGTCACGCCTTTTCTTGAAAATGGAGAAATAGACTTTCATTGTTACGGTAAAATTATCGAATTTCATATAGAAAATCATACGGACGGAATAGTTGTTCTCGGCACGACGGGGGAAGCACCCACGGTAAGTGACGCCGAAGCCGCAGGGCTTGTAGATTACGCGGTCAGTATCGCACAGGGACGCATACCTATAATCGCGGGGTGCGGCTCCAACGACACGTCAAGAGCGAAAAAGAAATGTATCGCCGCGCAAAAAGCAGGAGCTGACGCAATACTTTTACTTACGCCTTATTATAACAAGACCAATTCAGATGGAATGATAAAGCATTTTACGGAGTGCGCGGACAGCGTGGATATCCCCATTATAATTTACAACGTTCCTTCACGTACGGGCTGCTCCGTCACGCTGGAACAGCTTGCGATTCTAAAACAGCATCCCAATATCGTGGGCATCAAAGAAGCAAGCGGAAATATCGGCTTTTTTACCCGAGTGTGCGCGCTTGCGGATGAAAATTTTGCTGTATATTGCGGATGCGATGAATTTAACGTGCCTGCGCTTGCGGCAGGTGCTGTCGGTATAATTTCCGTGCTTGCAAACATTTTGCCGCAGGAATGCCACGAGATGGTATCTCTTATGGAAAAGGGAGAGCTTGCGCAGGCAAGAGCGATGCAGCACCGCTACGGCGCGCTTATTTCCGCGCTGTTTCTTGAGGTGAACCCAATACCCGTGAAAACGGCTGTGAATATACTGAATTTTAATGAGGTTGGCAATATCGGTTCATTTCGCTTGCCGCTTTATGAGATGAGTGCGGGCGCACGCGAAATACTTGTGCGCGAACTTGATAAGGTAAGAGAAGATTTTGAAAAATATCAATAAAAAAACTGTGATGCGTGAGCATCACAGTTTTTTGTTTGTGAAAATCAAATTATTCAGCGTCTTCTGCAGGAGCTGCAACTTCGTTTTCTTCGTTAAGAAGAGCACGAACGGAGAGGCTTACTTTCTTGTTTTCGGTGTCGATCTCGAGGATCTTAGCTTTTACAACGTCGCCTTTCTTGAGTACTTCAGCGGGTGTAGCAAGCTTCTTGTTAGCGATCTGAGAAATGTGGATAAGACCGTCAACACCGGGGATAACCTGTGCGAATGCACCGAAGGGCATAATGGAAACAACTGTTACGTCTGCAACATCACCAACTGCGTAGTTGGATGTGAAAGCGTTCCATGGGTTTGTTTCTTCTGTCTTGTAGCCGAGGGATACTCTGCCTTTTTCACGGTCGAAAGCTTTAACGAAAACTTTGATCTCGTCGCCAACGGAAACAACTTCCTTGGGGTTAGCGATTCTTGTCCAGGAGAGCTCAGATGTATGTACCATACCATCTACGCCGCCGAGGTCAACGAATGCACCGTAGTTTGTAAGGCTCTTAACCTTACCAACGTAGAATTTGTCAACTTCAACTTCTGCCCAGAATGCTTCTTCAGCAGCTTTGCGTTCTTCCATAACTACCTTGCGGATGGAAGCAACAACGTGACGTTTTTCGGGTGTAACTTCGATGATCTTGAATTTCTGAACTGTGCCAACGATGGAAGAAAGATCGCCGCCGCGTGCAACCATTGTCTGGGATGCGGGGATAAAGATTCTGTTGGAAAGAGCATATGCGATAACGCCGCCCTTAACAGCTTCTGTGATCTTACCTTCGATAATTGTTTCGTTTTCGGCAGCTTCAACAACCTTCTGCCAGTCTTTCTGTGCGTCAACCTTCTTCTTGGAAAGCATTGCGATACCGTCGAGGTCACTTACTCTGATAGCGATAGCATCAACTGTGTCGCCAACTTTAAACAGGTTTTCAAGTTTGGCTGTGGGGTCGTCTGTAACATTTTCAAGTGTAAGGATACCTGTTACCTTGGAACCGATATCAACGTGTACTTCTGTATTGGATACGGATGTAACAACACCGGATACTTTGTCTCCTGTATTTAAAGTTTTGAAAGATTCATCAAGAAGCTGTGCGAAATTTTCCTGTTCGCTCATGATTTTTTTTACCTCCTCAATCATGTAACCGGGCGTGGAAGCTCCGGCTGCGATGCCCACGTGGGACATCTGTGTTATATTTTTCGGAATGTCTTCGAAATGTTCTACAAAGAATGTGTGCGGGTTGTTTTTGCGGCTGATCTCAAAAAGCTTCTTCGTATTGGAGCTGTTTTTGCCGCCGATAACCAAAATGGCATCACATTTTTGCGAAAGTTTTTCCACTTCTAACTGACGATTTTCCGTAACACAACATATTGTATCAAAAATAAGCGGATTTGTACATACTTTTTTGAGAAATTCTTGACAATTTTTATATTCTGCAAGATTTTGGGTTGTTTGAGACGCCAAAATTGTTCGTTTTGAGTGCAACTTTTGTGCATTTTGACTTTTTATAAAAATTTCAAGCTTTTCTTTTGAATCAAAAATAAAGAATTCTCCCTTTATATGGCTCGCAATACCTATCACTTCCGGGTGGTTTTCCGTGCCGAAGAGAAGGGTGAGTGTATCTTTATTTGTGTGTTCATCTGCAATGGAATGTATTTTGGAAACAAAGGGGCAAGTGCAATCGATAAGGGTCGCTCCGCTTGCGGCGAGCCTTTCTGCAACAGATTTTTTTACACCGTGAGCGCGGATGACAAAAACCAAGTTTTTCACATCCTCGGATTCGACAAGAGACAGTGCCTCATCCTCATCCAATACGTTTACGCCCAAGGAGCTGAGTTTTTCCGTTATAACGGGATTGTGAATAAGCAACCCCAGTGTATATATCTTTTTGCCTTTGTATTCTTCAATAATATTGTAAACGGTATTTACGGCGCGTTCAACGCCGAAACAAAAGCCTGCATATTTTGCAACGGTTATTTCCATAGCTTATTCTTCCGTTTTTTTATCGGGATTGAGCGCGCAAATTCTTTCTGCGATGAGTTTGGTTGCGGCGTTCACTTTTGCGAATCTGCTCTCATCAGGAGCGCTTTCCGCTTCAAATCCGAGTTCTTCATATTTTATCATATCTCCGAAGTAAATATCAACCCTTCTGAAGAATTTTGTTCTGTAATTTTTCGGTTTTATATAAACGGGAAGAATATCGCATTTTGCTTCGCGCGCAATCATACCGGCACCGCTGCGAAACTCTGAAACTTCGGGGGCTTTATCTCTGTGGCGTGTACCCTGCGGGAATATGCAAACGACCTTGCCTTCCTTGAGTTTATCAATAGCGCCGTGAAGCGCTTTTGTGTCTGCCAAGCCGCGTTTTATCGGAATAACGCCAAGACGGATCGCCAAGAAGCGAAGAATGGGGTTTTTCATTATCTCCGCTTTAGCGATAAAGTGTATCTGCTGTTTTGTGCCGATGGCAACAAAACAGATATCGTGAGCGCTCACATGGTTTGCGCATATAAGATAAGATGCTTTTTTATCCGGTCTTTTTTCTTTGTTATGATATTTTTTCGGGAAACAAATGAAATAAAATATTTTTACAAAAAACAGTAATACTGCGTAAAGTGCGTTCATTTTATCTTCTCCATTATAATATTTATTGCCGTTTCAAGCGTTTTTTCAAGAGATTCGGAATTGTCGAGCATTATTGCGTCTGCAGCAGGAATAGCGGGAGCGATCTTTCTTGTGGAGTCGCTCTTATCGCGCTCTGCCATGGTTTTCTTGACCTCTTCAAGTGTTATGCTTTCTCCTTTTACGAGAAGCTCCTCGTGTCTGCGCTTCGCTTTTGCTTCATCGCTTGCGTTCATAAAAAATTTTACCGTGGCATCGGGGAGTATTACTGTGCCGATGTCGCGGCCGTCCATTATGACGTTATTCGTCTTTGCCATATCTCGCTGGAGGTCGAGAAGGAACGCACGAACTGCGGGAAGTGCGGACACTTTTGAGGCGCACATAGAGATTTCGTTAGTGCGAATCTTATCGGAAACATCCTCTCCGCAAAGGAACATTCTTTGCGCGCCGTCTATGTACTTTACTTCAAGCGTAAGAGAGGGAAGAAGCGCGCATACCGCGCCTTCGTCCGTGGGGTCTGCTCCGTTTCTGAGAGTGAAAAGTGCTATCGTACGGTACATCGCGCCCGTGTCAACGTAGATGTAGCCGAGCTTTTTTGCAAGTGCTTTTGCAACGGTGCTTTTGCCCGCACCGGAGGGACCGTCAAGTGCTATGCTTATCATTTTATACCTCTTCATAAAGTTTATTTACCGCAGCTTCTGCCGCTTTCATTGCCGTGGAGAATGCTATCTGCAAATTGAAGCCGCCTGTGTATGCGTCAACGTCGATGACTTCGCCCGCAAAATAAAGATTTTCCAATTTTTTCGCCTGCATAGTGTTTGGAGAAATTTCCGAAACCGCAACGCCGCCGCTTGTGACTATTGCTTCGTTTATCGGGCGTGTGCCGCTTATTTTGACCGTAAATTTTTTAAGCACGCAAACAAGCTCGCGGCGCTCCTTTTGCTTTATGGAATTTACTTTTTTGTTCGCGGGAATGCCCGTGCGCGCAACGACGGGAGCTATCATGGAGGAGGGAAGCAGGTCGCAGAGCGCGTTTGCAAATTCCTTATTCTTGTATTTATCAAAATCGGAAATTATTCTCTTATCAAGCTTTTCCTCATCGAGCGCGGGCTTTAGGTCTATTTGTACCTCGTACCTGTCCTTTTCCATCGGGCGCATATGCGCGGATGCGGAAAGGATAGTGGGACCGCTTACACCGAAGTGTGTGAAGATCATCTCTCCGAAATCTTCGTATATTTTTTTGCTTTTCTTGCCCGTGTCTATAACGCAGACACCTACGTTTTTGAGTGCAAGGCCCTGCATTTCGGGGCAGCACGGGTCGTCCGAGGTAAGCCCGATAAGGGAGGGAATTGTGGGGGTTACTTTAAGCCCAAGCTCCTCTGCAAAGCGAAGACCGTCGCCATCACTTCCTGTTCCGGGGTAGGAAACACCGCCCGTACAAACGATGACCGCGTCGAACTCGTATCTTCTTTTATCTGTTTCGACAAAAGCAATACGCTCTCCCGTTTCATTGGGAATAAGTGAAGTTACCTTTTCATTTACGATCTTTGCACCGCTTTCAAGCACATATTTTTTCAGCGCCATAACAACATCATGCGCTTTATCTGAAACGGGGAAGACCCTGTTTCCTCTTTCGGTTTTAAGCGGTACACCGAGGGACTCGAAAAGCTCCATTGTATCGGCAGAGGAAAAAGAATTTATCGCGGAAAACATAAATTTTCCGTTCTTTGTCATATTTTTTATAAAATCGTCCGGCGTACAGTTGTTCGTTACGTTGCATCTGCCCTTGCCCGTGATACCGAGCTTCATTCCGAGAAGTTTATTTTTCTCGAAAAGTGTAACGTCTGCACCCATAGACGCGGCTTTGCCTGCGGCGCACATTCCTGCGGGACCGCCGCCGATAACGGCTATTTTTTTCATCGATTCACCTCTTATTCTTTGACGGAAGAAATAAATTCTTCCGCTTCTTCGAGCATAAGAAAAAGCTCTTCTGTGCGTTCATCTATCTCCTCTATGCGCGCGGAAATTTCCGAAAGGCGGACGTAGTTTGTTGCAGCACTTGTCGAAGCTTCCTCTTCGAGTGCGCTCTTTTCTTCGTCAAGCTTGTTTATTTCTGCTTCGGATTTTTCGATTATACGCTCGTTTTTTCTTATTTCGGATTGAAGTTTTTTATTTTCAAGATATTTAGCTTTGCTTACTGTTTCCGCTTTGGGCGCGGAAAGAGTGAGTGCTTCTGCCTCCTCTTTTTGTCTTGCTTTGTACGCAATGTAGGAATCATATCCATCTCGCCAATCAAAAAATCCGTTGCTCATATCAAATATACGGGTTGCAAGCTTCTTTATAAAATAACGGTCGTGCGACACGGCGATTATCGTGCCGTCGAAGGCAAGCAGGGCATCTTCAAGCGCTTCGCGGGAGCCGATGTCAAGGTGGTTCGTCGGTTCGTCGAGGATGAGAAGATTTACTTTTGTAAGTATTATCTTGCAGAGTGCGAGGCGCGCACGCTCACCGCCCGAAAGCACGGAGACCGTCTTTTCCATATCCTCTGCGAAGAAAAGGAATGCGGCAAGTGCGCTTCGCGCCTGCGTGTAGGTCAGCTTTTCGTGCGCGTTCATTATTTCTTCAAGGACGGTATTTGTTTCCGTGAGGTTTTGAATCTCCTGATCATAATAAGCCGCTTCGACGGCGCTTCCAAAGTAAAGCTCACCGCAGTCGGCTTTCTTTTTGCCGCCGAGTATTTTGAGAAGCGTGGATTTACCGCAACCGTTAGGTCCTATGATAAGCACGCGGTCGTTTTTCTTTACAAGGAAAGAGATATCGGAAAAGATGCTCTTTTCGCCGTAAGAAGCGCAAAGTCCGTCGGAAACGAGAACATCGTTTCCGCTCTCGCCAGAATATCCGAAGGAAAGGCGTATGTTTTTTGGAATAGCTTTGGGAGCTTCTATCTTTTCCATACGCGCAAGCGCTTTTTCGCGGCTTTCCGCAGCGATAATATTGCGTTCTCTGTTCCACCTGCGCTGCTGCTCTATGTAAGCCTCCTGGCGCGCGATCTCTTTCTGTTGTTCGATATATCTATGTTCGAGCGCTTTGCGTTCGGCGGCTTTTTTCTCTGCAAAAGCGGAGTAATTTCCGCTATAAAGGGTAGCGCGTTTATGCTCTATTTCAAGCATTTTTGTTGCCACAACATCCAGAAAATAACGGTCGTGGGAAACAATTATAAGCGTTTTTGAGTATGAACGCAGGTGGTTTTCAAGCCATTCCAGCGTGTCTGTGTCAAGGTGGTTTGTAGGTTCGTCGAGGATGAGTATATCCGGCTCAACAAGCAGAAGACGCACAAGGGAAAGGCGCGTGCGCTCACCGCCCGAAAGATTACCCACAATCGTGCCGTGCATACTTTCTGGGAAGCCGAAACGCGAGAGCATAGATCTTATTCTGCCGCGGAACTCATAACCTCCGATGTCGCGGAAACGCTCGGTAAGGGAAGTGAACTCGGAGATAACCTTGTCGTGTCCCTCTGCAACCTCGTGCTCAAGCTCCGAAATGCGCTTTTCAAGGCGAAGCTGTTCGGGAAATGCGTGAAGCATTTCCTCGAAAACGGAGCTTTCGGAAAAAAGCATTGCATTCTGCTCAAGCATTGCAACTGTTTTGCCCTTGCCTATATATACGTTACCGCGCGAAGCCTGCATATTTCCGCAGATTATTTTGAGGAGCGTGGATTTTCCCGCACCGTTCACGCCGACTACGCCGAGGCGGTCACCTTCGTTGATTGAAAAATTTATATTGTTAAGAATTACGTCTGTTCCGAATTCCAGACTTATATCGTTTACACTTAATGCGATCATTTTTACACCTTAATAAATAATAGTTATCAGTAATATTATACCCTATAAATATATCGTTTGTCAATTTGTTTTGCGGTGCATATTATTTTATTAGGAAAAATATAAGGAGGTTTTTTATGAATTCCAACACAAAGTCAGTTTGCAATCTTTCTCTTCCATATCCCGAACTTCGCGTAGAGCGCCAAAATCCGAAATATGCCGCTATGCTTTCTCTTGCTTATGCGGGGCAGGAGGGCGAGCTTCCCACCATCCTTTCGTATATTTACGGCAGCATGGTCTGCGCTAATGCTTTGCCGGAAATGCTTCGCGAAACGCTTCGCTGCATTGCGGTTTCGGAGATGCGCCATCTTGAAATGCTGGGTGAACTTATTTTTATGCTCGGCGGAGACCCTCGCTTTTGTACATCCAATAAACGGATGGGAATAAATACGGCTATGTTACCGTATAAAGTCTCTCCCGCAGAAGTCATAGCGCAAGCAATATCGGGCGAGAAAAAAGCGATAAAGCTTTATGAAAATCTTATTCTCTCGATTGAGGATAAATACGTGCGCGAGGTGCTTCGTCGCATTATAAAGGACGAGGAGCATCATCTTAAAATATTTTCTGAGATGCAGTACGTCCCCGCGCCTTACAGAAGATAAACGCAAAAATACCGCTCCGGGAGCGGTATTTTCTATTGTTTTTGTTTATTCTTTTTCCCAGGATACAATGCTTCGGATGCCTTTTGTTTCCGTTTCGGCATAAGATATTTTAAGGCTGTCTCCAACGGAAATAAAGATAGCGGATGCGTCCTCTGCAAGACTTACGCGGTAGTAATTTCCGTCATCACAGAGGAAGAACCAAACGGAATTTCCGTCTATAACGAGCTTTTCAACAGACGTAACTTTAATGTGTGCGCTGTCCTTTTCCGCTTCCGCACCGCTTATGATACCGTTTTGAGAGAGGAGCTTGCGGTATGCGTTTATAGCCTGCTCCTGCGTTTCTCCCGTGGCAACAAGGCTGTAATGCTCAACGTTTACAAGTGCGTAAAGTTTAACAAGACCGCTGTTGTCCTTGAGCACCATAATATACGTTGCTTCTCCGGAAATGTTTACAAGTGCGGGGAAGGAGGCGTCGTAATCCTTTTCCTGGACTTCGCCCTCTGCCGCGCTCATAGCGGAGTATTCTTCCGCACCCACAACGGCGTAATATTTATACTCACCCGTGCGCGCGTTGGAAACGATAAAGCCGATATTGGAAGCATCTGCCGTAACGGATGTTACGCCTGTATAATACCAAACGTCATCATCGTGCATAAGGTAGCCGAAATCGTCCGTGGTTTGCTTGCAGCCCTTGTTGCCGATAACGCTGTTCCAGAATCCGCCCGAAAGTGTGCCGTGCCAGTTATATTTATCTTCCGCAAGGTAGCCGTCGAAAACAATATCCACCCAACGCGGAACTTCGCCAACGGAATAGAGAGTGGAAGTACCGTCGCAAGGATTAAAGATTATGACCTCACTTACATCATATGCACCGAAGATGGAAACCTGAGGTTTCATGCAGGAAACTATATAGAAAGGGTTACCGTCTTCGTCAACTTCGAAGTTTACGGTACCGAATATTTTTGTGGGATATTCAAAGCGGAGCTTTCTGTAAAGATCTTCTCCGAAATATGCGCTGTCAACGTATTTAAGGGGAGTTGAAAGTTTTTTGTATTCTGCGGTATTGTTTACGGGATCGACCATAATGTAGCCGGGAACGCCGTCATCTCTGTTGCCGAGCCATTTAAAGAATCCGTCATATTCAAGGCAGGAAAGTTTTTTAGGGAATCCCAGATAATTTATTTGAGTATAAGTACCGTTTACAACGTATTGCGAAACAACATCGGAAAGAGAACCGAGCGCTCGATTGCCGATGGTGATAGCGGAGTTCGTATCCATAAGCGCGATGTTTGTTACGGCGTTTGTTTCGGGCATATCTGTCGCAAAATCTGCCTCATTTACGGTTATGACGTTTGCGTATTTTTTAGCGTTGAAAAATGTGGAAGAGAAGATGTTTCCTGCGAGTATAACGAGCAACGGAAGAACTATAAGAGCAACCATTACTTTGCTTGCGGTGCTTTTTTTGCCGCGGGCAAGCTCAACTCTTGACGAGGAGCCGGGAAGCTTATATACCTTGAAGAGATTGCCGAAGCAGAAGGGTGCCAAGTATATTGCAAGCACCATGGTTAGAAAGAGCCAAAATTCGTATGCCAAAGGATTTATCGGCGGGAGCATTACATAAAAGAGAAGAAAAACTATTGCCGAACTGATAAGAAGTTTTACTGCTGTTTTTATAACAGAATTTGGTTTTTTCATAATAATCAACCTCCTGAAGACTATATAATGCAAAAAAGTTTAAAAATTTTATTTAAGGTTTTTCTTTTTGACCTCAACGTATGCGTTTGTTTCTTTTGCTATTACGGAAGAAAGTGCAAGCAATGCTATTATATTGGGAAGCGCCATAAGTCCGTTGAATATATTCGCGATGTTCCAAACTGCGGCAACCGTAAGATAAGGACCTACAAGTACGGCAAGAATGTAAAGGATTCTGTATGTAAATTTTACGTATTTATTGCCATTGGAAAGATAATCAAGGCATTTTTCGCCGTAAAAGTCCCAACCGAGAATCGTTGTGAAAGCGAAAAATACGAGGCATATCATAAGGATGAACGAGGATACCTGAGAGGGCAGGGAAAGTCCGCTCTTGAATGCGTCCATAGTGATAGCAACGCCTTCAAGACCTTTATTCCAAGAGCCGCCGAGTATAACGGCAAGACCTGTGAGCGTGCAGATAATGATAGTGTCGATAAAAGTACCTGTCATTGTAACAAGACCTTCGTGTACGGCGTTATCCGTTTTTGCGGAGGCTGTTGCTATGGGAGCAGAGCCAAGACCTGCTTCGTTGGAGAAGACTCCTTTTGCAACGCCTTCCTGGATAGCTATAAACATACTGCCGACAACGCCGCCCGTAACTGAAGCAGGGTTGAACGCACCCTTGAATATCTCAAGAAGTGCTGCGGGAACTCTTGTTATGTTGCAGCAAAGTATAATTATTACTGCTGCGGCATAGAGTATTGCCATAAAAGGAACGACTATGGTGGAAACGTAAGAAATTCTCTTGATGCCGCCGATAACAACAAGCGCGGTGGCAAGAGCTACCAAAGCGCCGCCGATAACAACAGCCCAAGAGTAAGAGTTTTTGCCTATAGTGAATGCAACGTTATCGTTGTTTGGGTCAAAGAAGCTGCCAATGGCAGAGGAAATGCTGTTTACCTGTGTGATGGTACCGATGCCCATAAGACCTGCGAGCGCACCGAAAATTGCAAAAAGCTTTGCAAGCCAAGTCCATTTCTTTCCCATGCCTTTTTCTATATAGTAGAAAGGACCGCCGCTGACATTGCCTTTTTCATCGAAATGGCGGTATTTGATGGCGAGGAAGCCTTCCGCATATTTTGTTGCCATTCCGAAAAATGCGGCAACGAGCATCCAGAAGAGCGCACCGGGACCGCCTGCGGCAATAGCAGTTGCAACACCTACGATGTTGCCCGTTCCGATGGTTGCGGAAAGTGCCACGCAAAGCGCGGAAAAACTTGATATCTCGCCTTTTCCTTCGCTATTGTTGCCTGTAAACATAATTTTAATGGATTTCCCGAAATGCTTTATCTGGACAAAATGCGTTCTTATCGTAAGAAAGAGCCCTGCGGCAAGTATAAGCATGATAAGGGGAATTCCCCAGACAAAATCGGAAACAACTTTTGTGATCTGATCGAAGTTCATAATGCTTCTCCTTTTTATTTTTGACAATATTGCGCCCTTTTTGCAAAAAACGAAAAAGAGAACCGCATTTTTTTTGCAAATGCTGTTGAAATAATTGCTCAAAAAGGATATAATGTCAATTGTATTTATTTTTTATGTAAAGAAGTATAACACAAATAAAAAATAAATTCAATGAAATTTTGCCCGTGGAACAAAACATTGGAGAAGGTTACAAATTTTTGATAAAATCTCCGCTATGTGTGTGTGAACACGGGAATAAAACAAGCTATGTCCGTAAATTGAAGACACTTGTGCGCAAAATACGGAATGACAAGGCTGCTTTTGGCGCTATAACGCAAAAACAGTGTCTGCACTCAAACATTGAGCACAGACACTAACCGTATTGCGATGGTACGGATTCTTTATAACGAAACTCCACCATTGTGTGATAAACAAAAAGTTAGCAGTGTCAGCCCCGATTTTGGGACCGGCACTGCCGATGGAGCGAGTGACGGGAATCGGACCCGCGTATTCGGCTTGGGAAGCCGATGTTCTGCCATTGAACTACACTCGCGAAAGCAAAACAGCCCGGCTAAAACCGAGCTGCAGTGGAGCTGGTGATGTGACTTGAACACACGACCTGCTGATTACGAATCAGCTGCACTACCGACTGTGCTACACCAGCGAACCTATCAAAAGCGAGAATGATTATAGCATATAAAACAATTTTTGTCAATAATATTTTTGAAAAAAGGTAGAAAAAATATGAAACTTACCGATATGTCATATGCCCACGAAGTTATGGAGCGCCACGGAATTGCTCCAAAGAAAAAATTCGGGCAAAACTTTTTGACCTCGGATGCGGTCGTTTGCCGCATCGCAGATACCCCTTCCGAAGATAAAGAGGTTGGCGTTCTGGAAATAGGCCCCGGCATAGGCACTCTTACAGAGGCTCTTGCGGACAGATATAAGAAGGTCGTTTCCGTTGAGATAGATGAAAGTCTTCTTCCTGTGCTTGCGGATACCGTCGGCTGGCGTGACAACGTTACCGTTGTTAACGCAGACGCAATGAAACTCGATCTTCCCGAATTTGTAAAGGAACATTTCGGAGATATGAAAGTGTGCGTCTGCGCAAATTTACCATATTATATAACATCGCCTATTATTATGAAGATCCTTGAATGCGGTCCTCTTTTTGAGTCTGTTACCGTTATGATACAGAAAGAGGTTGCTCTAAGGCTTGCTTCTGCGCCGGGAAGCGCGGATTACGGCGCTATAACCCTTTTCGCGTCTTATCTTGCCGATGTTAAGAAGTGCTTTGACGTTTCACCGGGAAACTTTTTGCCGCAACCGAAGGTAACATCTGCGGTTATTCGTATGAAACCGCATAAAAAGCCTCCCGTTGATGTAAAAGATCCCGAAAATATGCAAAAGATAATAAAGGCGGCGTTTGAACAGAGGCGAAAAATGCTGGCAGGCGCACTTGCTGCGGCTACATCCAAAGTAAGCAAAGCCGTTATAAGTGAAAAGATCGCTGCGGCAGGGCTTCCCGCAGACGTTCGCGGAGAAAAGCTTTCTCTTGCGGATTTCGCGCGTCTTTCGGATTTGCTTGAAATTTAGGAGATTATTATGAATAAAAAGATAAAAGAATTTTCTGATTATATAAAAGGAAAGAAAGTTGCGCTCATTGGCGCCGGCGTGAGCAATATGGCGGCAGTGGACCTGCTTCTTTCAATGGGTGCTGTTCTTTCCGTTCGCGATAAGCAAAACGATGAAGCAAAGGCACAAATGCTTTTGGAAAAAGGGGCGAAGGTATTTTTTGGTGAAGATTACCTTGACGGTATATATGAGGAAGTCCTTTTCAAATCTCCCGGCATACGCCCCGACGTGCCAGAGATAGCGAGCGCTTGCGCGCGCGGCGCGGTGCTTACATCGGAGATGGAGGTGTTCCTTGCTCTTTGTCCTGCAAAAATTTATGCCGTAACGGGAAGCGATGGAAAGACCACGACGACGACTCTCGTTTCCAAAATGCTTGAAGCGGAATATAAAAAGAACGGCAAGGGTAAAGTTTACCTTGGCGGCAATATAGGAACTCCGCTTTTGCCGTATATTCTTGAAATGACCGAGGATGATGCCGCGGTAGTGGAGCTTTCCAGTTTTCAGCTTTTCTCTATGAGTGCGCACATCCATAGTGCCATCGTTACAAACATAACGCCTAATCACCTCAACTGGCACGTTGATATGGATGAGTATATCGAGGCAAAAGCTAAAATATTTGAAAAACAGACGGAAAAAGACCGTCTTGTGCTCAATGCGGAAAACGATATAACTCTCTCCCTTTCGGAACGCGCAAAGGGAAGTGTTACGCTCTTTTCTTCTAAGAAGGCGCTTACCGAAACACGCAGTATATATCTTGACGGTGAGCAGATAATCTACTTTGACGGAAGCGAAAAAACTCCCGTTATGACTCGTTCGGATATAAAGATCCCCGGTATTCACAACGTGGAAAATTATATGGCGGCTTGCGCATGCGTCTTCGGCGAGGTGAGCGTTGATACTATGAAGGAGGTGGCGCGCACTTTCGGCGGCGTTGCCCACAGAATAGAGCTTGTTGCCGAAAAGAACGGAGTTAAATACTACAACAGCTCCATTGACACAAGCCCCACGCGCACGGCGGCGGCTTTGCGTGCTTTTTCGGAAAAGCTCGTTGTTATCGTCGGAGGATACGATAAGCATATTCCGTTGGAGCCTCTCGCACCTCTGCTTTCGGAGCACGCAAAATTTATAAGCGCAACGGGAGACACGGGCGAGAAAATAATGAATATTATGCTTGACTCGGACTATCCTTGTGATAAAATAGTATATACGAAAGATTTTGACGGCGCGTTTGCCGCGGCGGTGAAAGCCGCGCAATGTGGCGATACCGTTATTCTTTCGCCCGCCTGCGCAAGTTTTGATGCGTTCAAAAATTTTGAAAAGCGCGGTGAATATTTCAAAGAGCTTGTAAATGCTCTTTGATAGATATTAAAGATTTTAAAGAGGAAAAATAAATGGAATTTTCACAGAAAATACTTGATATAGCAAAAAAGGCGGAAACCGATCTTGCAGAGGTTTTCTCACAGATAGATGATATAGCGTATAAAAACACATCGAAGGTGCTTGACTCTTTCCGCAAGCACAGAATTTCGGAAGCTATGCTTTACGGTTCTACCGGCTACGGCTATGGAGACGCGGGCAGGGACGCTCTTGACCTTGTTTACGCAGATGTTTTCGGAGCTGAAGCAGCTTTCGTGCGCCATAATATCGTAAACGGCACACAGGCAATCGCAATAGGTCTTTACGGCTTGCTTCGCCCCGGCGACGTTATGCTCTCCATCACAGGCAGACCCTATGACACTCTTTCCGACGTTATCGGTGATAAGACAAAAAACGGAGACGGCTCTCTTTACGATTTCGGAGTGACTTACGATGACGTTGCACTCAAGGACGGCAGACCTGATTACGAAACCATCGCGGAAAAAATAGAAAAATGGGGAGATAAACTCAAACTTGTTTATATCCAGCGCTCCAAGGGTTACGAAACACGCCCCACTTTCTCTTCAAAAGAAATAGGAGAGATGATCTCATTTGTAAAAGCACGCACGGGTGCTTACGTTGCCGTTGACAACTGCTACGGCGAATTTTGCGATACCGAAGAACCCACGACTTACGGCGCCGATCTTATTATGGGCTCGCTTATCAAAAATCCCGGTGGCGGTCTTGCGGAGTCCGGCGGTTACATCGCGGGTACGAAGCGCGCGGTAGAGCTTGCTTCTTACCGCCTTACAACGGTTGGTATAGGTTGTGAAGCCGGCGCGACTGTAGGACAGCTTCGCAATATGTTCAAGGGCTTTTTCTTCGCACCCCACGTTGTGGCGCAGGCTGTGAAAACGGCTGTTTTTGCGGCATACGTTTATGAGTCTCTTGGATTCGAAGTATTTCCGAGCTGGAGGGAAGCTCGCCATGACATCGTTCAGACGGTGAAATGCGGATCTCCCGAAAAGCTTATCGCATTTTGCCGCGGAATACAGGCGGCATCCCCCATCGATTCATTCGTTGCTCCCGAACCCTGGGCGATGCCGGGTTATGAGGATGAGGTAATAATGGCGGCAGGCGCATTTACCAGCGGTTCTTCCATAGAACTTTCCGCAGACGGTCCTTTGCGTGCGCCTTATACTGCTTACTTCCAGGGCGGTCTTACATACGAAAGCGGCAAATATGCCGTTATGATGTCCGCGGACGAGATGCTCAAAGCTTAAAATTGCGAATAATAGCGAAAACGCACGATAAATTCGTGCGTTTTTTGCGTTTTTGCCTTCTTTTTGCGACAAAAAAATCACGCACGGAAGTTTATAATTTACTCATTGAATGTTTTAGGGGACGGTAAAATGACGGAGTATATATACGGCGATATACTTTTTATAATAAATTTCAGTATGGATTTCCTCGCACTTTTTATCTGCGGCAAGATCCTGCATTTCCGTATGAATGTGTGGCGTGTGATAGGTGGTGCAAGCCTTGGCGGAGTTTATGGGGTTGCCGCCCTGTTTTTTTCTTTCGGTACTGTAGGAGATATAGCGGCGGATCTTTTTGCCGCTTTTCTTATGTGCCTTGCGGCGTTTCATAGCGGAAGACTCCGTAAGACCGCAGCGGCGACAGCTATGTTTTATGCGGTGTCTCTTCTTCTGGGCGGAGCTATGACAGCACTGTATTCTAAGATAGGAAGGTATAAATCATACATAGAGATAGGCGGAAGCATATCTACCGTGTTCGGTGAGATGGATATGTGGGTGTTTGTGATCTTGGCGGCTGCCTCTGCTTTTCTAACTTACTTTTTGCAAAGAGCGCTTCGCTCGCGTATGTCTGGCAAATTTTGCAGGATACGAGTAACTTTGGACGAAGGGCAGTATGAGTTTTCTGGATTTTTTGATTCTGGAAACTGCGCAACCGAACCAATATCAGGTAAAGCGGTGATTTTCATTTCCGCGTCTGCGGCACTTGAAGTGGGGGCGCAAAGCCTTGTCTTCTGCCGCGCCGGAAACATTACGGAAGAAGACGCGGAGAAAGTGAGGTTCGTTCCGCTTAATACCGTTTCGGGATATTCACTTGCCGTCGCCACAAAGCCGAAAAAGCTTGAAATAATGGTAAAGCACGATTTTGAAGAGCGTGATGCGCTTATCGTTTGCGATGAGCACGCACACGATTATTCGGGAGCGCAGTCTCTTGTGCCGCTTTCGCTTCTTTAAAAAGGGGGATAACGATGATTTTTTTGAAAATTAAAATGATGTTCTTTTCGCTTCTTGAACGGCTCGGTCTTATAAAGGGCGTACATTACATAAGCACAACGGAAAGTTTGCCGCCGCCCATGAGCGCAGAAGAAGAAAATGATACCATAGCTCATTTGGAAGAAGATCCCGCACTTCGCAAGATACTTGTGGAAAGAAACCTTCGCCTTGTGGTCTATATTGCAAAAAAGTTCGAGAATACGGGAATAAATATAGAAGATCTTATCTCTATCGGAACTATAGGCCTTATAAAAGCCGCAAATACTTTTCGCGCAGATAAGAATATCAAACTTGCAACGTATGCTTCACGATGCATAGAGAACGAGATCCTTATGTATATAAGGAAGACGAATGGGGAGCGTCGCGAGCTTTCTTTCGATGAACCCCTGAATGTGGATAGGGACGGAAACGAGCTACTGCTTTCCGATATTTTGGGAAGCGATGGTGATACTGTAAGCGCCGATATAGAAAGTGCAGAGGAGAAAAAGATAATAGCACAGGCTGTTCGTTCTCTTTCTCCGAGAGAGCGTGAGATAATAGAACTGCGTTTCGGGCTTTGCGGAAGGCGCGAACTTACGCAAAAAGAAACTGCAAAAGCGCTTGGAATATCGCAGTCTTACATATCTCGCCTTGAGAAAAAGATAATAGAAAGACTCAAAAAAGAAATTTCGGGAAAAATCTAAAAAAAATCTTTAATAAGGTGAAAAAAATTCAAAAAAGACTTGCAAAAATAAAAAAGTGTGATATAATATAGCATACGTGAATATGTTTAAGTGAGGTGCTAAACAATGAAAGAAGGAATCCATCCTAACTACGTTGACGCGAAAATTGTTTGCGCGTGCGGCGAAGTTATAAATACAAAATCGACAAAAGGTGACTTCCACGTCGAAGTTTGTTCCAAGTGTCATCCGTTCTTCACCGGCAAGCAGAAATTCGTTGACGCCGGCGGACGTGTTGATAAGTTCAAAAAACGTCTTGAAAGCAAAAGATAATTTTGGCTTAATTTTTTGTGAGCGTGAGAAACGGAGAATATTCGTTCCTCGCGCTCTTTCTCTTTGCGTGCAAATAAAACCGTTTTAATGTAAATAATAAATACGATTTTTACGAAAGGTTTTTTGATATGACGGAAGAAAAGATTTTGGAAAAAGATAAAGATACAAGAGCTGTGCTCGTATCCGTTATCCCCAAGGGCGCGGACGAGCGTGAATATGAAGTATCCTTTGATGAGCTTGCGCGCCTTGCCGATACGGCAGAGGCACAGGTCGTTGCGCGCTTAACGCAACAGAAGGAAAACCCAGATGTAAGAACCTACATCGGAAAGGGCAAGTTAGAGGAGCTTTCCCGACTTTGCGAAAATAATGATATAGACCTAGTTATTTTTGATGACGAGCTTTCCCCTTCGCAAATAAGAAACGTGGAGGATGACCTCGGCGGTAACGTGCGCGTTATCGACCGCAGTATGCTCATACTCGATATTTTTGCTCTTCACGCAGTAACGGGAGAGGGAAAAACTCAGGTAGAGCTTGCACAGCTCAAATATACTGTACCGCGTCTTACGGGCAAGGGTACGGAGCTTTCGCGTCTTGGCGGCGGCGTCGGAACGCGCGGTCCCGGTGAAAGTAAGCTTGAAACGGACAAGCGCCATATCAAGCGCAGAATAGCGGCTCTTGAAGAAGATATAAAAGAAATGGAAAAGAACCGCGCAACACAGCGCCTTCAGCGCGACCGCACGGGTATTTTCAAAATAGCTATTGCAGGTTACACCAATGCGGGTAAATCCACGCTTCTCAACTATCTGACGGGCGCGGGAATTTTGGCAGAGGATAAGCTTTTTGCAACTCTCGACCCCACAACGCGCAAATTTACACTTCCCGGAGGAGAAGATGTACTCCTTACCGACACGGTCGGTTTTATACGCAGACTTCCACACCAGCTTGTAAATGCTTTTCGCTCCACTCTGGACGAAGTCAAGTATGCAAACGCGCTTCTTGTTGTGATAGACTCCTCCGACCCGGAAGCGGATTCGCAGGGCGAGGTGAGCGCAAAGCTTATTTCGGAGCTTGGCGCGGCTGATAAGCCAATTCTGTTTGTTTACAACAAATGCGATAAGGCAGAGGGATTTATCCCGAGAACACCCACGGCACAGAGCTTTGTTGTTTCCTCGAAAACGGGAGAGGGGATAGATGCTCTCGTTGCGAAAATAGAGGAGCTTTCCCACGAGAGAGCCAAGGAATATGTTTTTGAGATTCCCGCAAGCGATATGGGCGTTATAAGCAGACTTTATAACAATACAACTGTAAAGGATGTTGAATATACAGAGAACGGTGCGGTCGTTCGCGCTGTGGCAGATACGAAAAATGCGGGCATTTACGCTAAATATATAAAGCAGTAAGAGGGTGCGCCGTGGAAAGATACAGAACAATAAAAAAAGCGGGTCACGCCGAGCTTACGGAGAAAAAATCCGTTTTTATCGGCGATGCCGCACACATTGAAAGCGAAGAAGAAGCGCGCGCTTTTATAGAAGAAAAGCGCCGCGCTTACCGCGATGCACGCCATATAGTTTTTGCTTACGTTGTGGGTAATACTATGCGCTACAGTGACGATGGCGAGCCCCAGGGAACGGGAGGTCCGCCCGTTCTGGACGTTATAAAAAAGAACGGGCTTACGGGCGTTGTTATAACAGTTGTGCGTATTTTCGGCGGTATCCTTCTCGGTGCGGGCGGTCTTACGCGCGCATATTCGGGAAGTGCCGCAGAGGCTGTTGCAAACGCACATTGCACTTTTTTTGAAGAATATACGGAATACGAGCTGGAAATAGAATATTACGAATATCAAAAGCTTCTTTATGAAATAACAACGGCGGGCGGAGAGATAACTTTATCTGATTTTGGAAGCGGCGTGAGCCTTTGCTTTGCCTCTCCTACAAGGATTTCGGAGCGAATTTGCAAAAAAGTTGTTGCCGCGACCAACGGAAAACGCATCCCAAAGCTCAAAAGAACATATTATGACGAAGAAAAAATAAAATAAAGTCAAATTTTTTCGAAAAATTTTTATTTTAAAAAAGGTTTTTTTGAAAAAACTTCGTATATTATAACTATATATCGAAAAGGAGCTTCGGACTATGACTATTGCCAGGATGATGAACGAACGTGAAAAACGAAACCTCTCTCCTTTTGCCTGCCTTTCTTCGCAAACAAAGGGAAGGGAGCATTACATTGAACCATGTACGCTTCGTACGGAGTTTCAGCGCGACCGCGACCGTATCACCCATTGCAAATCATTCCGAAGACTTATGCATAAAACACAGGTCTTTCTGTGTCCCGAAGACGACCATTACAGAACAAGACTTACTCATACGCTCGAAGTAACGCAGATAGCAAGGACCATTGCGCGTGCGCTGTTTCTTAATGAAGACCTTGCAGAGGCCGTTGCTCTTGGGCACGACCTTGGCCACACTCCGTTTGGGCACGCGGGCGAAAGCGTTCTTCAGGAGTGCTTTTCTCCGGATTTTACGCATTACAAGCAAAGCTTGCGCGTTGTGGAAAAGCTGGAAAACGACGGCGCGGGGCTAAACCTTACATATGAAGTGCGTGATGGAATAGTCAACCATACGGGAGATCATCTTGCTTCAACTCTTGAAGGACGTATATGCAAATTCGCCGATAGAATAGCTTATATCAACCACGATATCGACGATGCTGTGCGTGCAAAGGTTCTTAAATACGAGGATATACCGAAAGAGCTTATGGATATTCTCGGAACGACCCATTCCGCAAGGATCAACACTATGGTCACAAGCGTTATAGAGTACAGTACCGGCAAGAATGAGATCTCTATGCAAAGCGATATATACGAAGCTACAATGGCTCTTCGCCGTTTCCTTAACGACAACGTTTATTATAATCCCGTTGCCAAGCATGAGGAAACGCGCGCAAAGGACCTTTTGCGAAAGCTTTACGAATATTTTGTAAAGCACCCCGAAGAAATGCCGCCGGAATATCTTATCGATGAAAGTGAAAGTATCGAACGGCGCGTTTGCGATTACATTTCGGGAATGACAGACAGATATGCCATAAATCTTTTCGAGGAACTCTTCGTTCCGAAGGTATGGAATGTCAACTGAGATCAAATTATAATTTATATATAATATTAAGGAGGAACGTCTTGTTTTGAAGATATCTCAAGGCTTTGTTGAAGAACTGAAATACAGGAACAAGATCGACGACGTTATCTCCTCCTATGTGAATCTTAAAAGGGCAGGGTCGAACAAAGTCGGCCTTTGCCCGTTTCATTCGGAAAGAACGCCGTCGTTTACGGTCTTTACGAATACGGAGACTTTTAAATGCTTCGGCTGCGGCGCAGGCGGCGACGTTATCACATTTATTATGCGCGCAGAAAACCTGGAATATATCTCTGCAGTGGAATTTCTTGCAAAACGCGCAGGGCTTGAAATGCCGGATGATTCTGAGCATAAAAGCGAAATGGTAAAACGCTCCCGTATGTTCGATATGAACAGGGAAGCGGCACGCTTTTTCAACAAAATGTTATACGACCCGTGTGCGCGCCAAGCGCAGGAGTATATTACCAAGCGAAGGCTTTCGGCTTCTGCCGTTAAAAGATTTGGTTTGGGCTTTGCTCCCAAAAGCTTCGATGCGCTAAGGAAGCATATGCATTCGCTCGGTTACCGTGACGACGAACTTCGCGAAGCATTCCTTTGCGGCAAGAGCGAGAGAACGGGAAACTATTTTGACTATTTTCGCGGAAGACTCATCTTCCCGATAATAGATAATTTCGGAAATGTTATCGCGTTTGGCGGCAGAGCCACGGACGACGAGAGCAAACCGAAATACCTCAATACCTCGGACACGCCCGTTTTCAAAAAGAGCAGGAATCTTTTTGCACTTAACTTCGCAAGGAGCGCGTGCGAGGAATATCTTATCCTTTGTGAAGGATATATGGACGTCATCGCCGTTAATATTGCGGGATTCCCAAACGCTGTGGCAACGCTTGGCACGGCGCTTACGTCGGAACAAGCGCGTATTATGGCGAAATATACAAAAAAAGTTGTTATCGCTTATGATAGCGACGATGCGGGTCAGGCGGCGGCAAAGCGCGCCATTCCGCTTCTTACGGAGGCCGGGCTTGAAGTTTCGGTGCTGAAGATGCATGATGCAAAAGACCCGGATGAGTATATTAAAAAATTCGGCGCGGCAAAGTTCCGCGAGCTTATAGAGGGTAGCCGCGGAAAATTCGATTTCCTTTGCGACGGGGTGCTGAAGAAGCACGATATAAACGTTCCCGATGAAAAGGTCAAGGCGGCGCACGAAATATGCGAGCTTATCGCGGCGATACATTCAAGCGTGGAGCGAAGCGTTTACATTGCAAAATCCGCAGAAAGGCTTTCTCTTGATGAAAAGAGCCTGCGTTCCGACGTTGAGCGAATACGGAGGAAGCTCGGACGCGAGGAAGATAGCAAGCAGATGCGAAAGATAATATCCGATGCATCGGGCTACGGCGACAGAGTTAACCGCGAGGCTGTGGGAAATACGAAAGCCGCAAGAGCCGAGGAGACGATCATCGGTCTTATAATGCTGCGCCCGGAACTTCTTATGAAGATAAAAAAAGGCGAATATGAGCTTTGTGCGGACGATTTTAAAACTTCGTTTGGCAGAAAAGTGTTCGAGGCTGTTGAAGCTTGCGAGGATAAGGTTGATATAGGCGTACTTGGCGCACAGTTTTCCGTTGACGAGATAGCTCGTATTACGGATATGCAGCGAAAACGCGCGGACCTTGCGAAAAATGACGAAACCGTGCTACTTGACAGCATAAGAGCGCTCAAAGAAGAAAAAAACAACGCAGCAAGCGGGGATGAACTTGCAGATGCGTTGAAAATTATACAAGCAAAGAAAAAGAAGCAGTAATAAAAACTGTGGGAGGATACAAAAATGGAAGAAAACAAAGATTTGATTGAAGATGTGGAAGGTGCAGCTCCTGCCAAAAAGCCGAGAGCAAAAAAGAGCACGTCTGCTTCTTCCGGTGAAAAGAGAGTGAAAAAAGAAAAAGAGATAAACATTGACGATTATCTCGGTCACAACACTCCTCAAAAGCCCAAGGAAGATGTGCTTGCTGACGAAAAGCCTGTGAACATCCAAGATCTTATTGATAAAGCGAAAGCTAAAGGCACGCTTTCCAACAGTGAGATCATGCAGGCGCTTGGCAACAGTGATTACGATATTGATCAGATCGATAAGCTCTACGAAGCGCTCGAAGGTCTTGGTATCGACGTTACGGAATACTTCAATGATGAAGACAAATATGACGAAGATATCGAAAATGATCTTGAAAATTATGAAAGCGCGGAGGATATGGAACAGCTCCTCGCGCAGAAGGGTCTTGCTATAGATGACCCTGTTAAGATGTACCTTAAAGAAATAGGTAAGGTTCCGCTTCTTACACCCGAACGTGAGGCAGAGCTTTCCAAGCTTATGTCCGAAGGCAATGAAAAGGCAAAGAAAGAACTTGTTGAAGCTAACCTTCGCCTTGTTGTAAGCATTGCGAAACGTTATGTAGGCAAGGGTCTTTTCTTCCTTGATCTTATCCAGGAAGGTAACCTCGGTCTTATGAAGGCTGTTTCCAAATTTGACTATACAAAAGGTTATAAATTCTCCACATATGCAACTTGGTGGATAAGACAGGCAATAACAAGAGCTATTGCGGATCAG
Source organism: Clostridia bacterium (assembly GCA_017621475.1). GTDB lineage: Bacteria > Bacillota > Clostridia > Oscillospirales > CAG-272 > UMGS731. Next base: position 113,076 of record JAGATA010000003.1, read on the forward strand.
GCAAGAACGATTCGTATACCCGTTCATATGGTAGAGACAATTCATAAAGTAACAAAGGTACAGCGTCAGATGCTTCAGGAATGCGGACGCGATGTTTCTGCGGATGAGATAGCGAAAGAAATGAATATGAGCTCCGAAAAGGTTCGCGAGATCATTAAGATCGCACAGGACCCCATTTCCCTTGAAACTCCTGTCGGTGAAGAAGAAGATAGCCACATAGGTGACTTTATCGAAGATGATACATCTCCCGCACCCGCCGATGCTGCTTCCTACACTCTCCTTCGCGAACAGCTTGAAGAGGTTTTGCACACACTCACCCCCAGAGAAGAACAGGTGCTCAAGCTTCGTTTTGGTCTTGAAGACGGACGCACGCGTACTCTTGAGGAGGTTGGACAGCAGTTTAACATCACAAGAGAACGTATTCGCCAGATAGAGGCGAAGGCTCTTCGTAAACTCCGCCACCCCAGCCGTTCCAAAAAACTTAAAGATTATCTCGATTGATTAAAAATATTTAAAATGTACAATTTATTTCACATTTGTTGTGAGAAATCCACATAGCTTTGTAATTAAGGTAGAAAAACGCGAAACAACTTTGTTAAATGTGACGAAATAAGCCCCAAAAAACTGAAAAAAATGCTTCAAAAGTGCCTGTTTGGGACTTTTGTGTAAGAAAAAAGACCTTGACACAAAAGCGCTTTTGTTGTAAAATAAAATTGTTGCATAATACCATATATATAGTAGAAATATATATAAAAAGCTCTTGCACAGGAGCATAAATTGTGCAAGATTTTTATCGGAGGGAGTCCAAAAATGTTTAAGAAAATTTTGTCTTTAGCCTTGTGTCTCGGTATGTGTCTGAGTATTGCTCTTACGGCTACTTCGTGCGGCAAAAAAGAGGTAGAAGCGGCAACAGGCGATGTTCCTGCAACTTTCACACTTCTCGGCATTACCGAAGAAACAACCAAACCCGAATATGTTGAAATGGTTGAAGAAGCCATAAACGGTATTCTTGCGCCTAGATACAAATCCAAGATCGAGCTTATGCTCGTTACAAAAGACGAGTATCTAGACCTTGTAGAGGACCAGCTTGACCTTGCTAAGTATTACGAAACATACGATGCTGCTGTTGCTACCTACAATACTTATGTAAAAAAACAATCCACATCTAACTATAATACCGAAAAAATATTCGGTAACTGGATAAAACCCAAGGTTGAAATGAGTCTTGATACTCTCGCAACACGTTTGCTTTATGTTGCAGAGCAGACAACTATCCACGAAGACGGTAAAGTTGAAACACTTTATCCCGAACCCCGTTCTCCCATCGATATTATTACTATCGCTGACGAAGATATGTACGACCTCTTCGATTCTTGGGGTCTTTTGAAACCCATCGAGGCTACATATACATCTTACCAGAACCTTCAGAAGTATATTTACCCTACATACTTCTCTCAGCTTAAAACACTCAAGGGCAATGTTTGCGCTATTCCCAACAACAATATGCTTGCAGAATATACGTACTTGCTCGTTGACAAAGAACTTGCCGATAAGTACGATTACAATATCAATAATTTCAGAAGCTTTGCAGATCTTTCCGATTTCCTTGCTAAAGTAAAAGCAAGCGAAAGCGTTGTTCCTTTTGCAGAAGTACCCGAAGCTCTCGGCGTATTCTATACATTCTCCGAAGATATTGCTATCGGTACATATTTTGATCCCATCAAGGGCTTCAACGCAGAAGACCCCACATCCGGTTTTAAAATTCAGAACCTCTTTGAAGTAGAAGAATATGTTTCTCACCTCGCTCTTATGGAAGAGTATGAAGCAGCAGGTTACTTCGGCGGCAATGTAGGTAACGGTTATGCTGTTAAGGTTGTAAAAGGCGATGCTTCTTTGGCAGAGATCTATGCTGCTGAAGATTCCAAATACGACATCAAAGTTATTCAGAATCCCTTCGTTCTCAGAGAAGCTGTATTTAACGGTATGCTTGCCGTAACATCTTATTCTTCCGATAACGAACGTGCAATGGAACTTATTGAAGCTATCAATACAGACTCCGTCATTAAGAATCTTCTCCAGTACGGTATTGAGGGCGTTAACTACGAAGTAAATGAAAACGGCGTAGTTGAAAGACTCAATAAAGATTATATGATGGATAACGCTCTTACAGGTAACGTTTATATGGGGTACCTTGAAGAAGGTATGGATGAAACAGAATGGCTCTATGTTCAGAGAACAAACTTGGCTTCTGCTCTTTCTCCTTCTCTTATCTATCCTGTTGACGATGCTTACCTTGAATCCAACCTTGAAAAGATTCTTCACAGAACAGCACTCTCCGAAGCACTTGCCGAAATCGGTTTGACATATGATCAGTATGACAGCGCTACAGGTTCTACAGCTAACGCTTATGGCGATACACTTAAGAAACAGTTTAAAGACTATTTCGTACAACAGCTTATTAAAGAAAGCTATGCTACAGAAGAAAAAGTTGAATCCGTATTTGCAAGCAACACACCTAACTATTCTTGGTACGAAGACCAGATCGCTAAGAAGATAGTTAACGAAAAATATGCTGATGTTTGCACAACAAGCGAACTCAACGTTCTTATTGAAACAAAGATGTGTTCTCCTGCGGATATTTATAATTCCTATACATCCGCCCGTGAAAAGGCATTGCCTTACTACAAAAATATCGAAAACTTGAGAATCGTTGCTCGTCTTACAGTTTTTTCTGACCTTACAGACGAAGAATATGAAGAAAAATATAATTCTCTTGGCGCAGGTGCTTTTGAAACAGCTGTTTATGAATATTTGAAGAGCACATACATTGAAGAAAACGACCTTACTGATGAAGAATACGCAGAACTCGTTAAATCCTTCATTATGTCCGCGCTTACATTCTTTGATGAAAACAATCAGCAGGTAACATATACTTGGGAAGACTTTGAACAGATCAAGGAAGATGCTCAGAAGTTTGCTGAACCTATGGCTAAAGTAAGAGAAGCTTATACTGAAAGACTTATTGCAAACGGCTTTACCGAAGAACAGGTTAATGCAATAAATGACATTAAGCTCGGTGAAGAAGTTGTGGGTGTTATCAGAGCTGAATATTACAGAAGTCAGAACCATACAGCATCTTCTTTTAGGACTGCTGTTAATAACAAGATCCTTCAGCCCTTCGGCATAGATTACGATGCATTCAAGGCTATGCAGAACAAGGATAACGCAGGCTACAACAACCTTTTGAAGAAGATGAAATCCGAGTATAAAGATGAGCTTCTTAAAACAATGACAAAGGACGAATATAACGCCCTTACGATTCCGAAAGTTTTCGACGCTGTATATGCTTACTTTATTGAAAACTATACTAAGGCATATGCTCAGATGTGCGAAGTTGCAGGTATTTCTTATAGCGAATATATGGAATACAGCGAATATATGGATAAATATATCGACTGCACAAGCCAGATGAAGAGTACATTCTTGTATACTATCCAGGAAATGTACACATCCGAAGCTGTTAACAAATTCACTCCTGCCGAAGTTGAAAAATATGTATATGAAGCTGTTTACAACGCAGGTTATTATATGAACCAGGTTGCATCCACTCTTGGTGTAACTCTTTCTGATTATAACTATGCTAAGAACAACGCTAAGAAATATACAGAATATCTCGATAAGCTCGTTGATTCCTATAAAGGCGATCTTGCTCTTGCGGGATATAATGCAGCTGAAGTGAAGACATATTCTCCCGAAGATATCGAAGAAATCCTTTGCGAAATCGTTGAAAAGAAACATTTCGCAGAATATAAGTCTATTGAAGAGATTGCAGCTGAACTTTCTTCTTCCTACATCGCAGGTCTTAAGGATGCGGAAAATGTAACAGAATATTGCAAGACAAGCGCTAAAGCTCTTTCTGAAAATAATTTGTTCTTTACATTGATTAACTACCTTGACGAAAACTTGCAGAAACAACTCTCTTCTCTTAAAGAAAGCAAATAATTCTTCCTAACATATTCATCCCCAAAAAAGAAACGGCGTAAGCCGTTTCTTTTTTGCTTTTAAGCCGACATAGGTCAGCTTTTTTTCTTATTTAAGTCATATTGCGGGGGACAAGTCGATATATATAATGTATGAGAAAGGAAGTGAAATAGTTTGAATCATTTGGAAAAAGTGCTTGTATGCTTGCCGGAAAAGGAAAGAGGGGCTCTTGCTTCGTTTTTGTCGCGCGTGTCTGCAAATAAAATTACGGAAATTAGGCTGCGTGCAGAAGCACCGTCTTCCGTGACTTATGAGGGGCGTAACGTATATCTTTTTTCGGGCGCAGAGGTAAGATTCAGCGAGCAAGAGCTCCGTGGAATTGTTTCGAGATTGTGCGAAGAATCTATTCACACTTACAGTGAAAGTATGAAGCAGGGATATATAACTTTGGATAATGGTATGAGGATCGGGGTATGCGGCAGCGCCGTCTGCGATGGGGACCGCATTCTGGGCTTACGAGATGTGACTTCGTTATCTATTCGTATCCCTCATATTTTCCGCGGAGTTGCGGATGAAGTGCTGCCTATTATATGCAACGGGGACAAAATACAAAGCGCTCTTTTTTATTCGCCGCCGGGAGTAGGAAAAACGACGCTTATAAGAGATATAGCTATGCGCTTGGGCGGCGGAGCCAAGAGGTTTCGAGTTTGTGTTGTCGATACAAGGAGCGAAATATATATAAAAGAATTTTTCTCTCATTCGCTTTGCGATTTTTTGGATGGTTATCCAAAGGGGCTTGGCATAGAGATAGCAACGCGAACTTTTTCGCCTCAAGTTGTTATATGTGATGAGATTGGAGACATTTCCGAAGCTAACGCTATACTTTCCACGCAAAACAGCGGTGTTCCTCTTATAGCTACGGCACATGGGGAGAACATAGCTTCACTTATGCTTCGCCCTAATATAAAAATATTACACGATGCGGGAATTTTTCGTTATTACATAGAGATAAAGCGTGATAATGGGGGAGAAAAATGTATTTTCAGCGTTACAGATACGATGCGGAGGCTTGAATGAGGATAGCGGGAGCTTTTCTTTTGTTTGTTTTTTTTACTTTTGCGGGAATTATGCGCGGCGGAAAGGAAAGGGAGAAGCTTTGCGAGTGTGAGGCCTTTCTGGATCTTTTCGAATATGTGAAAAATCAAATAGATTATTTTTTAACACCTACAAAAATGATATACCGAAATTATTCAAATGCAGTTTTAGAGAAAAAGGGATTTTTGCAATTGCTTCGTTCGCACGAAAATGATGATGTTTATAGGGATGTTTGGCGCATATCATTTGAAGCTTGTAAAGAACGGTTCAATTTATCAACTTCGCAAGCAAATCTTGTCTTGGGATTTGGGGAGTGTATCGGTAAATCAAGCGCCCATATGCAATCTGCAAATTTTGATTATTATATCCTCAGAATGGGCGATGAGATAAAAAAACAGCGCGCAGAAAGCGAAAAAAATATAAAGCTTTATCGAACTCTCGGTGTGGCGGCGGGAGCTCTTGCGGCGATACTTGTTATATAGGAAGGGTTCGGAAATATGAATGTGGAGCTTATTTTAAAGGTCGCGGGGGTGGGCTTCCTCGTGACGGTAGTGTTTCAAGTATTATCAAAATCCGGTAGGGATGAGCAAGCAATGCTTGTATCTGTAGCAGGTATAATCATCGTGCTTTTAATGATTGTTGGTGAACTTGGTGGGCTTCTTGATACAATAAAAAATGTGTTTGGACTTTGAATATGATATTAAAGATATGCGGCATTGCGCTGATCGGGCTTATATGTGTAAGCGTTATGAAAACGCTAAAAAACGAAATATCGGGCTTCATAAGCGCCGCTACGGGGCTTTTAATAGTCGGAAGCTCATTTGCCTTGATGTATCCTGTTATAAGCTACATAGGCGAAATTTCAAACGATACGGGGTTTTCGTTGTATATAGAGACGATACTCAAGGCGATCGGTATAGCGATGATATCCCAAACCACCTCTGATATTTGCCGCGATTGCGGGGAAAACGCGATTGCGGGCAGGGTGGAATTTGCGGCGAAAGCAAGCATTATGCTTATTTCTTTACCTGTTGTAAAAAGCCTTATTGCTCTTGCGTTCGAGGTAATGGAAAAATGAAAAAAATAATTATCATTTTGTTATTTTGCTCGATTTTTTTTGTTTCCTTTGCTCCCTGTGTGTTCGCCGGAGAACAAAAAAGCGAATCTACTATAGATGACTCTGCCATACCGCAGGAGATTCGTAAATATCTTCCTGAGGAGATATTCGATTGTTCTTCCGAAGAATTTTTAGAAATATTTACGGTAAATACGACCTTGAAAACAGTATTATCTATAGCGGGTAATATTTTCCCGGAGGTAATGTCTGCCTTTTTACTTTTGGTAGGTCTGTGCGTTATCTCCGCTGTGCTTTCCGCTTTGAAAGAAAGTGCGGGGGTGCAAAATTTGCGCTATGCGTTGGAATTTATCTCAGTACTTTGCGTGTCAACGGCTGCATTTTACTATGTGCAAGCTCTTTTTGAAGATTTCAGCTTGTTTATGGAACAAGTGACTGCTTTTATGAGGATAATTGTTCCTGCTATGTCTGCGCTTATGCTTTCTTCCGGGGAGATAAGCGCTTCGATGGTCTTTGGAAGCGTTCTTGCTGCCATAGTTGCTTTTTTGGAGAATTTTTCTGCGGTGGTGTTTGTCCCTCTTTTATCCGCGCTTATGTGTATTTCCGTAACTTCGTCTGCTTGCTCGGATGTTGATATTTCGGGATTTTCAAGGCTTATTAAAAATATTGTTACATATATTTTATCGGCGGTTATGCTGATACTTACTTGCGTGATGGCATTTCAGACAGTTATTGCCAAGAGCGCTGATACCGCAGTGGTAAAGGGCGTGAAGTTCGTGATAGGCAACGCTGTACCGATCGTCGGCGGGGCGCTTGCGGATGCGATTACAACGGTAGCTTCTTCGGTTGGGCTTGTAAGGGCAGGGACGGGTATCGGAGGCGCTATAGTTGTGTGTGTGATGTTTGCCTTGCCTGTAATAAAAATGATACTGTGGAAGCTGATGCTTGATGCTGTGGGTGCAATATCGTCCGCTTTTTCGCTTCAAAAAGAAAGTGCTTTCTTTTTCGAAATATCTCAGATAACGGGATTTTTAATAGCGGTTATGGCGAGTATGGCGATGCTTTTTATAATTGCGCTTGCTGCGGCTGCTTTTTCCGGCGGAGGTGCTGTTAAATGAGTTCTTTCTATGAATTTATAAAAAGTTTTTGCATAATAGCTATATCCAGCGGACTTGCTATGGCTTTATCTCCGGAAGGCAATATGAAAAAATATATAAAATATCTTGTTTCTCTTTGCGTGGTATGCGCGCTTCTTTCTCCGTTTCTATCCTTTGCACAAAAAGCCCCGAAGCTTTTAACGAATTTTGAAATGGAGATAAAAGACGTGAGCGCGGATGTGAAAGATGAAGCGCAAACGAACGTAGCGCTTATAGCAAAGCAGAATATCGAAAACGAGCTTTCGTCGCTCCTATCCGCTAATTTTGGCTTTAAAGAGGATGATATATATATTGTTCTGACGATAGACAGCGTTGATGTTTCCGCTGTCAAGATAACTGACGTTACCGTTTTCCTGTGCGACGTTGCAAAAAAAGAAGAGATAAGTGAATATATTTCGGAATTATTTTTAAATACGGTGAATATACATATTATGAAAAAGGGGGTGGGGACGTGAATAATATTTTTTCGGGAATGGAAAGAAAAAAACTCATCTTGCTTTTTGTTATAGGTGCTGTGGGAGTTTTGCTTGTGGTCTTGGGCTACATAGCCCCGTGGGAGCAAAAGGAAACAAATGAAAAAGAAATTGAAGTTTCTTTGCAAACTATGGAATATATAAGCGAGATAGAGAATAAGATTAGAAGCATAACGGAGAAGATCACGGGAAGCACCGACGTTTCCGTGATGGTAAGTACCGAAAGCGGTACGGAATTTGTTTATGTTTCCAATGAGGATATGAACGGAGAAGACGTCAGCAAGGAATATATAACCGTAAAAAATGAAAACGGCGAATATGAGCTTGTCCTTGCAAAAGAGGTATACCCGTCCATCACAGGCGTATCCATCGTATGCCCCGGCGGCGACGATTACGCTGTGCAGAAGAAAATAATAAATTCCGTATCTACAGCATTCGGGCTTTCAAAAAACCGTATTTGTGTAGTCGGAACAAAATAAAAATAAACAAAATAAAAAGGAGATTTTTACTTATGAGAAACGAAGAAAGAGCGGCAAAAAGAATAAACGGAGCAGAAGAAGCTGTGGAAGAATCCGTTCTTGAACTTCCTGAAGCAAAGAAAAAAGATTTCAAATTCAAGAGCGTATTTACATCCGATACTTTCAAAGACGGTGCAAAAAGCTTTGGTGTTCGCAACGTTGCGATAGTTTTGTCTGTGCTTGTTATCGGTGCGGCTGTGTTTGTAAACTGGAAGCTTTTCGGTGGTCCTTCCGACACGGATAAAAATCAGGGCGGAGCGCAGGCCGGCATTACGGACACAACAGGCGGCGTGACTGACGTAAACGCTTCCGGAGAAGATTATTTTGCGGCGTCTCTGGTTGAGCGTGAACGCGCAAGAGACGAAGCGCTTGAGGTGCTTCAAGGCGTTGTAGATGATTCCGAAGCTCTTGAAACGGCAAAAGAGCAGGCACTTCTTGACATCGCAACGATGGCGAAAGTTATTGAAAACGAATCCAACATCGAAACTCTTATCAAGGCGAAAGGCTTTGAAGAATGCGTTGCAGTCATTAACGGCGACAAAGCAAACGTTATTGTAAAGAGCGAGGGATTGCAGCCAAACGATCTTTCACAGATCCTTGAGATCGTTTATCTTCAGGCTGGCATTCTTCCCGAAAACGTAACGATTATGGAAAAATAAGATTACATAATCATATAGAAAGACATAGCGCGTGCTATGTCTTTTTGTGTTGAATATCAAACTATGGTTGAGTTATAAACAACTATTTGATAATTGCTTTTTGCAGAGTTATCTGCTAGAATATAATCACACCGGTGATAACTATTTCAAGGAGGAGCTACTATGCAACTTAATTTAGGAAGAAAAATACGCGAACTGCGCCGCCGCGACGGGCGAACGCAAGATGATCTTGCAGAGACTCTAGGTGTGACGGCACAAGCCGTTTCCCGTTGGGAATCGGGCGGCAGTTATCCCGATATGGAGATGATACCTGCTATTGCAAATTACTTTCATATTTCTATTGACGAACTTTTCGGTTATCACGATGACAGGGAAGAAAAGATAGGAAATATTCTCCATAAGGCTTCCGAGGTCCTCACTAAACAGGGTTTTTTGATGTATCAAGGATGCCTTTCGGACGATTTTGAAGATTGCATCAATATGTTGCGCGAAGCCTCGGATGAATTTCCCAATGAGCCGAAGATACTTTTAAAACTTGCCCAAGCCCTTCATATGTGGGGATGGCATAAATACGGAGGGAGAGCAAAGCCTGCCGACTCATCGGGCATAATAGGCGATGATACGGAATACAATTCTAAAAATATTTATTGGCAGGAAGCAGTTCGTGTATATGAAAAATTGCTCAAAACAGATGCGTCTGCCGACCAACGCGAGGTCGCAATTCGTCAGCTTGTGGTTCTTTACTGCCGAATGGGAGCATACGAAAAATCAAAGGCACTTGCGAACGCTCAAAATACGCTTACCGTTTGCAAGGAAATACTGTTGCCTATGGCAACAGCGGGCGAAGAAAAAGCAAAATACCAAGACAAAAGAATTATGGCGCTTTTGAGCAGCCTCAGATCTTCTGTTACCAACGCTGTTGCTATGAGGCCTTCTGTATATTCTTCAGAATACGGCAGAGAAATTCTCTTATCGGTTTTAAATCTGTATGAAACGATATTCATTGACGGCAGATGCGGGCGTTGGCATCAGGAAATCGGGGAATTATATTTGACCTTGGCGGACAGTGAGATAGGAAAAAACGTCAGCTTGGAAGAATCGCTTGTGTACTTTGACAAAGCGTTTGATCATTTTAAAGAGTATAAACGTATTTACAATGAAGGTGAATATAAGTATTCGGCGCCGTTAGTTTTAAATTTGCCGATGATAGCAAAGGGAGAGCTTGCCCCTGTGGGAGATGATTTTTGGACAAAGAGGTTAAGAATGTTTCCTCAAAATATCGTTGATGAAATTCGCAAAAACCCGAAGTACGCCGAATGCTTTGAATAATGGAAAACCACGCGTAAGCGTGGTTTTCCGTGTTATATATGTTGCAAAGAATTTTTTATAAAAATGAAGCGCTCGTCGTTTGCGATAGACTCAAATAATTTACTTTTATTATTTATATAGCGCCAATATTGATGAGAGAGGCTCTCCTCACTGTGCTTTTTAAAGTCTTCTTTTGTTGCCGTCAAGGTATTTACAAGCGGGGAAGTGTGTCTTATTTTATCGAAGCTTTGAGCTTTTTCAAAATGGGAAAGCATTTTTTCGAGCTCCACAAGTGCTTGTTCGTTTTCGCCGAGCTCCATACTGTCGCAAGCCATAAAGAAGCAAAGTCTGCCAAGTCTGTCTTCCCAATATCCGAAATCTCCGTCGGGAAAAATAGTATAAAAAATATCGTAAAGGGCTTTTCTCATTTGATGATTCTCATTTGCGGTGTAAGGAGCATCCTTTCTGTTTAAAAGATAGCTTAACTCAACGTACATCTTGTCGCAAATATTATAAAAGAATTTTTGACAATGCTCGGTAAGCTCCTCGCCTTTAAGAATGTGTACCAAAAGGTCGTCATATTCTGGCAGCATTTTTGCATAGCGGAGTGCGTTTCCTTCATCACCGTTTTCCTTCCAAGAAAAACAGAGCGCTCTTATGGCTCCTAATTTATATTCTGCGTTTTGGGATGAAAGCAGAGTTTCGCCAAGCATTATTATTTCATCAAAATTTTCCTTAGCATATCCGTTTTGTAGAGCACGCATAAGATAAAACATTACAGTTTCATCATTGGGGTATTTTTTCTGCATTTCGCGGCAAAGTTTAAGCCGTTCATCTGTTTTTCCTTCGCTATGTAAGAGGGCATTTTCTTCTGTGAATCTTTTTATTTCTGCTTGTTTTTTGCTTTTGACTATATCTATTTCAAGAAGTATATCTGCGCTTACTTCGAAAATGCCTGCAAGGATAGGCAAATGGGAAATATCCGGCGCGGTCTTATCACATTCCCATTGGGAAACGGAATTTGCGGAAACTCCCAAATATTCTGCGAGTTGTTCTTGGGTTATATTACGCTCTCTGCGTAATTTTTTGATGGTTGTTCCTATTGACATATAAAAACCTCCTTTTATTTTTTCAAAAGCGCTTTTGTAATTATATTATAGGAGAAAATTTTGAAAAATCCCACAAAGTGTTTTGCGAACTTTTGTAAAGACCGGCTTCATTTTTGCAATCGTTGCTTACAAAAGGGAAGACACAAAAAAACCGAAGCCGTGAGGCTTCGGTTTTGGGTATTCTGATTAGTGGCAGATGCACTTTTCTGTATCTTTGTCGAAGATGTGAACGCGTTCTGTATCGATAGCGATTGTGATTGTGTCACCGCCGCGAGCCTGGGATCTGGGAGATACACGAGCTGTGAGCTTAACTTCGCCGGAACGGTCGATAACAACGTTCTTTTTCTTCATCTGAGCTTCATCAATAACAACTTTGTTAGCAACGAGGTAGAGGTAGATTTCAGCACCCATAAGTTCTGTTACGTCAACGTAAACGTCGAATGCGGAATCCTTGAGAGCTGCGATCTGAGCGGGTGTGTCAACGATAGCTTCGGGACGAACACCTGCGATAACGTCTTTTCCGATGTATTCTTTGAGTTCGGGAAGGTTAGCTTTGCCTTCGGGAAGTTTGATCTTAACTTCGCCGAATTCGAGGTATGTACCGTTACCTTCTTTGATGAGCTTACAGTTGATGAAGTTCATCTGAGGTGTGCCGATAAAGCCTGCAACGAATACATTGCAAGGTGTATCGTAGAGGTTCTGAGGTGTGTCAACCTGCTGGATGATACCGTCTTTCATAACAACGATACGAGTAGCCATTGTCATAGCTTCTACCTGGTCGTGTGTTACGTATACGAATGTAGCGCCGAGGGTATTGTGGAGCTTTGTAATTTCAGTTCTCATGCCTGCACGGAGCTTAGCGTCAAGGTTGGAAAGAGGTTCGTCAAGAAGGAATACCTTGGGTTCACGAACGAGCGCACGGCCGAGAGCAACACGCTGTTTCTGACCACCGGAAAGAGCCTTCGGGAATCTGTCAAGAAGGTGAGAGATGTCGAGGATACGAGCAGCTTCTTCAACTTTACGTTTGATAGTTTCTTTGGGAACTTTGCGGAGTTTAAGACCGAACGCCATATTGTCGAATACTGTCATATGGGGGTAAAGAGCATAGTTCTGGAACACCATCGCGATGTCACGGTCTTTGGGGGCAACGTCGTTTACAAGACGGTCGCCGATGTAAAGTTCGCCTTCGGAAATTTCTTCAAGACCGGCGATCATACGAAGAGTTGTGGATTTACCGCAACCGGAAGGACCAACGAATACGATGAATTCTGTGTCTTTGATTTCAAGACAGAAGTCGGAAACGGCTGTAACACCGCCGGGGTATTTTTTGTAGATGTGTCTGAGTGATAAGCTTGCCATAATAACTCCATTCTCGGCGACAATAAGAAAAGATTTTTTTGACCTCTCAGCCGCCGATGAGAGGATGAAATATACGGGAAGCCGTTCCCGAGGGGAAATTTAAAAATACGAGAGCGCTGGGGTAAAAATTATAAATTTATTCTTCTTTAATATTATAACAAAGAAATGTTCATTTTGGAAGATGTTATTTGTCCAATTTTTAAAAAAAATATTTGGGCAATGTGCACAATGACCTCTTAAGTATCAATTTTTTCGCGAAAAAATTGCAGATTTTCTAATTTATTAGAATTTAAATGTCCTTCATAGTAAGGCCTATTCTGCCTTTGTTTTTATCGATGCTCTTTATCTTAACGCGAACGTGATCGCCGACAGAGAGCGCTTCGCTGGGGTGCTTGATAAACTTTTTGCATATTTCCGAAACGTGAACAAGGCCATCCTGATGAACTCCGATATCGACGAAAGCGCCGAAGTCTATTACGTTACGTACAACTCCGTTCAGTATCATACCCACCTGAAGATCGTTCATATCGAGAATGTCGCTTCGAAGCTCGGGCGTGGGAAGATCCTCTCGGATATCTCTTCCGGGCTTTTCAAGCTCTTTTACAATATCGCGTACCGTGGGCTCGCCCGCGCCGAGCTCTTCTGCGATCTTGTTCATACCGTAGATCTCGGCTGTTTTTTCAAGTCCTTTGAGGCGGAAGTTTTTAACGTCGTCTTCCGTATATCCGAATTTGGAAATTATCTTCTTTGCAACACCGTAAGATTCGGGGTGGATGCCGGTGTTATCCAGAATTTCGGAAGAACCCGAAACTCGCAGGAAGCCCGCGCACTGCTGGAACGCCTTTGCGCCTATCTTGGAGACCTTGAGTATTTGAGCGCGGTTTGTGAATTCGCCGTTTTCTTCGCGGTATTTTACGATGTTCTTTGCCGCTGTTGCGTTGATACCCGCGATGTGTTCGAGAAGGGAGTAGGAGGCTGTATTAACGTCAACACCGACGGAGTTAACGCAATCTTCGACAACGCCCGAAAGCGCTTCGTCAAGACGCGCTTCCTTCATATCGTGCTGATACTGACCTACACCGATGGATTTTGGGTCGATCTTTACAAGCTCTGCAAGGGAGTCCTGAATTCTTCTGGCTATGGAAACGGCACTGCGCTGTGTAACGTCGAAATCGGGGAATTCCTCTGCACCGAGCTTGGATGCGGAATAAACGGAGGCACCTGCTTCACTTGTTACGATATATTTTGTTTTTCCGCCGAGCTCGCGAAGAACTTCGGAAATAAATATCTCACTTTCCTTGGAGGCAGTACCGTTGCCGATGGAAACAACGTCAACATCGTATTTTGTAATAAGCTTTTTAACTATTTTTGCAGCTTCTTCTTTTCTTTCTTGAGGTTTTGTAGGATAGATAACGGCGGTATCGAGGACCTTACCCGTTTTATCTACAACTGCGAGCTTGCAACCCGTTCTGTAGCCTGGGTCAAGACCAAGAACGGTCTTGTTTTTGATGGGAGCCTGCATAAGAAGATTTTTGAGATTCTGAGAGAAGAGTTTTATCGCGCCTTCGCTTGCTTTATCGAAAAGGTCGGAGCGAATCTCGCGCTCGATAGAGGGGGCAATAAGGCGGAAATAGCTGTCCGCAACAGCAAAAAGCACATTGTTATAAGCAGGGCTTTTTACGTTTGTAATAATCATACTTGCAAGATAATTGAGTATTATATCCGCGGAAATATCCACGCTTACTTTAAGAAATTCCTCTTTTTCGCCACGGTTTATTGCAAGCACGCGGTGGGAGGGGACTGTGGTGAGCTTTTCACTATACTCATAATACATTTCGTAAACGGAAGCTTCTTCCTTTGCTTTCTTGGAGGAGAGGAAGCCGTATTCATATGTCAGCGCACGTATTTCCTTACGGAAATCTGCATTGTCGGAAATGTCTTCAGCTATAATATCAAGAGCGCCTGCAACTGCGGACTTTGCATCTTTAACGCCCTTTTCTTCGTTTATGTATTTTTCCGCTTCCTCGTAGAGAGAGGGGGAATATTCGTCTTTTTGCTCCATAAAGAGATCTGCAAGAGGCGCAAGACCGCGTTCGCGTGCAACTGACGCTCGTGTTTTGCGTTTCTGCTTGAATGGGCGGTATATGTCTTCTACCTCGGCAAGTATTTGAGCCGTTTCGAGCGCAGAATCTATTTCTTCCGTCATTTTACCTTGCTCTGTAATTGCGGCGCGCACTTCCTCTTTTCGTTTTTCTAGGTTGCGAAGGTAATTGAGGCGTTCCTCAAGCGCGCGAAGCTGCTCATCGTCAAGAGAGCCTGTTACTTCTTTTCTGTAACGCGCGATAAAAGGAATAGTGTTTCCTTCGTCCATAAGTTCAACTGCCGCGCGTATCTGAGTTTCTTTTATAGAAAGCTCTTCTGAAAGCTTTGCGATAATATCCATTTTGTTTTTTCTCCTGTGCATATGTTTTTGAGAAAACTCATAAATAATATTTTAACACAATGACAGAAAAAAGTAAATATTCGGCGTGGTAGAATTTTACTTTGCAATTTTGGGCAATACGGTTAAAAAGTTAAGTATATCTTGATAAATTAAATACCTTGTGATATAATGCTAAAATAAAGCAAAAATTTGGAGGCGATGTTTTTGAAAAATTATTGGACTCAAAGCAAGGACAACGTGTTTGTTGCCGCACACAGAGGGTGGTCGGAAGCTTATCCCGAAAACACGATGGAAGCTTTTCGTGCCGCCGCAGAGCTTGGTGTGGATCAGATAGAAACGGATATTCGCGTTACCTCGGACGGTGAGCTTGTGCTTATTCACGATGAAACGGTTGAGCGCACTACGGACGGGCACGGAAAAGTATGCGAGCTTACGCTTGCACAGATAAAGGCGCTTGATGCGGGCGTAAAGAAAGACGAAAAATTCCGCGGTGCGCGTGTGCCGACATTTATAGAATTTATGGAGTATGTAAAGGATCTGCCCGATATTACCATAGATATTGAGCTCAAAGAATATCCTACAGAGGGCAGAGAAGAGATCTCTTTTTCGGTTTGCGACAGGGTACTTGAAATAGTTGACAGATACGGTTTTACGGACCGTTGCGTTATAAACTCCTTTAGCGGAAAGCTCAATGAATACATTTATAAAAAATACGGCAAAAAATACAGACAGCACGTCTTTTTCCCGAAAGAGCTTCTTGGCGAATGTACGATAGACCCTTATTCCTACGCTTACTGTGCTTGCATTTTCAGCAATGCAAAATCGAATTATGATATTTTGAGAAGCTATGGTGTACAGCCTTGGGCGGGCGCCGGTGTTAAGGATGAAGAAACACTTGAGCGTGTTATTAAAAACGGAGCGGAGCTTATTACCTGCAACAACCCCGACGTTATCCTTTCGCTTCTTCGCGAAAAGGGACTTCATAAATAATTTAATATAGGAAAGCGAATAAAACGATCATGATAATAACATATACTCACGCAGACGGCTTATACATCAATATGACAAATCGTTGCTCCAACGCCTGCGATTTTTGCGTAAGGAGTCACGGCGACACCATCTACGGCAACCTTTGGCTTGACAGAGAGCCGACTGTTGAAGAAATAAAAGAAAGCATTTTTTCTCACGACCTGTCAAACTTTTCGGAAATAGTTTTTTGCGGATACGGAGAGCCAACGGTAAGGCTTTCCGATATGCTTGAAATAGCAAAGGTTATCCGCGAAAAGACGGATATATCTATCCGCGTGAATACTAACGGACACAGCGATCTTATTGCAGGAAGGGCTACTGCGGCGGATTTTGCGGGGCTTTTCGATGTGGTGTCCATAAGCCTTAATACCTCCGACCCGAAAATTTATGATGAAATGTGTCTTCCCAAATACGAGGGAGCACACAAGGCTCTTATCGATTTTGCGGCAAGCGTTAAAAAATACGTTCCGCGCGTTGTCCTTTCCGTTGTTGATACAACGATCTCTCCTGAGGATATAGAAAAATGCCGCGAAATTGCGAATAATATCGGTGTGGAATTCCGCTTGAGAGAATATATTTAATTTCGGAGGTGATTTTATGGCAGGCAGTTCAAAATGCGAATCTTGCGAATACTACGATTATGATGAGCTTACCGAAACATACCAATGCATGATGTCGCTTGACGAGGATGAGATGGTAAAGTTCCTCGGCAGGCGCACGTCGGAATGCCCTTATTTCAAATTTTACGATGAATACAAAAGCGTGCAGAAGCAAAACTGAGAAAAGAAGCGGGAAACCGCTTCTTTTGCGTTACAAAGGTAAATTAAATTTGAACAAATCAAAGTTTGCTTGACAGGGATAAAATGAAATGATATTATATATAATATCAGAAGAAATAAAAAGGAAGATTTTAAATTATGAAGAAGATTATATCTGCGTTTTTAGCGCTTTCCTTGACGGTTATGGTTTTGGTATCGTGTTCTTCGGGAATTTCCGTGCCTTATTATACGCTTGCAATGGATAATTACGGCGAAAACGTGTTCGATGCCTACGATGCCGTTAATGAAATGATAACTTATTATAAGGACGGCGAAGCGGTCTATGGATATTCTCTCTATATGGAAATATCCAAGGATAAATCGTTTGCTTACAATATTTATGAAACGGCAGGCGACTATACTCTTATTGGGCATGAGGGTGAGCTTTATTCCGTGAAAGATGGAAAAATGCACGCCATACTCCAGGCAGATAAGAACACATATTTTGATTATGTAAAAAATTATGAAAAGCGTGACCATATTCTTGATCAGGGGGAAAAATATCAGAAATATTCCAAACCGCTTGAAAATGACGGTACAGAAGTTTCATACTATGCTAAAGTAACTCCTATCATTGCCGCTGATCTTTACGAATACGGCATCACGGAAAATGACCGTATAGTATCCACGTACACGCTTGATAAGGACAGATATTATCAAAATATCGTTTACAGCGTGGAGCACAGCGACGGCACGCAGGAAAAGATAGCTGAAAGAAAATTTGAATACGGTACGGTCAGAGACGTATTTGAAAAAGTACCCTCACTTTCAGATACTGTTGATGTTACCATCGTTTATTACAATGGCACGATAAACGAGATAAGAGACACATATAAAGTTCCCAAGGGCTTATACATCGGTATAGATGCAGGGGAAGAGAAGGTCTCTTTCTACACTGACGCTTCCTTTGAAACAGAGTTTGATTTTGAAAATGCTGTTGCAGAAAATAGTATGGTAATTTACGCGAAAAAATAATTAAAAAAACTTTTAAAAAAGTGTTGACAAACTCAAAGTAATGTGATATACTTAATGCCGTCGCAAGGGAGAACACCTCGCGGCGGCAATTAAATAAGCTGGTGTGGCTCAATGGCAGAGCAGCTGATTTGTAATCAGCAGGTTGATGGTTCGACTCCGTTCACCAGCTCCAGGGAGCGTTCCCGAGTGGCCAAAGGGGGCAGACTGTAAATCTGTTGTCAGTGACTTCGGTGGTCCGAATCCACCCGCTCCCACCAGAAAAGACCGTCAATCTTGATAAAAGATTGACGGTCTTTTCAGTTAAATCCGCCTTTAGGGGCGGAATAGATCATTTTATGATGAAATCTGCTAATGCGCAGATGAAATCGCCTGTGTAAGAAAAATCCTCATTTTCTCGATCAACACCGCAAAGCAAAATCAAGATAAATAAATTTTTGCTTTTTTTATAAACAAAGCTGCGAAAATATAAGGAGCATATTTATGAGAAAGACATCCGATATAAGAATCCGCGATCCTTTTATCGTCACGGAAAAGGGAATATATTATCTTTACGGAACAAGTGACATTTTGGAAACGGAAAGAAGCATTTATGCTTTCAAAAGTACCGATATGGAAAACTGGAGCGAGCCTTCCGCTATTTTTACTATACCCGAAGATTCTTGGGCGGCAGGCGAGCTTTGGGCGCCCGAGGTACACAGATATAACGGGAAATTCTATTTGTTTGTGTCAATACTTGGCAAAAACGGACTTCGCGGTGTACAGATTGCGGTAAGTGAAACGCCCGACGGAACTTTTGAATGTATTGCAAACCATCCCGCAACGCCGTCTTATCAAAGCTGTATAGACGGCACGCTCTACGTGGAGGATGGTACACCTTATATCGTTTATTCCCACGATTGGCCCGATAATTACGTTGAAGAAGCGGGCGCGTTCGTGGGGCAGATCGCCGCAGTTGAGTTGACCTCCGACCTTTGCGAGATGGTGGGTGAGCCTTTTCTTCTCTTTAACTCAAATGAAGCGCCGCTTTCCGCGGGCAGACCGACAAGACACACGCGAGGCGGTGTGAGGATGTACAGATACGGCTCCGACGCGCCTTTTGTTATAAAGAATGACGATGGAAGCTTGACGCTTTTGTGGTCGCCTATACCCGAGGGAACTTATATCGTGGCTTCCGCAGTTTGCAAAAGCGGAAAAATAAAAGGTGAATGGGTGCATCATACGGAAGCTGTTTTCGGGAATAACGGCGGTCACGCAATGATATTCAACGATTTTGACGGCAAAAAGAAAATGTGCTTGCATTATCCCGAAAAGCCTCCTATGGAGCGTGCGCTCGTGCTTGACGTGGAGATAGAAAAGGGAATTGTGAAGGTAAAGGAGCAAATATAATGTACGAATATAAAGTAGAAGTATATCGAGTTAAAGAAGCGGAAAAAGAAATGAACGAGCTTGCAAAATGCGGTTGGAGAGTGGTTTCCGTTACTTCAAATGAATGTCTTTCTTGGATGACAAAGGATACTATTGTTGTTACGTTTGAGCGCAACAAGTAAATTCCAATAAGAAAATAAAAAAGCAAAACAGGTATAATCTCAAATATACCTGTCCTTAACATATGATATTTAGACTAAAAGCGACCGAAAAATCGGTCGCTTTTGTATTATTTTTCTATTTCAGCGGTCTTATTCATAGCAGCGCGGAATTTTGCCATTGTTTCTTCATCGAATTTGGGAGTTCTGTCGTAATAGTAAAGACCGTTGCATTCCTGCTCAACGTCATAAAGCTGTGTATAGCAAAGACCCATAATATAAGGATTTGTAATGAGTATATCCGCAAGCTTGCAGTATCTTCTTACGAATTCTTCCTGCGTTTCGGGAGCATCGCCATAGCCCCATCCGTCCTTTTCGTTTTTCGCCCATTTTATACCGCCGTATTCGCTGACATAGATGGGTTCGCCGTGGTATGGCTGAGTGCCTTTGTTGTTTCTTTCAACTTGGTCATTTACAACGCCTTCCGCGATGTGAGCGTAGTTATCCTCAAAGCCTTCCGTGCTCTGCATATAATCGTGTACGTCGTATATTTCCATTCCGTCTATATGGTAGTTACCGCTTGTGGCTATGCAGGGGCGCGTATTATCGTAAAGCTTTGTTATTCTGTATACGCTTTCGATGGGACGAACGTCAAGGTTATTTTCGTGGTATCCCCACGTTTCGTTAAAGGGGCACCAGCCTATTATGGCGGGGCTGTTGAAGTCGCGCTCGATTATCTCTGTCCATTCGCAGATAAAGTTTCCTTGTGCAACGGCGTCATTGTAATCCATACCCCAGTTTGCGTGCTCACCCCAAACGATATAACCTTCTTTATCGCAATGGTAGATAAAACGCTTTTCGAAAACTTTTTGGTGAAGTCGTGCTCCGTGGAAGCCTGCCGCTTTGGAAAGGAGAATATCCTTTTTGAGGTCTTCATCGCTCTTGGCTGTATATATTCCGTCGGGGTAGAAGCCCTGGTCAAGAACCGTGCGAAGGAAAACTGTTTTTCCGTTGAGCTTGAATTTAAGACTGTCGAGTGCAACCTCTCTCATACCGAAATAGCTTTTTACGCTGTCTTCACCGAAAGAAAGCTCGAGGTCATAGAGCCTGCCGCAGCCTATTTCCCAGAGATGAAGCTCGGAAAGTGCTACCGTTGCAGTGAAAGAGCCGCCCGTTACGTTTACGGTTGCCGCACCCATAGGCTTGCCTTCGTAGGATGCCGAAAGGGTGAGAGCGCCGCTTCCGACCGTTTCACCGATAACTGTGAGAGTGCCGCTTGTTATATTGGGATAATATTTGCAGTTTTTGATGTAAGACTTGGGTACGAATTCAAGCCATACCGTCTGCCAAATACCGGTTGTTCTTGTGTAAGAGCAACCATAGGAAGCATAGCGATCGCTCTGCTTACCGGAGGGTTGAGCTTTGCTTCTCGTATCGTCCTCTGCAATAACGAATATTTCGTTTTCGCCCTCTTTTACGAATTTTGATATATCGATCTTAAAAGAGCTGTAGCCGCCGATATGCTTGCCGGCAAGGTTACCGTTTACATAGATAAAGCTGTGAAAATCCACCGCGCCGAAATGAAGAAAAACATTTTGGCTTACTTCATCTGCCGTAAGCGTTACGATCTTTCTGTAGCAAACGGAAGAGATAAAATCAGTATATCCTATTCCGGAAAGTACACTTTCGGGGCAAAAGGGAACTGTTATCTTCTTGGAGAGAGAGCCTTTTTTATAAAGCTTTTTTTCTCTTGCGCTTGCGCCAAAGTCAAAGTCAAATTCCCACTCGCCGTTAAGGTTTCGCCAATTTTTTCTTTCCCATTGCGGGTTGGGATGTTCGGGTCTTGGAATATTCATATGTAACTCCTTGATTTTTTTAACATATAAAATTGCGCAAAAAAGATGCGCAATTGTTTGCTCTAATTTTACTACGAAACGTGCTATATTTCAATAGAAAATTTATTTTTTATCAAACTATTTCAAGTATATAACCGATATTTCTTTTAGCCTTTATTTTGACTTTAGTGCTGATTGAATCAAGTTTTTTTCTCAAATATGATATATACACCCAAACTATACCTATTTCGGTGGGTGTGTTTTCTCCCCAAACGCTAGAAAGAAGCTCTGATGTGGAGACATATGTACCTTTATTAAAAATTAAGAATTCCATCATCCGACATTCTATCCTCGGAAGCGTTAAGCTTATTTCTTTCCCTGCAAGAGTTGATGTATTGATGTTAAGCATTATATCCCCAAAGCAAAGAGAAGAGGGAAAAATATCTTTTTTGCTTGGGCAAAGTGTGCGCAGGTGAGCAAGGAATTCTCCAACGGCGAACGGCTTGCAAAGATATCTTGTGTTCGCTGTGCATTCTGTCCAATGTACAATTTCATCTGAAATCAACAGAATCGGGGTTTGAATACCGCTTTGACGGATCTTTGACAGTATTTCGCTTCCTCGTACCTTTGGAATATCATCTTCGGCAATTATGCAATCGTAATTTTCCGCGAGAGCGAATGAAAGCGCCGCATCTCCATCGCACACGGTATCCACGGTATGTCCATGGTAGCGGAGTATATTGGAAACGTTCTGTGTTGTTTTCGATTCTCGTTCCGCATATAAAAATTTCATTTTTGTATCCTCCGATTGTGTTAGTATTAAAATTGTATTATACGAAACTTAATTAAACCTTAAATAAAGAAAAAAATACGGAAATTTTTAAAATTATATACAAATTTACAGGATAAGGGCTAATGAGGGATTGATTTTTTGGTGATTTTTGTTTATAATTATTTCGTACAAAACTATAACCCGAAAGGAAAATATTATGAAAAAATTAGTTTCTCTCATTACGGCGCTTGCTGTTTGCGTTTCGCTTGCTTCGTGTGCCGGCGATGGCGGCACAACTGATGTGACAAAAGATACCTCAACAACTGTTACAACAAATGTTTCCACAACGGCAACATCCTCCACGCTCAGCGATGTTACAACAACATTGCAGACGACTGAAACATCTGATGTAAAACCTCAAGTACAGTATGGTGAAAATGAAGTGGTTACTCTTGAAGTTGGTAAGTATGTAAAACTCAAATATAATCCCGCGTATTGTTCTATAACAACAAATGTTGAACCCAGCGTCGGCGGAAGAGAAAAAGTATCTCTCTTCATCATAATGAGAGACGGTTTTACTTTTGACGGTTGGTCACAAGATAAGGCTATCCCTAACGGAGGAAGTGTTGCTACCTCATCGAGAACATATAATATCTCCGCAAGCAAGGACGTAACTGTTTGGGCGAATTATAGTGCAAATATCATTTACGACCCCAACGGAGGTAAAGTAAAATCCGGAGGAGAAACGTATAATCAGGAATATTCCGTTGTATGGTTCAGATGCCCCAATACACTTACTGCCAAGGATTATTTTGTAAGAGACGGATATACTCTTGTTGAATATAATACAAAAGCGGACGGAACAGGAACGGCTGTAGGCTTGGGTTCAAGAACCGTTATTCCCGCAGAGGGCAAACTTACGCTCTATTGCATTTGGGAAAAACAGAATGATGCGGCTGATTTTGAAACAAAAGTATCCGGAAAAGGCGTTGCTATCACAAAATATAAAGGCACTGCTTCAAACGTAGTTATCCCCGATACTATCGGCGGTAAAACGGTTGTAGCTATAGCTTCCGGTGCTTTCAAAGGTTCTTCTGCGGAAAGAGTTGTTCTTACTCCCGGTATTACAACTATTGAAAACGGCGCATTTGAAAACTGCAAAAAGCTTGAAACACTTGTTATGTTCGACAGCCTTATGAGTGTTTCCTCCAAGAGCTTTTCCGGCACAACTATCAAGAACCTTCGCGTAAACGCGGCTCTTGATATGTATAAAGAGTGGACTGTCGGTATGATAAACGTTAAGTTAGACAGCTTCCTTTATGCAACATCTCAGCAGAAGGATATATTTGCTATCTACGGCGGTTCGGGCTCTTACTATGGCTTTGACTGCGAGGCAATAGATGAAGCTCTCGATGGAAAATACGAGGTTATAAATCTCGGCTGCAACGCACAGCTTACCGCAGCTATAATGTTTGAATATATGAGCCACTTCCTTGGCGAAAACGATATCGTGCTTTGGGCGCCCGAATCCGGAAACTATATGTTCGGCGCACCTTATTTCCACGGCAGAACTTGGGAGTTCCTTGTGACTTACTACGATATATTCAGATACGTTGATATTTCCAATTATTCCGGCGTATTCGATTATTACGCTTCTTTTGCTTCCAGTCACGCGCAGAAGCAGCAGAGCTTTGAATCTTTCAGTGCTGACGTAAATAGCCACGGCGACCATATAAACACAAGAGCTCACGCAGATAAAACTTACCGCAGTTACTCCGGTTCCTACCAGTCCAGAGTGAAAGAAGTGTTGAACGGAAATTACTCTTATATCGAAGGCATTATCGAAAATATGAGCAAGAACGGCGTTAAGCTTTACTATACGTTTGCGGCTATGGACGAATCCGCTCCCGATTTCGATGATGACGTATTTGAAAACCTTGCAAAGGCTATGGAAGATACGTTCGGTATGATCGCTATTTCCGATTATAAGAACTGCCTTGTGCCTCACGACTGTATGTACGATTCCGAATGGCATCTTACGCTTGAGGGCGCAAAGCTCAGAACTCAAAGCCTTATAAAAGATATTCTTGCACAGATTGCAAAAGAGGGAACATAATCATGTTTTCAGACGCTAACATTATTTTAACACTCATACTTTCTTTGATATCCGCGGTGCTTTGCACCGCAGAATATCTGGCGGGGAAGTGCCGTGCGCTTTTTCTTGTGCTTGAAACGCTGTATATGACAGCGGCTTGCTTTGCGCTAATATATAAAGGCGGCGCACTTTGCGATGCTCTCCTCGTTATTACCGTAACTCTTGCGGTAAGGCTCTTCTTTGAAATAAAATTGGGGAGGAAAGATAAATGACATTTAATTCAAGTGAATTTTTAATATTTTTCCCCATAACGCTCCTTCTTTATTTCCTCTTGCCGAAGAAGCTTTCACGCATAAGCCTTCTTATTATGAGTTGTATATTCTATCTCGCGTGGGACATTAAGCTTATAGGTCTTATATTCTTCACAACCTTCGTTTCGTACCTTTGCGCTATAATTATAGAGAAAAGCAATAAGGTTGCGATAAAACGGCTTTGCATCGTGGTAACGCTCGTTTCCTGCCTTGGCGTTCTGTTTTTCTTCAAATATTATAACTTCCTTGCGGAAACTCTTGGTTGGGCTATAAAAGCAACATCCGGTGCTACATATGATTTCACTCTTGATCTTGTTCTTCCTGTCGGTATTTCGTTCTATACGTTCCAGACTCTTTCTTACGCAATAGACGTTTACCGCGGAACGGAGAAGGCGGAACGCGACTTCCTTTTGTTCGCGCTTTACGTTACGTTCTTCCCTCAGCTTGTTGCAGGACCTATTGAACGTCCCGGAAACCTTCTTCCTCAGCTTCGTGAAAAGAACAAGCTTACAAGCGAAAACGCGCGTGCGGGTCTTTGTAAGATGGCTGTCGGCTTCTTCAAAAAGATCGTCGTTGCCGATCTTTTGGCAGAGTACGTTAATGTTGTCTTCAACGATGCGGCAAACTCCACAGGTCCCGGAATATTGATCGCTACGGTGTTCTTTGCGTTCCAGATATATTGCGATTTCTCCGGATATACGGATATTGCCATTGGCTGTGCAAGGGTTATGGGCATTAAGCTTATGAAAAACTTTAACCGTCCTTATACTGCGCTTACGATAAAAGATTTCTGGGCGAGATGGCATATAAGCCTTTCCACTTGGTTCCGCGATTATCTTTATTTCCCCTTGGGCGGCAGCCGTTGCTCCAAGCCTCGCCATATGTTTAACCTCTTTATGGTGTTCTTCGTAAGCGGTCTTTGGCACGGAGCAAACTGGACGTTCGTCATTTGGGGCTTGCTCCACGCGTTCTATCGCATCTTAGGTGAGCTCACTTATAAAAAGCGCGAAGCGCTTTGGGCAAAGATGCACGTTGATACAAACAAAACCTGGTTCCGCGCTCTTCGCAGATTTGTAACGTTTGTCCTTGTTTGTTTTGCTTGGATATTCTTCCGCGCAAACAGTCTTTCCGATATGGCTGTACTTCTTGCTAATCTTACCGTCGGTTGGGGTAATATTCCCGCAACGCTTACGTCTATGGGTATTGGTATAACCTCTGCTCTTGTAGCCGTACTTAGCATTGTCATTATGTCTCAGCTTGACATGCTTACCGAAAGAAACGAAGCAGAAGGCGCTATTTGCACAAAGACAAGCACGGTGTGGCTTGTTTGGGCAGTTGCCATTGCTTGGATAATGCTTCTTTCTGTTGGCGGCGCGAGCTCGTTTATTTATTTTCAATTCTAAGGAGGTGCAGAGATGAAAAAAGCTTGGTTAAATTTTATTTGCATACTCCTTTGTGTGCTCCTTCCTTTCGTTGCTATAATTTCCGCGGTGGTTCTTGTGCCTTCGCAGTTTGATAAGACTTTTCTTGGTGCACTTTCTCCCAAGGTAGAACGCCTTTATTCCGTTGATGAACCGAAGATCATTATTGTCGGCGGCAGTAGCGTGCCTTTCGGTGTTGATACAAAGCTTCTTGAAGAAGCGCTCGGCAAGCCTTGCGTGAACTTTGGACTTTATGCTACACTTGGTACAAAGATAATGCTCGACCTTTCGAAAGATGCAATAAAAAAAGGCGATATTATCGTTATTGCTCCCGAAACCGATGCACAAACATATTCCTTGTATTTTAATGCAGAGTCTGCTTGGCAGGCTTGCGACAGCGATTTTTCGCTTCTTGCAAAAATAGATTCCGAAAATTACTCTGCTATGGTGGGCGGATTTTGGAAATATGCAGCTCAAAAGGCGAAATATTTCTTCGGGGATGAGCATCTTGACCCAAGCGGTGTATATAATGCTACATCGTTTGACGAGTACGGCGATATTGTTTATGAACGTCCGTACAATACAATGAACCTTGGTTATGATCCCAGCCTTTCGATCGAATTTTCTGCTGATATTATCAGCGAAGATTTTATAGCCTACGTTAATGAATATGTTTCGTTTGCAAAAAGCAAAGGCGCGAAAGTTTATTTCTCCTTTGCTCCGATGAATATTGATTCTGTTACTCTTGACAAGGACCTTGATGAATTTGAAGCTTTCGATAAGTTGGAAGCTGATATTGCAAACTTCAAAACCTTTATTGAAGAAAACTTTAACGCAAAGGTTATAAGCGATCCGGCGATGTATCTTTACGATAGCGGCTATTTCTACGACAGCAATTTCCATCTTAACGATGCCGGTGCGGTTATGCATACTGCAAACCTTGCTGCAGACATAGCCGCGGCAGAGGAAATGGAGCTTCTTATCGATATAACTATCCCCGATGTTCCCGAAAAGCCTGTTATTGAGGAGGATACTAAGGATTACAGCTATGATGAAAACGAAAAATATTTCGTTTTTGAAGAAGTTGTTCGCTCCGGAGAAGTTGTTGGTTACAACATTGTAGGTCTTTCCGAACTCGGAAAGCAGCAGGCTTCTGTGACAACACCCAGAGCATATAATGAAAAGAAGATATATTCCATTGAGGAAGGCGCTTTTGCTTCCGACAATATTACGGAAATATATATTACGGATTATATTCCCGCTATTGGTGACGGCGCTTTTGCAAATGCTCCAAAACTCAAAAAGGTTCATATCCTTGCCGAGAATCCCGACGATACTACGGTAAACAACGTATCTATGGGACTTTGCAACGGTATGGCGAATGACGCTAAGTTCTATGTTTCCGCAGAATTCTATAACGATTTTAGTTCAAACTATTTCTGGGGTCCCTACGCCGGTATGGGTAAGATAGAAAAAGAATAAATGTATAAAAGCTCTTGCCTTGGCAAGGGCTTTTTGCATAAAATATATTGAAAAAAGCAATTAACGGTGGTACAATATAAAAATATAAACTTTTAAGTAAAGAAGGTTTTTAATTTGAATAAAATTATTGAAAAAAGAGTACTTAACGAAAATGTAGTGCTTATGAAAATATACGCTCCGCGTATTGCAAAAAAAGCGGAGCCGGGGCAATTTGTTATTGTAATGCCGAGTGAAAAAGGAGAGCGTATTCCTCTTACCATTGCGGATTATGACAGAGAAGCGGGAAGCGTTACTATCATTTTTCAGGTTGTTGGTGCAACAACGATGGAAATGAGCGACATGAACGAGGGAGATGAGCTTTTTGCTTTTACGGGCCCTTTGGGAACACCTTCACATACGGAAGGTGTTAAAAAAGTTGCTGTGATCGGCGGCGGCTTGGGTTGTGCTATTGCGTATCCGCAGGCAAAGAAGCTTCATTCTCTCGGTGCTCAGGTTGATATGATCGCAGGTTTTCGCAATAAAGACATAATTATCCTCGAAGAAGAAATGAAAGCCGCTTCCACACGACTTTTCGTTATGACGGATGACGGCTCAAACGGAAACCGCGGCTTTGTTACCAACAAACTGGAAGAGCTTTTTGAAGCGGGTGAAAAATACGACGAGGTTATTGCCATCGGACCGCTTATGATGATGAAATTTGTTTGTAAGCTTACGGAAAAATACGGTATAAAGACTATCGTAAGTATGAATCCCATTATGATAGACGGTACGGGAATGTGCGGCGGTTGCCGCCTTACCGTTGGCGGAAAAACAAAGTTTGCTTGTGTGGATGGTCCCGATTTTGACGGTCATCTTGTGGATTTTGACGAAATAATCCTTCGCTCCGGCACATATCGTGAAACCGAAGCAAAAGCGCGCGAGGCGCATTGCAATCTTATGAAAATGAAAGTAAAGGGGGAGTGAGCAATGCCGAATATGTCCCTTGTTAAGAATCCTATGCCCGAACAGGCACCCGATGTAAGAAATAAAAATTTTGATGAGGTTGCCCTTGGCTACACTCCCGAAACAGCGATTGAAGAGGCAAAAAGATGCCTTAACTGCAAAAAGCCTCTGTGTGTTGCAGGATGCCCTGTAAACGTAAAGATCCCTGAATTTATTTCCCTTGTTGCACAAGGCAGATTTGAAGAGGCGTACCTCAAAATAAGAGAAACAAGCTCACTTCCTGCTGTATGCGGCAGAGTTTGCCCGCAAGAACGCCAGTGCGAAAGCAAGTGTATCCGCGGTATAAAAGGGGAAGCCGTTGCCATTGGCAGGCTTGAACGCTTCTGCGCAGATTATCATATGGCACACGGCGAAGACGTAAGACCTGGTATAGTTAAAAACGGGCATAAGGTCGCTGTTGTCGGTGCAGGCCCTGCGGGGCTTACCTGCGCAGGCGACCTTGCGCGCCTTGGTTACGATGTAACGGTATTTGAAGCATTCCACGTTGCCGGCGGTGTATTGATATACGGTATTCCCGAATTCAGACTTCCGAAAGACATTGTTCGCCGCGAGATAGAAAGCCTTGAAAATCTGGGTGTTTCCATTGAGACGAATACAGTTGTAGGCAAAGCTATTTCCGTTGACGAGCTTATGTGCGAAGAAGGCTTTGAAGCTGTATTTATCGGAACAGGCGCAGGTCTTCCTTCGTTTATGAATATTCCCGGGGAAGGTCTTATCGGCGTATATTCCGCAAATGAATTTTTAACAAGAATAAACCTTATGAAGGCGTATCGCGATGATTACGCCACTCCCATAAAACATCATAACAGTGTTGCCGTTATTGGCGGCGGTAACGTTGCGATGGATGCGGCAAGATGCGCAAAGCGCTTGGGTGCAAATGTTTACATCGTGTATCGCCGCGGCAGAGAAGAGCTTCCTGCGCGCGCCGAAGAAATACACCATGCAGAAGAAGAGGGGATCATCTTCAAACTTCTTTCCAACCCCAAGGAGATCATTGGTGATGAAAATGGAAACGTTAAAGCAATAAAATGCGTGGAAATGGATCTCGGAGAGCCCGATGCTTCCGGCAGAAGAAGACCCGTAGAAAAATCGGATTCCGATTTTATCATCGAGGTAGATAGCGTTATTATGGCACTTGGCACGTCTCCCAATCCTCTTATAAAGAATACGACAGAGGGACTTGTTGTGAACGATCGCGGTTGTATCGTTGCAAATGAAACGGGTAAAACTTCAAAGGACGGCGTTTATGCGGGCGGAGACGCAGTAACGGGTGCGGCAACCGTAATTCTTGCCATGGGTGCGGGAAAACAAGCCGCCGCCGCTATTGATGAATATATAAAAAATAAAAACTAAACTTGAAAGGGTGGCAACATTGGAGAAAAAGCGGTTTTCTCGCGAAAGCAAAGCTTTTATCGCTGTTTTAATATTTATTTCATTCATAATGCTTCTTTGCAACGTACTGACGGATCTTTGCGTGGATGATTTTTGCTATTTGGGAAGTTTTTCGACCAATGAACGAATAGACTCTTTATGGGACATCTTTCCCTCCATGGCGATGCACGCAAAAACTATGAACGGGCGCGTTGTGGCTCATTTCTTCGTTCAGCTTTTTCTGATTTTTCCTTTGCCGATATTCAAGGTTATAAATACTGCAATGTTTGTTTTTCAAATATTGCTCATATTGCATCTTTCGGGAGCTAAAATAAATCAAAGATGGTTTCTTGCTCTTTGTGCCTTTGCACTTATTTGGGTATATGAACCTGCCTTTGGGCAAGTCAACTTCTGGCTCGATGGCGCGTGCAATTACCTTTGGTCGGCTGTAGCGGCACTTATTTTCCTTTGCCCGTTTGGTAAGCTTTTTGTAAGCGATACAGAGGTAAAGCCTATTTATCTGCGTATATTGTTTTGCATTGCGGGATTTTTTGCGGGCGCTTTTGCGGAAAGCACGGCAATATCTGCAATATTTATGTCCGTTTGCCTTATCGTGCTTTGCTTTATCTGCGGAAAAAAGGTGAATGTTTGGTACTTTGCGGCACTTGTGTGCGCACTTCTGGGCTTTATATTTATGATAAGTGCACCCGCTGAGTTTGAAAATAAGCTTGCGGAAATGAATTTCGGAACGCTTCGCATAAATTTCATTGCCGCACTCGATATGTTGAAGAGCTTTGCTGTGCTTCCTGTGTCTTTTGCGGTGCTTGCCTGTGCCCACTTTTATCTTGTAAAAGAAAAGCGTACATTGCTTTTTTCCTTCGTTTTGGCTCTGGGGGCGCTTTGCGCAAATTTTGTACATATTTTTGCGGGATATTACCCGGGCAGATGCGCCTCTTTCTGCGTTGTGCTTTTTGTTGCGGCGGATATTGCGCTTGCAGCAAGGCTTCTTGAAACGGATGCGCGCTTACCGATAAAATGCGCTGCGGCAGCTCTTGTGGTTATATTTGCTTATAACCTTGCTTTCGGTGTGAACGACGTGTTCAGCACTCATATTAAGATAAGCGAAAACGAGCAGAGAATAGAAGAATGCCGCGAAGCAGGCATTATGAACGTGGAGCTTCCGATGTTCGTTACGCACTCAAAATACAGCGCTGTTTCGGGCCTTAAATATTTGGATACCGAAACCTACGATACTTGGCCAAACAACCATATGGCGGCGTATTACGGCGTTGAAAGTATTATTGGATATTGGGAATAGCAAAATATATAATGAAAAGCGGTGTATCAAGTGTACGCCGCTTTAAAATTTTTTCAAAAACTTCTTAACCGTTTTCCTCTTTTTGCGACTATATGAGTGAAAGCGCTTGAAACAAAACCTCGGAGGAAAAAATGGAACACGAAAAAATAAATAAGTTCATTGTTGAAAATATGAAAAATATTTTCGGCTTTTCGCTATCTCGCCTTCAAAATAGGGAAGCGGCAGATGAGCTTGCCAGCGATATAATATATGAAATATTGAAGTCTGCACCGAAACTCTCGGACGAAAGCCGTTTTTACGCATTTATGTGGCGTATTGCTGAAAATAAATATGCAGACTATCTGCGTAAAAAGTATAAGCAGAGGCATACGGAGCTCTGCGAAAATATTCCCGGCGAAAAAACGGTTGAGGAAGATGTTATACTTACGGAAGATTTGAAGCTTCTTCGCCGCGAGCTTTCGCTTTTGTCGGAGCAGTACAGAAAAACCACGGTGCTTTATTATATCGAAAACCGTTCGTGTTCGCAAATTTCGGAAAAACTCGGAATCAGCACAGAAATGGTCAAATATTACCTTTTCCGTGCCAGAAAAATCATAAGAGAGGGTATGAATATGGAAAGGATATACGGTGAAAAAAGCTACAATCCCAAGCATTTTGAAATTGATTTTTGGGGAACAAAGGGCGGGGCAGACGCGGAATACCGCGATTTTGAAACGAGAAAAATAAAGGGCAATATATTGCTTGCATCATATTATGCCCCTGTTACATTACAGGAAATAAGCATAGAGCTTGGCGTTGCCGTGCCGTATCTTGAGGATGAGGTGGCGCTCCTTCTTCAAAAGGAGTATATCATAGAGAAAAACGGGAAATATATTGCCAACATCCCTATATTTACAAAAGAATGTAACGAGGAGATAGAAAAACGCCTTTGTGCGATCATAGAAAAGGCGGCAGAGGAATTTAGCGCGCTTGCTTACGATGATTTCAAAAAAGAATTTGGGAACAAATTTGAAAATGAAAACGCTATGCGCTGGCAGATGGCAACGCTATGCGCAAGAGAAGCTTTTGTAAGCGGACTTGACGATAATTCACTTCCTGCGGACAGACCTTACCGCCTTGTAAACGGCGGAGGCGGACGCGGCTTTATCTGGGGTAGGAGCGAGGAGAAAAATTCCCGTATACACGGAATATACAGCGGATATTGCAATAATGATATGAGCAATTATGTCATTGTTTTCAATTTTCAGCAAATGCTTGGCGTGCAGGATTTTTCGGGAGATCATACTGCCGCCGTGTGCGCCGTAGCAAGAGAAAACACTCAAGCTCTTTCCGAAAGGGATAAAAATATCGTTACCGCGCAAGGATATGCGAAAGACGGAAAAGCAAATTTTCCCGTATACACGAAAGAGGAATTTGAGCGAGCAAAGGAATTTCTTGCGCCTATGGCAAGGATATTCAGAAATGTTGCGCTTGAAACGACGAAAACCGCAGCTTATGTCACGGCAGAGCATTCTCCTGCCCATATAAAAAAGACGGCTGAGATGGTGGGTGCTTTTAAGTATGGCTTTGATAGTGCGGAAAAATTCATCGACCGACTTTATGAAAAAGGCTGGCTTGATGCCCCTGATACCGCACAAAAATGCGCTATGTGCATAGTTAAAATGAAATGAAAAAGCAGGCTCACGCCTGCTTTTTCGTGTTTAAGAGTTAAGTAAGCGAAGCGTTTTTCTACGCACGCCTTTTACAAAGTCGCTTTCTTCTCCCTCGAATAAAATATCCAAAATTTTAAGCATTTTTTCGTTATAGCTTTTATCGTTTTCCGTTTCTGCCAGAGCGTTTAGGTGGAAGGACAAAACCCAAGCTATCTCATCGAGAGTATATTTTGCAATGGTATGTTTTTTCTCTTTATCATTGTGAACAAGAACCAAAGCGGTTTCTCTTGTTTTAAAGAGATTGGGAAGTTTTTTTGCATATTCAATAGCTTTTTCTTGATCTCCGTAACGCCAATAAGCATCGGCTATATTGAAAAGTGCGGCGCCACGATCCTCAGAATCATCGCAATAGCGAAGTATCTGCTCTTGTACGGCGATGGATTCTTTTAAATTTGCTCTTTTTTCAGCTTCCGTGCCGTCAAGCCGTTCCAAAGAACAATAAAGCTGTGAAAGAAGCCGGGGATTGTTCGGGTGATCTTTCAAGGCTTCTTTAATAAGAGTTACGTTTTCTTTATGCTTTTTCTGCTTTCTGTTTTCGTCCCATGTTTTGTTAATTTCTTCAAGACGTTTTGAAGATGTAAATTCGTCCATTCCAACAAGCTCATCTACAGAAACTTTGAAATAATTAGAAAGAGCAGGAAGCATCGTTATATCGGGATAGCCGTCGCCGCGCTCCCATTTTGAAATGGCTTGGAATGAAATACCCATATGTGCCGCAACTTCTTCCTGGGTTAGGTCTCGTTCTCTGCGGAGCTTCTTTATTTTTTCTCCAATAGTTAAATTCATAAGTTCCTCCAAAATTAAGTTATTGACGCGTCTGTCTTTATTATAATGGGCTATCGGAAATAAAACAATAACTTTGTCATAGAAGAGCATCAACGAAGCGTAGAAAATTTATACATAGCGAAGAAAAAGAAACCGATTTAAAAATGCGGTTATTGACAATTATATATAAAATAATTATACTTGTTTATACGGATATCCAACAGGAGGCTTATAATATGATAAATATTACGAATACAAAATTGACGGCAGGACTTGCCCATCCCGTAAAAATACTTCATATAACCGATATTCATTTGACTTATGCCAACGAAAAAGATACGCCCGAACATCATAAACTGATGAAAAAGAGATTTGATGTTTTCCGTGGAGAAGGCGAATTTCCGCCTTTTACTCCCAAAGAATATTTTGAACAAGCTATCGCTCTTGCCAAAGAAGAAAAGGCTTTGCTTGTCTGCACGGGTGATGCTATTGATATCCACACACACGGTAATATTGAGGTGATCAAGGAGATTTTGGAAGGGGAGGATTTGATGTTTTCTCCCGGTGGGCACGAACATCAGCGTATCTGCCGCAGAACGATGGAAGAGCCTTATCCTTACTTTGAAACCGTGCGTCTGCAGCTTGAACGTGAGTTTTCGGAATTTGACCTTTATTTCGAGAGCCGCGTTATCAACGGGCTCAATATTATTACTGCAGACAACAGTATGGACTATTTTCCTCAAAGGACAGTCGAGGCTTTTAAACGCGAAATTGAAAAGGGATTTCCCATCATTGTCTTTTTCCACGACCCCATTTGGGATGAATTGCTCAATAAAAAAGAACCTTACCACCAGAATGTTCGTTTGACACAAGAGGATTACCTGCGTAGCGGAGAAATGATAGATATTCTTTTGCATCATCCTCTCGTTTTGACTACGGTGGGCGGTCACGGTCATAGAGATGAAGAGCGTATTATCGACGGCAAAAATCACTATATGACATCCGGCTTGTTCAAGGGCAAGGCGCGTATGATAGAGATTATATAAAAGCATTATGAATACAGAAAAAGCAGGCGTGCGCCTGCTTTTTCATATTATTGTTCACGAAAACCACCGGCACGCTGGTGGTCATGACTTACCTTTTTTATTCTTTTTGAAAATTCTGCTTCTGAAAAGAATGAGGTTTAAAACAGCGAAGAAAACGATAAAGATTATGAGTGTCAACAAGGGTTTTACGGGTGCGAGAGTTGCAAGAAACATCATAGGGAAGCCGAAAACTATCGCAGGAAAATTCTGATATACCATATTGTCGGATGCGGGAGTTTTAAAATCCCCATCTATCTCACGAAGAAGGATAATGCCCGTACTTGCCGTACCGGTGAGCATACCGTACATTGTAAGGAATTGTTCTTCTGCATAATCAGGGAAAAGAACCTTCGCAATAACACGGTTATAAACATATGTAATAATTGCGCCGAGGACACCGAGTATGAGGATTATACCCCAGAAGTTTTCAAGAATGTCAAGTCTTATAGCCGCAACACCTGCCACTACCATGAGGTCGAAGAAAAAGTTGCTCGCTCTTGTCATAAGGAAGTTGTTGGTGTATTTTTTCATAACAACTTTCTCTTTGCGAAGGAAGTTGAGGAACACCTTTATAAGTGTTGCGCTCAAAACACCGAGAAGAAAGTTAAATCCGTAGATTACGGATTTCATACCGGGAAGAAGAGCGCCAAGCGCGTACATCAAAAGGTAAGCGACGATATATGCCACAAGAATGAGAGCTATCTGCACAGTCATCTTATCCATACTTTCTTGCATAGGTATTTCTCTGTATTCTTCTATCTTTTCGGTATGAAGACTTCCGTCGTTTCTTTTGGAGCGAACGAGCTTGCCGCGTTTTTTCATAATGTTTAGGTGGATAACGCCACCGATGCTTGCAGAAAGGAACCCGAGCGCGGCGATGGTAAGACCAAAGCTTTTGCCGCCCGTAAAGCCGAAATCGTTTTCGTATATCGTGCCGTAGTTAAGCGCTTGCCCCGTACCTTGACCATAGCCGAAAGGAAGAAGCACGCCTGCCGCAGCAAAGAAGTCCTTTATAATGAGCGCCGCTATCATTGTAATACCAAGACCGAGAATGCCCTGGATTAAATATGTTGCAACTGTTGTAACGCCTGTATTGAATATTTCCGATGTGCGCTGTTTTGTAAGCTTGCCACCCGTTGTTTTAAAGGCAGAAGCAATGAAACCCAGCGCCAATGCGTGATAAGTGATTATTTCAAGTTTTGCAGTGCCGTTGCCGCCGAAAACAGCCGTATCGAACATAACTTCACCGGTGATGGCTTTGAATATAGCCGCCACGATAAGAAGTATAGCTCCGCCGAGTACGGATGTGGGGATCAAAGAATTTTTTAAAAAAGGAATTGTCTTTTTCAATATATTGCCAACAAGCAAGCTTCCAAGCAATACCGCAAAAAGTATCATCCAATCCCAAACGTTAAAGTCCCAAAAATTTGACATTTTTATCTCCTTTAATGATATTTTTGTATCTGTTATATAAATGTACGTATTTTAGTGCATTAAATCTTTTTCCGCCTTTGATCTGATATATCTTTCCATCGTGGTATATATTTAGCTTATTTTTGCCGAGTACGGTAACGGCGGATGCAGAGTCAAAGGTGAATATCATATTCTCGTCGCCGAATGACACAGATATGCGGTTACCGTAAAGTTCTATCTGTGCATTTTTGCACAGAGATATTTTTTTCTCGTTAGGAATAACTTCCGACAAAGCGACTTCTTCCTTGTAAAGAGGCTCTTGGATGTATCCCGTTGCATCAAATTCATTTATAAAATCGCTTTGATATTCATACCAATCCAAAACGAATTTGAAAGGAAATTCGAAACCTTCACCGAAAAGCTCTTTTGTCGGTAAATAGCGCACGCGGCGTTGGCATTTTTTACATTCAATAATGTTTTTATTGCTTTCAAATTCCGAAAGACCGCAGTAAGGGCAAACGTAAAGGGCTCTTTCGAGGTATTCTGCGCATTTTTTGTGGCGAAATTCTCCGTCTGCAACAGCTTCGTTTACATATAGCTCTTTACTTATGATAGCAAAAAGTTCCTCATCGGAAAGGGAAGAAAATTCTTTCGGATAGATAACGCGGGAAATGTAACTTTTCATTTTTCCTTTGCGGACGACATCGCTCCATCTGGGATGTACGCCGTATCCTCCCTCAATACGATAGAGCGCGATGGGCATATTTAGCTTTCGCGCAAGCGGCACGATAGAGGGGCTCATATATTCTGTTTTACCGCTGTATGTGCGGTTGCCTTCGGGCGCGATAGCTATAGTGCCGCCCTCTTTAGCTACGCGAAGGCAGGTCATTATTGCTTTGAGGTCTGTTGTCTGCTTTTTGATCGGAATGGGTGCTACCAAATATTTTATCAGGGAGGATACCAATCCGTTAGAGAATATATCTTCGGACGCGAGATAATAAACAGGTCCCTTAAACGCCATGCCGACAAAAAATTGGTCAAATGCGGTTTGATGATTCAACAAAATAAGGTATGGGCGTTTTTCTTGTTCCTTGAACTTTTGAACGGTTATTCCGTATTTAATACGTGAATAAGGGTAAAGCAAAGCGTACGCGATATTACGCACCACACCGTGCCTGAATTTTATCCATTTGTTGCTTTTTTTATCTTTCATAGTAAAGCCTCTTGGTGTTAATTCTTGGATATTGATTAAGAATAGGAACAATTCCATTTTACTGAAATTATACCATAAAAACAACTAAATCGTCAATCCCTTTGAGATATTTACATGTAAACATTAAAACAAAAAATCGCCGTAAAGGCGATTTTTGATTTGTTTATATAGAAATAAACTTGTTTCGGAAACGTTTTAAACTTTGGTCTTGCGCATTTGAACATATATTTATGCCCTGCCTTCGGAAACGCTGTTTTTAACGATTTGAAGGAGAAGCTCTGTTATCTTTTCCATAGCTTCCACGCTTACAAATTCAAAACGTGAATGGAAGTTTTCACCACCCGTGCAAAGGTTTGGGCAAGGCAAGCCTTTGAAAGAAAGGCGCGCGCCGTCTGTGCCGCCGCGGATGGGAACTATATTGGGAGTGATTCCTACATCAGCCATTGCTTTTTTTGCACGGTCGATGATGTACATATGTTTTTCTATAACTTCTTTCATATTGAAGTAAGAATCGCGAAGGGATACTTCTACTGTGCCTTTTCCATAAATACGATCCATTTCTTCTGCGGCTTTGAGAAATTGCTGTTTCTTTTCTTCGATCTTATTTTTATCGTGGTCGCGGATGATGTAATGCATTGTTGCAAGTTCTGTTTCCGCACTCATTTTATAGAGGTTGTGGAAACCTTCGTAACCTTCGGTTCTTTCGGGAACTTCGAGCGCAGGGAGGAGCGCGTTAAATTCCATTGCCATAGTAACCGCGTTTTTCATCTTATTTTTTGCGGAGCCGGGATGAATTGAAACACCGTGAACTGTAACGGTTGCACCCGAAGCGTTGAAATTTTCGTATTCAAGCTCGCCGAGAGCTCCGCCGTCAACGGTGTAAGCGTAGTCTGCGGCAAATTTTTCAACGTCGAAGTAATCGGCGCCTCTGCCGACTTCTTCATCGGGAGTGATGCCGACTTTAATTGTTCCGTGTTCTTCGCCGCTCGCAATAAGCTTTTCGAGCATTGTAAAAATTTCGGCAATTCCTGCTTTGTCGTCTGCACCGAGGAGTGTTGTACCATCGGTTACGATAAGGTGATCGCCCACATATTTATCAAGATAAGGGTAATCGGATGTTTTCATATATATATTCTGCTCTTTGTTGAGAAGAATATCGCCGCCTCGGTATTCGACAACAGCAGTCTTTATATTTTCGTCAGATGCGGCGCTTGAAGTATCCATATGTGCTATAAATCCGATAGTATTTACTTCTTTATCCGTATTCGCCGGGAGCGTTGCGTAAACGTAGCCTTTTTCGTCAATATGCGCGTCGGAAAGACCTAGCTTAAGAAGCTCTTCCACAAGAGCCTTGCCGAGCACAAGCTGTTTGTCAGTTGTAGGCACGGTCGTGCTTTCATCAACGGACATTGTGGGGTAGAAAACGTATTTTAAAAATCTTTCGGAAACTGTCATAAAAATTCTCCTTTTGATATTGTTACAATATTACTATATCCTTTTTTGGCTTAAAAATCAATAATAAGAATATAAACACCTTGAAAAAAGCGTAATTTAATTT
Organism: Clostridia bacterium; assembly: GCA_017621475.1. GTDB lineage: Bacteria > Bacillota > Clostridia > Oscillospirales > CAG-272 > UMGS731. The sequence continues at coordinate 151,951 of JAGATA010000003.1, forward strand.
ATAATATAGATTAAGAATATATAAAAGGCAACAGTTTTTTCTGTTGCCTTGAAAATTATCTTCTTCTGCCGCCTACTATTGAAATAAGGTGCAAAAGCTGCATTATTGATACGGCAAGTGCCGCAACGTACGTCATTGCCGCCGCAGAAAGAACCTTGCGTGCTCCATCAAGATCTTGCCCGTAGAGAAGTCCTGCATTTTCTATGGAAGCGAGCGCACGTCGGCTTGCGTTAAATTCCGTCGGCAGTGTAAGGAGCTGAAATACCGTGGAAAGAGCAAAGCAAATTATGCCTGCGTAAGCAACATAAACGAAATGTTGCCCCACGGAAGAGAAAAGCAGACCTAAAAGTATAAGCGGCATAGCAAGTCGAGAGCCGAGGTTCGTTGCCGGTATGATAGCATTGCGAAGCTTCAGCGGAACATAGCCTTTAGCGTACTGAATCGCATGACCTGCTTCGTGCGCAGCAACGCCGATCGCGGCAGTGCTGGAAGCGCTGTAAACGCTGTCTGATAAACGGATAACATTTGTGCGTGGATCAAAATGGTCTGTAAGATTTCCCGAAATGCGCTCTATGCGCACGTTATATAGACCGTTTGCATCAAGCACACGGCGTGCAGCCTCTGCACCCGTCATTCCCGATAAGGGGCGGACGGAAGAATATTTTTTAAAAGTTGAATTTACTTTTACGCTCGCCCAAAGAGAAAATATTACGGCGGGCATAACAAGAACTATATATGTCCAATCAAAAAACACTATAACACCTCCGATAGGTTACAATTTTAATTACATATATAGTATATATCATTTATATGTAACAAATCAATGCAGAAAATGTAAACAAACAAAGATAAAATGCTTTTTTTGTTAATAAATTTTAAATAAAGAGGTTTTTATGGCACATTATTTACCCGAATTTACGATAGTACGCTCTAAAAGAAAGACTTTGAGCCTCGAAGTCACGCGCGACGGAAGGGCGCTTGTCCGCGCACCGCAAAAAATGCCGCGTGAGCGTATTGATGATTTTGTTTTAAAGAACAGAGAGTGGCTTATCCAAAAGATTGAATTAAGAGCATCTAAAAATGCGCGCGAAAATGTAGATAAAGACGAAAAGAAACGCCTTACTTTGCTGGCAAAAGAGGTTATTCCTGAAAAGGTAGCTTTCTTTGCAAAGATAATGGGAGTTGAACCTTTTTCGGTGAAGATAACAAGCGCTATGACGCGCTGGGGCTCTTGCTCCGCAAAAAACGCGCTCTGTTTTTCCTGGCGGCTTATGCTTTATCCGGAAAAGGCTGTGAATTACGTTGTTATTCATGAGCTTTCCCATATTTTACATCACAACCACAGCAGGGAATTCTGGAAAACTGTTGCTTTATATATGCCGGATTACAAAGATGCAGAACAAATTTTAAGAAGTTAAAATATTATACCTTAATTCATTGACATTTTTGAGGTATTACGATATAATATAAGGTAAACAATTATTTCAAAAAACGCAAAAGGGGGATGAGAAAAACTTGGAAAAGATTATGGATTTTTTAAATGTATTTTCTTTTTGGACTGTTATGATACGTATGATACTTGCGACAGTTCTTTGCGGTATAATCGGTCTTGAACGCTCCAAACATGGACGTTCTGCGGGTATGCGAACACACATTCTTGTTGGTTTGGGTTCTTCTCTTGCGGCGCTGATGGGCTATTTTATGGTTCATATAGGATATGCCAGCGACCCTGCTCGTATTGCTGCGCAGGTTATTCCCGGTATCGGTTTTCTGGGTGCAGGTCTTATCCTTGTTCAAAACAAATCAAAGATCGTCGGTCTTACAACAGCGGCAGGTCTTTGGAATTCCGCAATAATCGGTCTTTCTTGCGGCTTGGGCTTTTACGAAGGTGCCTTGGTTTGCTTTGCAATAGCAATACTTACCTCACTTCTGCTTCCCAAAGTTGAATATTGGTTCAGCAAAAACGATAAACATACGATGCTCTATATGGAACTTGATGCCGGCGCAAATGTAAATGATACATACGATGCCATAAGAAACTCTAACTTTGGAGAAATCCACAAAATAGACCTTGTATCTCCGCGCACGGGTAACTCGGGTCACATAGGCATTACATTGACATTAACGCTTAAAAAGAAACTCGATGTTTATTCACTTGAAAAAGAGCTTTGCAAAATAGATGGTATGATCTTCGCCGTTGAACTTTGATGAAGCTTCCTTATACGAACGCAAATAAACCGCTCAAAAGCCGGAGCGGTTTATTTTATTTTAAAATTTATGTCAAAATTGCCGAATTTTTGATAAAAAATAACAAAATTCAAAGTAAAATTTCGTTGTTTAATAAGCAAAAAAATGGGGATAGACAAGTTGACAAAACGTGGTAAAGGGTATAAAATGAAAAATATATTTTTGTTTTATTTTTAGGAGGAAACAGTTATGGCAAGAATATACAATTTTAGTGCAGGTCCTTCTATGCTTCCCGAAGAAGTTTTGAAGACGGCTGCGGCAGAAATGCTTGAATACGGTACAACAGGTCAATCCGTTATGGAGATGTCCCACCGCTCAAAGGAATACCAGGCAATAATCGATGAGGCGGAGGCTGATCTTCGAGATATAATGAATATTCCCGATAATTATTCAGTTCTGTTTTTACAAGGCGGTGCATCCACACAGTTTGCAATGGTTCCTATGAACCTTATGACGAAAAATAAAAAGGCAGATTATATTGTAACAGGTCAGTGGGCTAAAAAGGCTTATAAGGAGGCAGCCCGCTACGGCAATGCACGAGTTATCGCTTCTTCCGAGGATAAAACATTCTCATATATACCCGAAGTTACCAAAGATATGATAGATTCCGAAGCGGATTACGTTCATATCTGTATGAACAATACGATCTACGGTACAAAGTGGCACAGTATCCCCGAAACCGGCGATGTTCCTCTTGTAGCCGATATTTCCAGCTGCATACTTTCCGAACCCATTGATGTATCCAAATTCGGCGTACTTTATGCAGGTGCCCAGAAGAATGTAGCTCCTGCAGGTCTTACAATCGTTATTATCAGAAAAGACCTCATTGGAAATGCGATGGACATCACACCCACGATGCTCAATTATCAGACGCATGCGGATAACGGTTCTATGTTCAACACACCCCCTTGCTATACTATCTATATAGCAGGCCTTGTTTTCAAATGGATCAAAAAGCTCGGCGGTCTTGAGGAAATGAAAAAGATAAATGTTGAAAAAGCTTCTCTTATCTATGATTTCCTCGATTCTTCCAAACTTTTTAAGGGCACGGTAGTTCCCGAAGCACGCTCTCTTATGAACATTCCGTTTGTAACGGGGGACTCGGAGCTTGACGCAAAATTTGTTGCGGAAGCTAAAAAAGCCGGTTTTGTAAACCTTAAAGGTCACAGAAGCGTTGGCGGTATGCGCGCTTCCGTGTATAATGCGATGCCTGTTGAAGGCGCACGCAAGCTTGTGGAATTTATGAAAAAATTTGAAGAGGAAAACCTGTAATGTACCAGATAAAAACGTATAATAAAATATCCGCTGTCGGTCTTGATCTTTTGGATAAAGAAAAATATACTGTTTCCGACAGCGCAGAAGCTCCCGTTGGCGCGATAGTTCGCTCTGCGGCACTTCACGAAGAAAAATTCGCTCCGTCTCTTATTGCCATTGCAAGAGCAGGCGCGGGCACAAATAATATTCCCACGGATCGTTGCAGCGAGGAGGGAATCGTTGTTTTCAACACTCCCGGTGCAAATGCCAACGCCGTTAAAGAACTTGTTATTGCCGGACTTTTTCTTTCTTCCCGTAAGATAGTTTCTGCCATTGAATGGGCGAAAGACCTTAAAGGCAACGGCGATGCTGTCGGCAAGTTGGTGGAAAAGGGCAAATCTGCTTTTGCGGGCCCCGAAATACTCGGCAAAAAGCTCGGTGTTATCGGTCTTGGCGCGATCGGCGTATTGGTTGCAAACGCTGCTTGTGACCTTGGCATGGAGGTTTACGGTTACGATCCTTACCTTTCCTTGCAAAATGCGTGGAATCTTTCTCATAATGTTATCCGTGCAACGGATATGAAAGATATTTTTACAAACTGCGATTACATTTCGCTTCATATTCCGCTTAATGCAAATACCAAGGGAACCATCAATGAAAAGACGCTTGCTTCTATGAAAGACGGAGTTCGCATTCTTAACTTTGCACGCGACGGTCTTGTAAACAGCGCAGATATGATAGCTGCTCTCGAAAGCGGTAAGGTGGCTTCCTATGTTGTGGATTTCCCCACGGATGAAATGATCGGTGTTGATGGCGTTGTATGTATTCCTCATCTTGGTGCTTCCACTCCCGAATCCGAAGATAACTGTGCTGTTATGGCGGCAGAAGAACTTATGGATTACATCGAAAACGGAAATATTACACATTCCGTAAACCTTCCCGATGCATCCATGCCCAGAAGCGCAAATATGCGTATATGTGTAATCCACAGAAATATTCCCAATATGATCACATCAGTTACATCCGTTCTTGCTAACGATAATGTAAACATTGAGAACCTCTTGAACAAATCCAAGGGCGATTACGCTTACACTATGCTCGATGTAAATGAGTGTGATGCGGCATCCGTATCTGCTCATATCGGTGCGGTTGAAGGAATTATCCGCGTTCGCGTTATTTAAACAAAAATAGTTTCGGGCGGATAACCGCCCGAAAATTTTAGGAGTTAATATGAGATTTTCCAATTTACACACCCATACCACCTTTTCGGACGGTAAAGGGACTGTTCGTGAAAATATAGAATCCGCTATTAAAAAAAATATGCTTTCTCTCGGTTTTTCCGACCATAGCTTTACCGCTTGCGATACAAGCTATTGTATGAAGCTTGAGGATTACGAGAAATATTGTGCAGAAATAAGTTCACTGAAGGAAGAATATAAGGATAGGATTCCGATATTCCTTGGTCTGGAAAAAGATTATTATTCCGATATTGATAAAAGCTGTTTTGACTATATTATCGCATCCGTGCATTATATTGTGCATAACGGTGTATGCTATCCTATAGATCATTCCCGTAAGCAGCAGGAAGACTGCACAAGAGAAGTTTTCCACGGTAATATACTTGATATGGCAAAATGCTATTACGATATGGTCGTGGAGCATGTGGCGTCCTGCAAACCCGATGTTATAGGGCATTTTGATGTCCTTAACAAGTTCAGCATTATGCCGGAAAATGATGAAAAATATATCGAGATTACCTGCGAAGCCATGAAAGAGGCTTTTAAATATTGCCCACGCTTTGAGGTCAATACCGGCGGTATTTCCCGCGGTTGGCGAAAAGATCCTTACCCTTCGTTCTATCTTTTGGAGCTGTTGCGCGAGCTTGGCGGAGAGGTCGTTATAAACAGCGATTCTCATCATCCCGAAAATTTGGATTTCTTTTTTTGCGAGTCTGCCGAAATTTTGCGCCGTGCAGGTTACAAAACCTTTTCTGTTTTCAACGGCAAGAGTTTTGACAAAATCAATTTGTAAATTAAAACGGTCTGTGCTGATTGGAGCACAGACCGTTTTTGTCATTACTATTTATCAAAGCTTGGATTTATCGCGTAGAAGTTTTTGCAATCAAGGTTATCTTGAGCTATGCGCAACGCATCACCGAAGCGTTGATAATGCACAAGCTCGCGTTGGCGAAGGTATTTTATCGGATCTCGTACATCGGGATCATCAACAAGGCGAAGGATATTATCATAGGTTACTCGGGCTTTTTGTTCTGCTGCGAGATCTTCGTTAAGATCGGCTATAATGTCTCCTTTGACCCCAACGTATTTCATATCAAAGGGAACCCCTGATGCGGCAATGGGATATATTCCCGATGTGTGGTCAACAAAATATGTGTCGAGCCCTGCGCGTTTGATCTCTTCGGGGGAAAGTCCTTTTGTGAGCTGATAGAGTATGGCGGCTATCATCTCAAGGTGAGCAAGTTCTTCCGTTCCTACATCGGTTAAAATTCCAACAACTTCTCCGTATGGCATAGAGTAGCGCTGGTGCAAATATCGCATAGATGCGGCAAGCTCTCCGTCAGGACCGCCGAGCTGACTGATGATGATTTTTGCATAAGTTGCGTTGGGATTTTTTATTTTAACGGGATATTGAAGTTTTCTGTCGTATATCCACATATGTCAGTTCGCCTCCTTTTCCCAGGGCCAAGGTTTATTTACCCAATTCCAATGTGAGCAATCTTCGTTACCGTATATTGTAAGAGGACCGAATTTTTGCTGATATTCGCGTTTGAGGCTTGCAACGCTCTCTTTGCGCTGTTTATAGAAAGCGAGGGCGGCGCTGTTATTCGGATGGGTATCAAGGTAAAGAACCGTTTCGTAAAGAGAAAAATCTTCCTCTTGGATCTTTTTCAAAAGCTTATCTTTTTCGTAGGTGTTCATTTTTTACCTCCAAAAAACGGTTTATATAAATCAGAAAAGAGCGTGCCGTGGCAAAGCGCTTCTGCCGTATCGTAAAGATTTTCAAATTCCTGGCAGGGTGAATAGACCATAGCAAGACTTTGACCGTGCAAGCAATCGTTTTTGCAGTTATTTCTTCCTTGACGAGTTACACCGCAAGAGCAGGCGGCCTCAAAATCCGATGCACGGGCGTTTGCGGAATAAGGTGACATTTCTGCCGTTATGCGCATTTGCGAAGAACGCATATTGGTGCGCGTATAATTTTTGGGATATTCCATTTATAACGTCTCCTTGTTATTATGATTGAGCTTAGGCTCGTTATATTATATGCGACGGCAAGCGCCTTGATACGCCCTTTTTTGACTTCCGTTGACAAGAAAGAAACGTGGGTGTATAATATAAATAAAAACGGATTTAAAGGGGAATTCCTATGTTTGGAGCAATTTACGGAGATGTAATAGGTTCTTCATATGAGGTTCGGTGTACCAAAAATTATAATTTTGAATTCAGAGATTACAGTATTTTCACGGATGACACAGTTTTGACGGTGGCTGTATGTAAAACTATCCTTAATAATTCCGACCCCATCTCCTTCTTTTCACAGAACAGAAGAGCTTTTGAATATGCTTCGCAAATAAAACATTTTTATTCTTTGTTTCCCGATGCGGGCTTTGGGCAGATGTTTTCCGATTGGGCAAGAAGCCCTTTTATGCACCGCGTAAAAAGTTATGAAAACGGTGCTTCTATGCGTGTCATTCCGATAGGGTACGCTTACGAAACGGAAGAGCGGGTGCTTTTGCAAGCGAAGGCAAGCTGTCTTTATACTCACAATAACAGGGAAGCTATTAGAGGTGCGCAGGCGGTTGCTTTGGCTGTGTATTGGGCATACGGCGGTATGGATAAATCATATATAAAGAGAAAAATTGAAAAAATGTTTTCATATGATCTTTCATTTAAACTTAATGATATAAGGGAAAATTACGTTTTTGACAGCCGCACCGGATACAGCGTACCGCCGGCCATAGTAGCTTTCTTGGAATCCGTTGATTATGAAAGTGCTGTGCGCCTTGCCGTCTCCCTTGGAGGAGACGCGGATACTATGGCTTGCATTGCAGGCGGTATTGCTGAGGCTTACTATAAAAAAATACCTCAAAATATACGTGATTTTTGCGACAGACGAATAGATTCCGGTCTGCGGAATATCATACGCAAATTTGAAGATGAATATCCTGTTTGAAATATGCTTTGGAGAAATTTATGTTTTTTAAAGATAAAACTTTGCTTATAACCGGCGGAACCGGATCTTTCGGAAACGCAGTTTTAAAAAGATTTTGCAAGATGTATGTGGGGGAAATACGCATTTTTTCCCGCGATGAAAAGAAGCAGGACGATATGCGCCACGACTTGGAAGCATTTTTTCCCAACCTGTCTGACAAAGTGCGCTTTTATATAGGAGATATACGCGATGCGGATTCTGTGAAAAGCGCCATGCACGGTGTGAACTACGTTTTTCACGCAGCGGCACTCAAGCAAGTTCCTTCTTGTGAATTTTTTCCCATAGAAGCGGTGAAGACAAACGTGTTCGGAACGGAAAACGTGATGAATGCGGCAATAGATGAGGGCGCGGAAAAGGTGATATGCCTTTCTACGGATAAAGCGGCTTATCCCGTAAACGCTATGGGCATTTCCAAAGCCATGATGGAAAAGGCTGTTGTGGCAAAATCTCGCGCTGTTTCGGGGAAGAAAACAAAGCTTTGCTGCACAAGATACGGAAACGTGCTTTGCAGCCGCGGCTCCGTTATACCTCTTTGGATAGAGCAGATAAAAAACTCCCAACCGATAACAATAACCGATCCCGCGATGACTCGTTTTATAATGTCACTTGATGAGGCTGTCGATCTTGTCCTTTTTGCGTTTAAAAAAGGGGAAAGCGGGGATATCCTTGTGCAAAAAGCGCCTGCTTGCACGGTAGAAACGCAGGCAAGGGCAGTTTGTGAACTTTTCTCCTACGACCCGAATAATATAAAGGTTATAGGCGCGCGCCACGGGGAAAAAGCTTATGAAACACTTTTGACCCTTGAAGAAAGCGTACACGCACAGGATATGGGAGACTTTTACCGTATTCCCTGTGACAAGCGCGGTCTTAATTACGATAAAAATTTGCCTAAGAATATGAGTGTAGATTCTTGCGAATTTAATTCCAACAATACAAGGCTTCTTTCCGTTCAAGAGGTAAAAGAAAAGCTTTTATCGCTTGAATATATAAAAGACGAACTTGGCTCATATACAATGCAAAAATAAAGAGGATTTTTTATTTTGGAGATCAGAAAATACACTTTAAAAATGCAAACCGAGAAAAAATTGCGTTTCGCTTTTCTTTCGGATATGCACGATTGCGATAATTTTGTGCTTATTGACGCCCTTGAAAAAATTTCGCTTGACGCTGTACTTGTCGGAGGGGATTTTGTTCACAGCACGGAAAAATATAAGCGCGGAATTGAATTTTTGTGGCTTTGTGCGGAAAAATATCCTACGTTTTGCTCCATTGGAAACCACGAAAGAAAAACGGATATAGATGTTGCTTTTCTTGTTTCCCAGAGCGGGGCGGTATTGCTTGACGACAGGGCGCAAACTTTTTGCGGTGTTCATATAGGCGGACTTTCTTCGGGCTATGCTTTTATGGAAAAGCAGGGGCATTTTGAGAAAACTCCCGCCCCGAACCTTGAATGGCTTAATAAATTTTCTCGCCTTCGCGGGGCGAAGATATTGCTGTGCCACCACCCCGAATATTATCCACGATATATTAAGGATAAAAATATAGACCTTACTCTTTCAGGGCACGCGCACGGCGGACAATGGCGCTTTTTCGGGCGCGGCGTTTTTGCTCCCGGGCAGGGCTTGTTTCCGAAATATACTTCTGGAATCTACGACGGAAAATTTATCGTAAGCCGAGGTCTTGGAAACCAAACTCCGTATCCGAGAATAAACAATAAAGAAGAGATAATCGTTATAGATATAGTTCCTAAAGAAAAAATTGACATTTTATAAGGCATATGGTATTATATAAGTACAGATGAAAAAACGAAAGGATGATTTTTATGGGAAGAATGCTCGGCGCTTTCGATGGCGACGAAATAGATCGCCCCGACTTAAATAAATGCCCCGATTGCGGATGTTTTTTCGCGCAGGATGAATGCCCAATATGCGGAAAAGTCTGCCCGGAGGAAATGCGAGCAGGAAACCGCAAGCCTGTAAAGCAAAAAAGAAACGGGAGCTCGGGCGGCTCCGGTAGGGTAGTTTTTGTTAACTGGTATCACAGCTGGTGGTTTATGGCTTTGATGCTGTTTATTTTTCCGCTTATTGCTATAATATTGCTTGCAACAAGTCCATATAAGAAGAAGCATAAGATAATTGCTTTTATTATTGCAGGGTTGTATCTTATAATTTCCACATTTGGTATAGGAAATATTCTGGGACTCATCGACCGTGCGTTTAACTCCCCTGTGGATACGTCACTTTCAAAGGAAGAATATATTGCCGCTTGTGAAGAGACCACCCCGGAAGCATTTTACCGCAGTTCGGCAGGATATAATGGAAAATTCGTCTCGTTTACTCTTACCATAAAGCAAAAACTTGTGGATAGCAACGGATACTATAATAACGAGGAATATACAACCTATTACATATGTTCTGCCGAAGATGGAGCAGAGTATGAGATACTTGTCCGCGATTGTATACAGGATGGATCTGTAAACTTTATTATAGGAGACCTTATCACGGTTTACGGCGAAGGCGCAGGAAATGTTACGGTTTATGATATGGATTATCTTCCTCATACAGCACCGTGCATCAATGCGGCATACGTTATTCAAAGATAAATTTTGAGAGGTGTATATGGAACCTAAAGATTATATTGTTGTTAAAATAGAGGGTGAATATGCCTATATTCGTGAAATAGGCAAGGGAGAGAGCGAAGATATTTTCATCGCTCTTGCGCTTCTTCCTTTCGGAGCTGATATAGGCACAAAACTGCATTGTGAATTTTTCACTTATACAATAATAGAGTAACAAAAAAAGTGTGCATATGCACACTTTTTTGTTACAAATTCATCTCGGCATACAGCATACACATACCAACGGAAGTAATAGCGGCTGTCTCCGTGCGAAGTATGCGGTTGCCAAGAGAGATGGAAATACCTCCTGCCTCTATCGCTTGCGCGACTTCCTTTTCTTCAAATCCGCCCTCAGGTCCTATAAGAATTCCGATAGATGAACCGACTTTGATATTGGAAAGCGCGTCTGCCGTTGCTTTCATACCGTTTTCGTTTTCGTAAGGGACGAGCAAGAGGTCGAGTCCTTTTGCTTTTTCCATCGCTTGCTTGTATGTCGTAACGTCGAAAACTTCTGGGACGATATTGCGTTTGCTTTGTTTTGCCGCGCTTTCGGCTATAGCCTGCCAACGCTCGCGTTTTGAACTTTTTTTCTTTTCGTCGAGCTTCACTATAGAACGGTTCATTTCAACAGGGATAATACCTGCAACGCCCAGCTCAACGGTTTTTTGGATAATAAGCTCTAATTTATCGCTTTTGGGAAGTCCTTGAAAAAGGTATATTTTTATAGGGAGCTCCGTATTTTGAAAATTTTCTTCGATTATGCGCACAATAGAAGCTGTGCCGTCGATACTTTCGAGTTCACAAAGGTGGCTTGCACCGCCATCGCTTACAAGAAATTTTTCTCCCGCTTTCATTCGGAGCACGTTTTTTATATGATTATGATCCGCGCCGGTAATTATATATGTATTGCCGTTTCGGCTCTCGCTGTCTGCAAAAAAGTTATACATAGCTTAAAATCCTTTATAATTTGTTATTTGCAAAGTAATTATACCAAATAAATACGGATAAGACAATAGAAAAAATATATTTGAAAAAATAAAAAAGTTTAAAAAAGTGTTGACAAATAGAAAGTAATGTGATATACTTATCAACGTCGCGAGGCAGAGCACCTACGATGAACTGAATAAGCTGGTGTGGCTCAATGGCAGAGCAGCTGATTTGTAATCAGCAGGTTGATGGTTCGACTCCGTTCACCAGCTCCAAAAATTCCGCATCGAAAGATGCGGAATTTATAATGAATGGGAGCGTTCCCGAGTGGCCAAAGGGGGCAGACTGTAAATCTGTTGTCAGTGACTTCGGTGGTCCGAATCCACCCGCTCCCACCAAACAAAAACAGAATTTTTATCGATAGATAAAAGTTCAGTTTTTGTTTATCAAAGTCGGAGGTGTTTTATGAAGAATTTAAAAATAGAAATTATTCCCGAACAGGGGCTTATTATAAACGGAAGAAGTGTCCTTTTCGGTAGTTCAAAAAGCGAAGCTGAAGGATTTTTCGGCGCTCCCGAAGTTGTAAGAAATTCCTTTTATTATTTTAATAATGAGATGAGGCTCGATTTTGATGAAAAAGGCGAGCTTGAATTTATTGAATTCCTCGGCGGTATAGATGCATTCATCAAGCCCGAGATATACGGAATCTCAGTTTTCGACACCCTTGAGGATATAGTTTACGGAACTTTGATAGAGCACAACGGCAAGGATAACGTAAAGAGCGAAAATGGTTATTCTTATATTTTTGGCAATATAAGTGTAGGTATTTTCCGTGAGATAAAACCTTCCGATTTCAATGAAATTTTAAAAGAAATGAAGAAAAACGGCATACCGTTTGAAAACTGTCCGGATCTTCAAAAAGATAAACAAATAGCATTGCATTGGCCCACGATAGGCTTCGGCAAAAAAGGATATTACAATAGATAAAAACGAAAAATCCCGCTTCCAAAGCGGGATTTTTCATTTTAATATGTGTACAATCCGTTCATGAACATAAGTGCGACAGGGTTTTTAAGGTGAGTCTCAAGATCAACTTCATTGATGATGATATTGCCTTTTCCGACAGGGATCTGTGCGCAGGCAAGTGATGTATAGAGCTTTTGCCCCCATGCACTGCCGCGAAGGCTGTTGCCGCTTGTAAGAATCGGTATTGCTTGGTCCGAGGTAAAAGTGTTGCGAATTATGGGGGTTATCATATCGTCTTTTTCGCTGTACCAAAGGCGGAAGTCGTAAGGGGTAAATCCTTCAACAAGCTTGTGTCCCGTTTTACGCGAAACAAAATGGAGCGCGCGCATACCGCAGGGTTTTACTTTGACCTCTGCATCGGCAATTTTATAAATGCCTTCTGAAAGTCCGTTTACAACAACAGTTTTTCCGCTTTTCGCTTGATCTACAAAGAAATTTATATCGGATGCGAATTCCTCGCCGGTGATTACTGTTGCGGTGGCTTCCGCTTTTTTTATCTCGGGGAAAAACTCCAGCTCTTCATCACAATAATGAAGAATGTTTCCGTTTTTATCTTTCAGTATTGCGCGAAGCGTGTATTTTGTTCGATCTTTAACTTTGGGAATATCAAAGCAGATATCGCCTTGAATAAACGAAGAATTCTCCATGAACTTGGCGTCAAATTCCGCTTCCAGAGCGAGTTTTTCGCCTTTTTCAACAAGCTCGCACACTATCTTATGTCCATCGGATATTTCGTGCGTATCATTGCAGATAAACAGCTCAATCGCTGCTTTTTCCCCTGCAAAATACGTTTTGCGGTCTGTACGAATATTTACCATAAGAGGCGTAAGGGCATCTCTGTAAGCAAAAAAGGCGGGCTTGGGATTGCGTTCGCAGTCAACGATGGTCTTCATCCAGCCGGATGGCCAAGCATCAATAAAAAGATGTATTGCGAAGGTCACCATATTTGCATCTCTGCGGAAGGACTCGGTCTGCACTTTTGTACCGAAAGCTTGGTGCTTTTGGCTTTCGCGTACCCAATCTTCAAGCGTTTCTTGGGTATCGTAATAGAAAAAGTGCATATTACCGCTTTGTGAATCCTTTATCATACCTGGTTCCCAATTTTTTTCTTCTGCGTCGTTTATGGGCAGCCATTCTTTAGGGTAGCGGCGTTTCATAAGTGGAACGGGGTCAAGTCCCTCCGCACCGAATTCTCCGCAACCGTAGTACCAGCCCTCTTTAACTCCAAGCCAATATCCGCGGTGTAGCTTACCAATATCTATGCCGTGACCGTTATACCAGGTGCAATAGCAATGATTATCGGGAAGAGTGCTGTCCGGCGGGTCATAGTCGCCATCGATGTGTTTTATAACTCTGTCAGGGTTGAGAATGTGAACTGCGGTGTCGCAAGCATCGAAGAAAGCTTCCATTTCGCAGCGCACAAGGTGGCGGTGCGGGCGGTTTGCCGCGTTTGCCATAGGCTCGTTCATATAAGATATAAGTATGCTGGAAGCGTGAGGGCGAATAAGTTTTTCCATTTCCTCTGCCTGTCGCACGCCTTCTGCAAATTTTGTGCGGCGCATAACTGTAAACAGGGGGAGGTCAGTCTGAAGCATAAGACCGATACAATCACAAAGCTCATATATTTCTTTTTGAACGGGGCGCTGGGTAAGGCGCAAGAAATTCATATTGCAAGCCTTTGCCATAAGCATATCGTAAAGGAGCATATCAAAATCTCCTCTTATTACATCCTGCTGTTCATAGCCCATAGTGTTTGCACCGCGAAGACGGATGGACTTTCCATTGAGATAGAACATTCCTTTCGGGGTGCTTTCGTTATCCTGCGTAAAGCTTCTCATACCGAAAGAAGTTCTTTGCACGTCAACTGCTTTTCCGTCAACGGAAAGCGTTGCCTGCAACTCGTACAAATACGGAGCATCAAGCTCCCATTTGCGGACGTTTTTCATAGGCAGGCGAAGCTTTATAAGGTTCGCACCCTTGTAGAAAAGGAGCTTTACAGACTCTTTCATTCGGTGCTCGTTTTCAAGATCTGCAAGAGAAACTATGTCTCCTCTATCGTCGTTTGAAAAGGTTATGGGCTCAAAAACAAAGTCCCTAAGCGAGATTTCTTCAAAATTGCGTCCGTAAACGGAGAAGGAAATGCGAGGTTCTTTGAGGGGCATATAGTCGCAGTTATATACCTCGCACCATATTTCATATTCGGAGCTTTCAAGCATGGGTCGAACATAGAGGTCGGATATAAAAGCGCGATTCCTTACTTCCACTCTTACACCTTGGTAAATACCCATTCCGGGAGGACAATGATGCCAGCCTGTTTCGCTGTCATCGTATCCGAGTCCTGTTGCAGCGTACATTTTATCCCCCTCAAGACGGATCGGTTCTGCCGTAGGACCTTGGTTCCCACCGTAAACATAATCGTTTCTGACGGTTACAACGAGTATATTTTCTCCCTCTTTTATATGCGGAGTGGCATCAAACTCAAATGGCGCAAAAAAGCCCTCATGGCTTCCCAAAAAGGCGCCGTTAAGAAAAACTTCCGCTATATAATCCACTCCGTCAAAGCAGAGAAATATGGCTTTGGAAGCGGATTTTTTGATTATTTGAAATGTAGTTCTGTAATAATGTACAGCGTTTCCCGTGGGGCCGAAAAAATAGGGAACGGTTATATTTTTCCATTCACCTTCGCCGCGGATAACGCGCGAAAAATCAAGAAGATCATCTTCCGAGGCTTCTCGTAAAGCGAAATTTTCAAGAATTATTTTTTCCCTTGCTTGTTCCGTTTTAGGGGCGAGCCTTTGCATAAACGGGGCGTATTTTACACGAAGCTGCTCTATAAGAGCATCAAGCTCTTCGCGCGTGTCGGGCTTTTTAGGTACTTGAGTCATTTTTTTGTTTGAGGTTAAAAGCGGAATTTCGATTCCGTTTTTTTCTTGCGGTTTCGGGAAAACGAGAGGAACTCGTTTAGAACCGATTTCTTTGGAGGCGATAGCGCCGAAAAAATCTGCCATATCGTTATCCTTTCGGGATTGAGATTATACGCTCATTATACACAAAGAAACCGGAAAAATCAACATTTTCAATAGGGCATATTACTATATTTATTGACAATTTTTTCGGCTTTTGTTAAAATAAAATTAAAATATAACTTATGGAGGACAGAAGTATGATTTCCACAAAAATTCCGTGGACGGAACTTTATTGTAAAGCTATGATGAGAAAACTTAGTACAGCCGAATGTACGGAAAAAATAAACGAAGATCTTAATTTTTTAAACGAGCTTCTTGCGGCAGAAAAAATAAAAAAATCAGAAATAACTGCCCGTTTACGCACCATATTAAAGGAGGATTTTCTTGCGCGCAGACGCGACCTCAATGCGTGTTCCCTGGAGCTTTTTAACTTCTATTATTGCAGCGGAAAGCAACTTAAGGATTTTTTATATGATGCCATTTACTTCAAAGACGGCATTGATTATTACAAAATGAAATATATAACTAAAAAAGAGCTTGTAGATGAATTTTTGAATTATCTTGATAAAGGCTCTCACGGAAGTTGGAGCTGTGGCAGCATAACATTTGATTGAACGCGGAGGAGTTTATGGATCTTTTTGACGAAAGCCCCCTTTTTTCTTTTTTGTATGACGGAGAAAAATTTTGCGATCTTGAATTCGAAAAAGATATAAAAGCCGAAAACGCGCATCCGGTAACGGCTTTTGCACTTTCAGACGGGTTGCGTATTACAACCGTTGCAAAGAAACACGAGAAATACGGTGTATGGGAATGGGTCAATTATTTTGAAAATATCGGAAGCAAACCCAGCGGAATCATATCTCGGCTTTGGGATTGCGATATACAAATTCCTCTTGCGAATAATGGGTATAGACGAGATCCGTCGTGCCTTCCGAATAAAGATCTTGTTACAAAAATATATGCACCGAGCGGATCTGTATGGGGAGACGAAGAATTTTTCTGCAATATCGAAAGGACTAGAAATAACCGCTTTGATTTTTATTTGCTTCCGGGGGAAAGACGTCAGTTTGGCGCTTCAGGCGGGCGTTCTTCCGAAGCCAATGCTCCGTTTTTTAATATTCACAGATGTGGTGAAGGCGCTATAATTGCTCTTGGCTGGACAGGGCAATGGCATACGGATTTTGGATGCGCAGAAGATCATATGGAAGTGAAAACAGGGATAGAGGGCCTGAATTTCAGGCTTTTTCCCGGGGAAAAAATACGAACATCTTCCGTTTTTATAATGCCCTACAAAGGTAGCGTTGAAGATTCTCAAAACCTTTTTCGCCACTTTATAAAAGACGAGATCTCTCCGCTTTATACAAGCGGGCACGCTCATTTGCCTGTTTCCGCTATGCTTTGGGGCGGTATGCCGAGTGAAGAAATGATACAAAGGATAAGGCGCATAAATGAATACGATATTCCTGTGGACTGTATCTGGGTCGATGCCGGCTGGTACGGTGCAAGCGAAAAGGAATGCATTGATGAATTTGCAGGGGATTGGGCAAGCTTTGCGGGAGATTGGCGCGTAAACAAGCGAATACATCCGCAAGGATTGAGTGACGTTTCAAAAGCGGCACACGATACAGGCAGAAAGTTTCTGTTGTGGCTTGAACCGGAAAGAGCGCTTGCGGGCACACCGATTTCCGACGAACATCCGGAATATTTTTTCGGCTCGACGGTGCGCCTTTTAAATCTCGGACGTGAGGACGCTTGGCAATATTGTTTCGATATGCTTTGCGAAAAGATAGAGAAGCTATCGCTTGATTGTTACCGTCAGGATTTCAATATGTCACCTCTTTCGTATTGGTGCGGTTATGACGCAGAGGATAGAAAGGGTATTTCCCAAATCAAGCATATTATGGGATTATATAAGCTGTGGGACGCTCTCCTAAATCGCTTTCCTAACCTTCTTATCGATAACTGTGCAAGCGGAGGCAGACGTATAGATATGGAAACACTTCGCCGCAGTGTTCCCCTGTGGAGGAGTGATGCTATGTGTCCCGTGGACACTAAAAGCGAAACTTTACAAATGCACAATATGACGTATTCCTGTTGGCTGCCGTATTCCGGCGCGGCGGTCGGACCGCAATATGACTTGTACAAGATCAGAAGTGCCTATGCTTCGGGTTTTTCCATAAAGCACGCATATACGGTTAAAGAACCGTTTAACGACCCCGAGAGTCTTAACTTCCTCTCAAAATGCTTGAAGGAATATAAAATTTTGCAACCCTATTTCGAAGAAGATTTTTATGCTCTTACAGAACCTTCGGCAAACAGCGATGTCTGGGCGGCGTGGCAGTTTGACAGACCTTGCAAATGCGATGGAATCGTGCAGGTGTTCAGAAGAGAGAATTCTCATTATTCCGTTGCCGAGCTTTCTCTGCACGGAATAGATAAATATGCATTTTATACTTTTACCGATATAGACAGCGGAGAAGAAAAGCGCATTACGGGAGAGGAGCTTATTGCAAACGGGTTTAACGTGAATATAGCTAAAAGACGGACAGCCAAGATATATATTTATAAAAAACAAAATATTGACAAATAGATAAATTCGTTTATCGCGTAAAAGATGATATATGATAATAGAAAAGTCAAAAACAGAATATTCCTGTTGCCGCATACCCGGGCTTGCACTTACGCAAAAAGGAACTCTGCTTGCTTATTATGAATGCAGAAAAAGCGTTTCGGATTGGGCGCAGATAGATCTCAAGATCATACGCAGTACGGATGGAGGCGAAAGCTTTGAAACCGTACTTCTTATCCACGGCAACAGGAAAACGCTTAATAATCCGATGATAACGGTAAAGGGAAGCGAGGTACATTTTTTCTATTGCGAAAATTATAAAAAAGTATATCACCGTGTAAGTTTTGACGATGGAAAGACTTTCGGTGCGGCAAATGACATAAGCGCTGTGTTTGAGAATGCGGGCTTTTTCTATAACGTTGTGGCAATAGGCCCCGGTCACGGTATCGTTCACGGCGGCAAGATCATTTTGCCCGTTTGGATAGCGTATAACGAAAAGAGAGAGAAGGCTCACCATCCATCGTTTATTTCGACGATATATTCGGATGACGGAGAAAGCTGGAATTTAGGCGAAATAATCGGAAAGAACGTCCTTATCAATCCCAGCGAATGTGCGCTTGCCGTAAATAAAGAGGGCAATGTGATTATCTCTATCCGAAACGAAAATGCACAGCATATGCGTGCTTTTGCCATTAGTAAAACCGGATTTGACGGGTGGGGCAGTCTACATTTTAACGGGTGTTTCCCGGACCCCGTTTGTATGGGATCTATGTGCTTTGCGAACGGAAAAATATATCACATCAACTGCGAAAGCAAGGATAAACGCGAAAATCTTACCGTAAAAATAAGCAAAGACAGTTTTAAGACTTTTGAACGTATATTTGTTGATACTGTCGGCGGGTATTCCGATATAGTGGTAAAGGACGATACTCTGTATGTTCTATACGAGCGTGATATAGAAAACGACGGATTGTATTTCAAAAAGATTTCACTAAATTGAAAAAACCACGGTTTCCAAATTTTTTTTGGAAACCGTGGTTTTGCTTAAATTTCACTCGCAAATAAGCTGAGCCACATTTTACTTTCATCTGGCTCGGAGAGCATGCCTCTGTTTTTTGCTTCAAAAAGGGAGCAGGTCACGAATGCGCTGAAACTATTTGAAAGAAAATTACCCATTTGAGAATGGAGATGTTTAGGCACTCCCGCCGCGTATTTGTTAAGTACGATGTCATACGCTTTTTTGAATATATGCTTAACTTCCTCGTAAAATTCATACGATAATCTTTCCAACTGTCCCCTTTGTTCGCGTTCGACAAAGTAATACGTCTGCTTGAATTTTTCGTTTTCCTTTATGAAAAGCTTGTTTTCAAGAGCCAGACTGAAAAAGTACTTGTCTTTTTCGGAAAGGGAATTGGCGCTTTTTTCGCCTTTTATTATTTGCTTACAAAGAGAAAAAACTTCATCGGGAAGCGAGAAAAATACAGAGCTGTCACTTCCGCTGTATGCGTGGAAGAATCCTTGAACAAAGGCTTTTTTCGTTTTATGGCAGGGCCCGTCATAGTTGTGATATTTTTCCCATTTGACCTTTGTTGCTCTTTTACTGTTATCGAAGCCGAAAGCTATCCATTTGCCCCCGTTCGGACGCATTGGAATATCGGCATACTTAATATGAATATTATTTACCGATTTGTATTTATTTGCCGCAATATCGGATATGATGTGGATATATACCCACAAAAGCCGCTCCCAGGAAAATCCCGCAAGGTTAAATTTTTCGCTTGCGAGAAGTTCTTTTTTGCTTTCCAAAAAAGATATGAGCTTTTCAAAATATTCGGGAATGCACTCCGTATATATTTTGTTAAATACCGTCGGGTTTTGTCCGGGGAGTATTACGAAACCGGTTTGGTATTTATCTTTGCCGACCTTTTTCATAAGCTCATTCTCTACGAGAAAGTCCACTTCGTCCTCTATATAGGGAGCTGAAATTCCAAGCTCCGTGCACAGTTCCTCTATTGTAAGAGGCGTTTTGTATGCCGCGAGCAATATGTTTTGCGCGCTTTTGCGTTTGGCACAGCTCATAGGCTCATAGTTTGCACCGAAATTTCCCGTACAGGAGATAAAAAGAGAACCGGGATTATAACTTTTTTCACCGTATGTTTTCATTGTATCAATTCCTTCCTTAATTACTTTTCTGGCATCGTGAAGCCACCATTTGACAGTACCCGCACTCTTTCCAAGTATTTTTCCTATTTCCTCGCAGGAAAGCCCGTCAAAGTAGTGCATAACCACGGCTTTGCGGTAATCGCGCGGCATTGTTGCAAGCTCTCGGTGAAGAAGCTCCTTTTGCTCTTTAAAGATATATTCTTCTTCCACGTTATCATCGCAGGCAAAAACGTCCGTAAGATACGCCGAAGAGCCGTATTTTTTCTTTCTGAGAAAATTAAAAAACATATGGTTTGAAACTTTCCAAACGAATGCATTCATATTTTCTATTTCCGTGCCTTTTTGTATTGCTTTTAACACTTCAAGCGCAATATCCTGCGAAAGATCTTCAGCATCTTCCTCCGTATTTGTTTTCAGGCGGCAGAAGCCGTATATTTTGGATAAATATTCTTGCTCGAAAAGAGCAAGGTATTCTTGTTTTTTATTTGTCATAATGTGCTTCACTTTCTTTACAACGCGTTGTTTTCGTCCATTAAGTACCGTAAAAAGCATTTCGGTTGGAAAAATATTTTATTTTTATTATATCAAAAAATAATTTCTTGACATATACCCCCTGGGGGTATATACTTATATTATAAAAGTAAATTGAAAGGGGTTTTTATGGAAAATAATTGTTGTGTTCGCAAAACGAAGCAGAGAGACGAAACTGAATATAAATCTCTTATAAACAGGCTCAACAGGATAGAGGGGCAGATACGCGGCATAAAAAATATGGTTGAAAACAGCGCGTATTGTACGGATATACTTGTGCAGGTTTCCGCGGTAAACGCGGCGCTGTGCGCTTTTAATAAAGAACTTCTTTCCGAGCATATAAAAACCTGCGTTGCAAGCGATATACGCGCAGGTAAAGACGAAACTCTTGATGAACTTTTGGCTACTCTCGGTAAGTTAATGAAATAAAGGAGGAATATATGGAACAGTATAATGTAACGGGTATGAGCTGTGCTGCTTGCAGTGCGCGCGTTGAAAAAGCCGTAAAAAACGTAGATGGTGTTACTGCTTGCTCTGTAAACTTGCTTACAAACTCTATGGGAGTTGAGGGAACAGCTTCCGAAAAAGATATAATAAAAGCTGTGGAGGAAGCGGGATACGGTGCATCAAAAAAAGGGAATACACAGAAAAGCTCCGCCAAAGAGGAAAACTCCCTTGAGGATAAAGAAACCCCAAAAATACTTAAAAGATTTTTAATATCCCTTTTCTTTCTTGCTTTTCTAATGTACGTTTCTATGGGACACGTTATGTGGAATTTTCCCGTGCCAAATATCCTCAACGGGAATTATATAGGAATTGCTTTGGTGCAGCTTTTGCTTAGTGCCGTTATAATGGTAATAAACCAAGAATTCTTTATTAACGGATTTAAAGGACTTTTGCATCGTTCGCCAAATATGGACACTCTTGTTTCTCTCGGCTCTGCGGCATCGTTTGTATATAGCGTATATGCAACCTTTGCAATGACTTTACATCCCGAAAACGCCGCACATTATATGCACGAATTGTATTTTGAATCTGCCGCAATGATACTCGTTCTTATTACTCTCGGCAAAATGCTTGAATCGCGCTCCAAAGGAAAAACTACAGATGCAATAAAAAGTCTTATTAAGCTTGCGCCCAAAACCGCGGTTGTTATCAAGAACGGAGAAGAGCAGACCGTTGATATTGAAAACGTAAGAAAGGGCGATATATTCGTTGTTCGTCCCGGAGAAAGTATTCCTGTTGACGGAATTGTTGTGGAAGGTCACAGCGCTGTAAATGAATCTGCTCTTACAGGTGAAAGTATTCCCGTTGACAAGAACGTGGGGGACGCGGTTAGCGCCGCTACGATAAATCAATCGGGATTTATAAAGTGCGAGGCTACAAGAGTTGGAGAAGATACAACGCTTTCTCAGATAATAAAAATGGTAAGCGATGCATCTGCTACAAAAGCGCCGATAGCAAAGATTGCCGATAAAGTTTCCGGTGTATTTGTACCTGTGGTGATCGGTATAGCTTTGGTGACATTTATCGTGTGGATGATTCTCGGAAGAGAGGTAGGTTACGCCCTTGCAAGAGCTATATCCGTGCTTGTAATAAGCTGTCCTTGCGCACTTGGTCTTGCAACACCTGTTGCAATAATGGTCGGCAACGGTGTGGGTGCTAAAAACGGTATACTTTTCAAAACGGCAGTTTGCCTTGAAAATGCGGGAAGAACGCAGATCGTGGCTCTTGATAAAACAGGAACGATCACGCGCGGTGAGCCTTGCGTAACGGACGTTGTTCCTGCTTTCGCAAAAAGCGCGGAAGAACTTATGTCTTTCGCCGCATCACTTGAGCACGGAAGCGAGCATCCCCTTGCAAAAGCTATTGTAACCCGCGCTGCGGAAGATAACGTTCACACTTTCGCTGTAGATGATTTTAAAATACTCCCGGGAAATGGACTTGTTGCAAAGTATAAAGGAAACGAGCTTGCGGGTGGCAACCTCAAATTTATTTCCGATAAAGCCGAAATACCGGATGAAGCTAAAAATTCCGCAGAAAAGCTTGCCGAAAACGGCAAGACGCCTATGTTTTTTTCATACAACGGTAAGCTCCTCGGTATCATAGCCGTTGCGGATACTATAAAAGAAGACAGCCCCGAAGCAATAAAAGAGCTTCGCGGAATGGGTATTCGAGTTGTTATGCTTACGGGTGACAATCAAAAAACAGCAGAATCCATTGGAAAACAGGCGGGTGTTGATGAAGTCGTTGCAGGTGTGCTCCCTGATGGCAAGGAAGCTGTGATACGCGATCTTCAGAAAGCGGGGAAGGTTGCAATGGTTGGTGACGGTATAAATGACGCACCTGCTCTTACACAAGCGGACGTGGGTATAGCCATCGGTGCGGGAACGGATATTGCAATAGATGCCGCAGACATCGTGCTTGTAAAGAGCCGTCTTTCCGACGTACCTGCGGCAATACGCCTGAGCCGTGCAACGCTTCGCAATATCAGAGAAAACCTCTTCTGGGCGTTTATTTACAACATTATAGGCATTCCGCTTGCGGCGGGAGCTTATGTTGCTTTCGGTCTTACGCTTAATCCGATGTTCGGTGCGGCTGCAATGAGCCTTTCCAGCTTCTGCGTTGTTTCAAACGCATTGCGTCTTAATCTGTTTAATATCCGCAGTACAAAGCGTGATAGAAAAATAAAAACAAAAAAGGAGAAAAAAACTATGGAAAAAACACTTAAAGTTCAAGGTATGATGTGCCCTCATTGCGAAGCAAGAGTTAAAAAGGTTCTTGAAGAGCTCCCCGAAGTTACAGAGGCTATCGTAAGCCACAAGGAAGGAACAGCAAAGGTTATTCTTTCCAAAGAAGTTTCCGACAGCGTTCTTAAAACTGTTATCGAAAATCAGGGATATAAGGTACTTTAATATCTGAATAAGTCAAAAAGCACGGGCAAAAGGCGAATTTTTGCCCGTGCTTTTTGTTGACAATTCTTCTTTTGATGGTATAATATGAGCGTATTGTTAATAGAATAATAGTTTTATAGGAGAAAATATGACTCTTTATTTGATTTTTTTAATTTTAGAAATAGTATTGATAATGTTTGGTGTGTTTATGGGTTACAGACGCGGTATGGGAAAGGCGTTGTTCCGCTTTTGCGAACTTGTAATCATAGCTGTCGTGTCATTATTCGTTTCGCGTTCGCTTGCTTTTTCCTTGGTAGACGGATCGAAAGATATGGTCTTTTCTTTACTTCACCCATCTGCAGCGCAGATGGTATCATCTTCCGAAAATGCTATTGCGTTTATTATAAGCCTTGCAGGCGCGCTTATTGCTCCCGTGATTTTTGCGCTTATATTTGGATTTTTGAAGCTTATTACTCTTATCGGTTTTAACTCTGTTTCAGGAGCGGTTATAAGAAAAGCAGGGGAAGGTAAATCAAGTAAATGGGGGGGCGCCGCAATAGGTGCGGTAAGCGGCGTGCTTGTTTGCGCTGTGTTGCTTTCGCCGTTTTTCTCCATCCTTTATATGACAGGATCTGTTTCAAAAGTGGAAAAGGAAGAACTTTGTGATAGTATAGGGGTGGATGATGATATTGCCGATACTATCATCGAATGGCTTCCAACAGACGTGCCGCTTCATCCTGTAAGTGCTCTTTTTGCAAAGCTTTCCACAACGGCTACAGTTTCCGATATAAAATATTGCGCTATAGAAGAAACTCCAAAAATGCTTGCTATGTTCAATGATTTTCTTTCTTCCTACGAAAATGCTCAAAATAGCGGAAAAGATGAGCTTTCCGTTGTAGGCAGTGCCGTTTCTTCAACGGTACCGCATATGGAAAATTCACAGTTTATTTCGGGAATGACAAGCTCGGTGCTTAACTCGGTAGGCGAAAGCATTAAAAACGGCAATATGGATCTTGGTGGGGACGGAGAACTTTCAAATGTTGTTGTGGATTCCGTTGCCGATATACTTATAAGCGTTTCGCCCGATAATATTACGGACAATATAGAAGTTCTTGTCGGAGATCCTAGGGATGATAAAGATGACGGTCTTATCGGAGTTATGTCCAATCTTTCTTCCGCAGAAGATATAGAAGCTTTTATTAGAGAGGGAAAGACGGAAGAACTTGCCGATATTCTTATTGAAATTGAGGAAAACCCGGAACTTTCCGAAACGATGGAAGCAGTTAAAGATATAGGTATGGCAATGTTTTCGGAAAGCGTTCTTTCTGTTGCAGATGAGCAGATGAAAGCAGAATATACAGAACAGATAGCAAAAAGCGTAAACGAGATAATCGCTGCCACAAAAGGTGGAAGTGGGGATTTTGAAGAAAACGTTGATACAGCTAAAGAAACGATAAATTCCATTCTTTCCGCAGAAACGCAAACTCCGCTTGGAGACGGCGAAAGTGAACTTCTTGCTATATTTGTTGTGCATTATTTTTGTACGGATGAATATTATGGAAATTCCATAGGCGTAACGTCTTCCGATATAGGAACATTTCTTGGTTTGAATTGAGAAATATGATATTATGAAAACAGGTGCTTGGCACCTGTTTTTCGCTTTATAGGAATTTTCGCTGAAACAGGTTAATCCTCATCCGGCTGTTGCTACACTAAATTCACCTTCCCCATAAGGAAAGTGTATCGGCACCGCATGTTCCTCCACAGATGGGGAGAACGTCACGACGTAAGGCGTGATGGGAGAGGGGATGTGGCGTTAGCTGCTTTTTTATTAAATAATGCTTAAATTTCCTTTCAGATATGGATTTTTCGGCCGGTATATGATATATTAAAATCAAAGATGGATATAAGGAGAATAACTATGTTAAAAATAGACCACCTTACAAAGACGTATGGAAATAAAAAAGCTGTTGACGATCTTTCTCTTCATATAAATAAGGGGGAGATATACGGCTTTATAGGGCATAACGGTGCCGGAAAAACAACGACTCTCAAATCTGCTACGGGTATTTTGAATTTTGATGGCGGAGAAATATATGTTGACGGTATTTCAATAAAAGATCATCCCATTGAGTGCAAAAAGAAAATTGCATATATTCCCGACAATCCCGATCTTTATGAGTTTATGCCTGGTATAAAATACTTGAACTTTATTGCAGATGTTTTTGGGGTGAGCGCAGAGCAAAGAAGCGAGCGCATACGAAAATACGCAGACCTTTTCGGAATCACTTCAAACCTTGCACAGCCGATAAGCTCCTATTCTCACGGTATGAAGCAAAAGCTTGCGATAATATCTGCGCTTATACACAATCCGAAACTTGTTATTATGGATGAGCCTTTTGTAGGTCTTGACCCCAAGGCGGCACATTCGCTTAAAGAGATAATGCGCGATATATGCGATAATGGCGGTGCTATATTTTTCTCTACACACGTTCTTGATGTTGCGGAAAAGCTTTGCGATAAGGTTGCTATAATCAAGGGCGGTAAGCTTATAATTTCCGGAACTATGGAGGAAGTAAAGGGCGATTCTTCACTTGAATCCGTATTTCTTGAGCTGGAGGAAGCTGATGATTAAAACTTTGCTGAAAAAACAGCTTCGGGAATTTTTTTCCGTTATGTTCGGAAGAAGCGTTATGGGTAAAAAACGCGACGGTAAAAAGCAAGCGGGAAAGGGTATGATAGCTTTATATATTTTCTTGCTTGTTTACGTTGTTGCTGTCTTCGGAGGAATGTTCTTCACATATTCGCTTGTGTTTTTTGAGTCTTTTTCTCCTGCAGGACTTGATTGGCTTGCCTTTTCCTTTATGGGGCTTATGGCAACTATGCTTGCCGTTATCGGAAGCGTTTTTATGACACATTCTATGGTATACGAGGCAAAGGATAACGAGCTTTTGCTATCTATGCCGATAAAGCCTTCATACATATTGTTTGTACGTATATTCGTTCTTTATTTGATTAACGTCTTTTACGAAGCTCTTGTGCTTATTCCTTGTGTTGCAGCCTATTTCTTTGTAAATGGATTTAATGCTTTTGTATTGGTAAATGCTGTAATCCTCCTTGCGGTTATGCCGCTTTTTGCGCTTGCTCTTTCTTGCGTGCTCGGTTGGGTGGTGGCACTTGTTGTATCCAGAATAAAAAATAAGAGCTTTATTTCCGTTTTTGTTTCCCTTGCATTTATCGCGGTTTATTATTACTTTTTTATTCAGATACAGAACTCGATAAACGAGCTTGTTGCAAGCGGCGCTATCATTGCTGAAAATATAAAAACCTTCGTTTATCCTGCGTATGCTATGGGTCTGGCGGCAAGCGGAGATATGCTTTCGCTTCTTATATTTACCGTGATGGTATTGGCTTTGTTTGCACTTGTTTATTATGTTCTCTCCAAAAGCTTTATTCGCATCGTTACAACGAATAAAGGCGCGAAAAAAGCTAAATACCGCGAAAAAGCTTACCGCGCCGCAAGTGCCGAAAAAGCGCTTCTGCGCAAAGAGGTTTCCCGCTTTTTGAATAGCTCGGCTTATATTCTTAATTGCGGTCTTGGCGTTGTTTTCCTCTTGATAATGGCAGTATTTTTGGTAATAAAAGGGGAGGATGTTTTAGCGTTGTTTGGCGAAATCCCCACGATTGGTAAAATAGCGCCCCTTATAGTTTGTGCCGGCATAGGCTTTATGTCCACGATGAACCTTGTAAGCGCTCCTTCTATTTCTCTTGAAGCAAAAACTTTTTGGCTTTTGCGCTCTCTTCCTGTGTCTTCATGGTCGGTGATTAAATGCAAGATTGGCCTTCATATGTATGTTACGGCTGTTCCTTCAATGATATGTGCGCTTGTTGCGGGAATAGTTTTAAAAAGCGGCATTTTTATGATAATTCTGATGCTTGCTTTTTCCGCAACAATAAATTTTCTTGTGGCATGTCTCGGTCTTTGTCTTAATTTGAAATTCCCGAATTTTACTTGGACAAATGAAACTGTACCGATAAAGCAGGGAGCAAGTATAATACTTACGATGCTTTCTGGTATGGGAACGGTATTTTTTTTAGCAATACTTTACATTTTGATAGGTGGATTTATTGCTGAGAGGCTTTTCCTGCTCATTGCCTTGGTGATTATTTTTGCCGCATCGCTTCTTTTGGTAATGTGGTTAAAGAAACGCGGAACAAAAATATTTGAATCTCTTTGATAGGAGGAAGTTATGGAAAAAAAACTTTATAAAATTGACGAAGGTAAGATGTTGGACGGTGTATGCGGTGGCATTGCGGAATATTTTAATATAGATCCGTCGCTTGTGCGCCTTGCGTGGATATTATTTTCGGCTTGCGGCGGTTGCGGGATACTTGCGTATATAATCGCTGCGATAGTTATTCCGAGAAAATCCGATATAAAATAACTTGAAAGGAGCTTCTTATGAAAAAAGTAATTTCATTTACATTGGTTATTTTAATGCTTATTTTATGCACGGCTTGCAACGTAAGCTTTGGAGATTACATTGTTTACGCGGATGCGGAAAAATATTCTGTAGGAAATGCGTCATTTAATGCTAATGAGATAAAAAAGGTTGAAATAAACTGGGTTGCGGGTAAGATAAATATTTCCGTAAGCGGTGACGGCATGTTAACTGCGACGGAAAATGGTGAAAAACTTGATTCCGAAGAACGTATGCATTACTATCTTAACGGTGGTACACTTGTCATTCAATATTGTGAATCCGGTTACAATAGCCAATGGGTATCTTCTTCAAGAAAGGATCTGACAATTACGCTCCCGGAGGGGATAGATTTTGACATTGATAATGTGAGTGCAAGTATAGTTTTTTCCACGGATATTCTCTTGGAAGACGTAAACATAAGCACGGTTTCGGGAAATGTTGACATTAAAAAATTAACTGCAAATTCATTTGACCTTGAAAATGTCAGCGGGGAGCTTTTTGCAAAAGAGATAAAAGCGGATCGCATCGATTGCAAGAGCGTTTCCGGCGATATTGATATAGATGCCCTTTACGGATATGAATTTGATGCCGAAACGGTAAGCGGAAAAGTCAATATAGGGGTTTATGATAAAACCGATATTGACATCAATTCCATAAGTGGCACGGTTAATCTTATTTTGAGTAAAAATATTGGTGCAGAGGTCGATTTTTCTTCCGTTAGCGGAAATATAAGATCTGATATACCGCATACGCAGAATGGAGAAACTTATGTTTTCGGTTCCGACGATGCCAAAGTGCAGATAGAAACTGTAAGCGGAAATTTATACATAAAATAACAATTTGAGAAGGAGAAAGAATAATGACTTATGAAAAATCTTGCGGTGCTGTTGTCTTTACTCGTGAACGCGGGGAGATAAAGTTCGTTCTGGTAAGACAAAAAAGCGATTTTTACAGCTTCCCGAAAGGGCATATGGAAAAGAACGAAACCGAAAAGCAGACTGCCGCGCGCGAAATATTTGAGGAAGTCGGTCTTTCCCCTGTATTTATCGATGGCTTTTTGGAAAAAGATGAGCATCCCATACCCGGAAAACGCGGTGTTATAAAACACGTCGTCTATTTCCTTGCGGAATATAAAGACCAAACAGTAAATTTTTGCAAAGATGAGTTGTTGAGCGCGGAGCTTGTCTCTTATTCCCAAGCTATGGCATTATTCAAGCACGAAAGCTCTCGAAGAATATTAAAGAATGCTATGGATTTTATATCCAAAATAAAATAAAACAGGAGATATTTATGAAACAGGCAAAATGGATGTGGTGTCCCAACGCATTTGAGCGTTACCACGGTATGAAGCTTCATAACAGAAGAACGGAGGGCGGTGTTTTTCACGAGCCGATGTGGAGGATAGATGCTCCCGAAAGAAATCTTTTTCTTTATAAGAGCGCCTTTCTTGAAAAAGAGGAAACTATTCGTTTTTTTGCTAATACAACCGATGCGGTTATTAGTGTGAGCGGAAAGCGTTATCCGCCCAATAGCACAGCGACTGTTCCGGCCGGAAAGCATATGGTAAAGGTCTATGCGTATAAGGATGGCGGATTTCCTGCAGTATACATAGAAGGAGATGTTTTTACGTCCGATGAAAGCTGGCGCCACGGTTCTTTCGGCGGAAAAGATCTTCCAGCGGGAACTAACGACATGTACACATCTCTTTCAGATGACCCTGAAGTTTTTAAGTTTGCATATAAGAGAATATATCCCGTGAAGACGGAAAAGCTTGAAGCGGGAACACTTTTTGATTTCGGTAAAGAAAGCTTCGGTAATATAGTTTTTGAAAATATTTCTTTGAAGGATGCTAAATTTACGGCTTACTGCGGTGAATCACGCGAGGAGGCAATGGATACAGAGCATTCCATAGTTATAATCTCGGTATCGGGCGAGTGCTACCATTCCGAGAGCGTGGCTTTTCGCTATGTTTTTGTTCCCGATTTTGGCGGAGAATATAAAATCTCGGCAGATTTTGAATATCTTCCTATAGAAAACAAAGGTGAGTTTGCTTCTGAAGACGAGCTTTTGAATAAAATATATGAAGTTGCGGTATATACCCTCGGACTAAATTCCAGAGAGGGCTTCTTGGACGGCATCAAACGCGACCGCTGGGTTTGGGGCGGAGATGCATACCAGAGTTTTCTTGCAAACTATTATCTTGCATCCGATAAGGATATTGTCAGACGTACGTTCAAGATACTTCGCGGCGCAGACCCCGTTACTATGCATATCAATACCATTCCCGATTATACGTTCTATTGGATAATAAGCCTGTGGGAATATTATTTCCATACGGGGGATGCGGAATTTGTCGCTTCTATCTACAGAGATATGCGTTCTTTGCTTGATTTTGCGGAATCCAGACTTTCCGAGGACGGTCTTTATGAGAGATGCCGTGGAGACTGGGTGTTTGTTGACTGGGCAGAGCATTTTGATAAAGATGCAGGTCCTATTTGCGCAGAGCAAATGCTTCTTTGCAGAGCTTATGAATGCGCTGCAAATTGCGCAGAGCTTATGAAAGATGAAGAATATACTTCATGTTTCTTAAAACGCGCAAAGGAAGTTCGTGAAAAGATAAATGCTCTTTATTGGGATGAGGAAAAGAATGCTTTTGTTGATGAATATAAAACAGGCAACAGAAATGTAACAAGACACGCAAATATTTTTGCACTTCTTTATAATCTTACCACGGAAGAAAGAAAAGAAAAAATTATTGCTCACGTTATAAAGAATAATGAAATTCCTGCTATCGTAACACCGTATTTCAGGTTTTTTGAGCTTGCGGCCATGTGCGACATAGGTGATTTTGCATATGTGTTGGAATCTTTGCGCTCTTATTGGGGCGGAATGATAAATGAAGGCGCGACATCATTTTGGGAAAAATACGAACCCGATCAGAAGGGGGCAGAGCATTATGCAATGTATGGACGCCGTTACGGAAAGAGCCTTTGCCACGCTTGGGGTGGTACATCTCCCATATATGTTATCGGCAAATACATTTTGGGCGTAAAGCCTACAAGCGTTAATTTCGAAACGTACGAAGTGCGTCCTTCCACCGGTGAACTTGGCATAGGTGATTTCTCCGGCAAAGTTCCTACGCAGAAGGGGGACATAGAGGTTTCGGTAAGCTGTAATGAAGTCAGCATTCTTTCTCCTATAGATGGAGGCAAGCTGTTTGTGAACGGAAAAGAGTATATTATTCCGAAAGATGAAAAGCTTATTGTAAAAAGATAATAAAAACGGATATGTGAAAAAATCACATATCCGTTTTTATTATCCGATCTTGCTTTCGGCATATTTTTTTATTGCTTCAAAAGATTCATCGCTTATAACATGTTCTATTTTACAAGCATCCTCGGAAGCGATATCTTTGTTAACCCCGATAAGCATAAGAAATTTTGAAATAAGTGTATGGCGTTCGTATATCTTGCGAGCTATTTGCAATCCCGGTTCTGTAAGGGTTATATGTCCGTTTGCATCAACATTTATAAATCCGCCACTTTTAAGAAGACCGATAGCACGGCTTACCGATGGTTTTGAATATCCGAGGTGCTCGCTTACATCTATGGAGCGGACATAAGGATTATTTTGTGATAAAACAAATATGGTTTCGATATACATTTCGCCCGATTCGTGTAAATGCATTGCTTATCCTCCAAACATAGATTAAAGTATTAGCGTTTTGTGTGTGAAATCAATTATAACATAGATTTTGTGTATTTTCAAGTCAAAAAATATTTATCCTACAAAATATGTTCATTATTTATTTGACATCCTTATAAAAAGTGATATAATATTATATTAAAGATATATGTCAATAAAAGGGATGATATAATGGAAACAACAAAAAGGAAATCAATCTTCGGAAGGCGCGAAATTGATATGACACAGGGAAGTATCCCCGTGAACATTTTAAAATTTGCTTTTCCACTTCTTTTAGGTAACCTTTTTCAACAGTTTTACAATATGGTAGATATGTGGGTTATCGGTCAGACCGATAATGTTGACGCTTTTGCGGCCGTAGGAAACGTAGCTCCTATCATAAATATGCTTATTGGATTTTTTATGGGTCTTGCAAGCGGTGCAGGTGTTATTATTTCCCAATATTACGGTGCGAAAAACGAAAAGAAAGTAAATGAGGTTGCACATACATCCATTGCTCTTACTCTAGTTATGGCGGTAATATTTACAATACTCGGTGTTGCTTTGACGCCGCTGCTTTTAAAGCTTATGCTTAATTCACAGGAAGGTGCGAGCACGGTATATCCTTATGCAAAAACTTATTTGACTATATATTTTTCCGGTGTTATTGGCCTTATGTTGTACAATATGGGCGCTGGTATTCTCAGAGCCATAGGAGACTCTACAAGACCTTTTTACTTCCTTGTGGTTTCTGCGTTGACGAATATTGTTCTTGACTTGGTTTTTGTATTTGTCTTTGATATGGGCGTTGCCGGGGTAGCGCTTGCAACTATTATAGCACAGTTTATATCTGCTTTGCTGACTATAATAACACTTATGAAGACAAGTTCTTGCGTAAAGATTGATTTTCGAAAATTAAATCTAAATATTTCTATATTAAAAAATATATTTTCCGTTGGTTTTCCTGCGGCGCTCCAAATGATGATAACTGCGCTTTCCAATGTATTTGTTCAATCATACGTTGCGGGGGTAAACGGCATTCAAGCGCATTGTTTGGGCGGTTGGACCACATATTCAAAGATAGATGCGTTCATTTTTTTGCCTGTTCAATCCATTTCATTGGCGGCAACGACCCTTGTTGGTCAAAACCTTGGAAATGGAGATATGAAACGTGCTAAAAAGGGTACATATATCGCTTTCTTTATGTCTTTTGCCATAACCGTGGTCGTTATCACGCTTGTTATGATATTCGCGCCGTATCTTGCGGCATTTTTTGAGGATGACCCAAATGTAGTTTATTATGCAGAGCTTTTGCTTCATAACATAACTCCGTTTTACATATTCTGTTGTGTTAACCAGGTGTTTGCTGCGGCACTTCGCGGAGCGGGCAACACAAAAGCACCTATGTTTATTATGCTCGGATCTTTTGTACTATTCAGACAGATCTACCTCTTTGTAGTCTCTAATTTCATTTCCAATGAGATATTGCCCATAGCTTTCGGGTATCCCGCAGGTTGGTTTCTCTGTTGCGTTATAACGCTTATATACTATAAATTTGTTGGCTTCAAGAATGCAAAAGTTATTGCTACAGAAGTTTAAATCAGCTCAAGACTTTTTTGGCAACCGTGCAAACGGTTGCCTTTTTTGATAAATTTTAAATATGCAAAATTTCGTTCAAATCAAACAACCAACAGTTTAAAAAACTAAAAAACAGGCTGTTTGTTTTTTCTTGCGCTGTGTGCTATAATAAAATCACGGAGGGCGCCGCCGAAAAAACTAAAGGAGAGTGAATTATGAATCTCGGAAATAAAATTCGTGAACTACGCAGAGCAAGAAATTTGACTCAAGAGCAACTTGCGCTAACGCTTAATATCTCCGCACAGGCTGTGTCAAAGTGGGAGATGGGTGCATCTTATCCCGATGTGACGATGATACCGATAATTGCGAGCTTTTTCAAAGTATCACTTGATGAATTGTTTGATTTTGACGTAAACGATATTGATGTGAAAATTGAAGATATTCGTTTGGAATATAACAAGTATTTTTGGAATAACTTCGATAAAGCAGAGCAGGTCTTGCTTGACGGATTGAAGATATATCCTGCATCTATAATACTCAAAACAGAATTGTTTGAGCTTTACGCTTATAACGTTGACCGCGGGGATGAGATAATCAACAAAGCTTTTGAACTCGGAAGCCATATTATCAGTGTATCACAAGATGTTTTCTGCACTTGTCGTACAAAAGCGAATATTATCCACATTTACACATACTTGGAAAAAGAAAAAGGCGAGGATCATTACGAGGACATTAAAAAACTCATTGAAACGCTTCCGTATATGTACCCTTATATGCTTAAGGATAAAATGCGGCTTTCGGCAAGTTATATAAAGGGCGAAGAGGGAATGAAAGAAGCAAAAGCCCTCAAAGACATCGAATGGCAGGAATTTTTTATCGCTTGTTATCAAATTGGCCACCGCTATTTTGATATGGGAGATTATGAAAATGCTATGCTTTCGTTCCAAGAAAGCGCGGATGTTATCGAAAGATTTATGTATCCCGACAAAGAAGGCTATGATGCTTATCCAATCGGCGGCACACACGCGAACCACGCAATGACGATTTTGCATATTGCGGCTTGTCTATACCGCTTGGGCAGAACGGAAGAAATAGATGCGCTTATAGATAAAGCCAAGCACATTTATTTTGATGCATATGACAATATCAAGCTTCGCGATTATAACAAAACTATGACGCATATGCTTGAATATTTTACCCAAGAATATAATAAATACAGGCTTAACGAATACAAGGTATTGGATTTGAGTGAGATAGAAAAACGTATTAGAGAATAAACAAATAAATCATAAAGTCATGACCACCAGCCGTGCTGGTGGCTTGCACAAGCCCCCTTGGGGCATTCCACACGCAGAGCCTTTAGGCTCGTCGAACAATCCGCCACTTGCGGTAGTCGCCCTACCGCCGCAGATGTGGCAACTATCTTTAAGCCTCGTCAGATTGTCAAGCCAAGTGCAACACTTTTTTCAAAAATTCATTTGGAGACAAAAAACCAAGGCATTTACGAGGACGATTGTTGATCAGAGAAACAACAGCATCCAG
>JAGATA010000031.1 GCA_017621475.1 Clostridia bacterium
ACTTTATATATAGCAAAATCGCCAAAATGTTCGCCAATGTTTACAAATTGTTTACAATTAAGCCGATTTTTACTCCTCTATATAGTAATAGTCAAATTTCAAGAAAAATTCGACAAATTTTCGAAAATTTTTTAAAAAATTCTTATTTTTGCCCTTTTACTATATAGAGCCGAGATTTTTTAAAAAAGCGCCGTTTTGCAAAAAATTTTTTTATTATTTTAAGACGCGGCAAAACAAAAAAGTTAGCCTATGATAAAAAACTTTACGGTACCTAAAGATTTTTATTGACTAATCTTAACTATAGTGCTATAATTTTTACAGACAAATATATATATTTCAGGAGGTACAGTATGGGACCTATGATGGGACCGCCGCCCGGAGAAGCGGCAGACAAGCTCCGTGAACCGAAGCCTCAGAAATTGCGCGAAGTTCCCGGTTATCTTTCCCGCCTTATTACAAAATTTTTCTCCCGACTTTTCTATATCTTCACCTTGGTTTGGGAAACACGTCCTTGGATTCTCTTTGCCCTTTTGTTCTTTGCGATAATACAGGGTTTTATGCCCGTTATACGCTCGCTCGTTGCGGCAAGCATCCTCAATGAGCTGACAGCCATCGTTGTAGGACTTGGCAAGGGAGAGCACGTTTCTTTCGACCCAACGATGAAATACCTCATCATTCAGTTTGCGCTCATCTTCGCCACAAGCATTATTTCCAACCTTGAAACGATGATAGTGCGCATTTCGGGCGACCTCGTTGTAAACCATGTCAACGTAAAAATTATGAAAAAGGCAAAGGACGTGGATATTGCAAGCTACGACCGACCCGAATTTTACGAAAAGCTTGAAAACGCTTCACGCGAAGCGGGCAACAGACCTATCCAGATACTTCGCTCTACGTTTTCCATAATGAGTACGCTCATAAGTATGATCTCCTACATAATCATCCTTTTGGCGGTAAGCCCCATCGCGCCGCTTATCATCATCCTTCTCTCTATGCCCAGCGCGATAATCAGCTTCTCTTACCGTAAGAAAAACTTCAACTATCTTCGCCGCAACTCCAAATCCCGCCGCGAGCTTTCCTATTACTCAGGTCTTTCCACAAACAAGGATATGGCGAAGGAGCTTCGCATCTTCGGTCTTTACGATCATTTCCGCGAAAGATATCAGAAAATATACAAAAATTACTTCAAAGGTCTTAAATCCCTCTTTGTTAAAGAGGGTATGCTCAACATCTGCATCGCCATCATCTCCGCCGTTGTAAACTGCGCACTCTTCCTCTACATTGCGCGCGGCGTTTACAATGGCAATATGCTCGTCGGAGATTATTCGCTCTATACAGGTGCGCTCAACTCCATTTCGGGAGGTATGTCCTCTTTCATCGCCACGATGGCGACTATTTACGAGGGTACGCTCTTTATAGACAACCTTATAGCTTTTATGAACGAAAAGCAGACCGTTGTTCCGCTTATCTCCGCACCGCGTAAGGTAGAACACCACGTCGGCCACAGAATTGAGCTTCGCAACGTGTCCTTCCGCTACCCGGGCACGGAACGCTACGTTATCAAAAACTTCTCCGCCGTGCTTGAACCCGGCGACACAGTCGTTCTCGTTGGTCTTAACGGCGCGGGAAAGACGACCCTTATCAAACTCATTACAAGACTTTACGACCCCACAGAGGGCGAAATATTGCTCGATGGGCACGATATCCGCGAATATGACCTGCGCGAGCTTTACTCTCTCTACGGTATCATATTCCAAGATTTCGGCAAATACGCCGTAAGCGTTAAGGAAAACATCACGCTTTCCCGCATCGATATAGAGCCTGACGAAGCAGGTATCAAGGAAGCCGCAGAAAAAAGCGCTTCCGCACAGTTTATAGACAAGCTCCCGTCAAAGTACGATACGCCCCTTATGCGTATTTTCGAAAAAGATGGCTTGGAGCTTTCAATCGGTCAGTGGCAGAAGCTTTCCATCGCGCGTGCTTTCTACAGTGATTCCGACATCCTCATCCTCGATGAGCCTACAGCAAGCCTTGACGCCATCGCAGAGCAGGAAATATACAATCAGTTCGACACGCTCCGCAAGGACAAAACGACTATTTTCGTTTCCCACAGACTTTCAAGTGCTACAGTTGCTGACAAGATACTCGTTATCGACGGCGGCGTGCTTACGGAGCAAGGCTCCCACGCGGAGCTTATGCAGAAGCGCGGAACTTACTACGAACTTTTCTCTACCCAGGCTAAACGATATATGGAAAACCCCGACGAGGCTTTCCCTGCGGAAGAAAAACCGCCGATGCCCACTCACGCAAGACCTCCGAGAAGATAAAGAGGTCCGTGTCTGCCACAGATAACATACCTCTACCCGTCTAGAGTCAGCAAACAACCATAGGTCAAAAACCTATGGTTGTTTTTTGTTACCCTGCCTCACGCACCGAGTTATTGTTTTCGCACACACCGTATGATAAAATATAACCGAGGTGAGATATATGAGTCAAAATAAAAGCTATATGTCCGTCATCGGGCAAAACATAAAGAAACTTCGTGCAGGCAACAAAACGAGCCAGGCACAGCTTGCGCAGTTTTTGGGAATACAGACACAGACCGTTTCCAAATGGGAGCGTGAGGTCTGCGCGCCCGATATAGAGAAAATACCAGAAATAGCTGCGTTTTTCGGCGTGAACATAGACGAGCTTTTCCGAACCGACAGCGAAAAATCGCCCGAGGTCGCACTCTCTCAGCTAAAGAAGCTGATGGCAGAGTTAAAATTCCAAGATCTCTGCGAAAAAGCGCTCGAATTCGCCATAGCGTTTCCCCAAAACAAAGAATTTACGGAATATCTTCTTGAAGGCGCGGTACAATCTCTTCATTGTAAGCTCCCTATTTCTCAAAGCACTCTGGAGCAAGCCGTAAACATCGGCAAGCGCACCGCGGCAGAGCACGCGGATGCATACGGGATAATTTACAATCTTTGCGCTCTTTTATACCTCTTAAAGCGTAACAAAGAAGCGGATTTTTACTATGATATGCTCTGCCCCGCAACACTCTGCCGCCAGATGCTCTCGCATTATAAATACACGGGCGAGGCAAGAAAAAATGCTCTCAAAGAAAATATAGGTATGTACCACACGTTCATCGCCACGTCCCTTTCCCTTCTTTCGGACAAGGAAAAAGAGCTTTCCAATATTGTAAAATACCGTGACCAGGCGATATTCCACCACGAGCAAGCCTTCGCATATACGGGCAACAAGCGTTTTCTTGAAATAAATCTTTCGCTGATGCTAGCCATCCGCACGGCTTTTGCCGAATCCGGCGAAAGCGAAAAAGCGGCAGAAGTTCTTGCACAAGCCGAAAGATACGCGCAAAAATACGGGCTTCAAGATTGCTTCGCCAAGCTTTGTGTAAGACACGTCCGCGAAGAAAGCGGCAATTAAACGGGGTGAGTTTATGTACACCGA
The DNA here is from genome assembly GCA_017621475.1 of Clostridia bacterium. Classification (GTDB taxonomy): domain Bacteria; phylum Bacillota; class Clostridia; order Oscillospirales; family CAG-272; genus UMGS731. The sequence continues at coordinate 3,457 of JAGATA010000031.1, forward strand.
CCTTTACTGCCACAAAATGCTCCTCAAAAACGAGAAAGTCCCCGTAATTTTCACGGTGCTTCGCAAAATTTTGGGTGTTGTGTTTCTGCTCGTTTCCGTCTTGGCGCTCGTCATCGCCATTCACGCGACGAAAAGATTTTTCGCAATACTTCTTACCATAGTTTTTTTCACCGCCGCTGTGCCTATCATAATAATGGACGGCGCATATCTTGTGATTTGGCAAAAGCACATCGTAAGCGTTCAGGCAAAGCACGGCTTGCCCATAAAATATAACAAACGCAAACTTGTTATGGGATACGCAAAGATATTTTCGTTTCTTTGGTTCTTCCCCGCCGCATCTTTCCTCATACCGGGCGGCAGCCTTTGGCTGGCGGTGCTTCCGCCGCTGCTGCTCGCAAGCGTGCTGACGCTCGTTCTTACGGAACACACTTGGACGGCTTTCGGCTTTTCACGACGTTCATATTGGCTTATGCATACGCTTGCGCTTGCCGCGCTCTCTGCGGCGGCGATAGCGTTCAGAGTGCGTATTGGGTATTAACACAGAAAAGCAGTTGCTTTCGCAACTGCTTTTCTTTATGCTTTATTACCTTTTATGGTTCTATAATATTCCTCAAGTTTCTTTCTGCGGTAGATAACGCCCATAACGATGCCGACAGAGATAAAAAGGAACGCCGTTACGCCGAGTATAGCGAACGTAAACTGGAAAATGCTCATACCCATAAACATTCGCACGCCTGTTGTAACGTATTCTATTTCTTCAAACTGCACAAGCTCTCCGTAATCGGGCGCATCATCGGGGGAGATTATCGCGTCCTGCACGCTGACAGAGCCCACGTTCAGCGCAATAACATATTCGGTTGAAGCTTTTATGGAGCTGAGGTAATACGTCGCGTATCCGTTTTTATCCACCTTTACGGTCTGCAAAAGCTCAAGTCCTTTGCCCGGCACGTTCTGGTAAAGCGTTGCCGTGCTGCCCGCCGCGCTCTTGCCAATAAATATCTTCGGGGAGAAATCGAATTTCGCGTCGCCCGCGAAAGAGATCAAGTAGCTTGACGCATCGCCAAAGGCTTTTTTGTGCGCCTTTGTCGGCTCTGTGTTGCTTGTGAGGGTGTAGGTAAGGGTATAATTTTCGGGATGCTCTTCCTTTTTATCAAGGCGCTCGCAATCGATCTTGACGGTAGAGCCATCGTTCATATCGATAGTGATGTTCACGTCCTTGCCCGAAAGAGAGCCGATGGTATCACCGGGAATCTCCTGCTTATCGTTTACGTTGACGGAAACATCTATCTGATTTTCATCAACGTTTTTGGTCTCGCCGTTTTCGATCTGCTCTATGAGCTCGCGCCAGCCTTCGATGTTTTCAAGCACTGCCTCGATGGAAACATTAGTCTGCTTATCACCAACGATTTGGTTTTCCACGGTAATGGATTCCTTGACCGTTGTGGAAACCATGGAGTTATCGGTCTTATTGACCGTTGTCGTGGTGATGATAACTGTATCGTCCTTTACGTCAACGCTTGACGAGGAGGACGTATTTTTTTCGGGTACAGTGTATTCAACCGATCCTTGGGAAAAGTCTTCAATGCTTGTACCGCGTATATCATCGGAAATAGCTTCGCCGTCTGCCGCCTCGCCGCTGTAATAAACTTTGTTAAAGTTTTCACAGCGATAAAAAGCTTTTCTGCCAATGGATTTGATGCTCGCGGACAAAGTAACCTGCGAAAGCATATCGCAACCGTAGAAAGTCCATTCGGGGAGAGTGGATATGTTCGCGTTCACCTGCGCTGTGACGAGCGTGTTGCAATACGTGAACATCTGGTTGCCCATTGAAGTTACGGATGCAGGAATTGTTATTGCCTGCAATTTGTAGCAACGGTAGAACGCCTTTTTGCCGATGGTGCGAAGCGAGCTTGGCAAATTGACGCTTGCAAGGCTTTCGCAACATTCGAACGCGCTCTCGCCAATGCTTGTAACGCCGGAGCCGAGAGAGAGCATTTTAAGGCTCGTACAATGGGCGAAAGCGTAAGCGCCGATGCTCTTAACGGTGTAGGCGATATTCACGGAAGTGACGTTTTCGCACCCGTAAAAAGCGAGGTTGCCCACGGAGGTAACGCCGTTTTTTATTTCGACAACGCGGATCTGATCCGCAACGTCGTGCCAAGGGGCAGGGTTTGTTTCCGTGAAATTGTTCATTGCTCCGCTTCCCGAAATGGTGAGCGTGCCGCCCGAAAGCGACCAGGTAAGACCCGAGCCGACCTCTGCCGCAGAAACGGCAGGGGCGAGCAAAGCCACGAGCAAAACAAAGACGAGAAGCGCCGCCGAGGCTTTGCGAATATTAAGTTTTTTTGCTGTTTCGCGCATAGGCGCCTCCTTTTGTGGTTAATACCTCTTCCGTCGCCATAGGCGACACCTTCCCCAAAGGGGAAGGTGTCACGGTGTAAGCCGTGACGAAAGAGGTTCTAAATCGACCTCTCCTTTACTCTCAAATCGATCATTCTGCACACACCGCGCAGATTTTTTGTTATGTCCGAATTTGGAAAGCGCAACACCTCTATACCCAAGCTGTTCAAATAATTTGTTCGCACAGCATCGTGGTGCTTACCCTCCTGCTCGTAATGCTGGGAGCCGTCAAGCTCCACGGCAAGCTTTGCCGCAGCACAATAGAAGTCCAAAATGTATGGACCTACCGTAACTTGTCGGCGGAACTGAATGGGGTGAGTTCGCAAGTATGCGTACCACAACTTTTTCTCTTGTTCCGTCATATTTTTCCGCAATTCCTGCGCATATGGCGTGAGATTTGAATTGTGTTTCATTTCTTGCTCCTTTCGTTGTTCAACCTCATCCACCACTCCGAGAACCCCAAAATATGCTGACGCATAATTTGAGGCCCCCGATCGCGGTCCCCCTTCCCCAGAGTGGAAGGGCCTACGGCACCACACTCGGTTAGAGTTTCGCGCCTGCGAGCCCCTCCCCGTTGGGGAGGGTGGTTGAGCGTCGCGAAATCGGGTGAGGTTCTTTTCCTCTTCAGTCCCTCGTGGGACAGCTTCCCCAGAGGGGAAGCCATTGCCTTCCCCTTTGCGTAAGCAAAAATTTGGGGAAGGTGGATTTTGCGAAGCCGTGCAGAGCAAAAGACGGAAGAGGTATTAGCCCCTACCTTATGGGGTGCGCCCTTCGAGCGAAGCGAGAATTTAACTAAATATTAAAATCTGCTCTCGCTCTAAAGGGGATAGAACTGTTCGCACTATGAGGGTGCCTTTAGGCGGGTGAGGTATTAGTACGGGTTATTGATCGTGATAGACACAGGAACGACATATTCTTTACCGTCATAGGTAAGAACAAGCTCCGTTGCTGTAAGAGTGCCTGCAGGGGTTTTGGAACCATTCCTGTAATCAAGCTCGCTGCTCGAATACAAAGAATATCCAATATATAATGTTTTCTCGCCATCACAACCATTTTTGTTTGTATTGTTTTCGCCCCAATTATAGCTATTCGTACCATCAGATGTATAGTTTCCACGTCCCCAAGAATCGTACCAAGTTGTATATAATGGGGTACCAGTTCCAAAACTAAGAGTTGCATCGCTAGCATAACCGGAGTTTAACAACTGAATACTTACTGTAGAAGATTGGTAACAATATCTTTTTGTTTTTGTAAACAATCCAGTTTCGTGTATTGTACATTCCATATACACAGTAGCAGATGTGTCCGTTTTACTATTCGTTTTTGTGGTATATCCCTTACCGTCGCTACTTGTATCAACACCCATCGAAGTACTAGGACTAACTGCACTAATCTTCACACTCGGGGTTACCGAATAAACACTCAACTTTGGCAACTCAACATCAAATGACGTATTATTCATATCCCTAAGCGTTATTGTAGCTGTCGGAACATAATCGCCGGCTATCTTGAGCGACAATGCATTGCCTTTAAACGTAATATTATCCGCACTCGTAATTGTAACAAGAGTTTCCTCTACTGTGCTAGCAGCTTCATAAGTATATCTACCGTTAGCTTTAGTGGTACTCATCTCTTTTTTCAAGGAGAGCGTTACGTTATTAGCAATCTGTTTGCCTTCAAAGTCCGTAATGGTAAATTCGATTGCGTTAACATTGTGTGATTCCATAAACGCACCTGTTTTTTTGGTAACCTTGCCTGTTGCATCAACATCTGCTCCATATACAGTTTGAACACCGCCATTGGCTCCGATATTGTGTGTCAATTTATATGTTGCAATCACCTTTATTGTAGTATTGCGATTTGCAAGTTCATCTTCAACAACAAAATAGTAGCCGCTTGCCGCTGTTTCAATCATCTGCTCAACCGTCATACTCGTTTCTTCGTCAACTTTATCGGTAATCTCTACCGCGTTGCCGTTCCCTTTAAAGATAGGTTTAAGCGGGTCTGTTTGGAAGAAATCTATTTCGCCCTCTGCGTTTCTATATGCAACGTTCGTTGCATATACCTCTTTAAGCGTCCAATAACCGTCCTCGTCGGGAAGAGTGAATATATAATATCCCTCATTTTCCGTATCCTTTTCGGCGCTAATAAGATATTTGGTTGTTGCTCCTTCAATTTCTTTTTCAAATAAGCCGTAAACGATAGCGGAATCACCGTTTTTGAAGCCAACTGCAACCTGTGCATTGCTTCCGTTTATAACGATAACCTCTTCACCGGATGGCAATATCAAGTTGCTAAACTCTGCGGGGTCGCGGGAAATAGCCGTGACAACGGATGCGCTTATTGCTTTGGTAATATTTTCACCGTTAACAGATGCGCTTACGAATTTATATTCGCCAACACTATCCACGGGGATATAGCCAACGTAGCAACCGCCGTCCGCAGTGCTCCATTCAAGGTCTGCCGTTGCGTTCTTAGTATAGGTCAACTTCGGCTCTACAAGACCTATTATCTCTTGACCTGTACTGTCGTAAACCTTCATTTTTACAAAGAAATCGTGGCTACGATCAAATATAAACTTATAGTCATTTCCAACTTTTTCAAACTCGCCCTCAATCTCGGTAATATCGCAACAGCTATCATCGTGCGTGAGCCATACGGCTACGCTGAGCTTGGTGCGTACTTCGCGCGTGTAGGTCGAGCCAACTGAATAGTAAAGTCCATCGACCATAATGTTTTCAAGCGTATACGTACCGTCGGAAACAAAAGTAGCCGTACCCGTATAGCGGCCGCTGCCGCTTTGAGTTTCCGTAAAGTTTATCGTTACGGCAACGTTATCTTCGTTGATGAACACACCTTTAACGCTGCCCGGGGTAAGAGTTCCGTTTTCATATGCGCTTATATTTACGGAAAAGCTTTCCGTAACGTAGTCTGAAGCGGTCATATATTCGTGCGTCAAGCCCAAATTGGGGTCACCGCTGAAGCCCGATACGCTGAAGCCGTGAACAATGACCTTTACCGCTTCGGCGTTACCCGTATCGACCACGTTCGTAAGCTTGCGCTCAATACCATCTGCAAAAACGCTTCGCAAGATGTATTCGCCGGGGGCGGTGAACGTAGCAGTTGCCGTCCACTTTGTCGGGTCGCTTGCGCTTTGAGTAAACTCAATAGTTTCCCCGCGTGTACCCTGCGTTGTCGTGATCTTACGCAGGAAGTTTGCTGTAATTGTTTTGGGAGCTTCGCCCTCAACAGAAAGTTCTACCGTTGCAGTGAAGGATTTTTCTGTATCCTTAAAATAGAATTGGGGGTTTTCCTTACCCTGAGCATCCGTAACCTTTGCCGTTATCTTGAGCGTTTCGGACATAAGCTCTTCATCGTCAAGGGGCTGGGGCTCATAGGTGTTGCCAAACTGAAGATTGAGCTGACCCTGAATATCGGAGGAAGAAAGCACTTTGTCATTGGAAACAACATCACCATCAAGATATACAAGGGCTGTGATGAGCGTAGGTACGTTCTGCTCAAGGCTCATTATCGCGCGGATATCGTCGCCTTCCTCTGTGTCCTCGCCCGTGTCGATGGCATTTTCATCGAGCATAAGCGGAACAACGTACTTACCGTATTCGGAGAAGCAATATTCCGTTGCAAGGCTTGCCGTAGCAAGGAGGGTTCCGTTGCTGTCAACAAACGCAACCTTGAAAGCTTTGAGAATGTCAAGTATCTGACCTTTTTCGCCGGGCTCTGCATAAAAAGTATAGCAGCTGCCCATACCCTGTGTCGTTCTGTATTCCATTTCGGACATTGTTTCAAGCTCTTCTTCTGTCCAGATTCGGTTTGCGCCAACATAACCCGCAACCTCTTTTGTTTGGAGCTTATCGTCGGAGTTTTCGCTCATATCGGGTTCTGTAACAGTGCCTTCAACAGGAGTGTTGCCCATATAGTAGTACCAAACATTTCCCGCGCCGTCTTTCTTGGGAGCAAAATAGACTTCCTGATCCTCAAAAACAGTATTCTCCATAATGGGGTTGCCATTTTCATCTACAACAGGATTACCGTTTTCGTCAACCTTGGGAGTTTGCGTGGTTACGTCGGTAACGTAAACCTGATATTCCGTGCCGTCTATAGTAACCTTAACGTCTATATAGGTATATACAACCTCGCCCTCGAGTGTAAGGAATGACTGCGGAGCGTTTGTACGAAGCCAAAAATCTATGGAAAGACCGTAAGTATCACGTGCAACGTAATCTCTTACAACCTCTTTGAAGCCCGATGCGGTTTTGGCATTGTCAATGTCACTCTTGATTATACATTTTGTCGTATCACCGGATGCATTTGTAGTAAGCTTGGCATTAATATAGGTAAAACCATTATTAGATGCATTATCAATCAAACGATTCGCCAAACCAGACATAGAGCCAGCTACGGTTGCAGCCTTTGCTTTCAAAGACTCTGATTTGATTTTTATAGTAATGTAATCTATTATAAGTGATCCTTTGCCAAAGCCAAAAAGCATTTTGTCAATACGCTCAATAAGGCCTGATTGAACTGTAACAGATGATTTTATATTGTCACCGGGCGTTTTTCCGAGCAAACCGAACAATGCCAAAGCTTCGGTGATCCCTAGTCCTTTTATCCAGTCATTAATAGTTTTGGAAGTACTTCCATCACTAAGTAAAACTCCGTCCTTTCCATCTATTGTAACAAGATAGTCAACTATCGGTTGTATATTGCCCCAAGTTACATTTGCGCTGCCAACTGTTTGACCGTCCTGGAACGTAACGTAACCGTTGTCTTCCATACTTTTTATGCAAGATCTAAGTTTTGTTATATCAGCTATAAAGGGAAAAAGTGCGTTAAATTCATCATTAGATGCAAGCGCCGTATTAAGCTCCTCGTAAAATTTTTTGTTTGATGTACTTGAATTAACGTTTAATTTGTCTCCCGTAACAACACGTTCAAGACCTTCGATGTCGTCACGCTTGTCGTTCATTTCCGCAAGAACTTGCTCCACAGTGGTGCAGAAAACGTCAACACTTTCAAATCTTTCGTACCCATCGATGCCATAAGTGTTTATCTGGTAAACCTCAAAAATATCGATAAGGGCTTCGCCGATGGGAACCATAACAGCTTCGTCCAAGAATACAAGGAGATCGTAAAAGCCCGCAACGTCATCGGCACTACATATAACAGTGTTATCAGCCCCTGTAAGAACACCGTCCGCGTAAGAGCTGAGCAAGCCGCCAACCGCCTGCATATAGCGATAATTAGCGCCGCTAACATTCAAACTAAGGAAATTGCCATTTGCTACGCCTGCATCTTGACCGGCATTACCCAAAGTTGTTTGGTATATAAAATCTTTTACACTATCCGTAGGAACATCAACCTCAATATAATCTACAGAAGAAATAGCCTTTATTCCTTTTAAATGGCTTTTTGTGAATTCACTCGACTCAGAATTATACTGCGTATATTCAAAAGCGTTTATAAGTTCTTTAATACGTCCGTCCACGCCGTACGTTGCGGAATAGAGCGGATGCGCCAAAAGAGAACTTGTATTAAGCGTTGCAGGGCGCAGCGTAATATTTTCCAAGCCGTAAGAAGCATCCGAAAGGTTAACGATATTACCCCAAGTAAGGTTTTTCTGCGTTATGGAAAGCAAGGAATCACCTATGGCAGAAGCAGACGGAGGAATAGCAATTACGTTGCCGTCTTCATCAATCATAGGAGTACCATCTTCTTTCAGCAATATATCGCGTGCCAAGGCTATTTCCAAGTTACCGTTAGCGGCGATAGTGGTTGTCGCTCCGCTTACCTCAGGCGCTACGGAAAGTGTTATCCACGAAAAGGTGGAAACCGTCAGCATAGCAATGGAGAAAACAAATATCATAAGCGCCGCTATAACGCGCTCGCGGGCGCGTGGGAGCAAGGCTTTATACTTTTGTATTCTTAATTCTGTTTCTTTCATTTTTCTGCCTCCCTTGAGTCAGCTTCATTCGGCGAATCTTCATTTGATTGCTGTTTGCCGTTTTCCGCTTCTATTTCAGCCAAAATTTCTTGTTTGAGCTTTTGGCGGAGCTCTTCGCGAAGCTTTTCTTCATCTTGTTCCCGCTCCGCTTCATTTATTTCCTGCTTAATAGCTTTAATTTCTTTCGTTATTTTTTTTATGTTTTCCTGCATTATGATCGTTACAAGAATTATAACCGGCACGACCACTACAGAAAAAAATCCTATTTTATTCGTCAATATAGAATAAAGTGTTGTTATAAACCCCTCAGGGCGCAAGATCACGATTATCTTGCCTATAAAATTTTCCTTGGTTACATAAAATCCATCCACGCTGTTGTTTGCATCTCCGCGTGTTACGAGAAGCAATTCGCCGTCACGGTCCTTTATTTCCGCAACGCGGTGGGTTATTATCTGTCCCGCCATATAAGATTCGCGGGAGAAAAAGCTTATAATATCGCCTTCTTTAATGCTTTCTATATCCGTCTTTTGAGAAATTATAAGCGAGCCGACCGGCATCGTATCACCCATACTCTCGGAAACAACGCGAAACACGCTACAACCGAAAATAGTCACATAGCCGTTGGTCTTTATCTGATACATCACAGTGCCGCAGAATAAGATTGCAATGGCAAGCAAAACAGAAGTCGCTATGGAAAAGATTTTTTCCGAAAGTTTCCTTTCTTGCTTCGGGATATTCACTTCTTCTGTGTTCATTGCGATATATCTCCTAAATCAAAAATGTGCTTGTGCTTCTCCGCTTTCGCGGAGAAGCACTCTGTTTGTCAAATTGTTACACCTCTGTTGTCGGTTCTGTTATTTCTTCCGTTGATACCGCAGGTTCTTCGGAAGGTGCTGTTGTTACTTCTGCGGAAGTTGTTGCTTCCGTGGAAGTTGTTGCTTCCGTGGAAGTTGTTACTTCTGTAGAAGTTGTTACTTCTGTAGAAGTTGTTACTTCCGCAGTAGCTGTTGTTGTGGCTGTTGTTGTCGTTGTTTCAGCGGGAGCCGTTGTTGTCGTCGCTGCATCAGCAGAAGCTGTTGTGGTTGTCGATCCTTGGGAGGTTGTTCCCGTGGGAGCTGTTGTAGTTGTAGTTGTGGTTGTGCCGCTTGTAGATGAACCTGTATCTCCTCCTGTTGTAGAGGTCGGATTATCAAGATCCTCTATTCTATAATCGCCGGCTTTCACCGCTGAACTGTTGTAGGTACAAGTATCGTGCTTAAATCCTATGTCGCCAACAACGCAGGTATCTGCAAAAGTATTGTTTTCTGCCTGAACATTAGTCTTACCGTTGACGTAGATAGCGGATTTATTGACAATGTTCTCGAAAGATGAGCCCGAAACAAAAAGATCTGCGCCGATATTTTTATCATCCGCAACTTTAAGACCGCCGTAGGAAGTGGAATTTCCGTCAAACGTACAGTTTTTAACGTAATAAGCGGGATATTCTCTTCTTCCGTACTCATTATCAAGGAATAAGCAATACATATTGATTCCATCTTCCTTAAAGTTGCAGTTTTCAAAACGAGCATCTCCGTACGTTACAACACCGCCGTTAAAATCGCAGTTCGTATAAGTTACATCCTTTGCATAAGCATATGTATAAAGTGTGCCACGATTTGCGGTTGTTTCACAAGTATCATCGGCAGTTTTATTGTTGTTAAATACGATATTAGAGAAAGTCACGGTTGTGCCTGCTCTAACATCATTCACATAATCGTTGAGAGCATCAAAGTTAAATCCGGAAGTTGCTCTTACTTGACCCTGCCAAGCATAGCCTGTAGCAACACTGTTGAGGTTTATCTCGGCTTTACCGCTTGCCGTAACCGATGAATCGGCACCTATAATATTGATGCTTACAGGATGTTCGCTTTCATCACCCTCTAAAACGGGAACACTTTGGAATCGTATCTCACTGCCGAGTATAACGTTATCGTGCAATATCCAAGTTTGGTTATCGGAAACGTAATTATCCGCGGCAAGCTGCGTGAACACGCCCCAAAGCTCGGCTTTGTTTTCGTCGATGATGGTGTAGTTGCCCGTTGTGCCAAGCACGATACGTCCGTATGACTTATCCTGACCTTCGGGGAAGGTCTTGCCCGTTTGGGTAAGCTCAACTTTTTCGGTATTGCAATTTTTAACGACCATTTCGCCGACGTTCGCCGTGCCGACTATCTCACCGATGCGCCAACCGCCGTCATCGGTGGATTTAAGTTTTGTATTTGTTACAGTACAGTTTTCCACAACGGTATATGTCCAAGGGTTGTTGCCCGCGTGACCGATGATGCCGCCAGCGGAGCCTGTTGCTTCTATAGTGCAGTTTTCAACTGAGCAATCCTTAACGGTAACGTAAGTTTTTACGGGGCCGTCATTTTCATTATTATAGCCCGCAGTCCAACCTATAAGGCCGCCCGTTCTGGAACCTTTGACCGTACTGTTTTTAAGGTGGCAGTTTGTAAGCGTTATTACGTCCATAGAATCGGCATAATCAATAAACGCTCCGCTGCCGTTTGAGGTATTTGTGCTTGTAATATTGGAATTTGCGATGGTAAGGTTTTCTATAACTATACCCGAACCGCCGGCAAAACCGCCCGCGAACAAGGGGTTCGTTAAGCGAAGACCTATTTCCTTTTTCTCCCCGTTTTCGTCTTGAGTGGGGGCGAGTATTGTGATGATATCATCACCGTTCTGACCGTCAACTTGTATAGAAGGCAGCGTCATATTCTCTGCGCTTGCCATATCGATACTGTTAACTATCTTCATAGTAAGATTGCCGACATCTGCGTTATTTATATAGTTAACGATCCACCAAAGCTGTGCGCCGTTTTCTATAATATAAACGCCTTCCTCGTCTTGCTGTGGCTGTTGATCTATATTGCCTTCCCAGACTTCGTCAAATTCAAATTCCGGGAGTTTCCAAAGTTCTTTGCCTGCCACGCCGAATCCCGCTCCGCCTGTGCTCGGAGATGTGGAAATTACCATCCAAGCATATGCCGAAATAACTATAAGTAAAACGGAAACCAGCAGGATATAGACAGATGAAAACAATCTTAACCAAGAATGTTTCATCCTGCCGCTCCATTCACCGTTTTCTCGCCGTTTTCTTCGTCTTCTCCTTTATAGTTTCGGCGGTAATTTATGCTTGATTCCAAGTTATTCATAAACAGCTCAAGTTCTGTGAGCTGTGCTTTAAGCTGTTCTCTGTCTTTTTCCTTTTGAGCTTCTTCCGCTATGCGGCGCTCCTCTTCTTTGCGTGCGCGTTCTTCTGCAAGACGCGCTTTCTCCTCCGCTTTGCGGCGGAGTTCTTCTTGTTGTTTTTCCCAAAGAGCCTGCGCTTTTTCTTCTTCGAGGCGCTTCTTCAAGCGCTCGTTTTCTTCTTTTCTGCGCTGTTCCTGCTCTTCAAGTATTCTTGCCGCATCCTCAAACTCCTGCTTCTCTGCTTGAGAAAGACGAAGGTGTTCTTCTTCTTCTCTTGTTTCAAGGCGGGAGCTTATCTTGCCAAACAGAGCTTCAAGCTCTCGCTTGAAGATGTTGCCGCGGCGGTAATCTTCCATTTCGCGGCGCATACGCTCCGCTTTTATGCGCATTTCTTCCGCTTCTTTTTCTTTGCGGATGCGCTCTTCTTCTTTTTCTTTTTCAATGCGGATACGCTCTTCTTCTGCCTCTTTTTCGCGGCGCAGGCGTTCTTCTTCTTCTTTTCTGAGTCTTTCCTGCTCCTCTACAAGGCGGAGGCGTTCTTCCGCTTCCTCCTTCATAAGGTCGGATTTTGTAAGTTCTTCTATAAGCACCTTGCGCACCTCAACGTCGGGAAGGTCGTAATCTTCCGTAAGCTCTTCTATTATCTCTTTTATAAACTTGGGGCGAAGGGTGCGCTTCTTTCCCTTATTAGGTACTGAGACTTCCCTGCCCTTGTCCTCGTCGAGATAATTTTTAAGAACAACGTAGTTGAAAAGCACGCTGTGGAACACGTCCGTCTGCAAAGTTTCATTTACTTCCGGAGTTTGCTCTATTACGTTTATCGCATATCCGATATCGTCGTATTTCTGCAAAAACTCGTAAAGCTTTACTATTTCCTTATAGTACGGGTTTTTCTTCAAAACGTTTGTTTTCATAAGCGCGCCTTTTATACGAGTAGCCTTTGCAAGCGATTTCACAAATGGCGTTTCCATAAACGCGGTAAACAAACGGTTGAGTCTTGCAATACGCTCGAACGCTTCCCTGTGTTTATTGTCCGTGGAAAGTATATCGTCGCGCTCCTTGATGTGCATAAACATATCCATATGGATATTTTCAGTCGTAGCGGTTATATCCGTGGAGAATTTGAGCTTCGCGCCGAATTCGTCCGACATCGCACCGAAGAGTGCGTCGTAACGTATTCTTACAAAGCGATATGCGTTTTCAATAACCGTTATAACAAGCCTGTTTTCGTAAAGCTCCACGGTGTCCTCGCGCAGCTTCTGCATAAGCTTGTTGGGGCGGACGTCGCCCGTTTCCTCGTCGAAATTCTGTATCATAGAGGAGCCGTGCTGTGCCAGATGGCGAACAACGGAGGAATCGCTCTTTTTAACGTGAGCAACGTCCACGATGAGTTCGTCCTCTTTAATAATGTTTCGAGGAGAGGATATAATGTGTTGGATCGCAGGAAGCGCCGATTCTATGGAATCTATCCAAGTGAAATCCAAAAGCTTTTCCATTCTGCGGTTGGAGAACTGGAATTCATTGTGCGCTCCCGCGAGCTCGTTCATAAAATACTCATAGAACTCGGTACTGGAAAGCGCGCGTATCACGCTTTTGGTATATTTAAGATATATCGAATCAATCAGCGATTTTTTCTCGCTTTGTTCGTTTTGCGGGGTATTGTAAGGTGATTCTGACATACCGAGCTCCTTTCGTGATGTATCAATAATTTATCAGTTTACTTTTTTGAGGTATTCGATGTAATCCTTGCAAATGCTCATTGCGTTCTTGCCGAAGAGCTTATCAAGGTATGTGGAGAATTTTGTGAGTTCTTCTTTCATAAATCCAAGGCTCAAGGACTCGAATTTACGCAAAACTTTCTTTGCTACCATAAAGTCAACGGCTTCTATTTCCGTACCGCCGCAGGCGATGTAGCAAGGAACATAATCTTTAAGCTGTTTCATAATACGGTTACCGAAAGCAAGACGGAAATTCGCGATAAGATATTCGTTCATCTGCTCGAGCTTCGCCATTGTATCTTCGGAAACAGTATAATTTTCTTTTGCTTCCTTAAACATTGCATTAAGGTGGTCTGTGGAAATTGTGATAGCTTCTGTTTCCTCTGCTTCAAAAGCATCCGCACGGGTATCAAGGTCGATCGGAATAGCACGGTCATAAACCTTATCGGCAACGGCGAAGGTAGAGTCGTCGTTGTTGATAGTACCGATGAACCATACGTTGTTCGGTATCTGAACCTTACCGTTTTCGATAAGGCAGGGGTCGTTATCCCACATAGCGGAAACGATGTCTATAAGCCATTCTTCCTGGCGGGGCATTTCGAGGATGGAGAGCATTTCCGCGAAGTAATATTCAACGCGGGCGATGTTCATTTCATCGAGAATTATGAGGTTGGGGTCTCTGTAATAGTTGGATTCGTAAATTGTACGAAGGAAATCTGTTTCGGTATATTTTTTTGTAAATTCGTTGAAGTAACCGTAAAGCTCCGTACGTTCACGCCAAGCAGGCTGAACGGAAACAACGGTGGAGTCTTTCTGAACAAACTTACCGAAAGCGTACGGCAAGGACGTTTTACCTGTACCGGAAATACCCTGCAAGATAATGATTCGCGCCGTACCGAACGCGGCTATAAAGTGTCTTATAAGCTTGAGCTCATAGTAAAGATGGAGCTTCGATGCCGCAAAGTTGCGGAAGCGTTCGCAGAACTGAGGTAGGGTTATGTCGTTATCGTAAACGGGATATTGATATTCCGTCTTGTAAAAGTTATCCACAGAAGTAAGGCGGAAGAAGCGGCTCGTTGTGGGGTCAACACACGGAGAGAGAGGTGTGTTGCGGTTGGGGTTTGCGGAGGAAAACTCTGCTTCCTCCCCTTCCTTTTCTTCTTCGGGAAGTTCCGCTTCGCCGGGCTTGCCGCCAAGCTCTGCCAAGCGCATTGCAAGAAGCTTATCTTTTTCGTAATTTGCACGGATAAGCTCTCTCTGCAAGTTTTTGACCTGCTTTTCCATTTCCTCAAACTTTTTAACGGGAACGCGGAAACGGAATACGCGGCGCAAAAGCTTCACAAGAAGTATCACCAGCACGATTATCAGCGCAATGAGCGCGATGTTCGCAATAAGGAGAAGTATCCAGTCCGTTCTCGTGAACTCGCTTTCGTTCGCCTTGATGATCTCCATTCTGCCGGGGAAGTTCAGCAAGCGCACCAAGAAATCCCATATCGCGCCGAATATATCAAGGAAGGCGTAAAACACCATCCCTATATCCTGAATAAAATATCGCAAAAAATTATCCATTGCCAAACTCCTCTTTGTTCTCTATCGGAGGCTCTTACTGCTCCGTTTTGTCTTTGTTTTCGTCTTTATTCTCGGCATCCGTCGCGTTCTGCTTTGCGATATCTGCCATAAGCTCTGCTTTGAGCTTCTCGCGCAATTCGGCTTCTATCGCCGCCCTACGAATTTCGTCTCTTTCTTTTTCGTCTTTGATCTGTGTTTCAATGAGGTCTTCCGTTCTGCCTCTTTCCTGCTCGTACTTGATGAGCATCTTCACGTTCTGGTACTCAAACAAAACGCGGAAGAACTGTACAAGGTGGAATATGAAGAATATAAGCACGGGGATGATAACAAGAAGGAAGAAGCCCGTGGACGTCTGGAGGTAGTCAACCACTTTGCCAAGACCGGGGATACGCATTCCCGTCCATTTGCCGACAACGTCGGCTGCGTGGACGTTGTTATAGTCGGCGGTTCCTGCTTTATCGCCCGATGTCTGGAAGGATGTGAAGTTGTTTATGCTTTCGGGGTAAATAGCCGTAATTCTATGGGTGTTAAGGATAAGCTGGCCCTGTTCATTTGTCCAGAAAGTGATAACATCACCAACCTTGAGCTTTTCAACTTCTTCGTTGTTTTTGATAGTCGTATCGATAATAAGGTCTCCCGGTTTAAGCGTAGGGTACATAGAGTCCGTCTGAATAGAAAGGAAGCTTATGCCGAAAATGCTGGGAATTCCGCTGCCGGATGTGGAAACGAAAGAAATATACGTGGAAAACGCTGCCAAAACGATTGCCACTATCAACAGCACGTTAACGACAATGTTTATTATCTTTTTGACGTCTTTTTTGTTTTCCTTTTTGTTTGTAGCCGCGCCTGCATCCGTGGGGGCGGCGTTTGTTTCGATTTTATTTTCCATAACTCTCTCCTAAAAATTTTTATTATATATTTATTATGTTTTTCTCACATAAAAAATTTTCTTACTTAATTTCATCTTCTTCAAGGCCTGTATCGGGTTTTCTTTCGGCGTGGAATTGCACGTTTGCAAGCATCATTGCCTCTTTTCCGATTTCGTTGGTGCAGTCAACATCTTGACCTTCAAGCCAAATATATATATCTATCTTTGCGGTGCAGTTTTTATCAAGGTCGAAAAGATGGTTGTCATCCAAAAATTCGCCGTAATCAAAAACCACAACTCCTTTTTGCACAGGATTTGTCTCCAACCAAGCGGTGGATTCCTGCCTTATAAGGCGGTCTGCGGGAACAAGACTTTCCGTGCCGTCCATACTCGGGGTCGGTTCATAATCAGTGGTATAATCGAGGTGGTTGTCACAGTTTGGCTCGTATATTATAAACAAGGGTTCTTCATCTATTTGTTTGCCATCCGGGTCGAAGCGCGTAACACGGAAACCAATTCTCATTGCGCTTTGTGCGCCCTTGCCGCCGTTGTTGTGAATAATTTCTTCATCGTTCCAAACGGGCGTGCCGACAAGGTACGTGCCGGAATTTTCTATATTTTTGGAAAGCTCCACTTCAACGTCCTCGTCCGTGCGGGCATAAACGGTAAAAGCAACGTAATACCCTTCCGCATCCTCGCGGTTAGCGTTTTGAGCGTCGTTAAGCTCTTTGGAAATGGAAGCTATTCTGCCATCCAAACCGAAGTTTGTGGCGTAAAAGGTTTTGTTTATATCTGAATAAGTAACGGGTTTAAGCGTGGAATTTTGCGTAAATTTTTTGTTATAGTCGAGGTGCCACCCCCAAGCTTCCTCGTCATCGGAAAGCTCCCAGGATATTTGCAAGCCGACGCTGCTGTTTACAAAAACAGCCATATCGTTTACTTTTGGAGTTTTACTCAAAGAAAACCAGGTGTATGTAGCGGTGGAGAGTAAAACAAGCAAAACAAGCATACCGTATAAAAGCTTTATAAATATGTGTCTGCGCTTTTTTTGTTTTGGTGTGGAAATTGCTTGTGAGCTCAATTTATTTTCTCCTTTCATAGGGTTTTGCGGTGCACCGCCGTGTCGAGCAAAGACCTACACTCCAAATCAGCCTTTGCTCAAATTCGGTGTATCCACCGCACAGGGCAAAAGCCCTGTGCGGTGGGTTATTGAACATTCAGTTGTTGCGATAACGCACATCTATGTATCACCGCATTTCTTGTTTAATCCGTGTAGGGATTAGCCTTGGCCGCCAGCGCCTGCGCCGCCACCTTCACCGCCCTGTGCGGGGGTCTGGTTCTGAAGAGGTGCGTAAGGCATAGGTGTAAGTGTCTTGTCAGAGCTGAACTGGAGGTTAAGTGTACCAGTCATAGAAGAAGCAGCATTTGCTACCATTGTGTTGTCAACAAGGTCGCCGTCAAGGTAAACGTATGCAGAAAGACGAGTTGCTTGATTCTTTGTAAGAGCCATAATTTCAGCTTTACCGGATGTGCCGTCATCTTTCCAGCTAATAGTTTCAGTAGCTCCTTCGCCTGTTGTAGTAGTAATCTTGATACGATAATCGTGGTTTTCGCCTGTTCCTTTGTCTTCAAAAGTAAAGTTGCAAAGTCTTACATTTGCCGTTACCTCTGTACCAACTACAGCTTCATTTTCGGTATCAAGAAGACCAACAGCTACAATGTTACCCGAAGCATCCGTGAAAACGATACGAATAGCAGACATAAGTTCAAGAACATTCGCTGTTGTAAAGTCGGTTGTCAAAGATTCAAAAGTCATCGTGCTGCCGTGACCCATTGTTTCCTGAGAGCCGCCCTCTGTGTAGATACGGTTTACAGGATTTGTCTGAAGCATAAGTTTAGAGTCAGCCGCATTTGTACGGAAAGCAAGGTCAACAACATAGCCATAGAAGTCTGTGAGCTTAGGAGTAGAGCTTGTATTGGAAGAAGGTCCCTTTGCAGGAACAGCAGCGTAAATGTCATATGAAACAGTTACTTTCGTTGTCATTCTCGCAGCCATATTATCAAGAGCCAAACCACCGTATTCAATTTTTTCGATAGTAACATCTGCGCTATACTCGCCGCAAACCTTAGCTATATTAGAATATACGCCACCGTTATCATCCAATTCAACAAGAACGCCTTGCGAGGCAACCTTACTAATAATGTCGCCTAAATTGTTTTTAACGTCATTTGCAGCATAGCCATTCAGCTTTGCACCTTCAATGTTTACAAGATCTGTATCAATCAAAACGTCTGAAACTTCATCCCAAGTTACCGCCGTAATATCATTGTTGTGAGTAGTTTTTACTGTTGCCAATGCTGTTCCAGCATTAGTTATAGCCGTTGCATTGATTGTATATTGAGTATATGCATCTTTTACTGCTTGAGGAATTGAATTATACCAAGCCGTACCCTCAGCCATCAACGCAGAAAGTCCTTGTGTTTCCAACGCCGCCTTTGCCGTGCCATAATCATTTTCTGGCGTAGTTTGATTAGCAATAGCAAAAACTGCAACTATGTAAGCGCGTATTGCTTTTTCAATTTCAGCATTTGCTGCTCCAAGCTGTGTTATAAGGTTATCAGCGCAAGAAAGGTCGTAAGTAGTAGTACTATCCTCCGTAGCCTTTTTAGAAAGAATACTTGCAAGTGCAGAACCATTCGCCGTCAAAGACTGAGCAGCTTTTGTTTTTGCGGAATCAACAGCTGTGGAAATTTCGTATTTAGCATTACGGAAATCCATCTGTTGCTGGGACATTGTTGTGGATGTACCAATAGCACGAACGCCGTAGTCGTCATTCTGCAAGAACGACTGTGTCTGCGTATCATACGTAGCCAATATTGTATTAGCGGTAAGTGTTGAAATTCTACCGTCAGAACCATATGTAGGCGTAAGCAAAGGAAGCGATGCCACCTGATAATCCGTGCCGCTAAGACCAATATTCAGTCTTGACGGAAGCAAAGACACCTTAGAAAGTCCATAAGCTTCGTGATTGAGGTCAATAAGGTTACCCCAAGTAAGGTTTCTATCAACCAATGCCTTGGTGCTATCATTAACAGTAGAATCCGGAATAGTTTCAGACCAAAGCGCGATTTCAAGGTTACCGTTAGCACCTACAGCTGTGTAGATACCCGTTACTTCGGGCGCTGTGGAAAGTGTAAACCACGCGTAAGACGAAGAAATAACCATAAAGAACGCAACCAAGAGCATAGCAACTGCTGCCATAAGTTTACTCTTGATGTTTAAAAAACTTTTTTCACGAGTTTTTTCCATTTTTGATTTTTTCTCTCCTTTTCAAAGAAATTTTTTATTACAAATTTGCGGGGTCGGTGTTGGAGTGCGCCGCCTTCGCAAACAGTAAACTGTTTTAGGGACTTATTATCCCCTTTACCGCAAGGGAAAGGGGACTTTAACTAGTTAAAGTCCGAGTTTTGTATCTTTTCTCTTTCGCCTCCCTCCGGGAGGGAGGTGGCACGAGCCTTTGCGAGTGACGGAAGGAGAGCGCGTGAACATCAAATTTTCACAATACTTTGATGTCGCGCAGGCTTCTCCACCGCTTCGCGGAGCCCCCTCTCGGAGGGTGCCTTTTTAGAAAAGAGGTTAAGATCAATAATCTTCCTCGGTCACGAGCTTGAACGTGACTTCCACGCCAAGGTGTCCGCCGATAAGATCGTTTGTGCAATCGGGGTCGTTGCCTTCCAGCCACAGAACAACTGTGTATTTATGTACCTCCTGCGGTACTACGTCCGGCACCGTTCCCGATGTTATAACGAAGTCAGATTCAAAAGGTATGGGATAGAAATAATAAAGCGGTGCGGGGAGTTCCTCCTCTGTTTCCAGCTTTTTATACTGTTCTTCGGGGTATTTTGCGTTTTCATAGAAAGGACAGGTACGGAAACCCGTATATCTGCCTCTTTCTGCCGCCTCCGCCACGACCTGCGCGCTCGGAATGACTTCGGAACCTCCGTCATCGTCCGCGTGTGCATAGAAAGTCATTTCGCCGTCGCGGAAAAGCATGACCCAAACCGCTTCGGAAAGGTCCTTACTTTCCGAGTTTATCGCGACCTGATAATCATAGCCAACGGTGGATGCACCGTCGTTTCTTATGTAGAAAGTGTAAGCAAAGTATCTCTCCCCGTTGTGGGAACCGTCTATCATATCAACGTTTGCGGGAATATCGGTAAACGTGGTGTCAAGGGTTCCTTCCACGGGAATACTGTAGAGATATGAGGTAGGGTTATCGAACGTTTTCGTGTCGCTTATGGTAAAGCCCTCTCGGAAAAGCTCGTTCGTTGTGTTAATTGTGAAGTGTCCCCTCATTCTTGTGATAAGGGACATAAGGAAGAATGCCGTAAGCAGCGCCGCCAGCGCCCCAAGGAGCGCCCAAAGCCATTTTCCGCGCATAAGCCAAGGCAAAAATCCCAGGAATTTTCGCTTATCGAAGTACAAACCGAGGCTGGATGCGGTAAGCTCAAAATCCTTTTTGCTTTTTAAGCCTGCCGCGCGCATTTCGCGGCGAAGCTTTTTTCTGCCGGCTTTTATCTCCTGCACCTCATTTTCGGTGAGGACGACACCGGCACGCTTCTTTTTAAAAAGCCTTTTTTGTTTCTTCTCCGCCGCGGCAGCGGACGGAGTTTGCTCTTTCTTACTCATTGCGTTCCCTCAAGAGAGATTCTTTTATCATCTCATCTTCATCTATGGGGTGGCTCATTGCGCTCTTGCGGTAAACGTTGCAAGCGCCCAGCCAACGCGCCGCGTCCTCTCCCTCGGAGGGTTCGGAGTAGAGCACGATTCCCTTTTCCTCAAGAACGGCGATGGCATCTGCCGTTTCGTGCTTGAGGTGGGTTGCTGCGCTCACGCGGATGTGTGTAAATCCAACTTCAAGCACCGTTTCTGCGGAAAGCGTTTCGGGCTCCCAAGCATCGAGCATTATAGAGATACCGTTTTTAAGGTAACGCTTAACGGTCTCCTTATTCTCTTTGCCAAGCGCAAGGTAGGTTTTTTGCGGAATGGTAAGAACGAGCTTGGATTTGTCTATCGGTTGGTCTTTCCAGAGCTTTTGGAAGCGCTGGAGCTGTGTTCCCTGCGCATAGAACGAAGGGATCATTTTAAGAACTATAGCTTCTATATCGAGCTTGCAGTTTTCGATACGCAGAAGCGCGTCTGCCGCCTCGTAAAGGAAATAGAATGACATATCCGCAACAAGGTCCAGGCGAAGGAGTTGTTCTTCAACGTCTGCGATCTCCTCTTTTTCGTTGGGATCTTCCGCGATGCCGCCGAACCACGGAATGGCTTCGTAAGAAACGATATTTCCGTTTTCGTAATTCATAACAGCGCTGTAATCAAGACCCATGGGGCGGTCTTTTCTCTTTTCTACAAGCGGGATAGTTTTAGGTATGGTCAAAGTGTAGGGGAGGTATTTTCTATATACCGCGCGGCATTTTGCACGTGCGGAGCGAAGCACATCTATAAGCTCGGGAGAGAAAGCTTTGCCGCTTTCTGCAAGAAGCTTTTCGTATGCTTCCGCGAAGGGGTCTTCGGATTTTGTTTCCGAGGTGAGGCGGTCAAGCTCCTTGGCAAGCCCTACTACCTGCGCGATGGGGCTGATCTCCATACCCTTTCTGCCGTCCGGGTAACCCGTGCCATCCCATTTTTCCATATGCTGACCGCAAGTCTCGCGGATCATAAGCCACGGAATATTTTCCGTAGGGTTTTCTTCTGCGGCGTCTGTTCCGCGGCGTCTTGTTCTCTGGCGCAGGGTCTTTTCCTGAAGACGCGCCACAAGAAGTCTGCCGTCAGAGGTGTATTTGCGGTAAAGCGCCTGTTCTTCTTCGGTAAAGTCGCCCTGCCATACCTGATATTCCGCGGGCACGAGCGCTTTGCCAAGCTGATGGTAGATACCGCATTTATACGCAAGCTCGGCATATTTGCCGTTCATACGTTCGGCGCCGTCCGCCGTCTGCGTTCCGTAAGAGGAGGCACACGCCTGTACAAAAAGCACTTGCGCGTAGGAAGCAACGCGAACAGATTGTTGCCTTATAACAGGGGCGAGAGCGCGGAAAGCCTCATCCCACGTATCATATTCTTTTCGTTTCCAGGTCTGCTCTTTCACAAGCTGACTCCTTTCTTACATTAAAATGAATGATAAGGTGCATTTGCACTTATTTTCCTATGTTAATTTCTAAGATTTTCCTTTTGCCAAAAGCAAATGTGTCCGCAAACAAAGTGCTGTCACGGACACATTTACAATCAACTATTATTTGTTGTCTTCCTCAATGCTGTAGTTTACGAGGGGAGTTGTGTCCTTATGATTATTTTTTTTACGGAGAAAATAAACAACTGTAAGTACAATAAACGCCACGTTTATCACTGCACTGATTATGAGCAATACCAACCATACTTTATGGGAGGATTTGTTACAGAAGGGTTCTGTAGGTTCTGTGGGAACTTCAACCGTTACTTCAACGGGAACTTCTTTGATAACTTCTTTAGTTACTTCAACTTCTTTTATAACTTCTTTTGTTACAACAACTTCTTTTGTAACTTCAACAGTTTCAGCAGGTCTGTTAACGATCTCTGTAAGAGCCGCTACAGCGGAAAGAAGAGCGTTTGCAGCATCGTCGATGTCTTTCTGAACGTTGGATGTGATCATTTCGTTAGCTGTGTTTACAGCGTCAACGAAGTCTTTCCAAGCCTTTGTATCGTCGTTCTTTGCGAAGAGCTTGCCTGCTTCGTCAATAGCCTGAAGAAGCTTTGTGCGGTCGATCTTTACAAGAGATGCGATAGCTGTTTTGAGTTTGTTTGTGCTTGCGTCAACTCTAACCTGGCTTGTGCTCTTGAGGTTTGCACGAGCTTCGTTAAGAGCGGTAAGCATTGCTTCCCAGCTTTCAGATGTGTAATCGTTCTTGTTGAGTTCGTTTGCAATCTTGATCTGTTCGCTGATTTTGCTGTAGTCGATAGTAACTACGGGAGTTGCAGCGGCAACCTTTACTGTGTGTGTTTCAGAGAACGTACCCATAGTACCGTCCTGGTAAACCTTATCGCCGCTGATCGTTATAGTAGCTGTATCACCAATGTTTGCACTGTTGCTGATAGTGCATTTAACAGTAACAACATATGTTTTGGGAGCTACAGAAGTAACAGTGAAGAAGCTGTCTACGCCTGTGCTCATAGCGTCTGTAACGGAAACTGTGTAGTTGGAAATAGCGTTGCCGCTAACGGAAATTGTACCGTTGATACCCATAACGCCGGATACTGCTGTGGAAACGGTAACTGTTGCACCGCGCTGGCCGCTTGCGCTTGCCGCGGAAACAGGCAAGCACAAAGCACAGAACGCAAGTGACAAAACTATAACAAGTATTAAAGCTTTATAAAATCTTTTCATCATTCTGCCTCCAAATTATTTGTTTTCCAAATCGGAATCGTAAGAATTGTCATCCCAAGATGTGTACTTGATGGCAATCTTGTATGTATCGCCGACGTTAATAGCGCCGTCACCATTGAGGTCTGCTGCGAGCAAACCTGCTGTATCAAGTGTCTTAACACCTGTGTAATGCTGAGCTATCGCGTATGCGTCACCGATGTTTGTAACGCCGTCTGCATTCGTGTCACCCATAATGATGACTGTGTACTCTGCTTCTACAGAGCCCTTTGCGTTGCTTGCAACAACTTTAACTTTGTCGCCGTTGCGGATAAGACCGTCTGTCTTTTCGTTGCCGTCTCTGCCAAGAACAGAAACAACTACTTTATCAGCACCGGGAGCGTTAAAGATGATGTGTGTTACGTCATCTACGGACCAGCCTGCGGGTGTGATGTCAACGAAGATAGTATCGTTTGCAACTTCCCAGCCGGCTACGATATCGGAGCTTACGCCGAGGTCGATAACAGGTTCTTCGATAACGATGTCGCCTGCTTCGGAGAAGAGTGTGAGTTTGAGCGCGATGTCAACGTTGTAACCCTTTACGTTTTCGCGTGTGAAAGCATATTCGTATTCCGTTCCGCTAACCTTGAGCGCGGAAAGCTTTGTTGCGGGGCCTGTGATATCGAGCTTTGTAAGAACAACGCCCGCGATATCGATAAGGTCGCCGTAAACCGCTTCGAGTTCAACAACGTCGGCGGATGTGAGGCCGAGCTTTGTAAGCATCGCTTCACAAGTTGTGGAAGAAAGTGCTTTAATAGCTGCAACAAACTGCGCTGCTGTTACGTTGTCAATAGCAGCTGCGAGAGCCTCAATGTCGCCGTTTGCGCTTTCAAAATAAACAGTAAGAGCTTTTACAAGAGCATCTTTTGCAGTGCCTTCGGGCATAGCGTATGCAACAGCTGTACCGATGAGAGCTGCATAGTCGTGATTGGAGGAGAAATCAACTTCGATATCAGCGGAAGCGTCATATTCGAGGTCGAATCCGTCGTTGTAGTTAACGTCCGTTACGTTGATGTAAAGGTCGTTTACAGTAACTGTATTTGCAAGACCTTCACAAAGTTTTGCAAGTTCAGTCTTTTCATCTTCCGTACCTACAACAACTACGGAGATAGTGCCGGATGTTTCGATATTGGGAACAACATCAAGTGTGATGTAGCCGTTTTCAACTCTCAACGGAGAAAATTTCCAAGCTTTTATTGCGTAATCGTAGGAAGCAACGGATTCGCCTGCTTCGATAGCGGCTTTAAGAGCTTCAAAGTCGTAAACGTCTGCAACAACTGTGTTGATGAAATTTGTAAGAGCAGGCCACTTGATGAAATCGAGCGCTGTGTTAGCAAGGTCTGTCTTTGTGCTTTCAAGATAGCTTACTGCATCCAAAACTTCGATACTGTAAACTGTTTCACCGCCGAGTGTCATTTCAGCGTTTGTGAACATATTGAGTGCTACGTCAAACGCAACGTCAACGAGCATAGGTTTAAGATCTGGGAAGTTTGCTTTATTGAGGAAGTCTGCGGAAAGGTTGATCGTAATGTTGCCGTTTTCTTCTACTACTGTGTAAATAGCATTGGAAACGTAGCCTGTTTCCGTTACTTCATAACCCTTGGGAAGCATTGTTGCAACGTCGCAAGAGTATTTTCCGCCTGTGATAACAAAGTTACCGGAGAGATTGCCGTTTACAGCGCCGCATTCTGTAGAAGCAAGGCTGTCAACGATTCTTACCTTACCGTTTGCTACCATATCACCGCTGATTGTTTTACCGTTGAGGTTGATAAATACATTGTTGTTGATAGTAACAGCTTTGTCGAAAACAACATCGGAGAGGAGAACCACTACCGCGTTATTGCCAAGACCTGCAAGAACTGTATCAAGGTTATCTGTTACAAAGAATTTGTTCGTGATACCTTCTGCGCTGTAGTCAAATACGATAGCTTCGTATTCTTCATCAAGGCCGTTAACTCGGATGGAGAAGTCAACAACGAGGCCTTCGCTGTCTGCGCCTGCTTCAGCAATGAACTGGAGGAGAGCTTCGTCAAGGTTGAGAGAGAGGAGCTTATCGCGGATCTGTGCGCTTACAGAGCCTTCGTAATATGTGTTTTCGCCTTCAAGCTCAACTGTTGTGAGCAAGTAGTTAACAAGCTTACGAACGAGATTGAACATTTCGCCGTATTCGGAAAGGTCAACTGTCTGACCGAGCTTAGCGGACGTAGCTTCGATAGCGTCTACCGTGAAATCGGTATCAGCGAAGATATCTTTAATAAGAGAGATCTCGTATGCAAGGTTATCCTTAACATTTGTATCTGTTACGTTTTCAAGATCTACTCTGCCTGTGATAGCCATCTGTGCAAGGTAGTATGCGTATGCAGCCTTGGGAACATTGATGGTCACGTTATATTTGCCGTTGCCGCACTGAACGTCAACGTAGGATTTAACGGATGTAACAGCATCATCAAGCTGTTTGAGAGTTTTAGCGTCGCCGCTCATTGTGATGTAAAGGTCATAAACATTTGTAACATCATCAAGAGCGAGCGTGGATGTAACGAGTTCTGCACCAACTGTGCTGCCGCCAGCGATAACTGTATATGCGCCGAGAGCCATAGGTTTAACGTTACCGTTTGCGTCGATAGCACCGGCAATCTTGTTAAAGCCGAAGTCGCTGTCTGCAAGAACATCGATAATCGTCTGGATGGAAACGGAAAGGCCGTTCCAGAATTCGTAGCCGCCGATGTAAACGTAATCAGCGCTTGCGATAGCTTGGGACATATTCTTAACAGCGGACATAAGAGCATCCTGACCTACCGTTGCAACGGAAGCGTCCATATTGAGAACGAGGACGATCTTACCTTCTGCATTTTCAAGTGCGGAGAAGGAGATACCAACGGACTTGAGTGCATCGTTAAGTGCTGTTGTGAAATTGATAAGGTCTTCGCGGGAAAGGATAACCTTTTCGCGTGTGATCTTAAATGTGTCGTTCACAAAGAGAGTTTTGAGTTCATCGGGTGTGAATGTAACACTTGTACCCTGTGCAGTTTCTTTGCCGTTTACCGTGTAAACGTATTTAGCACCGCTTTCCGTGCATACGGGAAGCTTAACTTCCGTCTTATCGGAATAGATAGTAACGGGGTCTTCGCCTTCAATCTCAACTGTGTAAGATTTAGGAGCGTATTTGATCGTAATGGTCATAGCACCCTTGAATTCGTCGCCCTCGGAGGGGATGGTGCCGTCAACCGTTACGTTGTAGAGATCTTTGTCTATTGTGAGCTTATTCTGAAGCGTTGTGATAAGAGCATTGATCTTATCAACGTCATTCTTTGTAAGCTTGCTGCCTACCGTGAAGGTAAGGCTGTCTGTTGCGGACTGACCGCCGAGAGGTTCGCCGTTGGAGCCGTAAGCCGCAACGTTTACAACGATTCTCTTCATACCGGAAACCATACCGCTTACGTATTCGATAAGCTGTGTGGAGTTACCAAGGCCGTAATCCTTCGTTGTGCCCTTTGCAGCCGCGATAGCGGAAGCAAGCTTCTGAAGGTCATCAAGGCTTGCGTTTGTATCGATATAGGGATTTATATCAAGAGCGCTGAGCTGTGCCTTGTAGCTTGCAAATGTTTCGTCTATATCTGCGATCTTGTCAACGTAATCCTGAGCGTTACCGCCGATAAGGCTTGCGTTTGCAAGGATGAAATCGTCAAGATAATCGTCAGCGGCGATTATTTCGAAGTAATTTGCAAGAGCTTCGATCTCAGCCTTCAAATCCTGAGCGTTTGTACCTGTGTAAAGGTAAGCAAGACCGCCGTTCTGGTAATCCGTAAGGGATTCGAGAATGTAGAAGCCGTTAGTGCCAAGGCATTCAAGCTTCATAGCAGCCGCAGCATCTTTTGTTTCCTGCTTGAACTGGTCTGTGTTTGCGATCAAGTTAAAGAGAGTACCTGCTATGTTGTTAAGAGTTGTAAGGTTGCTGTAAACCGTACCGTTCTTGTTGGACAGAGGATCGAGAAGAGCCTTCTGTGCATTTGCTTCTGTTACGAGTGTGTGAGGAAGATTTGTGTAAGCATCCGTTTCACCTGTAGCAAACTCAAGCTTGTATGCAACCTTGATCTCGGTGATAGCACCTGTGTAATCAAAAGTTTTTTCCGTTGCGCCGTTGAATACGACCGTAACGCCTGTATCCTGTGTTCCGTTATAAACGTAACCGATATAAGGAACCCATTCGAGGTCGCCAAGACCGGAAGCAAGCTTCTTCGCGGATACCTTGTATGTATCTTCGTCAACAGCAGTTACTTCAACGAGTTCTTCGTCAAGACCTACGGGTGTTCTGTAGTAGATTTTGTCGCTCTTGATAGCTGTGGAGTAAAGGATGGATTTTTCGCCTTCGCTGTATTCCGTTCCGGGGAAGTAGCTGTTAGCAATAACTTCGCGAAAGAAATAGCCTACAGTTGCCTTACCCTCTGTACGAGTGATAACTGTATCGCCTGTTACGCGGTATGTGATACCTTCGCGCATAGGCTCGCCATTTACCTTATAGTCGTAAGACTTGGAATTGTCATAGTTTTCCGCAGCGTATGTTCTGAGTGTCTGAACGTAGCCGTAAGGAACGCTCTCTACTGTGCCGCAGAAGTCAAGTTCGTAGTTAATGGGTACAAATGTTACTGTGCAAGTTACATCGCTTGTAAGCGCATCGCCAAGGCCCGCATAATCAACTATAATGTAATTGGTTTCGTTGATTTCGTAACCCTTAGTTGCTTCGTCAGCAGCCCAAGCAGCAATAGCGTCGGTAATAACGCCTGTTTCTTTGATACCTGCGATAACGTCAGCCTTTGTTGTATTTTTGTCAAGTGTAACGGTAACTGTTTCGGTAGAAACTACAGGTGTGAGAACTTTGCTGTCGGCAATGTCGCCTTTGACAACATTTGCCTGAACTTTAACAGTTACGTTGAACTGGTCAACACCCTGTTTGAGTGTTACAGAACCTGCAGGATATTCAGACTGTTCTGCAAGTGTGCCGTCGTGAGAGATAGCACCGCCCTGTGCAAGTGCAACAACTGCATCATTAAGTGCAGAAAGCTCTGCCGGTGTAGCTGTATCTTTGATGAGGTCGTGGTTGATAAATTTCCAGTTAGAGGAATCAACAGCCACAGCACTCAACTTTTCACCAATATTTTCAAGGGTGCTGAAGCCGTTTTTGTACAACGCAGCCTCTGCCACGCCTAAAGTTCCCATACTTACAAGGAGATCAATCGAACCCATAATAGTTCTAAAGCCGGATTTTGCATCAACAAGAACTTCAATAATATCGCAAATTCTTTCAAAAGCTTCTTTTACTTTTGCGCCATTAGCGAGCATATACTCAACCTTGTTTTCGGCTGCATTATATTCTGCAATAAGCTTAGATATTTCAAGCTTATTGCCGTTTGCAACGTATTCCGCATAGAGGTTGCCCATTGCTTCGCGAGTATCACCGGGAGCAAGGCTTACGTTGCCGGAGCCATATGAAATACCGGGTGTGTGCAATTTGTAAAGCTCGGGAATTGCAGTTTCAATAAGTTCGATGTCGCCCGCGAGTGCCGCAACAGCATTCATATTAACGATACCGTTGGAAAGGTACATAGGAGCGTTAACAAGTGTCTGGAACAACTCGGATTCGATTGCAACAGAAACAACGTATGTAACTTCGATACTGTAGTTGTTGGAATCGCATACGAAAGAGCCCTTGCCGTTTGCGTCAAGAGTTATATCCTTGTAAGTAGTTCCGTAAATCAACTGAACCTTTGCGGGTTTCCAAGTGTACCCGTCTTTTGTGAAGTTTTTAACTTCAACGGTTTTTTCTTCTTTGTTTATAATGATAAGATCTGCCCTATCATCATCTGTCGGAGCCGTTATCATGTGTTCGTTTCCGACGAGTGCCGTGCAATGCAAAACAGCTTTTTCGCCATCAGACAAAAAGTCGCCTGCATAATCGGCAATGATTTTCGCATCGGTGATACCCGATACAGAACCTGAGAGCGTAAGTATTCCATTGTTTCCGGACGCAAATACGCCTACGTTGATGCAACCGGCGAGGAGCGCGATCGACAAAACCATAGAAACTATACGCAAAATTGATTTTTTCACAGTTCTTTCCCCCTAATTTTATTTGTTTCTTCTTGTAAAAGCGCGTTTTTTGAACGATTTTCGTGCAATTATTACCAATTTGTTTTAAAAACCATCAAAAGAGCGCAAATTCTACAATAAAGACACGTATAACTATACCTATAATAGCATTTTTCATCTTTATTGTCAATATATTTTTTTAATTCAATGTTCAAAGAAGATCTGCCAATTTATCCCTTTAAAAGGCATATCAGGTATATTTTATATATTGTCCTATTTTTGATTTTTCTTTGTACATAAACAAGCTTTCATTACATTATATATACGCGAGAGAAAACCTCTTTATCTCTTTTCACAAGCATTTTCCCACATTCTTATTCATAGCATCGTTGATTTTTAAACTTTGTAAGAATTTTTATATAAATCCCTTGACAAGTTATAGAATTTGTGCTACAATATGCTCATCAGATAGCCAGAGGTGAGTTTATGAAAAAAAGCGTATATTCCGTAGTTCTTTCCGATGATGTTATAGCAGAGGTTGACAGACTCGCCTATATCAAAGGAACTAACCGTTCAAATATGATAAATCAGATACTTGCAGAGTATGTTTCGCTCACAACGCCCGAAAAAAGAATAAACGACATCTTCGATGAGCTTTCTTCTCTGCTTTATTCGGGAGAAACGTTCAGAGAACTTTCTCCGCGCGCTCCCTCCGTTATGTCGATACGCTCCGCGCTATCATATAAATACAACCCGACAGTAAAATACACGGTGGAGCTTTATAAAATTCCGCAAGGCTCCTCTCAAGGGGAGATAAGAGTTTCCACAAGAACGCAAAACTCCGCGCTCATTTTGGAAATGCTTCATTTTTATAATATATGGGCAGATATTGAATCACGTTACGGTTTTTCGGGAGAAAATTCTTTCGAGGACGGAGTTTTTCGCCGCCCGATAATTCTTCGCGAAAGTCCAATGCCAAACGCAACGGCAAAAGTCGCGCACTCCGCAGGTGAAATGATTGCCGACTATATTTCTCTTTTCGATACATCTATGAAAACTTATTTTGCTGCAGTTTCGGACTCCACGCAGAAAATTTTCAATCTTTATTATGATTACATTCGTACAAATCAAAAAATAATATAATACATTATATTATATAGTTTAGGAAGAAGTTTCGCATTCTTTAAGTTAAAGGAGATGAAATTTATGAATGCAGAAAAATTTACACAAAAATCTATGGAGGCTCTTCGTCTGGCGCAGACAACGGCGGCGGAAAACGGAAATAATTCGGTAGAAGAAGAACATCTTCTTTTCGCCCTCGTTTCTCAAGACGAAGGTCTTGTTGGGGAAATTTTTAAAAGTCTCGGTGCATCGAGCGAAAACATCAAGAGCGCGCTCGATGCCGCTATATCAAAATTCCCAAAAATAAGCGGCGGCGGTTATGATCCCTCTCGCATATATATTTCCGGCTCTCTTGATAAAGCGCTCTCCGCGGCAGAAAAGCAAGCCGAAAAAATGAAGGACGATTATATTTCCGTGGAGCATCTTCTCCTTGGCATAATGGAGCATCCGACGGAAAATATCAAAAAAATATTAAATTCCCAAAACATCACCGCCGCAAAAGTGCTCGATTCGCTCAAAAAAATTCGCGGAAACCAAAAGGTGCAGAGCGATAACCCCGAAGACACATATAACGTCCTTAAAAAATACGGCACAGACCTTGTTGAGCGTGCGCGCGAACGCAAGCTTGACCCCGTTATCGGCAGAGATGAGGAAATTCGCAACGTCATCCGCATACTTTCGCGCAAAACGAAGAACAACCCCTGTCTTATCGGCGAGCCCGGCGTTGGTAAAACAGCTATCGCGGAGGGGCTTGCCCTTCGCATTGTCAGCGGCGACGTACCCGATAATTTGAAAGACAGAACAATATTCTCCCTCGACCTCGGCGCGCTTATTGCAGGCGCAAAATTCCGCGGTGAATTTGAAGAAAGACTCAAAGCGGTTTTGGGGGAGGTAAAAGCATCCGACGGAAAAATAATTCTTTTTATTGATGAGCTTCACACCATCGTTGGTGCGGGCAAAACGGACGGTGCGCTCGACGCAGGCAACCTCTTAAAGCCCATGCTTGCGCGCGGCGAGCTTCACTGCATCGGAGCTACAACGCTCAACGAATACCGCCAATATATCGAAAAAGACGCGGCTCTCGAACGCCGTTTCCAACCCGTTATGGTGGAAGAACCCACGGTTGAGGACACGGTTGCCATTCTCCGCGGTCTTAAAGAGAGATACGAGGTTTACCACGGCGTAAAAATTCTTGACAGCTCCATCATCGCCGCGGCAACACTTTCCGCAAGATATATACAGGACCGTTTCCTCCCTGACAAGGCAATCGACCTTATAGATGAGGCGTGCGCGCTTATCAAAACGGAAATGAACTCTATGCCCACGGAAATGGACGAGATATCCCACAAGATAATGCAGCTTGAAATTGAAGAAGCCGCGCTTTCCAAGGAAACGGACAAGCTTGCAATAGAGCATCTTTCAGAGATAAAGGAAGAGCTTTCCGCGCTTCGCGATCAGATGAACGAGATGAGGGCAAAATGGGAAAACGAAAAGAACAGTATTGAAAAAGTTCAAGCCATACGCTCTAAGATAGAGGACGTAAACAGCCGTATCGAAAAGGCGCAGAACGAATACGACCTTGCCAAAGCCGCAGAGCTTAAATACGGCGAGCTTCCCAAGCTTCAAAAGGAGCTTGAAGAGGAAGAAAAGAAAGCGGAAACGCAGAAAAACACTCTCTTACGCGACAGAGTTACGGATGACGAGATTGCAAAAATCGTTTCCCGTTGGACGGGTATTCCTGTTTCCAAGCTTGTGGAAGGCGAGAGAAACAAGCTTCTTTCGCTTGATTCCGTGCTTCACGAAAGAGTTATCGGTCAGGACGAAGCTGTTCGCAAGGTAAGCGACGCCATACTTCGCTCCCGCGCGGGCATAAAAGACCCTCGCCGCCCTGTAGGTTCATTCCTTTTCCTGGGACCTACGGGTGTGGGCAAAACAGAGCTTGCGAAAGCTTTAACGCAAGCCCTGTTCGATGATGAAAAGAGCCTTGTTCGCATTGATATGAGTGAGTATATGGAAAAATACTCCGTTTCCCGCCTTATCGGAGCACCTCCCGGATACGTCGGATATGACGAGGGCGGTCAGCTCACGGAGGCTGTGCGCCGCAAGCCCTACTCCGTCGTTCTTTTCGACGAGGTGGAAAAAGCGCATCCCGACGTTTTCAACGTGCTTTTGCAGGTTCTTGACGATGGCAGGATAACGGACAGCCACGGAAAAACGGTAGATTTCAAAAATACGATAATAATCCTCACCTCAAATTTGGGTTCGGATATAATTTTGGACGGCATTACGCAGGATGGAGAGATAAGCGAGGGTGCGCGTGCGCGCGTGAACGAGCTTCTCAAACGCAGCTTCCGCCCCGAATTTCTCAACAGACTCGATGAAATTATTTTCTACAAGCCGCTTACAAAGGATAATATCCGCGGCATTGTAGAGCTTAAAATTGCGGAAATTGCCGCGCGTCTTGAAGAACGCCGCGTAAAGATAAAGGTTTTGCCCGCGGCTATTGAAGAAATTATCGAAAAATCTTACGACCCTGCATACGGCGCGCGCCCGATAAAACGCTTTATCGGCGCAAACATCGAAACGCTTATTGCACGGAAGATGATAGAATGCGATATTGAACCCGACACGGAAATTTCCGTTGATTTTGAAAACGGCACATTCACAGCCGCGATTTCCTGAAAGTTCGGACAAAGCTTTTGTAAAATTGTTTCTTATTAAATCATTTTTTTGAATTATTTTATAAAAGACCGCATCGATGCGGTCTTTTATTTTTTGCATAATTATAACGATTTGTGCGAAACATATTATCGTCCTTTTTCGACAATCTTATTTTATCCTACTTTATCTCACTTGTCAATACCTTATCTTGTTTTATTGTATAATTTTTTTGAGGTGAAATTATGAAACCATTGAAAGAAAAGATAAGCATAACCATTGATGGAGATATTTTGGAAAAGATCAGAGAAGCCGCCGAAAAAGACGACCGTTCCCTATCGCAATATATAAATATTGTTTTAAAAGATCATTTGAAAAGAGCCGAAAATAATTTCGGTTCAAAATAAAAAAGCGTTTTTGAGGAAAATTCAAAATTTCTCGTTTTTTTCGGGAGGCGGAACGCCTCCCCTACAAATATAATCATCTTTTTTGCAAAAAACATCAATTTTTAACCAAAATTCAAGCTTTCTCCGTAGGGTGGCTTGCCTTCAAGCCGCTGTTTTGCTTATTTTTTGCAAAAATCACACATTTTCTGCCGAAACCATATTCGCGCAAAAAAACTCTCGCCGACAGCGAGAGTTTTTAATATATTACGCGTTTGCGTTAGCTTCAGCAATGATCTTCTGGGAAACTGCTTCGGGAACGTCCTCGTATCTTACGAACTCGAACGTATATTTGCCTCTGCCCTGTGTGATAGCGCGGAGCTGTGTTGCGAAATCGTTCATTTCGCCGAACGGAGCTTCCGCTTCGATAACCTGTTCGCCCTTCTTTTCTGTGTGTTCCATGCCGAGAACTCTGCCGCGGCGCTTGTTGATAGCGCTCATAATATCGCCGAGCATATCGGAGGGAGCATAAACAAGAAGTTTACCAACGGGTTCAAGGATAACAGGTTTTGCTTTTGCCATACCAACTTTATAAGCCATATTAGCGGCAACCTTGAACGCCATTTCTGAAGAGTCAACGGGGTGGTAAGAACCGTCATAAAGGTCTGCTTTAAGACCGATCATCGGGTAGCCTGCAAGAACGCCCTGCTGCATAGAATCGAGCAAGCCTTTTTCAACCGCGGGATAGTAGTTCTTCGGAACAGTACCGCCAACAACGGACTGTGTAAATTCAAGACCGTCCTTTTCGGGAGCTTCGAACACGATCTTGATGTGACCGTACTGACCGTGACCGCCGGATTGTTTCTTATATTTAGCTTCAGTATCAGCTCTGCCGCGGATGGATTCGCGGTAAGCGATCTTGGGTTTCTTGAGTTCAACGGAAACGCCGAAACGGGATTTAAGTCTTGCAACAGTTACGTCGAAGTGAATATCACCCTGTGCATAGAGAACCTGTTCTTTTGTTTCTGCGTTATTTTCGTACTTGATTGTGAGATCTTCTTCAAGAAGTTTGGAAATACCGGAAGCGATCTTGTCCTCATCGCCCTTTGCTTTGGGTTTGATAGCCATCTGCATAAAGGATTTCGGGAAGTCGATCTTTGTATATTTGTACATACGGGGATTTGCGGAGAGAGTATCATTTGTATTTGTGTCTGCAAGCTTCGCTGTCATACCGATATCACCTGCGCAGAGAGTATCAACCTCTGTCTGCTTTTTACCGCAGAGAGTGTAAATATGTGCCATCTTTTCGGAAGCGCCCGTTTCGATATTTATAAGAGCAGCATCGCGGTTAAGCTCGCCCGTCATAACCTTGAAATAGGACATCTTACCAACGAACGGGTCGGCAACTGTTTTAAATACGAACACGGAAGTATCTCCTGCTTCTTTGATGCGGAAGAATTTTTCGCCTTCGTCCGTCATAATTTTTTCAGCGCGTCGGGAGATGGGGCTGGGGAATGTATCAACGATAGTGTCAAGAAGGAGTCGAATACCCCAAAGGTTTGTTGCGGAAACGGAAAGGACAGGGGCAACCGTACCGGAAAGGAATCCTGAGGAAAGCGCAGTTACAACTTCTTCGTCCGTGAACTTTTCGCCTTCGAAGAATTTTTCCATAAGCTCATCGCTTGTTTCAGCGAGAGATTCCATAAGCATTGTGCGGTATGTTTCTACCTTGCCCATATACGCTTCGGGAATTTCCGTTGTCTCGCGAGTGCCATCTGCCTTGTATGTATATTTGCAAAGCTTGATAAGGTCGATAATACCTTCGTTCCCCAAGCTTTCATTGATCGGGATGAACATCGGGCAAGCTGTGTGACCGAATGCATCGCGGATCTGCTTAAATACTTTTTCAAATTTTACTTCGGGATCGTCAACCTTGTTGATAACGAATGCACGGGGAACATCCGCTTCCGCTGTGTAATCCATAGCGAGTTCCGTACCAACTTCAACGCCCGCTTTACCGTCAACAACAACGAGAGCGGAAGCCGCAACGCGAAGAGCCTCTTTAACTTCGCCTGCGAAGTCAAAATATCCTGGTGTGTCCAAAAGGTTGATCTTTGTATCTTTCCAAGTCATATTTGCCATAGACATAGATACGGAGAAGCCTCTCTTTATGGATTCAGCATCGTAATCGAGCACAGTATTTCCGTCTTCAACCTTACCGAGTCTGTCTGTCTGTTTCGATATATAAAGCATAGCCTCTGCAATGCTTGTCTTACCTGCTGCGGAGTGACCGAGCAAGCACACGTTTCTTATATCTTTTGCGGGGATTTTTACCATAATTTTAAGCTCCTTATTTGAGTATTACATAACCGTATAATGTCGGCTAATGATATAATTATATAGTAAATTTCTTCACATTACAAGCAAAAATTTGTATATTTTCTGCAAAGCACAGAGAAAAAAATTCTTTTTCTTTGTGAATTTTATACAGATTATCATATTTTCGCGCAGTAAAACACGAAAAAACGCAAAAAATGTATTGACAAGCGCGTCTCCGGAAAGTATAATTATAGTTGTATATTTATATTTTTGGAGGATTTTAAAATGCAGGTAACAAAGAATTCCATCATCGGTGATGTTCTTGATATGGCTCCCGAAACAGCTCAGTTCTTCTTTGAGATCGGTATGCACTGCCTCGGTTGCCCTTCCGCACGCGGCGAAAGCATTGAAATGGCTTGCGCTGTTCACGGCACAGATGCAGACGAGCTCGTTGCAAAGATCAACGCTTTTCTCGCAAAATAAGTAAAGTTTATCCATATATTATATGTATGGCATAAACAGACATCATCACTACGAAGGTAAAGTTATCCCCCTTTTCCAAATACGGAAGAGAGGGATTTCTTTGAAAGGCAGACATTTTGGAAATTACGAACAGACTTCTCGCCGCCGCTTCCCTCGTTCGGCACGGCTCATATATCATAGACGTTGGCACGGACCACGCATATCTTCCGATATACCTCGTTCAAAACGGCATTGCTCGCGCCTGCCTTGCCTCCGATATTAACGAAGGTCCATGCGAAAGCGCGAAAAAACACATCGCAGAATGTGGGCTTTCGGATAAGATAACGGTACGCAAAGCAGACGGACTTTGCGGTGCAAGCGCTTGTGGGCAAACGGACGTTATTATCGCAGGGATGGGCGGTGCGCTCATCTGCGATATATTGGAAAAAGCGGATTTTATTAAAGACGGAAACGTCCGTCTCATCCTCCAACCGATGCGAAACGTACCAGATCTTCGCAAATATCTGCTTGATAACGGCTTTGCCATCGTGAACGAGGTCCTTGCCGCGGAGGATGAGCGCATTTACGAGATAATTTGTGCCGAATTTTGCGTAAAAAAAGGAGAATATACTCCTCTTTCCCTTTTGCTCGGCCCCAAAAACATAGAAAACAAAAAGGAAAACGCCGCGCTTTTCGCCGCATTCTGTGAAAAAGCGGCTTCCGCCCTCAATAAAAAAATATGCGGTATGCGCGAAGGGGGACAAGATGCTTCCGAACAGGAAGCTCTCCTCTCGCTCGTTCTGCAAGAAAAGGAAGTGTGACATATGGCAATAGTACAGGAACTTTACAACTATCTTGACGAAGTTATTCCGCGCTCTCTTTCATGCAGTTGGGATAACGATGGACTTATGCTCTGCCCCAACCCTTACGAAAAGGTAAACAAAGTATTGCTCGCGCTTGACGCAACGGACGAGGTTGCAGATTACGCCGTTCAAAACGGGTTCGACGTTATCGTGACTCACCACCCGATGATATTTTCCCCCTTGCGTTCGCTCTGCGCTTCTGACCCCATACCGCGCCGCGCGCTGTTTCTTGCGAAAAACGGTATCTCCGTTATGAGCTTTCACACACGCCTTGACGCGCGCAACGGCGGCGTAAACGATATGCTTGCAAAGCGCCTTGGCGTTATCAGCACGGTACCCTTCGGTCCCGAAGGCGAAAAGCTCGGCAGATTCGGCGTGCTTCCCAAGCCCATGGAATTCCGTATGTTCTGCGGAATGGTAAGCGAAGCGCTCGGAACGGATGCCGTAACAGCTATTGGAAACAATAAGGAGATCCGCATGGTAGCGGTGCTCGGCGGCGGCGGAAAAGATTTTGTGGATTCCGCAATAGAGCTCGGCGCAGATGTTCTTGTAACGGGAGAAGTTACATACAACGTAATGCTCGATGCCAAATCCCGCGGGCTCTGCCTTATAGCCGCAGGTCACTACCACACGGAAGTTCCCGTTCTCGATTCTCTCGGCGGAGCTATCAGAGAAAGATTTTACGATGTCCAGATCAAAAAATATCCCCACGACACAGAGGTGTTTATAGTTAAATGAAAAAACTGTTAAGCAAACTTATAAGCAGACTTTCCATCACGCTTCTGCTTATTGCGATACAGGCAGGCTGGGGCGTTGCGATGCTTTCGCGCGCCTCCGCTGTTTTTCCGTGGATAAACCG
The DNA here is from genome assembly GCA_017621475.1 of Clostridia bacterium. GTDB lineage: Bacteria > Bacillota > Clostridia > Oscillospirales > CAG-272 > UMGS731. The sequence continues at coordinate 41,415 of JAGATA010000031.1, forward strand.
AATTTTCGGCGTTGTCGCCATCTTCGTTGTCATCTATATAATTAACAGAGACGCCAATCCTTCGTACAAGATAGCTTGGATAGTACCGATACTCATTTTTCCTCTTTTCGGTGTATCCATCTACCTGCTCTACGGCAAAAAGAAGCCTACGAAATCTATGAGAAAGAAATTTAAGAAAAACGAATATATCCTGCGCGATAACCTTTCCCAATCCGAAGAAACCGTAAACGCTATGGATACACGCGATGCTTGCAGAGCTTCGTATCTGCAGCGATACAGCTACCCGGTTTACGGAAATACGCAAACGGAATATTTTCCATCCGGCGAAGCGCTCTTTCCCCGCATAATAGAGGAAATATCCGGGGCAGAACGCTTTATCTTCCTTGAATATTTTATCATAGAGGAAGGTACCGTTTGGAATTCCATTCTCGAAATACTTGCCAAAAAAGCAAAAGAGGGCGTTGACGTGCGCGTTATTTACGATGACGTGGGTTGTGTCAGCAAGCTTCCCACAGGTTACGCGCTCAAGCTCCAATCTATGGGCATAAAATGCACGAAATTCAATCCGTTCGTTCCGTTCGTCAGCGTCATTATGAACAACCGCGACCACAGAAAGATTCTCGTGGTGGACGGTCACACCGCTTTCACGGGCGGCATAAATCTGGCGGATGAATATATGAACATCACGCACCCTTTCGGATATTGGAAGGATACCGCCGTTATGATGCGCGGCGAAGCGGCGTGGAGCTTTACATGTATGTTTTTGCAAATGTGGCACGTTATCCGCGGCAAAGAAGAGGATACTTCCGCCTTCCGTCCCGACGTAAGATACGCGCAAAAGTTCGCGGGAAAGGGCTTCGTTCAGCCGTTCAGCGACAGCCCCTTGGACGATGAGGCGGTTTCCGAAAACGTATATATCGATATTATTGCGGCGGCGCAAAAATACGTTTATATCTGCACGCCGTATCTTGTTATAGACGACAGAATGAAAAACGCGCTCACGCTTGCCGCAAAGCGCGGTGTTGACGTGCGTATCATCACCCCGGGCATCCCCGATAAAAAAATAATCTACCGTCTTACGCGCTCCTATTATCCGGAGCTTCTGCAAGGCGGCGTTAAGATTTACGAATACACCCCCGGATTTCTACACGAAAAAGCTATCGTTTCCGACGACAGATGCGCCGTTGTCGGCACAATAAATATGGATTTTCGCAGTCTTTATCTGCATTTTGAATGCGGCGTGCTTATGACGAATACAACTGCGGTCTTCGATGTGCGCGATGACACGCTCTCTCTTTTCCCCTCCTGCCGCGAGGTGGAAAAGATAAAAAAGAAAAATATTTTCGCAAGAGTATTCGATTCCATCCTCAGGACATTTGCTCCTCTTTTATAAAAATTACAAAAGCAAACAGAAAGGCTTCCTCTTACAGGAAGCCTTTCTTCTGTTAACACGCAAAATTTCGTTTTTTAGAACTGTCAACTATAGAATTTTGATCTTTAAGAAAAATTCAAATTTTCAGCATTTTCAAAAATTCTTTTTGTTCTTTCGTTATGCGAAAGCTTTCCACGGCTTTTTGAATGGTCTTGTTATGCACCCAAGGTGAAAGCCGCTTTTCCGTCAAAAAAGGAATAACGGCATCGTATTTTTTTGCAAGCGCCGTGGCAAAATACCACGCTATCATCATTTTTACGTAATATTCTTCACTTTGAATGTGCGCCACGGCTTCCGCATAAGAAACGTCAAAGTCTTCATCAAGAAAATGGCGCATAAGCGTACCTATGCCGTATCTTACCGTATATGTATGGGGCGAAGTAAGCCATTCCCAAGTTTTTGCAAGGAGCGCCGTTTTGTTTCTTGCAAGCACCTTTGGGTTCATACAATCGCACGTTGCCCAGTTATCAACACAAGGCAAAAAAGCATCAAGTTCCGCGATAACTTTATCAAAATCCTTTATTTTTTCGAGCAAAAAGGCGTGAAGATTGTCTTCTTCATAATATTTGTGAGGCAAAACACTCAAAAATTCCGCGGCAAGCGGAGTTTTTGAAAGCTCTGTGGCATATTTTCGCAAAATCGGAGTGCGAACACCTATAATTTTTTCTTTCGGAACCGTCGGCATAAGCGCGGATTGAAAATCGCGGTATGCGACATCCGAAAAAGAAAAAAGTTTTTCTCTTATGACTATTTCAAAATCTTTCAAATCTATCTCCTTAATTATTTTTGATCATTTTTGCAGGAGGGGAGGCGTTTCGTCTCCCGTTTTATTGAATTTGCACCGAAAAATCAAAAAAGTTGGCAACGCCAACTTTTTTGTTTTATTTTTAGTCAACTGCCCATTTATCAATTGGTTCACCTGCGAGAAGCTTCGCCGTGTCGGAAATAAGTTTTTCAACAGATGCGCGGCGGATGCAGGAGCCCATCTTTTCTGCTGCTACCTTATCCTCAGAAAGAAGGGTTCTGGAACCGTCCGCTTCTATGCGGTAAGTTCTTGTAACAGCATTGGGTACAACGAGCATATACGTCTGGTTAAGGAGCTTGGAAACGTTGCCATTTGCATCAACCACCTCATCGTACATATCGTAGAAATCGTATTCGTAAGTTGTAACGGTATATTCCGCAGTAGCGTCTTTAAGCGCAAGATACGTGGGAACTATCTCATTATCCTCGTTATAAGTGTAGGAACGGGGCTTCATTTCGCCATCCGCTGTGTCCTTTTCTTTTATGAAATATCTTCCCGCAAGCTCGTTATAATAAGCTTTTTCGTAAGTGAGCGTTTTGCCGTTTGCGGAAGTACCCGTAAGATTATTTACAACAACGTTACCGCCGATATACTGAACGGTTACATAGCCGCCGTTTTCAATGACCCTTGTGTCCCCGTCGTATTTATAAAACTGGCTGCTTCTGTCGCGCACGATCGTCTGCGCTTCAACGCGAAGAACGGGCTTTTGTTCTGCGGGAATTTCTCTTATATCTTCGCTTGTATCAATCATTCTTGTGATAAGAACGTAGTAAAGATTACGGAACTCTTCAAAAGGTCCGGAGAAATTCGTATCATATTTCGTTTTTTCAAACTCAACGTCGTAAACAAGGTCCTTGCCTGCGCCGTCTTTTATAGCAGTAGTGCCTGCGGCGTTAGACACGTCAACGTGGTAAGTATATGCGTTACCCGTAAGAGTAAAGCGAACGTCCGTCTTTTTATCTGCGGAAAGAACAGAGAAATAGTCGAGAGATCCGATCGCTTCAAAGAAGAGTCTGTCGCTCGTGTAGCCTGTTACAGGCCAAGAAACGAAATCGAATGCTGCGGAATCTACCATAAAGATCTCATACTGGGAGGGGGAATATACATAATAACATTCCGCACCCGTGGGAAGAAGCTTCTTCTCGCTTATATAAAGCGTATTTTCATAAGGCTCACCTTTGTTATTTTGGCAAGCATAGGTAAACTTGATATAGTTTTTATCCGTACCCGCTTCAAGTCTTTCGAGATTGAGGTCAAGACCGTATTTCTCATAGATCGCAGGATCGTGAACTTCATCACCCAAAGCAACGACCGCCGTTGCTTCCATATAAGAGAGTGCTGTAAGAACTACGCTTTCAAAATTCGTATCGTTTATGAGGTAACCTCTGGGATATTCTATTTCGTAAGCAGAGGATGTTGCTGTTTCTGTGTTTTCGTTTGCACCGATCTTGATGATAAGCTTGCGTTCACCATCTATAACTCTGTGTATTTCAAAGTTGGAAAGATATGCAACGCCATTGCCCACATACTCACCGATGATAGGGGAAACAAGACCGGTTTTATCATAAAGGAGTGTTGCGGATGTCGTTGTATCAAGAACGTAAACTATATAATAGGAAGAAGTTGTACCGTTTTCGTCTGTAACGGTGTTCATTCTATTTTCGCCTTCAACATAAGCGTAATGGCTTGTACCTGTAGGAAGAGCATCGCCGATGAACACGCGGTAAGCTTCTCCGCTTTCAAGCGTTACTCTGAACCAAGAGGGATCGGATGCTTCGTCCAACCCGTATTTTGCAAGGTCTTCTTTCGTTGCATATTCATCCGCGCGGTAATTTTTGCTGTCCGCCGCAATAGCAACGGGCTGACCTGCGGAAACTACAATGCCTGCAAGAGCGTATTCATCAAGTACAACGCCCTCGCCGCCTTCAAGGGTGAAGGTTCTGCCGATGGCGCTTCCCTTACCGTTGAGCACGTAAGAGCCGTTTTTGTTTTTAACCTCTATTTTAGTCATCTCGGCTCTTTTGTACGGGCCAACGACATAGAGAGTGGAACCATCGTAATATTCACCTTCATAAGTATAGGTAACTTCCGCTGTACGGTCCTGTATCATCGGATAGATGAAAAAATAGAATACTGCGAAAAGAAGCGCTATCGCAAGTCCTATAATAATGAAGATATACTGCTTCTGCAGGGTGGTCTTGCCGGTTTTAACGGCAACACTGCCCGCAGCATTTTCCGGGGTTTCTGCTGTTTTGATATTTTTTCTCATGAATGGCGTCTCCTTATCCAAACGACAGTGCCGGCGGTAATGAACGCAAGCGGGATAACCGCAACGCAAGCTATCGTCCAAGCATTTGTCTGCGCGCTTGTAACGGAAAGAGTGTTATCGTCAAAAGCTTTGTACTTGATATCATCAAAAGTCACCGTGCCGCTCCACATAAGTCCGAGGGAGTAGTACATAAGCATTTTGTTATAGTTGGAATTATCGTAATCGGAATTTACAAAGTCGGAAGAACCGATGCACATAATGTAATGTGTTGTTTCATCGCCCTGGTTAACATCGCCTTCGATAAGAGTGATGGAAGCAAGTGCTGTTTCCGCATTCTTGGGAACTTCGCCTTCGACCTTAGCGGTGTTATAGGGAGCGAGGAGAACTTCGCAGGTAGCTCTGCCGTTTGTGGGAACGATTATCTTGGAATCATCGTAAACGTAGATTGCACGTGGGTTTGTGAAGATGGAGGGAGCCTGGTTGCTGCCGGAGCCCATCGTACCCTGGATAAGCTGTTTGGAGATGCTATCCTTTGTACCGCTGTAATCCGCAAGGATCTTTGTAGCGCCGGAGCCTGCAACGTCATGATCTTTATCGGTGATGATACCGCCAATGCCAATGCCCCATTCGCTCATAAGGTTGTTGAACGCGGGAAGATTGGATGTTGTTGCATCAAGAGTTATGATAACGTTGCCGTACTGTGTTGCCGCAAATCTGCGGATCTTCTTAACTTCGTTTACGCCGCCTTCGGAATTGTCAACGAAAAGGTCCGTCTTGGGAAGGTTTATAAAAAGAATGGAACCTTTTGTAATATCTTCAGGGAAATCCTCGTAAATGAGGTTGATCTCCTTAACGGAGAAACCCGCATCCTCAAAGAGGGCTACCCAATCCGCGCCCTGCTCTATAGTAGCCTCCCCATGACCTTTGAGGTAGTAAACGATGGGGGCTGTTTCTTCGCTCACCTTACCGGAAAGCTGAGCAAAAGCGGAAAGGAGCTTTGCTTCCGCATTGTATGCGAAAACTTCGTTTGTATCGGAGTCAACCATATAGAAAGTGTTAATAGCAAGTTTTTTATAACCAAGGTCGCTCTTGGAGTTGTGATCCTTATCTGCAACTTCTATAATAACGTCCGTAATAGAATAGTTATCGGAAGAAGTTTTCTGGTAACGATCTTTAACGAGCTCGGGGTTCTGCGTGGAGTTTATCGCCTGAAGTTCGATGTGGTCGTTCATAGCAACGACCTGCTTGATGGAACGGTAAACGTAATATGTTGTTGTGCTGTAATCTTTGAAAGCATCCTCATCCATAAGGAGAACGATGTTGAAGTAAAGGTCGTTTGTCTCGTCTGCATCGTAGTTTACATCAAGAAGACCTTCAAGGTTCTTTTCAAACTCTTCGGACATAGAGTAAACTGATTTACCCGTAAGGTCGGCATACCAGGAGAACGTGTTACCCAAGGAAGCGATAACAAGGTTCAAAAGAATTACCGCCGCAACGACAACCGCTGTAAACGCGGCAGCAACACCGCCGTATTTAAGGTTTCTTTTATTTATTGTTTTCTTTGTCATTTTTAATTATCCTCCGATCATAATTATGCCCAACGGCGTCTTTCAAGCACTCTTACCGTGAGGAAAAGGAACAAGCCGGAAAGGGATACGTAATATACGAGCGCGGGCCAATCGAACACGCCGGAAGCAAAGGAAACGTAACGGGATGTTACGGAGAGCGAGGAGATGACCGTGCGAATAAACCCGTTATTGATGTAGCTGTTAAGCGTACTTGCGAAAATAAAGGGAACAAGCATTGCCATTGTGCTGAACGCGGCGATAAACTGGTTTTCGGTAAGTGCAGATGCGAAAACGCCTATGGCAATAAATGCGCCGCCCGCAAGGAGAACCGCAAATGCGCAGCAGAAATAGATAACTGCGTTGGGATTGCCGTAAAGAGAAAGCGGAATGTAATAAATAACGGAGGAAACAGCGAAAGAACCGCCGAACACAGTATATGCCGCCAAGTATTTTGCAATAACGATACCGGGAAGTGTAACGGGACCTGTAAGTATGAGCTGTTCTGTTCTGAGTTTTCTTTCTTCGCTCATCAACTTCATCGTAAGAAGAGGAATGATTGCAACGAAAAGAACAAGTATAAGCTGGAAGTAGGAGCCGGGGCTGCTGGCTTCACCCTGCTGGAGTGTATTGGACATAAAAAACCATGCGCTTACAGCCATAAAAATAGCAACGAAGATATAGCCGATAGGCGATGTAAAGTAGGAGCGCATTTCGCGCTTGTAGATAGCGATCATTTTTATTTATTTCCCCCTTTTTTCTGTTCGTGTTCGCTTTCGTCAACAACGGAGATGAACACGTCTTCGAGATTTGCGCCGGGAAATTCCAGCGAAAGTATGGGCCAGTTGTTCTTGGCAAGCATATAGAACATAGGCTTTCTTATATCAACGTCATTCTGGCTTTCGATAAGGAAGGAAGCCGTTCCGTCGCCGTATTCGGCACCAATGCTTGCATATACAACACCCGTAAGTTTTTTAAGTTCCGCAAGAACGCGTTCACAGGGGCCGTCAACGCGCACGGAGATGCGGCGGTTGCCGCGAAGCTCCCCCTCTATATTTCCCGTAAGCTGGTCTGCAACGATCTTACCATCATTTATGATGAGAATTCTATCGCAGATGGATTTTACCTCGGAGAGGATATGAGTGCTGAGTATTACCGTGTGGTCTTTACCAAGCTCTTTTATAAGGTTGCGGATATCGATTATCTGCTTGGGGTCAAGACCGTTCGTAGGTTCGTCAAATATGATAACTTCCGGGTTGCCCACGATAGCGCCCGCGATACCTGTACGCTGGCGGTAGCCTTTGGAAAGGTTTTTGATCATACGGTTTTCCGTGCCTTCAAGCTTTACAACGCGGATAATTTCGTTGATATGTTCGCGGCGGTTGAGCTTGCATTTGCGAAGGTCATAGATGAAGTTGAGATATTCGCGAACCGTCATATCGAGGTAAAGCGGCGGCTGTTCTGGCAAAAAGCCTATTTTTTTCTTAACATCCATAGGATGTTCAAGAATATCGAGTCCATCGACCATAGCTTTGCCCGATGTAGAAGAGAGATAGCCTGTGAGTATGTTGAGTGTTGTGGATTTACCCGCACCGTTAGGTCCAAGGAAACCGACGATCTCACCTTTGCGAACTTCAAAGCTGATATCGTTTACAGCATATCTGTCTCCGTATTTTTTTACAAGGTGTTCTACTTTTATCATTCCGGTAGTAGCCTCCCATTTTATTTTTCTTGTTATTTATTTGTCATTCCTTAACAGAAATAATGTTTTCTATGTAAAAATGCAAAATGAACATATTTATTATATACCCCAAAAGCGGTTTTGTCTATACTTATGCGCCATTTTTGCGCCTATTTAAGTCATTTTTTACAAAACGGACAAAAATTAAGGGGAATTTTTTATACTTATTCGAGGAGTTAAAACGCGCGACGTTTTAACAAAAATATTATCCTCACTTTTTCTTTTTGAAAGAAAAAGTGACAAAAAGAAGCAAAAACCTTGCAGGTTTATCGCCTGCAAAATTTTTTATTCAAATCGACGTTCGAGTTGAGCGCAAACACAACGACTATTGAACTAATAGTTTTGAGAAATTTTAGTGTCGTTTGTGTGCAGCGCGAGTGTCCGAGAACGATAACGATAGTCGAAGTCCGCACACGCCGCTAAAGCCGACGCGAGGCTTTTTTACTTCTTTTGCTCCGCTTTTCTTTTAAACAAAGAAAAGCGGAAATATAATAATTCGAGAAAACGCGTGCGTTTTCTCTCCTTACCACAAAACTATTGACAAAAAAGCACATCTGTGATAGAATATTATACGAGAAAAAAATCTTTAAAACGGTACCGTGAGACCGGTAAGATTGGTAGCATATATACGTATATAGGATATTTATATATAAATATAAAGGCTATTTTTATGTCTTGCCGCACGGTGGCAGGGCATTTTTATTGCCCGGAAAAGGAGGATTCGATGAAAACTATCCTTAAAAACGGAAACGTTTTTATGAACGGCGAACTTTGCGCCCTTGATATTCTTATCGAAGATTGCTGCATTAAAGAAATAGCTAATAATATTGACGACAAAAACGCGGAGATCATTGATGTTCGCGGTCTTGCCGTCTTTCCCGGTTTTTCGGATGTTCACGTGCATCTTCGAGAACCGGGTTTTTTATCGAAAGAGACGGTCAAAACAGGAACGCTCGCGGCGGCACACGGCGGCTACACAACGGTATGCTCCATGCCCAACCTCGACCCCTGCCCCGACACGATGGAACATTTGCAAATTCAGCTCGACGCCATCAAGCGTGACGCTTGCATAAACGTAGTTCCTTATGGTACAATAACTATAGGGGAAAAAGGCGAAACTCTTTCTGAAATGGACGCAATGGCAAGCTCCGTTGCCGCTTTCTCCGATGACGGACGCGGCGTGCAGAACGACGATATGATGCTTTCCGCAATGGAAAAAGCAAAGAGCCTTGGCAAGCTTATCGCCGCGCATTGCGAAGATAACTCTCTTCTCTTCGGCGGCTACATTCACGACGGCGAATATGCAAAAGCGCACGGACACCGCGGTATCTGCTCCGAAAGCGAATGGAAACAGGTTGAGCGCGACCTTGAGCTTGTGCGCAAGACCGGAGTTTCCTACCACGTTTGCCACATTTCCGCAAAAGAAACTGTGGATCTTATAAGGAACGCTAAAAAAGAAGGGCTTGACGTAACGTGCGAAACGGGCCCCCATTACCTTACTATGACAGATGCGGACCTGAGGGAACACGGCAGATTTAAAATGAACCCCCCGCTTCGTGCAGAGGAAGACAGAAAAGCGCTCCTTGCAGGACTTTTGGACGGCACGATCGATATGATAGCAACAGACCACGCTCCCCACACAGCGGAAGAAAAGAGCCGCGGGCTTGAAAAGAGCCCGATGGGCGTTGTAGGTCTTGAAACAGCGTTCCCTGTTCTCTATACGGAGCTTGTTAAAACAGGTATCGCACCGCTTTCTCTTATCATAGAGAAAATGAGCGAAAACCCCGCAAAGAGATTTTCCCTTGGCGGCGGCAAAATAGAAGTCGGCGCACGCGCAGACCTTTGCGTGTTCGACCTTGACAAAGAGTACATAATAGATTCTTCGGAATTTTTATCTATGGGAAAAGCGACCCCCTTTGAAGGCAAAAAAGTCTTCGGCCGCGCTAAAATGACAATTTTTGGAGGTAAAACAGTATGGCAGGAAAAATGAACAAAAAAATCGTGCTTGAAGACGGTTCCGAATTTTACGGATACGGTTTCGGCGCGCAGAGTACATCGCGCGTTTGCGAAATAGTCTTCGACACATCTATGGTAGGATACCAGGAGATCGTATCCAACCCCGTTTATGCGGGCGCGGCTGTCGTTATGACATATCCGCTTATCGGTAACTACGGTATCACGGACGAAGATTTCGAAGCAAAAACAGCTTCTATCGGCGCTCTTATCGTAAGAGAATACAACGATTTCCCCTCCAACTTCAGATATACGAAAACTCTTTCCGAATACCTTGAAGAAAACGGCGTTCCCGGTATCTACGGTATGGACACAAGAGAGCTTACACGCAAGATCCGCGACGGGGGCACTTGTAAAGCTATCATAGTGGATGCAGACGTTCCCACAGCAGAATCAGTTGAAGCTATCAAAAACGATCGCGATGCAAAAAACCTTGTTGCACAGGTTTCTTGTGCTAAAAGATGGTATGCGCGCACGGCAAACGCAAAATTCTCCGTTGTCGCTATCGACTGCGGTCTTAAACTCAGCACAGTACGCACGCTCAACGAAATGGGCTGCAACGTAACGGTTCTTCCCGCAACAAGCACAGCCTCCGACGTTGAGATGATGAAGCCCGACGGCGTGCTTATTTCCCAAGGTCCCGGCAACCCCGAAGATGTAAAAGACGTTATCGCTCTTGTAAAAGCGCTTGCCGGCAAATATCCTATGTTCGGTATCGGTCTTGGACACCAGATAATCGCTCTTGCTTACGGCGCAAAAACTTCCAAGATGAAGTTCGGCCACCACGGCTGCAACCACCCCGTCAAGACACTTGCAACAGGCAAGATGGAAACAGTTACACAGCATTACAACTACATTGTAGATGCAGACAGTGTGGACGGCACGGACCTTGAAGTAACTCACATCGATATCCTCGATAAAACGGTTGCAGGTCTTGCTTGTGCAAAAGACAAAGTATTCTCCGTTCAGTTTGAGCCCACAACAATGTCCGGCCCCGATGGAAGAAAGAATCTCTATGAACAGTTTATCGCTCTTATGAAGGAGGGCAAATAATTATGCCGAAGAGAACAGACTTAAAGAAAATACTTGTTATCGGTTCAGGTCCTATCATCATCGGTCAGGCTGCTGAATTCGACTATGCAGGCACACAGGCGTGCCTTGCTCTCAAAGAAGAAGGCTATGAAGTAGTCCTTGCAAACTCCAACCCCGCGACGATCATGACAGATACAACGATCGCGGACAAAATATATATGGAACCCTTGACGCTTGAATACGTTGCGAAGATCCTTCGCTATGAGCGCCCCGACGCTATCGTTCCCGGTATCGGCGGTCAGACGGGTCTTAACCTTGCTATGCAGCTTGAAAAGAAGGGCATCCTTCGCGAATGCGGAGTAGAGCTTCTCGGCACGAGCAGCGAATCCATTGAACGTGCGGAAGACCGCGAAGGCTTCAAAAAGCTTTGCGAAGATCTTGGCGAGCCCGTCCTCCCCTCTCTTATCGCGCATACGATCGAAGAAGGTCTTGCAGCCGCAGAAGAGATTGGCTACCCCGTAGTGCTTCGCCCCGCGTTCACGCTCGGCGGTACGGGCGGCGGCTTTGCGGACAACCCCGAAGAATGCACAGAGCTTCTTAAAAACGGTCTTAAACTCTCCCCCGTTTCCGAAGTCCTCGTTGAAAAGAGTATAAAAGGCTATAAAGAGATAGAATACGAGGTTATGCGCGACGCTAACGACACAGCCATCGCTATCTGTAATATGGAAAACGTGGATCCCGTCGGCATCCACACGGGCGACTCCATCGTTGTCTGCCCCACGCAGACTCTTACAAGCAAAGAATGCAATATGCTTAAAGAAAGTGCGCTCAAGATCATCCGCGCGCTCAAGGTAGAAGGCGGCTGTAACGTACAGTTTGCTCTCGATCCCCACTCCTTTGAATACTACCTTATCGAAGTTAACCCCCGCGTTTCCCGTTCCTCCGCGCTCGCATCCAAAGCCAGCGGCTATCCCATCGCAAGAGTTACGGCAAAGATCGCAGTAGGTATGACACTTGATGAGATCCAGCTTGCAAGCGCTCCCGCGGCTTGCGAACCCACGCTCGACTACGTTGTTGCAAAATTCCCCCGCTTCCCGTTCGATAAATTCGCGGCGGCAAACAACAAGCTTTCCACACAGATGAAAGCAACGGGTGAGGTTATGAGCCTTGGCAGAACTCTTGAAGAATGTATGCTCAAAGCAGTTCGTTCCCTTGAGATCGGCGTTTGCCATATGTACATGGCAAAATTCGACGAGTACACGACGGATGCGCTTATGGACTACATTGCCATCGGCACGGACGACCGCATCTACGCTATTTCCGAGCTTCTCCGACGCGGCGTTGACATCAGCCTTATCGCAAGCGCAACAAAGATCGATATGCTCTTCATTGAAAAGCTCAATAACATCGTTATTATGGAAAACGCTGTTAAGGCCGGAAAAGGTAATATCGAAGTTCTTAAAGACGCTAAAAAGATGGGCTTTTCCGATAAATATATCGCAAAACTTTGGAACTGCCCCGAAATCGATATTTATAATCTCCGCAAAGCAAACGGCATTATTCCCGTTTACAAGATGATCGACACCTGCGGTGCGGAATTTGCAAGCTACGTTTCCTACTTCTACTCCACTTACGAAAACGAAAACGAATCCGTCGTATCCGATAAGAAGAAGGTCATCGTTCTCGGCTCCGGTCCTATCCGTATCGGTCAGGGCGTAGAGTTCGACTATTCCTCCGTTCACGCTATCAAAACTATCAAAGCTTCCGGCTACGAAGCTATCATCATAAACAACAACCCCGAAACGGTTTCCACAGACTATACCTGCTCCGACAAGCTCTATTTCGAGCCTCTCACCGTAGAAGATGTTATGAACATCATCGATATGGAAAAACCGGACGGCGTTATCGCCTCCCTCGGCGGTCAGACAGCCATCAACCTTGCTGCTCCCCTTACGGAACGCGGCGTTAAGATCATCGGTACGGACGCAGAAGCTCTTGACAGAGCAGAAAACCGCGATTCCTTTGAAAAGCTCCTCGAATCCCTCAACATTCCTCAGCCCAAGGGCAGAGCCGTTACAAAGATCGAAGACGGCGTTGCTGCTGCGGCAGAGATCGGATACCCCGTTCTCGTTCGTCCCTCCTTCGTTCTCGGCGGACGCGCTATGCAGATCGTTGCAAACGAAGAAATGCTTCGCAATTACTTAAGAACAGCCGTTGAGATAGACGAAGACAAGCCCGTTCTTGTTGACAAATACATCTCCGGCAGAGAAGTTGAGGTTGACGCAGTTTGCGACGGCGAAAACGTATTCGTTCCCGGTATTATGGAGCTTGTAGAGCGTACGGGCGTTCACTCCGGTGACTCCATCTCCGTTTACCCCTCCTTCACACTTTCCGATAAAGTTAAAGAAACTATCCTCGATTACACAAAACGCCTTGGTATCGGCATCGGTATCGTAGGTCTTTACAATATCCAATTCATCGTTGATAAATCCGAAAAGGTATATATCATCGAAGTTAACCCCCGTTCCTCCAGAACAGTTCCCTTCCTTTCCAAATCCACGGGTTATTCCCTTGCGGACATCGGTACTCTTGCAATACTCGGCAAGACACTTCCCGAACAGGGCATAACAACTATCTACCCCGAAGAAAAGAAACGCCACTACGTAAAAGTTCCCGCGTTCTCCTTCTCCAAGCTCCGCGGTCTTGACGCATACCTCTCCCCCGAAATGAAGTCCACAGGCGAAGCTATCGGTTATGACGACAGCCTTAACCGCGCACTTTACAAAGCTCTCCAGGCTTCCGGTATGCAGGTTATGAACTACGGTACTGTATTTGCAACCATCGCAGATGCAGACAAGGAAGAAGCTCTTCCCCTCATCCGCCGCTTCTACAACATGGGCTTCAATATCGAAGCTACGGCAGGTACAGCCGCATTCCTCAAGGAACACGGCATCCGCACAAGAGTTAAGAAGAAGATCAGCGAAGGCAGTGAAGAAATTCTCGATTCCATCCGTCAGGGCTACGTAACTTACGTTATCAACACAAGAAACCTTGACGCTTCCGGCACAACGTCCGACGGCTTCCAGATCCGTCAGTGCGCAACTGAAAACAACGTTTCCATCTTCACTTCTCTCGACACACTCAAAGTTCTCCTCGACGTACTCGAAGAGCAGACGATCTGCATCTCCACGATCAACTGAAAGGACAGGAAATGACAACAGAAAGCATTTTTACGATAATATCTAACGAAAAGATCGCAAAAAACACTTATAAAATGGTTCTCTCGGGCACAGCGGAAGGCTGTGCTCCGGGAAAATTCGTCAATATAAAAATTGACGGATTCTTCCTTCGCCGCCCCATATCCGTTTGCGATCAACAAGGCGATAAGCTCACCCTCGTTTATAAGGCTTTGGGCAAGGGCACAGAAAAAATGGCGGCTATGACAGCAGGCGAAAAGCTCAACATCCTCGCATATCTTGGCAACGGCTACGAACTTTCCAAAAGCGGAGATACCCCGCTTCTCATCGGCGGCGGCGTTGGCGTTCCTCCCCTCTATATGTGCGCAAGAAAGCTTCGCGAAGAAGGAAAGAGTGTAACCGTTATCCTCGGCTTCAACACAGCGGAAGAAGTTTTCTATAAAGATGAATTTGAAGCCCTCGGTGCGCGCGTGCTCGTTGCTACGGCAGACGGAAGCGTTGGCACAAAAGGCTTTGTAACGGACGCTATGAAAGAAGTATCTACATACTCCTACTTCTACACCTGCGGTCCCGAACCCATGCTCAAAGCAGTTTATGGTGCAACGGCAACCTCCGGCGAGTTCAGCTTTGAAGAACGTATGGGCTGCGGCTTCGGCGCGTGCGTTGGCTGCACCTGCAAAACAAAATACGGCAACAAGCGCATCTGCAAAGACGGCCCCGTTCTTGTTAAGGAGGAGATCATATGGTAAACACAAAAGTTACACTTTCAGGTGTTGAACTCGACAACCCCATTATCCCCGCCAGCGGCACTTTCGGCTTCGGCTATGAAATGGCAGAGTTCTATGATATAAACATTCTCGGCACGTTTTCCTTCAAGGGTACAACGGCAGAGCCCCGCTTCGGCAACCCCACACCCAGAATTGCGGAAACACCCTCCGGTATGCTCAACGCGGTTGGTCTTCAGAACCCCGGCGTTGACAAAGTTATTGCGGAAGAGCTTCCCAAGATGGAAAAGGTGTTCCACAAAAAAGTTATGGCAAATATCAGCGGTTTTTCCGTTAAGGAATACGCCGAAACAGCAGAAAAGCTCGACGCGGTTGACAGCGTCGGTCTTCTCGAAGTAAACATCAGCTGCCCCAATGTTCACGGCGGCGGTATCAGCTTCGGTACGGACGCAAATTCGGCTTATGAGGTTACAAAAGCCGTTAAAGCGGTAACCAAAAAGCCCGTTTATATGAAACTTTCCCCCAATGTAACAGACATCACAGAGATCGCACGCGCATGCGAAGCCGCAGGCGCAGACGGCATTTCTCTTATCAACACACTTATGGGTATGCGAATCGATCTTCGCCGCAGAACTCCCATCATTAAAAACAAAACAGGCGGTCTTTCCGGTCCTGCCATCTTCCCCGTTGCGGTAAGAATGGTTTACCAGGTTTACGACGCAGTTAAAATTCCGATCATCGGTATGGGCGGCGTACAGAGCGCGGAAGACGTTATAGAGCTTATGCTCGCGGGCGCAACAGCGGTTCAGGTAGGTGCTGCAAACCTTGTTTCCCCATGCATCTGCCGCGACATCATCAACGATTTGCCCGCAACAATGGACAAATACGGTATAACAAATCTTACAGATATTATAGGAGGCGCACACTAATGGGAAAAGACGTAATTATTGCTTGTGACTTTGACAGCGCGGAAAAAGTTTTCGCATTCCTTGATAAATTCACAGGCAGAAAACCCTTTGTAAAAATCGGCATGGAACTTTATTATGCAGAAGGTCCTTCCATAGTTCGTGAGATCAAAAAGAGAGGTCACAAAATATTCCTCGACCTCAAGCTTCACGACATCCCCAACACAGTTAAAAAATCTATGGCGGTTCTCTCCCGCCTTGACGTTGATATGACTAACCTTCACGCTGCCGGCACAGGCCGCATGATGGAAGCAGCTATCGAAGGTCTTACACGCGAAGACGGCACACGTCCCATGCTCATCGCCGTAACACAGCTCACATCCACAGACGAAGAAACAATGAAGAAAGACCTTCTCATTGACAAGCCCATCGCAGACGTTGTTATGCATTACGCTCACAACGCAAAGGTTGCAGGTCTTGACGGCGTTGTTTGCTCTCCCCTTGAAGCAGGCAAGGTTCACGAAACTTGCGGCGCAGGCTTTGTAACGGTTACACCCGGCGTTCGCTTTGCAGACGGCGACATCGGCGACCAGAAGCGCGTTATGACACCCGCAGAAGCTAAGAAGATCGGCTCCGACTACATCGTTGTCGGCAGACCCATCACAGCAGCGGAAGATCCCGTTGCCGCATACGAAAGATGCGTTGCCGAATTTATTGACTAAGTTACCTTTCTTGAAAGAAAGGTAACCCAAAGAACTTTCCTCAAAAGTTAATTTGATTTTTTGTTGGAAATTCAAGCTTCACCCTTTTGGAGAAAAAGTAACCAAAAAGAACTTTGCTCGAAGTCACCTGTCTTCCTCTTGCGAACAAGTTATCTTATTCAACTTTTTCTTGTTTAAAGAAAAAGTTGCAAAAAGATAAAAAACCGTGCCGGTTTATCGCTGTCGAAAGGCAGAGCGGCTCCTTGTCCGCTACCGCACGTTTTTCACTCACTAAAGTTCGCAAAAAACGCACGGAATCCCGCGGAGGTCACTCGAGTTCTGAGCTTAATTGAAGCGCGCGATAGTAAAATCGAAATTTTTGATATAAAATATCACGCGTTTTAATAAAAAATCTGAACCCTCTTCCCGACGTTCGAGTTGAGCGTGCTTGCACGCGATTGTCTGAGAACGATAACTCATATTCGAGTCCGCACAAGCGGATAAAGCGAAGGGCTTTTTGCTTCTTTTTGCAACTTTTTCTTTCAAAAAGAAAAAGTTGACTAAAACACACAAAGGAGATATACCAATGGAATCTTACAAAAGAGAGTTTATACAGTTTCTTGAAAGCGCAGGCGTTCTCAAATTCGGCGATTTTACTGCAAAAAGTGGCAGAAAGATCCCTTATTTCGTAAACGCAGGCGAAATTAAAACAGGAGAACAGATCGCAAAGCTCGGCGAATTCTACGCAAAGAGCTACCTTGAAAAAGTAGGCAATAAAAAAACAGTCCTCTACGGACCTGCATATAAAGGCATTTCCATCGCCGTTTCTTCCTCCATCGCTCTTGCAAAAAGCGGTCTTGACGTTCCCTTCTTCTTCAACAGAAAAGAAGCTAAGGACCACGGCGAAGGCGGTATTTTCGTAGGCTACGTTCCGAAGGCAGGCGAAGAGATCGTTATCGTTGAAGACGTTATCACAGCAGGCACAGCTATCCGCGAAAGCATGGAAAACCTTTCCGCACTCGAAGGCACAAAGGTTGCCGCTACATTCGTTATGGTTGACCGCAAGGAAGTTGGCAAGGGCGGCGTAAAATCCGCTATGGCAGAGATCGCAGACGAATTCGGTTTCCCCGTTTACTCCGTTGTTGACGTTTACGACATCATCGAATACCTCGAAGAAGACGAAAAGAACGCTGAAAACGTTACTCGCATCAAAAACTACCTCGCTATCAACGGCGCAAAATAATTACACAAAAAAACAGGCGGACGAAAACTCCGCCTGTTTTGGAATACAACAGAACGGAGATACAAAAATGAGAAGCCTTATAGATATTCTTGATCTTTCTCTTGAAGAGATAGATTCACTTATAGCAACTGCATCCGACATTAAGAAAAATCCCGCAAAATATGCGGATAAATGCCGCGGCAAAAAGCTTGCAACACTCTTTTTCGAGCCTTCCACAAGAACAAGACTTAGCTTTGAAGCCGCTATGTACGAGCTCGGCGGCAACGTCCTCGGTTTTTCGGAGGCAAACTCCTCCTCTGCCTCAAAGGGCGAAAGTATGGCAGACACGGCAAAAGTCGTAAGCGGATATGCAGACATTATGGCGATCCGCCACCCTAAAGAGGGTGCGCCACTTGTAGCCGCTAAAAATGCTTACGTTCCGATCATCAACGCGGGCGATGGCGGTCACAACCACCCCACGCAGACCCTTGCAGACCTCTGCACGATCAAAAACGAAAAAGGCAGACTTACAGACCTTACGGTTGGTTTCTGCGGTGACCTTAAATTCGGCAGGACGGTTCACTCTCTTCTTGCCGCTCTCTCCCGTTATACGGGCATCAAGGTCGTGCTCATCTCCCCCAAGGAGCTTCGCATCCCCAGCTACGTTAAACACGAGACAATCGGCAGATCCGGTATGGAATATATTGAAACGGAAAGCCTTGAAGAAGCACTCCCCCAGCTCGACGTTCTCTATATGACGCGCATTCAGAAGGAGCGTTTCTCCTACGTTGAAGATTATGAACGCCTTAAAGACAGCTACATACTCTCCGTAGATAAGCTCGCGTGCGCGAAAGACGATCTTTGCATTATGCATCCGCTTCCCCGCGTAAACGAAATTTCCGTTGCGGTTGATAACGACCACCGCGCGCGCTACTTCGAGCAAACGCTCTACGGCAAATATATGCGTATGGCTCTCATCCTCTTCCTGCTTGACGAAAAACAAAAAAACGCAGGCGAACGCGAAGAAAAATACCGCCTTGTTCACAATAAAGTTTGCGTAAATCCCAACTGCATCACATCCACAGAGCAGGAACTTCCCCAGATATTCCGCTGTGTAAACGAAGAAGAAAGCGTTTACCGTTGCATCTGGTGCGAAAGCCGTGCGAAATAAAAGTTTTCGTTACACAAAAAAATCCGATACGGTAGGAACCGTATCGGATTTTCTTCTTTAATATAAAATATCAGTTGTTATCTCTTGGAAACTCCAATAACCATCCGGGAAAGTTATTTCAACATCTTCGCCGAGGTTTTTGAATTCCACGCTTGCCTCAATGCTCGTATAAATAGTCTGATCGTTTCCAATCGGTATTTCCACCGCGTAGATGAGCGCATAGCTCTTTATAAATCCGTTTGCATCTATCACAACGTTAACGCAAGGCGCGTATATCTTATATTCGTTCACGGGAGCGCCCATTATGCTGTAATTGAGCTCGTTCACAAGAACGGAAAATTCTTTTGCAAAAATCGTTGCATCGGGCATCGCAGTAATATTTATCTCACCACCCAAAACCGAAACAGAAGCGTTTTTCATCGCATTCGCAGAAAGCGCTTTTACAATATCGAACGCAGGAGAGGTAGATTTATAATCGCTCTTCGCCACGCTTTCGCTGAATTTAAAGCTTTCGTTGTTATCGCGGTAGTAATAATATCCGTTTTCGTAATATATATCGTAAGCTTCCTTGGAATCTCCCAGCGTTATCTGCATATTATGTGAAACAGAGGGGGACGATGCAAGGTTCTTTGCGCGGACAATATCCGATATTGTGAAGCCCGCCTTATTTGCACCGATCTGCATTTCCGCAGACATAAGGCAATCGGCGTAAATATCATCAAGGCTTTTCATAAAATCAACTCTCTCGGAAAGAAGAACGTATGCCATTTCATCTGCGGCAATCTCTTTATAGGAAGCATAACCCTCGGGTGCTGTAACGGAAACGTCGCCGTATTTTTCGAAATCGATGCTCCATACCATATCGATATTGCTTTTTGCGTGCATTACGCCTATCTGCACAGCCCAATCAAAATGGAGAGATACGGTGTAAACGTCTATATAGCCCTTAGCGTTTGTGGTTGCGCGAACGGAAGCGCCGGTAAACTTGATCTCGCCAAGCCCGCTTTCCTCAAAGGAGCTTACGGTTTCTTTTATAATATCATCAAAATCTTTTTCGCAATCCTCTGCGCTTGCGTTGACAATGACGGATTTTCCGCCGTTAAGATCCGTCACGGGAACGGAATCATAGCAAGATTCGGAAAGAGGGAGAAAATATTTATCTATTTCGGCGAAATAGTCATAGGCATCGCCGCCGCGGCTTGCGGGGAGCTTGACTTTTATGCCGTATGAATCCACATAGTAATTATTATTTTCAAAATAAACGTTCGTATCTATCTTTTCGGAGCCTTCCGTATATTCGGAAAACGCGGAAAAACGTAAGGAGGACGTATTAACACCTTGCGCATTTATTTTTGTTTTTACGGTTGTGCTTTCATTTACACTGAGGTATTGAATGGAAAAGTGGGAATTCGTCGTTGCGCTGAAGGAGGAAAGATCCGTCGTTTTATTTATCGCGTTCAAAACAACGTCGTATGCGCTTTTATTTTCGGGCGAAGTTTGAGGCTGTTCCGTGGTCGCGCCCGAGGTCGTCGTTTGTTCGACTCCGTTTGTTTTTTCGGGTCCCATTATCGTTTTTGTGCAAGCGGCAAGCGAGAACATAAGAGCAAGCGCAAGCACAAGAGATATTATTTTCTTCATTGTATAATCTCCTTGATGATTCGTGTAAATACAGTATAGCATACGGAGTTTTATTATTCAAGAGGGTGTTAAAAAAAGATTTTTTGCCAAAAATTCAATTTTTCATCTTAGGGGAGGCGTTTCGCCTCCCGTTTTTATTAAAATTCTCTCAAAAATCGCGAGTTTCACGAAAAAAGGAAAGGTCGCCCTTTCCTTTTTCAATTATTTCTTATTTTTCAAATTTTTTTGCAAGTACGTTTTTAACGTAATCGTCAAGCTCGCCTGCAATGCTTGCAATCGCGCCTTCCTCATATGGAAGCACAAGACCTGCGCTCTTAACGATGTCCTCAAACGTAGCAGTGCCAGCCATATCCACAAAATCAAGGTATTTTGCCCAGGCTTCTTCGCGATTTTTGAGCGAAAGCATATAAAACTCGAAAGAAACCGTCTGCGCCATACAGTAATCTATATAATAGAACGGATACATAAAGATATGGAGCTGTCTTTGCCAGCCTGCACCGCGGGAATAGAACGGAATATTCTCAAGATCTATATACGGGCGGTATTTTTTCTCAAGTCCGAGCCAAACTTCGTTTCTTTCCTCGGGGGAAAGCTCCGGCTTTTCATACATAACGTGCTGGAATTCATCAACCATACAGCCGTAAGGAATGAATATGAGTGAATCCTCCGCGTGGGAAAGCTCATATTTTTTAGTGTCTTCCTTGAAGAAAAGCTCGTGATAGGGCGCTGTCAAAAACTCCATAGACATAGAGTGGCATTCACAAGTTTCCATAGATGGGTTTTTGAGCTCATGGAGCGTATCCTGGCGAAGTGCGCGGTAAGCCGCAAAAGCATGACCCATTTCGTGAGTAAGCACGTCAACGTCGCCGCTTGTGCCGTTGAAGTTGGAGAAAACGAACGGCGCTTTATAGCCGGAGATCTCCGTGCAGTAGCCGCCGGGCGCTTTGCCGTCCTTTGCAAGAACATCAAAAAATTCGCCGTCATACATAAAATCGATAAATTCTTTCGTTTCTGCGGAAAGCTCGTGGTACATCTGCTTTCCTGCGGCAAGGATATCCTCGCTTGTGCCGTGAGGCTTGGGGTTTCCATCCGTGAACATAAAGAGATCGTCATAGATTTTAAGCTTATCTACACCTATTCTCTTTTGCTGGCGCTCTTTTACGCCTGCAACGATCGGCACCATATCCTTGGCAATCTGATCGCGGAATGCGGCAACCTTATCCTTATCATAGCAGTTTCTGCCGAGTCTGTCATAAGCAAGAGAAACGAAGTTATCGTATCCAAGTTTATGCGCGATCTCTGTGCGAACGCCTACAAGCTCCGAATAAATTCTTTCAAAATCCGCTCTTCTTCCCTCGAACGCCTTGCCCTCTGCCTCGTAAGCGCTCTTACGAACGGCTCTGTCCGGGTTCTGCTTGTAGGGTGAAAGCTTCGTTATGGGAAGGACTTTTCCGTCGATCTCCGCTGTTGTTGTGGCGTAAAGCTTCTGATATTCCGTTGTGAGGGCGTTTTCTTTCTGCAAAAGAGGAATTATTTCGGGAGAGAAGGTCTTTTTCTCAATTTCCATATTTACAAAAAGGAGCGTACCGAATTTTTCTTCAAGTTCTTTTCTGAATTTGGATTCAAGAACGGCATTCATAAATTCCTGTGCTTTTTCTTCGAGGACGGGGCCGTTTTCATCAAAAAAATCGTTTTCCGCTTCGTAAAAAGCATCTCTTGTGTCGATACTGTGGCGGATGGACGCGATTGTTGCGTTTGTGCCAAAATCGGACATAAGCTTTTCTTTTTCAAGAATAAGCTCTATCTGTGTTTTGGCATCGAGTGCGGAGATCATTTTTTCCGTAAGAGCGGAAAGTTTTTCATTTGTCGCCGCAATATCCGGGCGTTTGTATTCAAGTTCTGAAAATTTCATATATTTTTTCCTCCTTGGAATGTTTTTATGTACTATTTGAGATAACGCTGATATCTGTTTATAACCTCTTTCGGCGGCGTACGCCGCCACCTTCCCCAAGGGGGAAGGCTTAAAAGGAAGAATTTTCGCTGTTTTTTATCTCACCACGGCGAAAAACTCCAGGTTTTCCACACCGTTGTTGATAAGCGAATGGCTCGTACCCTTGGGGCAATAGTGGCAATTTCCCGGCAAGAGAGCTTCTTCCGTATCTTCAAAAAGGCATTTTCCTTTTCCCGAAAGGATGTAGATTATCTCCGCATTTTCCGTGTGCGCGTGAAAGCCGATGGACGCGCCGGGAACGAGAGTTCCGCGCATTATCTTGCTTTCGCCGTCGTCAAACATTTTTACGGCAAAATCGCCCACACCGCCCTTGAACTGCGGCAAAATTTTCTTTTCCATAGAATTAAAATCTATCTTCATTTTGTACCTCTTACAAAAATTTCGTTTTTACCATTTGAAAGCTCTCTCATTTCTCCGCCAAAGGAGAAGCAAGCGTTCGCGCCCTCGGGAATTTCCACGTTAAAGAGAATTTCTTCGCCTTCTCTCTTTGCTTCCACGCTTATTTTTCCGTAAGGCGTTTCAAGCGCCCCCTTTACAAAAGAAAGCTTTTTCGGTATCTGTGGGCAGATGGTAACATTTGCGCCCTCTCTGCCAATGCCGAGCAAGCGAGTGTACAAATGGCGCACACCCGCGCCGAACATAGGATGGTCGTGGGAATACACACCGTCCCACTGCTCCCAGATGGTGGTGGCTCCGTGGCGTTTCATATAGAGGTAAGAGCCCATATCCTCGGATTCGAGAAGCTTGAGTGCCGTATCCGCATATCCGTAGTCGAAAAGCACCTCAATGAGTATGTCCGTTCCGAGAAAGCCCGTGTCAAAATGACCTAGGCTTTCGTATTTTTCGGCAACAAGCGCGGCTGTCTGCGCGCCCGCAAGCCCTGCCCACACGGCGTAAGCGGAAGCACCCTGCACTCCGCGGCAGTATTCGCCCTTTTCTTCATCGAAAAATTCTCGCTCAAGAGCATTTTTAAGCTCGCCTATCTTTGTTTCGTATACGGCTATGTCGGAATCTTTGCCGAGAATGTGCGCTATTTCGCAAAGAGTGGCAAGCATCTTCACAAAATAGCAGGTGTTCACATAGCTTTCCGGAATTTCCGGCTTTTCGAGCATACACCAGTCGCCAAGACACCAGCCTTTTTCCTCCTCGCGCACGATAATATCGTTTTCGCATCGTGTGCTGAGGTAATCCATATATCTTCTCATCGGCTCGTAACACTCGGCAAGCACATCAAGCTCGCCAAATTCTCGGAAAAACGCATGGGGAACAAAAACTATCGCACTTCCCCAGCCGCCGGGGCCGCCGCCGCCGCCCATAAGGGGCGCTGTGTGACCGACGTGCCCTGTCACCTTACACTGTGAATCCAGAATATCGCGTATCCATTTGCGGTAAAATTCGCGAGTATCCATCGTCATCATAACCGTGGGGGCACAGACCTGACCGTCGCCCGTGTAGCCAAGGCGCTCTCTGTGCGGACAGTCGGAGGGGATGGAGCCGTGCATATTGTTAAGCTGTGTGCGGATAAACGCATCATAAAGAAAATTAAGCCCCTCGGAGGACGAGGAAAACTCGCTCGTCACATCTACGTCGCTGTGAATAACAAGCACTTCTGCGCTCTCTATTTCGCCCTCAACCTCAAAATAGCGGAACGCGTGCCAAGTAAATTTAGGTTCAAAAGTGCGCGTTTTGCCGTCTGCAACGAACACGTCGCGCATTATCTGCACACCACCGGATTTTATCCTGCAATGCGTGCCTGTACTTGTAAAATCGAGAGAGCCGTCTTCGGCAAGCTCCTCCGCAAAACGCAGCTTTATTATCTCTCCCGCGGACGCGGACGTAGTAACGCGAACGATACCGCTTATGTTTTCGCCCGCATCGTATATCTTTTTGCCGTTCACCGTACCGAGCAACACGGGCTTTATCGTGCGTATAACTCTGTCGGGCGTGCCGATCGCGGGGGAAAGCTGTGTTTGAGTGTCCGTAACCTGCACCTTGCCGCTTGTTTTCGGCGCGTCGGGGTCGTGTACCTCGCCTATGTAGAGGTTGTTATAGATAATTTCGCTTGATTCCCACGTTTCGCTTCCGTCGGAGTTAAGGATAACAGTACCATCCTCTGTTTCAATGCAAAGGCTGTAAATAGCTTTCATTTCGCCTTTATAGCAGGTGCGCTCGCCCGTTCGCTCATTCTGTCGGTAAAAACCGCCGCCGAGCTGCACGGAAAGCTCGTTTTCGCCGTCATTTATCTTATCCGTCACGTCAAATTCGTAAAAATACACTCTGTTCGTCACAACGTCGTGCAAGGGGTAATAAAATTTTGAAAGATCGCGCGGCTCATAGTCGCTTACCACGGGCAAAAACTTTTCTTCGTGAAGAAGCTCACCGTTCACTCTCGCTTCAAAATAGCCAAGACCCGTTACGAAAAGCGTTGCACGCTTTACTGCTGCCGCGCCGAAAGTGCGCTTTATGATTGGGGAGGAGACCTCATCCCCGCAGGTTATCCATTTTGCATTCTCCAAAGGATGTGCCATAGTTATCTCCTTTTTTATTTAAATTTGACTTTTATTTTTTATATAAAGTATAGTAAGGCGAACCGAGTGCGCCGCTATATATGTAAACGGTTATCCTATCGCCTTCATCATATATGCTGTAGATACGTGAAGTAACGTCTATCTCAACGCCTGTATCAAGCTTAAAACGGTAAGTATCGGGGCTTTTTCTGTAATGCGCATGCTCTTTTTCCTCTATAACACATTCAAAAATACGGGGCTCGGAGGAATCAAGGCTGTAATTAAGTCTGCCAAGTGCAAAAAATGCAAACACCGCAACCATAAAAAGCGCAGAAAACGTCTTTGCATACACCGATTTAGAGCGCCCTTCTTTTTTCTTGACTATAACAAACGAAGCTATAGCAGCGACAATACCGCAAACAATGGCAGGCACAAGAAAATAGAAGTAATTTTCCGCATCATAAAGATTTCTCAGCGTGAACGCAGGAAGAATGACCAAAAATAAATTCGTCGCATCATATTCTCTGCAGAAAAAAGAAAGCAGCGTGTAGACAAGCAAAGCTCCGATAGCAATAATGTTAAGCGTTACCGCTGCCGCAGGGTCGGTCACCAAAAGGTGAAAAAGCAGGTATGCGGCGCAAAGTAAAGCAAATACCTTCGAAAGCGGCTTCATATTCTTTTTCTCGCGGATAAAGGAAATTATAACAGGCAACGCAAGTGCGGCACCGCACAACAGAGAACTAACTATTTTGGGAAGAAACGAAAATGTGCCAACAAAAACATATGAAAGCAAGCACACGGGCAAAAGAAGCTTGTTAAAGCTTTTGCGTTTTATCGCTCTTTTGAACGTTTTTTCATCACATTCTTCTTCCTCATATTCTTCATATTCAAATTCTTTTTCTTTTTTCATAAAAACCTCGTCGTCGTTTAGATTCTAATATATACTATACCAAATAAAAAGAAAAAAATCCACCTTTTTCTGCGCTTTCTTGAAAGAAAGCCCCACAAACAACTTTACTCGGGGGAGGTGGCGTGTTTTTTGGCAAAATTTTAATGGGAGCACAATAAATTTGCTTTTGTGCCAAACGTTTAAAATAAAGCGCGTAATTTCCTATATTATAAAAATTGAACATATCATATATTACGATATATTCCAAATTATATTGTTTAACCTTCACCATTTTTTCCGCCAATGAGTTTTCTTTTTCATAAAAACACTTTTCTAAAGAAAAAAGACGGAACGTAATGTTCCGTCTTTGCTATGTGAAAAATCACTGAAAACCGAATAAAGAGATGAAACTCAAAGTAGAAATATGAACTATTAGAAGTTCAAGCGCTCGGTCTATTAGTATCACTTAGCTGAACGCATTACTGCGCTTACACCTGTGACCTATCAAACTTGTA
>JAGATA010000032.1 GCA_017621475.1 Clostridia bacterium
CTACCGCCACAGATGTGGCAACTATCTTTAAGCCTCCCTTGTGTAAAGGGAGGTGGCACGGCTTGCCGTGACGGAAGGATTGTTTTATCGTTCTTTTACACGAGCACAATCCCTCAGTCAGCTTCGCTGACAGCTCCCTTTGCACAAGGGAGCCTCCGCTGCGGCGGGAACTGTGCAAAGCTAAAGCTTTTTGTAACCACCAGCACTGCTGGTAATTTTCGTGAACAAATAAAAAGCAAAGGCGCGTCTTGGATCTGCCTTTGCTTTCTATTTTATCAAGCTAAATTATATTTTTCTTGACTAAAAACACTCTTTATGGTATAATAATTATTACCGAATTAAGAGAGGTGATATTCGTGGCTGAAAAAGATAAAAAATACGCGGCGCAAAATCGCAAAGCGCGCCACGATTATTTTGTAGAGGAAACTTATGAGGCAGGCATCGTTCTTTCGGGAACGGAAGTTAAATCCATCCGCGCCGGCACTGTCAATATGAAAGATTCTTATTGCTATATCGAAGAGGGCGAGCTTTTTGTGACAGGTATTCACATAAGCCCTTATGAAAAAGGCAATATATTCAACCTAGATCCTCTGCGCGATAGAAAGCTTCTTATGCACAAAAAAGAAATATTGAAGCTTTTTATGAAGATCGGTAAGGAGGGTTATACACTTGTTCCTCTCTCTATGTACTTTTCCGGCAAAAATTTGAAAGTTGAAGTGGGCGTTTGCAAAGGTAAAAAGCTTTGGGATAAACGCGAAACGGAAGCTCTTAAAGCCGAAAAGCGCGATATCGACAGGTACGAACGCGAAAGATATAAATAAGCAAATTTTCCTCTCTCTTTTCCGCATACAGCGGAATTATGGGGGCGTAAAGGTTTCGACGGGGATTTTGCAGTATGGTAAGCGAGCCGAGATGTGGTAACTCGTTAAACAACCTCAAACTTAAAATTAAACGCTAACAATAACAAATTAGCTCTCGCTGCCTAAGTGCAGCGATGTCCGCCCGATGAGTACCGCGACTTCGGCTCGGGCATCATTCAGCGGTGAACGTGAACAGCCCTTTTGCTTTTGAAGCTGTCACGCATAAAAAAGCTACCAAGCAAAGTAGCCTGTTTATCGGCGGCTCTGCAAGGAAATTTTAAAAGATAAACTGCGCTCGAAGAAAGCTATATGAATAGATTTTCGGACAGGGGTTCGATTCCCCTCGCCTCCACCAAAACAAGCAAATCCGAACTGTTTCGTTGCAACGGAACTGTTCGGATTTGTTTTTTATAACATAGGAAATTGCGCGTGGAACGTGCGCAATTGCTTGTTCAAAAAAAGCGTACCGTTCCCCAAGAGTAGGTGCAGGGAACTGAATCGTTTGAACGCTTTTTTACTTTGATTATCCATATTAAACGATACCGACGAGAGAAAAAATTCTCTCGTCGGTGAACTTATTTAAGGATTAATGTATTTTCCTTCAACGCTGAAGACTCCATTGGTCAAAGGCTTTTCATTGTCGGGTTTACGCAGGATACCACGGCGAATCAACTCATCTGTAACATATCCAATGATCTGGTGCAGATAACAGCTAACCCACTGATTGATCTGATCGTGCAGATGTTTCGGAACGAAGTTTTCAAAATTATTGCGCACAGTTACGATCCACTCCGCAAGGAGATCATTGATCTTTTCATCAGTCATCTCAAACAGTGAAACAAATTTGCTAAATTGCTCTGCGGTGAAATGCGGGAAGTTCAAGTGAAAACAGATCTCTGACTTGATAAGCAGATTGGATTTGATCAAATCTGCGGCATCTTCTTCGGAAAGAGCTGCTTTAGCCACAACACCGTTTACACTGTTCTGCGGTATGCCGTTTGCACACATCCAACGTATTCCTTTGTTATGATATACACTATAATCAAAATATTTACTGATCCAATAGTAATAGATATGCGACGAGACTTTGTATGCACTGCCACTATCGTCTACGGCAACATTACATCCGGAATTGTACTCAGCGCAGTTTTCCGATTCATCGACGGTTTCTTCCACAATAAACCAACCGTAGCCGCCATCCTTTCTCGGAGGATACGGTCCGTTTTTCAGTTTCAAACGATTGTTTTTCACATCACGGACTTTTTGTCTGAGCAGATATGGAACGACGATATAGCCAAGTCTGTCTATACCAAAATCGTTGCCGTAAAAATCAATCTCGCTGATTTTATCTTCCGCCTCTTTCAATATCACCTCAAATTTATCCGCAAGCGCTTTGACAACCGACGCGGAAACATCCTCGGTTTGCTTTCTGTTTTTCAAGCTGAAGACAATAAAATTTGTTGCGTATTTGTTCCCCACTTTGCGAACAGCATCCCCATATTCAAGACGCGGAAGTTCGTCTTCAATATACATTGTGGGAATACCCGTGCATATGCTGATTTCCTCAACAGTTAAAGGCTTCTCATACGCCGCAAGGCAGATTGCGCGTGCAATCTGAGAGAAAAGATACTTGTTTGCGTCCATATTTCCATTGCACATTTCCGTATTCCAATTGATTCGCCTGTATACTTTATCCATTTTGTCTTCTCCTATCCTGTCTCTGATTTTTTGGCGGCCTGCGTTCAGCCGCCATTTGATTGTGGTTTCGGGGAGTGAATACTTTTTAGCAAGGCTTCTAACCGACAATTCACCGATATAGTAGTCCACAAAAATATTCTTGTACTCGGAAGATAACGTGTGCAGATACCGAAATACCGTTTCATATTGCTCCTGTGTGTTGTCCTCATAGACATCGGAATAATCGGCAATATCGAACAACTCATCCTCGCATGACAATACGATTTGATTTTTATTCCGAGCGTCAATGAAGCGAGCATATCGGTTATGAGCGATTCGCCAAACCCAAGCGTCAAGCGATTCGATTTGATATTTGTTCATTCCATCAAGAATATGACAAATGATCTCACTCGCAAGATCTTCTGCATCGTAACGATCTGATAACCTCTTACAGCAGAAACGAAATATCGGTTCAATATATGGGATGATCTTATTCTCGTCCAAGTTTTTTCTCCTCCTTCCGTTGGCGTTGCAATCATGATTACACCCTTATAGTGCATCAAAATCAATTCGGATAGGTGGTTTTATAAAATTATATCATATATTTATGAATTAGTATATAACAAATCCGCCGAGAGTGACCAAACGGTTACTGTTGGCGGTGGTTATCTACCTGTTTTCTGTGCAAAAAATGAGAGTCCAATCATAAAATGAGATATTGTTATTTTTCTTTATTACCGCTATAATATAATCGTAAGCTTACGAAAAACAAAAAAGGAGATTTTTATATGAACTCAACTGTGTTTTCCGAAAATATGAAAAAGTTCAGAGTAGCGAAGAAATATACCCAAGAGGAAGTTGCCGAAAAGCTCTGTGTAACAGCTCAAACGGTATCGCGCTGGGAGTGCGGAACAACACTTCCCGACGTATTGATGCTCCCCGAAATTGCAAAGCTTTACGGTATTATTGTAGATGACCTTTTTAAGAAGCACTCCGTTGCTTACGAAAATTACGCGCAAAGATTGTCCGCACTCTATGAAATAAGCAGAGATCCCGAGGATTTTTTAAGATGCCGTCTTGAATATCAAAAATTGATGAAAGTGGGCGAATTGTCTGCGTATGACAAATGGGATTATGGATGGCTCCACTCTGATATGATGTATATTTGCAAAAAGGAGGCGCTCAAATGGTTTGATGAAGTTTTATCCGATAAAACAGATAAAAATTCGCTCCCGTACAGAAGATCGGCGGATATGAAACAGGGTATGCTGTTTGCGTTCGGCAAGGGCGAGGAGATAATAAAGGAACGTCAGCGCGAGATGGATGAGGCGGGCGGCAACCTTGACGTGCGAGAATGGCTCTTACTTATAGATGCATACGAGAGTGCAAAGCAATATGAAAAGGCACTTTCCGTATGCAAAGAGGCGATGAAAAAATTTCCCGATAATTGGGAGGTATATACGAGTACGGGAAACGTCTATCAAAATATGGAAAAATACGAAGAAGCAATTGCCTGCTATGAAAAAGCAGGCAAGCTCGGAACGTATTTTTGCGACGAAAAGTATTCCATCGCTATGTGCTATCGAAAGCTTGAAAAATTCAAAGAAGCATACAGGATATATCTGGAGATCGCCGATATTCACCGTAAAAACGGCTATGATGTAGAGGCAGATCAGGCGTTGGGATACGCAAAGGAGATTGAAGACAAAGTAAAAACATAAGTAAAGCTATGATTAACAGGTCAGCAAAGTTTTTTTGAATTATGAGCCGATTCACGTGTGGAATAATGAAATGTCTTTCCCATTGGTATATAAAAACACTCGTTGCTTACGCAACGAGTGTTTTTATATACCAATATCAATATTCAATTTCAATGAGCTTGCCTTTGCCGATCTCGAACTTAGCAAAGCCGTCTGCATATTCAAAGAATACGCTCTTGCCATCAACCTTAACGCTTGCAGGAGCTGCGTGCAAACGAACGTTTGCGGAATAAGTTCTGCCCTCTGCCATACCGTTGAAGTAGCCTTCGCGGTTGCCGATGGTAAGTGTACAGCCTTCGCGCGTAGCCATCATTTCGAAGCGTGTAGATGCGCGTTCGCCAAGCTCATAATCGAATGTTACGCCGTCATCTTCATAAAGCGTGTATTCGCTCTTTCCGTAAGGATAGAGGTTGAGAATAAGGTTCTTTGTATTAACGTCATCTTCATACTGCTTCGGTTTTTCTGTGGGGATGATAGCGCCGCCGCGGATAAAGAGAGGACCGCCGCGATTTTCGGGAACGGAAATGGAAATTTCCTGTCCGCCCTCGTATTCTTCGCCCGTCCAAGCATCATACCAAACGTAGCCCTGAGGCAAATAGATCTTGTCCGTAAACGCACCAACAAGAAAGTTATCGCCGAACATATACTCATAAACAAGATTGCTTGCCGCTTCATCGTCAAATACAAGAGGAAGCGCACGGCAAATAGGGGTACCTGTTGCATTGGCTTCAATAGAGGCGGAGTAGATATAAGGCATAAGCGCATAGCGCATAATATCGTAGAATTTAAAGATATTATAGTGCTTTTCGCCTGCCCACCAAGGATGCTCAAAGCCGGCCCAAGAGTTAAGCTGGCACCAACCCGTGAAGAACGCATAGTGAATACCCTGTGTATTGAAGATATTCATATCGCAAGTGAGGTTGGAAACACCGGACATACCGCAGTTAAGGATCCAAGCAAGCGTATTAAGACCGCCGCCCGTGTCACCCGTGTTGGTAGCCGTGTATGCGCTCGTGCCGGTATAACCGCCGCAATAGTGGTGCATAGGACGAACGTTGCCGCGGTGCTTCTTTGCACCGTTGTACATTTCTTTAACAAGAAGCGTCTGGAGCAAGCTGTGCATTTCCGCTTCGCTTCTGCCGTTTGCGTATATCTTTGTTTCGTCGGAGGTATCTACCATACGGCAAGGGTCAACCTTGAAGGAATCCGCGCCGTCATTGCAGAACTGACGGAGGTGGTCGAAGAATGCGGGAATTTCGGGTGCGCACTCTTTACCGAGCTGTCTTTCTTCATGCGCGGTAAAATCAAACTGACAGCACATCCAAAGGTGGAGGCGGAATCCCGTGCGTTTGAGAGCCGCAGAGAAGAAGCTGGGGTTGGGTTTATCTCCTCGAGCCCAGTCGTTGATATAATATCTGTCCCTGTTCCAAACCTTTTCCGTGGAGAAATCGTAACGTCTTACAGTCCAGCCGGGCTCAAGGCTTATCGCGCTGCAAGGAATACCGTGTGTACGAAAGCGTTCCGCATCCGCCATAACGTCAAACTGTGTAGCCTGGCAAAGCTCGATAAACGTAAGACCGTATGCCCATTTGGGAAGAAGCGCGGGGCGGCCAACAACGTATGTGTAGCGTTCGAGAATATCGCGCATCGTATCTCCCGCAAAGATCATAAAGTCGATATCTCCCTGGGGAAGATACCAAACGATCTCGTCATTTTTTCTGGCGCAGACATCGATTCCGTGCCAGAAGGATGTGTTTGCAAGAATACCGTAGCCGCTAGGGGTCATAAGGAACGGAATGGGAAATTCGTATTTCTGATATACGACACGTTCGCGGTATGTTTTTCCGTTGAGGATAAGTCTGTCTGTATTACTTTCGCCAAGACCGTAGAACAGGTCATTGTCGGTTTTAACGGTTATATATTTAGGATCTGTCTGAAATTCTTTTGTTTTTGTTTCAAGCTGTTCTTCGTCTTCCGAACCGATGATAACAACGTGTTCATCATGGAAAGCGTTGAGCTTGTCATTCATATAATCCTTGATCTCTGCAACGTCAGAGTTGTCAAGGTCGATAACTCTGCTGAATTTATCGGACGAAAATATTATCTTTCCGCCTTCGTAAGTAACCTTGAGCTTGCCCGTCTTAACGCCGTCTATAATGCTCTCACCCGTTTCATCGGGAGCTCTGTAGATCTTGTATTGTTCAAAGAGAGTGGGCTCGAAATTTTCGCTCACTCTGATGCGGACAACGTTTTCCGCATAGACAGAAATCTGCAATTTTTTTCTTGCAAATACGGTTTCAAAATTAACCATTTTTTCCTCCGTTCAGTTCTTATATTCCCCCGCGCAGACGGAACAGGGTGTATAACCATCCTCTATCGCTGTCTGCACGTCGGAATACAAAATTATCTTTTTGTTTTCTTCTTTGGTTTTTTCGGCGTAACGGCAATTTTCGCTTAAATGGAACGTCCCCGTAGAGATGTTGACCGTAAGCGAAAATTTTTCCGTCTCTTGCATAACTTGCGTGCTCTGCGCTTTCGCACCGCTTTCATGGGATATAACTATATCTGCATCCGTACACGAGCACAAAAGCAATGCCGCCACAACAAGCAGGCAAACAAACGCCGAAAAACCTTTTAAAATTTTATTTTTCATCGGATATTTTGAGCTTCGGCATAATGCCGTACTTCGTATCCTTATTTATTTTAAAGCAATATGCGCTCATACTCTTAACGTCAAAACGGCTTTCCTCACGCTGATTGAAAATTTCCAGCGCCTCCCCCTTTGCAGAGAAAGAGTACGTATCCTTTGAACGGTTTACTACTATGACGAATGTTTCATCGTCCTTTCTGCGCTCGAAAACGAGAATGGAACGGTCAATGTACATTATCTCAAAGTCTGCATCTGCAAATGCTTCTTCCCTTCTTCTCATTCTTCCGACCTTGCGGAAATAACGAAGAAGATCGTGGTTTTCCTTGCCCCAAGGGTAGGGTCTGCGGTTAAAGGGATCTTTTTCGCCCTCCATACCGATTTCATCGCCGTAATAGATACATGGCACACCGGGAATCGTAGCAAGTATAAAGTATGCAAGCTTCATCCTCTTTACGCCAAGCTTATATTCATCTGCGGTCATGCGCTTTTCCGCAAGCATATCCGAAGAAAGCCCTTCGCTGCTTGAGCCTGCGAGCATAGTTATGGCTCGCACGGTATCGTGCGAACCGAGCAGATTGAGAAGCTGATGCGTCATTTCCCTGGGGTAGTTATAGTAAAGTGAATTTGCCGTCCTCAAGAATTTCCACATATCTCCATGGCGAACGTAAGCAATTATCGCTTCGCGCATAGGATAGTTCATAACAGAATCAAGCTCTTTGCCCGAAAAATAGGAACGGCGCTTGCCGTATGAAACTTTATTGGAAGCATCCTCCCAAACCTCGCCGAGGATAAGCGCATCTGCTCTCTCTTCCCTTGCGGAGGCGGCAAGCTCTTCCAAAAATTCATCTGAAAGCTCGTCGGCAACGTCAATACGCCAGCCGGAGATACCCTCGCGAATATATTTGCGTATAACACCGTCCTTTCCGAATAGGAATTTTTTATAGGAGGGATTATCACTCATAACGCGCGGAAGATTTTTAAAGCCCCACCATGATTCATATTCCTCGGGAAATTCCGTAAAATTGTACCATTCCGCATAGGGGGAATCCTTGGATTGATATGCGCCTACCGTATCGTATTTTCCGTATTTGTTGAAATATACGCTGTCATCGCCCGTATGGTTGAAAACGCCGTCAAGAATAACGGATATACCGTATTTTTTCGTCGCTTTCATTAAGGAGCGAAAGCCTTCTTCACCGCCAAACATAGGGTCGATCTGCATATAATCGGCCGTGTCGTATTTATGCGTCGAGGAGGAGAGGAATATCGGGTTAAGATATATTGTCGTAACACCGAGCGAAGCTAAATAAGAAAGCTTCTTTTCCACACCGGGAAGGTCCCCGCCGAAAAATACGTTGTTTTTAAATTCTTTATCTCCCGGGCGGAAATAAACGGGAACACCGCCGTACCAATCAGGGTTGAATTCGGCATCCGGCTTGAGCTCCTCGTTTCCGCCGCGGAAAAATCTATCTACAAATATCTGATACACAATGCCGCCGCGGAAAAATTCGGGATATTGTTCCCTTTTTTCATAAATAAGGAGCTGAAAACGTTCTTCGCCGTTCGGCTCTTTATCTATGATCTTTTCCGTGAAGTCAGCGTTGTCGCGCACGACGTAAAAATCGCCGTGCGCGGTATTAAGCAAGTACTCATAAAAGAACAATCCGCTTTTTTCGCAGATGCTCTGCATAGGGATCTCTGCAAAAAAGTTTCCGTCACAGTCCGAGATCATTTCAAAATCCTGTCTTTTACCGTTTGCGTCGGAAATGAATATCATTTTGGCGCTCTTTGCAGAAATCTTCATATCGAGAATGAAGCGCACCGTGCTGTCGAGCGTAAAAGCGCCGCAAAGTCCCGGCTCCGTTTCTTTTCCATTTGAAATGAGTATTTTTTTCTCTATTCTGTGCCAAATTTTATTGCCTTTTATAAAGCTAGACATAAAAAAGTTATTCCTTTATAGATTTTAAGTTCCAGATATTCTCTGCGTATTCGTTAATGCTTCTGTCGGAAGCAAATTTGCCCGCAGCCGCAATGTTGAGAAGAGAACGTTTTGTCCAAGTATCTCTGTCTGCATAATCGTCAACCGCTTTCTGCGCTGTTTTAACGTAGGACTCAAAGTCTGCAAGACACATATAAGGGTCTGCAATCTTACCGCTTGCAAGGAAGTAGTTTACAATGCCGGAGAAATCTTCGCCATTGAAGCCGCGTGCAATGCGGTCGATAGTGGATTTGAGTCTGGAATTTGTCTTATAGTATATCATAGAGTTATAGCCGCGCTTCCAGAGATCGTCAACCTCTTCGGATGTAAGACCGAAGATATAGATGTTATCTCTGCCAACAGCTTCCGCCATTTCTACGTTAGCGCCGTCAAGCGTGCCGAGTGTAAGAGCGCCGTTTATCATAAACTTCATGCAACCTGTACCGGAAGCTTCTTTACCTGCAAGAGAGATCTGCTCGGAAATATCCGTGGAGGGCATAAGGATCTCTGCCGTGCTTACATTGTAATCCTCAAGGTAGATAACGCGGATCTTTTCGCGGATCTTGGGGTTCTTATCGATCTCTTTGCCAAGAGACCAGATAAGTTTTATAATATCCTTTGCGAAGTAGTAGCCGGGAGCAGCCTTGCCGCCAAAGATAAATGTCTGAGGTTTGATATCAAGGTCAGGATTCTGAAGAAGTTCATCGTAGAGAGAAACTATCTTGAGAACATTGAGAAGCTGACGCTTGTATTCGTGTATACGCTTAACCTGTACGTCGAAAATAGCGTGTGTATCGATAGAACCGCCCGTTACAGCATTATATTTTGCCGCGAATCTTTCCTTGTTGTGGTGCTTGATAGCGCGGAGCTGATCTGTAACAGATGTGTCGTTAATATATTTAGCAAACGCGGAAATAGACTGCGGGTTTTTACGGTAGTCCGTTCCGATAGTCTCATCAAGAAGTTCTGCAAGCTCGGGGTTGGAGTAGCAGAGCCAACGGCGATGAGCAATACCGTTAGTTACGTTTGTAAATCTTTCGGGTGTGTATTTATAGAAATCGTGGAAAACAGTCTGTTTTAAAATTTCGCTGTGAAGCGCGGAAACACCGTTTGTATGGTGAGAACCTACAACAGAGAGGTTCGCCATTCTTACCTGACCGTTGCCGAGGATGGACATACGGGAGATTCTGTCCCAGTCGCCGGGGTATGCGTTCCAAAGGTCTGCACAGAATCTGCGGTTGATCTCGCAAACGATCTGGTGGATTCTGGGAAGACGGAGACGAAAGAGGTCTTCGTTCCAACATTCAAGCGCTTCGGGAAGAACCGTGTGGTTCGTATAAGAAACAGTTTTTGTAACAATGTCCCAAGCGGATTCCCAAGAATAAGAATATGTGTCCATAAAGATTCGCATAAGCTCGGGAATGCAGAGCGCGGGATGTGTATCGTTGATATGGATGGAGTTCTTTTCCGCAAAATTGGAAAGTGTGCCGTAAACAGCAAGGTGATCCGCAATGATATTCTGGAGAGAAGCGGAAACAAGGAAATACTGCTGGTTAAGGCGGAGGATCTTACCTTCCATATGGTCATCGGAAGGATAAAGCACCTTTGTTATCATTTCCGCATCTGTGTTCTGTTTAACAGCCTGCATATACTGACCCTGTGTAAACAGCTTCATATTAAAGTTTGTAATATCGTGTGCGCGCCACAAACGCAAGTTATTAACAGCAAAGCTGTCGTAACCGGAGATCATCATATCATAAGGAACTGCCTGAACTTCTTCATAGTCCGTGTGAATGATATTGAGGTGGTCATCATCCCACTTTTCGGAAAGCTTACCGCCAAAACGAACGGTAAACGTCTTATCCGTTCTGGGAACGAGCCAACCGTCGCCGGAGGGCATCCATACATCGGGAAGCTCAACCTGGTCACCGTCTATGATCTTCTGCTTGAAAAGACCGTATTCATAGCAAAGGGAGAAGCCCGTTGCAGGATAATCGAGCGTTGTGAGAGAGTCCATAAAGCAAGCTGCAAGTCTGCCAAGACCGCCGTTGCCAAGGCCGGGGTCTCGTTCCATTGTGTAAAGCTCGTTGATGTCGTAACCCATCTCTCCGAGAACTTCGGAATATTCTTCAACAACACCGAGGTTGCGAAGGTTGTTGCGCAAGGAAGGTCCTATAAGGAACTCCATGCAAAGATAATAAACGCGCTTTGCCTTATCGTTTTTCATCGCTTTGCGGAACGTGGACCTGCCGCTTGTGAGCATATCCTTTACAGTAAGGATAACTGCTTTATAAACCTGATCTTTGGAAGCGTCGTCAGCCGCTACACCGAAATAGCGGGAAAGCTTATTTTCGAGCGCCTCCTTTATTTTCTGCTGTTTGATTGAATCTACCATTTTTTCCTCCGAATTATTGCTTTGCCGATTATATAGTTTCGTAGAGATCCGCATATTTGCTTGCGGAAGTTTTCCACGAGAAGTCGATTTTCATAATTTTCTTAACGAGTCTATCCCAGTTTTCTTTATCCTGGAAAACGCCCTCTGCTTCTCTGATAACATAAAGCATATCATATGCATTATATGCGGCAAAAGTAAAGCCGTTACCGCTTCTGTCCCATGAGTAGGGTTTGATAGTATCGTAAAGACCGCCTGTTTCGCGAACTATCGGCACTGTGCCGTAGCGTGAAGCGATCATCTGAGCAAGTCCGCATGCCTCCGACTTAGAAGGCATAAGGAACATATCCGCGCCTGCATAGATAAGCTTGGAAAGCTTACGGTTATACGCAAGCCTGATTCCCGCTTTTCCGGGATGGCGCTTGCCGAATTCTTCAAAGAATTTTTCAAATCCGGGGTCACCCGTGCCGAGAAGAACAAACTGAACGTTATCGTTCATAAGCTCATCCGCAATAGCGCAAACAAGGTCAAAGCCCTTGTGCTCCGCAAGGCGGGATACCATTGCGATCACGGGAACATCGGGATCAACATTAAGACCAAACTCTTTCTGGAGCTCTTCCTTGTCTCTCTTCTTCCCTGCAAGACCGCGGTTGGTATATGTAAAAGGAATGTCAAGATCGTTTTTGGGGTTATATACAGCCTCATCGATACCGTTGATGATACCGCCGATCTTATAGCTGTACTGGTTGATGATATGGTGCAAGCCGTGGGAGAAATACTCCGTTTTGATCTCTTCCGCATATCTGGGGCTTACCGTTGTAATAAAATCTGCACATACAACAGCTCCCTTTGTAAGGTTTATATCTCCGTTATACTCCATAATGGATGCGTTTTCCTCGGAAAGTCCGAAAACATCTCCGAGAATGCCCATACCGTATATACCCTGATAGTCGATATTATGGATAGTGTAAACAGCTTTTACGTCTTTATATCCATCCCAATCCGCACGTTCCTGCTTGAGGACCACAACGGAAAGAGCTGTCTGCCAGTCATTTGCGTGGAGTATGTCCGGATAGAAATCCACAGCAGCCATCATATCGAGAAGCGCACGGGAGAAGAACGCAAAGCGTTCGGGGTCGTCAAAAAATCCGTAAAGAGACGCGCGCTTGAAGTAATACTCGTTATCAAGGAAGTAATATTTTACGCCCTTGTAATTGAGCGAATATATGCCGCAATACTGCTCTCTCCAAGCAAGAGAAACAGTTATGCTCTTTTCAAACGTCATTTTGTCGCGCCATTCTTTACCAACCTGAGCATAAAGCGGAATAACCACTCTTACATCCCAATCGGGATGAACGTAAGTAAGGGATGAGGGAAGCGCGCCGAGAACGTCTCCCAAGCCACCTGTTGCCGCAAAAGGCATAGCCTCGGCACCGGCAAAAAGTATCTTTTTCATTTTATTGTACCTCTTTTTTCAAAAATCAAACCATTCTTCTCTTATCGAGATAGAAGGGGATCGAGGGCGCACCGGAAAGCGTTACGCCTTCGTGGATAAATACATTCTTATCCGCAACAACGCAGTTAAGGCTTGCGTTATCGCTTACGATAGTATCCTGGAAGAGGATAGAGTTTTTAACCACAGCACCCTTGCCAACGCGAACACCGCGGAAGATGATACAGTTTTCAACAGTACCTTCAATAACGCAGCCATCTGCAACAAGAGAGTTTTTAACATCGGACTCTTCCCCGTAATATGTGGGAGGAGAGTTGCGAACCTTTGTAAGAATGGGGCGTTCTTCTACGTTGAATACGGAATCATATTTATCGGGGTCTGTGATAAGTTCCATATTGTGCGCAAAATATTCTTCCATAGAGGAGATCGTTGCCGCATATCCTTCGTGTCTGTATATCTTGTAGCTGCGACGTTCAAGAGTCTTCATAAGAATATCCTTGGTCATACTCTTATAGTCGTGAGCTATTGCATCGAGCACCATCTGCTGGAGGTATCTGCGGCTGCAAACGATGATATTGAGAAGAACGTCCGCCTCGCCCTCAAAATTATTGGGTTTAGCCTCTATATCTGTGATATATCCATTGACATCTGCCGTGATGAGCGTATTTTTCTTTGCGGTTTCTTTTGTAAGAGTCTTTTTATGTACCGCAAATGTCATATCCGCACCGCTTTCGATGTGGGCGTCTATCATATCTCCGAGGTTAACGTTACAGATAACGTCACAATCTGCCATAACAACGTAATCTTCCGTCATTCCTGCGATAAAGTGATTGATGCTCTTGAGGGCTTCAAGGCGTGTGTGATAAAGTTCGTTTTCGTTGTTTGCAAAAGCGGAAATGTAGGGCGGCAATATTTTGATACCGCCGGAACTGCGCGCCATATCCCAGTCTTTACCCGTTCCGATATGATCCATAAGAGACTGATAGTTGTAATGCGTGATAACGTTTATCGTGGAGATATTGGAGTTTACCATATTGGAAAGGGGGAAGTCGATAAGTCTGTATCTGCACGCAAAAGGAATAGATGCCATAGTGCGAACTCTGGTCAATTCAGAGATGTTTCTGTCGTGAATATTGGAAAAAATAATACCTACTGCTGACATATCCGTATCCTCCTTATATCTGTGCGTCGAGCATTTCGCCTGCGGGAACGACATCACCGTCCGCAACCTTACAGCCCGCACCAAGAACAGTTATTTTATTGCCGTCCGCGCGGTTTCCGCCGACGGTTGCCTTTTCACCGATCACCGTATCGTAGTCGATGATGGCATATTCAACTTTCGCACCTTTTTTGATCGTTACGTTTGCCATAATAACGCAATCGTTAACGTATGCGCCTTCTTCAACGCAAACGCCGTTTGAAAGAACGGAGTTGCGAACCTCGCCGTCAACTACGCAGCCTTCCGTAAGCATTGTATTGTACGCCTTGCCGTTTGCGCCGAATTTGTGCGGCGGCTCTGCATTGTGACGGTAGAATATGCGCCAGCGTTTGTCGTAAAGGTTGAATTCGGGATTCTTGCCGAGAAGATCCATATTTGCTTCCCAAAGGCTTTCGATTGTACCAACGTCCTTCCAATAGCCTTCGAAGAGGTAGGAATAAAGTTTCTTACCGTCGCCCAGCATATTGGGGATGATGTTTTTGCCGAAGTCGTTGTCGGAGTTTTCGTCCGCTTCATCGGCTTTGAGATATTCGATAAGTGTTTTCGTATTGAAAATGTATATACCCATAGAGGCGTTGTTGCTCTTAGGGTTTTTCGGCTTTTCTTCAAACTCATAGATGCTGCCGTCGGGATTTGTATTGAGGATGCCGAAACGGGAAGCCTCTTCCATCGGAACCTTGAGAACCGCTATCGTGCAATCCGCACCGTTTTTCTTGTGCTCGCGAAGCATACGGCTGTAATCCATTTTGTAGATATGGTCGCCGGAGAGAATGAGAGTGTATTCGGGAGAATAGCGCTCTATAAAATTGATGTTCTGATAAATAGCATTTGCTGTTCCGCGATACCACTCAGAAGAGGATTTCGCCTGGTAGGGGGGGAGCACGCGAACACCCCCGTTTGTACGGTCAAGATCCCACGGTTCGCCGTTTCCGATATACTCGTTAAGAGCAAGGGGCTGATACTGTGTAAGTACGCCGACCGTGTCAATACCGGAATTCACACAGTTCGACATTGGGAAGTCTATGATCCTGTATTTTCCTCCAAAGGGTACGGCAGGTTTTGCTGTCTTTTCCGTAAGAACGTAAAGGCGGCTTCCCTGTCCTCCCGCCAAAAGCATTGCTATACACTCTTTTTTTCTGTACATAAGTCTTTGTCCTCCGCTTTCTTTAAGTTTGATCTTTTTTGGATTTTATCGGGATAATGCTGTATTTATCTGAATTTTTAATTACTTTCTTTTTTATCGGCAACTTTCTTTATGTTTAAAGAAAAATTCTCTTTTGCGCATTTAACGATTACCTTCGGTTTCTTCTTGAAAACGAGCGCGCCATACGCAGGAAGAACTATATCAAGCATTGCTTTAAGCTCGTCGTTATTATCAAGTGCTTTTGCCTTGAGCGTTCCGTTTTTTGTTCCGTTACCGCCGAATCGTTCTTCGTCGGAGGTGAATATTTCTTCATAATAGCCTTCTTCCGGCACACGAAGCATATAATGGGCACGCTTTTCGGGAGAGAAGTTTATAACAACGATATACTCGTTTCCTTGCATATCTATTCTGCGATATGATATTACGTTCAGCTCGCGCTGGTCCGCTTCGATCCACTGAAAACCTTCCCAGGAATCATCTATCTCCCAAAGTTCGGGGGATGAAATATACAGGTGGTTCAGTTCCTTTACGTACTGCTTTATCGCGCTGTGACGGGGATATTTCAGCATAAACCATTCAAGCTCGTTTTCATAATCCCATTCGCGGAACGGAGCGTATTCCGTTCCCATAAAGAGCAGCTTCTTTCCGGGGAAGGTCATCATATAGCCGAGAAAAGCGCGGAACATCTTGAATTTTTCTTCGTTTGTTCCGTACATT
This sequence comes from Clostridia bacterium, assembly GCA_017621475.1. Classification (GTDB taxonomy): domain Bacteria; phylum Bacillota; class Clostridia; order Oscillospirales; family CAG-272; genus UMGS731. The sequence goes on from JAGATA010000032.1 coordinate 15,851, forward strand.
TTGTCCAAGAGAGATTTCTTTCCGTGAACGACTTCGTCATGTGAAACGGAGAGTATGTAATTTTCCGAAAAAGCATACATCATCGGGAAGGTAAGCTTTTCGTGGCTTCCCTTTCGGAAGAAAGGATCTATGGCAACGTACTCGAAAAGATCGTTTGCCCAGCCCATATTCCATTTGAAATTGAAGCCGAGGCCCCCTTCATGAACGGGCTTTGTTATTGCATTCCAGGAAGCGGATTCCTCCGCAACCATAAGCGCATACGGAAATTCCGCAAATATTGCCTTATTGAGCTTTTGGAAAAACGCTATAGCTTCAAGGTTTTTGTTATCACCGAATTCGTTCGGCACCCACTCTCCGGGAGCTTTGTCGAAATCGAGGTAAAGCATAGCGGCGACCGCATCGCAGCGAAGACCGTCGGCGTGGTATTTACGCATCCAGAAGAGCGCATTGGAAATAAGAAATGATTGAACCGCAGGGTATCCCACGTCAAAGCAACGTGTACCCCATCCCTTATGCTCCATACGGTCCTTGCCCTTGTATTCGTAAAGCAGGTCACCATCGAACTCATAAAGTCCGTGCTCGTCCTTCGGAAAGTGCGCGGGAACCCAGTCGAGAATTACTGCGATGCCGTATTCGTGAAGCTTATCCACAAAATACGCAAAATCAGAGGGGGAGCCGTATCTTGCGGTAGGAGAATAATAGCCGCTCACCTGATAACCCCAGGAGCCATCGAAAGGATACTCGGCAACGGGCATAAGTTCGACGTGCGTATAACCCATATCCTTGAGGTACGGCGCGAGCTCATCCGCTATTTCGCGGTAGTTAAGATATGCGTCTCCTTCAACATTCGTCTTTCCGCCGCGTGTTTTCCAAGAACCAAGATGCATCTCGTAAATATTAACCGGGGAGGAGCAAAAATGCTTGTCAGAGGAGCGAAAGCGTTCTTTTGCAGTTTTCAACCACTTCTCATCGTGCCATTTAAATGAATCAATATCGTATATAACGGACGCTGTATTTTTAAGCGTTTCATTTGAAAAAGCGAACGGGTCGGCTTTCATATGAGTGCCGTTATTGCCAACGATCTTATATTTATATCTTGAGCCTTCAAGTCTTACTCTGCTTGGAAGCTCCAGCATCCAAATGCCGGAATCCTCGTCTTTTTCCATAGGCAAAGATTCGTCCCAACCGTTGAAATCTCCGCAAACAAATATTTTATGAGCCTTAGGCGCCCAAACGCGGAAAGTGTAGGTATAAATGCCTGCGCTTTCGCTCATATGAACTCCCATATACTCATAAGCGTAGTTGTTTGTTCCTTGACAGAAAAGATATGAAGCAAGATCCGATTTTTTATTGTTCATATTAAAAACCTCCGATCATAAGCGTCAAAATTGCTTGTCAATTTTATTTATACTATATCAATTATAATCATTATACTATATAAAAAAGCCAATTTCAAGCACCCAAAGCCACTTTTCCGCCTTTTTTTGTTTTTTTGTAAAATATGTGAATTTTGAAAGATACTTTCCGTCATAATTGTCAAAACGCACTTTTGAAGCGCATTTTTCGTCTTTTTTCGAGCTTTTTTCAAAAGTCAAAAATCTTTTTATTTTTTTACCGAAACTATATGCAAAACGGATTTTTTTTGATATACTTATTATGTATTATCTTTTGCATCAAAAGCAATTTCAAGGAGCAAAGAACCTATGAAAAAAAACGAACTTTTCACCTCTTTAACAGACGTTTGCATAGAAGTTTACGAAAATTTTGAGCTTGCTCCTCACAGCACGTTCAAGATCGGCGGAAAAGCAAGCTTTGCCGCGTTTCCAAGGGACGAAAAAGAGCTTTTCGCTCTTATTTCACTTGCAAAAGGAAACGAACTTCGCTATATAATCGTCGGCAACGCCTCCAACATTCTGTTTGAAAGTGACGGCGTAGATGCCATTTTAATATTTATGGGCAAGATGTGCGAAATAGAGGTAAAAGGCGAAAAAATCCGCTGTGGAAGCGGATTTTCCTTGATTGCCCTTTCCATTGCCGCAGCAAAAAAATCCCTTTCCGGGCTTGAATTTGCATATGGCATTCCCGGTACTGTCGGCGGCGCGGTATATATGAACGCAGGTGCATACGGCGGAGAGATTTCCTCGGTTTTGACCGAAAGCACTTGCCTTGATCCCGAAACCGGTAAGATAATAACGCTCTCGCACGATGAACACGAATTTGCTTACCGCAAAAGCGTGTTTCAAAAAAAAGAGCTTATAATCCTTTCCTCGGAGTTTAAACTTCAAAAAGGAGAAAAAGCGAAAATCGAAGAGCTGATGCGGGAAAATATGCAAAAGCGCCGCGATAAACAGCCACTTTCCTTTCCCAATGCAGGCAGCACTTTTAAGCGCCCCGAAGGATATTTTGCAGGCAAGCTTATAGAAGATGCAGGACTTAAAGGCTTTTGTGTCGGCGGTGCCGAGGTTTCCGAAAAGCACGCAGGCTTTGTCATAAATAAAGGCGGTGCCACCTCGCACGACGTACTCGCTTTGACCCGTACAATAAAAGAAACCGTATTCCAAAAGTTCGGCGTTATGCTCGAACTTGAAATAATTTATATAAAGTAAAGGATGCACGCTATGTCTTTTTCAGGTAACGCAAAAGCTTCCGTTTCCGCACTCCCTCCCGAGCATGATTGTTGCGCCCGTGCGCAGCTTAGAGCAATGCTCTCTTTCAGCTCTTCTTTTGGTGAAAACGGAGTAAAATTTATTACGGAAACGCCGGAGGTATCCGATATTTTCACTTCCCTCTTGCTCATTTGTACGGATGTTGCGGCGACTCCCGAAATAAGTGAAACACGCACCGTTTCAACATATAAAACTGAAATAACCGATCAAGAAGACCTTGAAAAGCTATTCGCGCTTTTTGAATGCAAAGAAAACATTTACAAGGTCAACAAGCACCTTTTCGGTTGCAAAAAATGCGCCGTTTCATACATACGCGGCGCTTTCCTTGCCGCAGGTTTCGTAAACTCCCCGGATCATTCCTACCACCTTGAAATATCATCGCCGCACGCGGATCTTGCGGTGGATACGGCGGTGCTCCTTTCCGAAAGGATAGGTATGCCCAAAATTTCCGCGCGCAAATCAAGCCAGATAATCTATTACCGCGAAAGCGCGATGGTAGAGGATTTTCTAACGCTTATAGGAGCTATGAAATCCGCTATGGATATTATGTCGGAGCAGATAAAGCGAGAGCTTCGCAATCAGGCGAACAGGCAATCCAACTTTGAGGTAGCGAACCTGGGCAAAACGATAGATGCCGCCGCCGCGCAGATAAGCGCGATAAACGATCTTAAAGCCAAGGGCAAATTCGAAGAAATGCCGCTCCGGATGCAGAATCTTGCGAATCTTCGTGCAGAACACGACGATGTTTCGCAAAAGGAGCTCGGAGAAATGATGCAGCCGCCAATATCAAAATCTCAAGTAAGCAAAATTCTTGCAAAAATAATGAAATTTTACGAGCTTTATAAATAAAGCTAAAACAACAAAGCAAAGGAGGAAAAACGTGTCTTTCGTACATCTTCATCTACACTCGGAATACAGCCTTCTTGACGGTGCGTGCCGCATTTCCGAAATACCGAAGATCGCCGCACAAAACGGTCACTCCGCCGTTGCGATCACGGATCACGGCGCGATGTTCGGCGTTGTGGATTTTTATAAAGCGTGCAAAAATGCAGGTGTGAAGCCTATTATCGGCTGCGAGGTGTATGTTTCCCCCTCTTCCCGATTTGACAAAACAAGGAATGATAGCTCTTCTCGCAACCACCTTGTTCTTCTTTGCAAAAACGAGACGGGATATAAAAATCTTTGTTTTATGGTGTCCCGTGCCTACACGGAAGGATTTTACACAAAGCCGAGAATAGACCTCGAGCTTCTGCGCTCGCACAGCGAGGGGCTCGTCTGCCTTTCCGCGTGCCTTGCGGGGTTTATCCCGCGCGCAATACTCTCAGGAGATTTCGACAAAGCAAGGGAGCACACGCTTTTGCTCGACAGTATATTCGGCAGAGGAAACTTTTATCTTGAGCTTCAGGATCACGGTATGAACGGGCAAAAAGAGGTTTGTGAAGCACTTCTCTCGCTTCACAACGAAACGGGCATTCCACTTGTTGCAACGAACGACGTGCATTATCTGCGCCGTGCGGATGCGGATACTCAGGCTGTCCTTATGTGCATACAAACAAACTCCAAAATAGAGGACGGAAGGCCTTTCGGCTTTGAAACGGACGAGTTCTATTACAAGAGCACGTCAGAGATGAAGATGCTCTTTTCCGCATACCCCGAAGCGCTCGAGAACACCATCAAAATTGCCGATATGTGCAATTTTGACTTTGATTTCGATAAGCTCTATCTCCCGCGTTTCAAGCCCGAAACAGGCGAAGAACCAAGCGACTATCTTGCGCGCATAGCAAACGAGGGCTTTCGCGAAAAAGTCGCTCTGGGAGCGATAAAATTCACCGAAAAGCACCCGGAGAGCGAATATCGCGAGAGAATAGATTACGAACTTTCCGTTATTTCTCAAATGGGATATTCGGAGTATTATCTTATAGTTCAGGATTTCATTGCCGCCGCAAAGAAGCGCAAGATACCCACAGGCCCCGGACGAGGTTCGGGCGCGGGCAGCCTTGTGGCTTACCTCTGCGGTATCACGGACGTTGACTCCATCAAATATGACCTTATGTTCGAGCGTTTTCTCAACCCCGAAAGAATAAGTATGCCCGATTTTGATACCGACTTCTGCTATGACAGGCGAGGCGAGGTCATAGATTACGTTTCCGAAAAATACGGCAGAGACCACGTTTGCGGCATCGCCACATTCGGAACGCTCTCCGCAAAAGCGGTCATCCGCGACGTGGGGCGCGCGCTCGGTATGAATTATGCGGACGTTGACGTGGTGGCGAAAGCCGTGCCGAACGACCTGCACGTTACCCTTTCGGACGCAATGCGCGGCAAGGTCGGCGAAATGTATAAAAACAGCGCCGAGGTCAAAAAGCTCATCGATATTTCGATGTCGCTTGAGGGTATGCCTCGCCACGTTTCCGCGCACGCCGCGGGTATAGTTATCACCGACCGCCCGGTATATGAATACGTCCCCGTTGCCGTATCGAGCGACATGACGCTTACGCAGTTTACGATGGATACCGTGGCACAGCTCGGACTTTTGAAATTCGACTTTCTCGGCCTGCGGTACCTCACTATCATCTCCGATACGGAGAAGCAGATACGCGAAAACGAACCCGATTTCGATATAACAAAAATTCCGCTTGACGATAAAGAGTCCTATGAGCTTCTCTGCCAAGGTAAGACCGAAGGTCTTTTTCAGCTTGAAAGCGCGGGAATGAAAAAATTGCTTATCGGTATGCAGCCGAAGAACATAGAAGATATAGTTCTTGCTATAGCTCTTTACCGCCCCGGACCTATGGATTCCATTCCCCTTTTCCTTTCCAACCGTCAAAACCCCGATAAAGTAACTTATAAATGCGATGCCCTTCGCGATATACTCTCCGGCACATCAGGATGCATCATTTATCAGGAGCAGGTAATGCAGATCTGCCGCACCATCGCAGGTTTTTCCTTCGGCAGAGCAGATATTGTTCGCCGCGCTATGTCCAAGAAAAAAAGCGGTGAAATGGCAAAAGAACACGATGCTTTCATCTACGGAGAAAAGGACGAAAACGGAAGCATCCTATGCACAGGGGCACTCGCCGCAGGCCTTTCCAAGGAAGATGCAGAGGAAATATTCGACAATATGGCTTCATTTGCAAAATACGCCTTCAATAAAAGCCACGCGACCGCTTACGCATACATCTCCTACCGCACGGCTTACCTTAAAGCGCACTACCCTTGCGAATATTTTGCCGCCCTTATTTCTTCCGTTTCGGACAGCCTTACAAAGAGTGCTTCCTATATCGAAGAAGCAAAAAAAATGCGCATACAGGTCTTGGGTCCCGATATAAACGAAAGCCGAAAGACCTATCACGTAACGCTCGGCGAAAGCGGAAGAAAATCCGTTCGTTTCGGGCTTCTCGGAATAAAAAATGTGGGCGACGCATTCCTTTCACAGGTGATAGCGGAAAGGAATGAAAACGGGTACTTCAAATCGTTTGTGGATTTTGTAAAGCGTATGAGCCGATATGAGCTTAATAAGCGCCAGGTAGAGGCGCTTATCGGAAGCGGCGCTTTCGATTCCCTCGGAACAAAGCGCAGCGCGCTTCACAGCGAATACGAAAATATAATCGATATGTATCTTCGCCGTGCAAGAGAGCAAAATGCAGACCAAATGGACCTTTTTACACTTGGAAATATCTCCGCGCGCGAAACCTTCGGGGAAACGGATAATTATAATTACCCCGATATTCCCGAATTTTCCGTAAAGGAAAAACTGCGCGAGGAAAAAGATTTCACGGGAATGTATTTTTCGGGTCATCCCCTTGACGATTACAACGAATACATCGACGAGATAATTCCTATGCCCATAGGTTCAATACTCGCGTCTTTCTCCGAAGAGGAGCAGGATGCAGACCTTATCCCCTTTGCCGACAAGCAAAAGGTCAAGCTCTGCGGTCTTATAACGAGCAAGACTGTTAAAACCACTAAAGGAGGCGCATCCATGGCATTTGTAACGCTGGAGGATAAAACAGGCGAAATAGAGCTTGTGGTCTTTCCGAAAATATTCGAAAATTCCTCTCATATTCTTATGAAGGATACAGCAGTATGCCTTCGCGGAGAGATCTCCTCAGAGGAGGACAAAGCCCCCAAAATTCTTGTTTCCGCCATAAATCTCATCGCGGACGGTCTTCCCGAAGAAGCCCCTGCGCGAAGAACTTATCCCGCACGCGAAAACGCACCGAAATACGAAAAAAAAGCCGAAGCGCCGCGCAACGCAGAAGCAAAAAAAGCCGTTTCCGCAATTGGAAAATACTCTAAAATGTACCTTAAAGTTCCCGATAAAGAGGGCGAAGTTTTTACAAAAGTTATGAATCTTCTTTCCATATTTGAGGGAGCGACACTCGTCATCTTTTACAACGAAAAAGATAAAAAATACGAAAAATACAGTGTTGGCGCAGATGTGCGCCCGCATATGCTTTCGTATCTTAAAAAGTTGCTCGGAGAAAACGGAGTTGTGCTGAAAGAATAGCAAAAAGTCCTGCATAAGCAGGACTTTTTGCTATTCTTCAAAATCGTTCACAAACGAAAGAAGTTCTTCTTCCGTATAAAAATCCACTCCATCAGAAAGAAGCGTTCTGTCGCTTTCCGTCAAAAATTCCGTATGAGCGTTTACTGTACCGTAAAGTTTGCCGTAAACATCATAAATATATATTTGACCTTCGGAGAGTATTGCAGAAAATATCGCTTTCGGAATATCGACAGGTTCGGATGTCATCGTTTCTCCCGCGCCTGCCATAACCTCTACAGCGTCAGCACTCGTGCCAAACATAACGCTTTTAACGCTTCTTTTTATCCCAAGACAGAGGCTCATCGTAAGCACGCTTACCACAAGCACAAGAAAAACAAAAAACGCTATCATTCCCGAAGCAAACCTTGAACGTTCCATAAAATCACCTCTTTTTACAGATTTTTTCACCGAATATTATTGACGTGCACACGGCACAATATTCAAAAAGAGGTGATTTTTATTAAGCGAAAAAATAAAGTCTTAAAAAGAATAATGTACACCATTCTAACCTGCATTTTGATTGCTTTTTTAAGCGCATCGGCGGTCGCTTCCGTTTTTTTGGTATATATGAACAATATTGATGCGGAGCTTGACGTAGCTACCCTTGCAGGGGGATTGGGTCTTACAACAAAAATATACTATAATCCGACAACGGATAATGAAGAAGAGCTTCTTCGCCTTCACGGTACGGAAAACCGCATTTGGGTGGACGGCGAAAATATTTCGCCGAATATAAAAAAAGCGTTTATCGCAATAGAGGATCACAGATTTTATGAGCATTGCGGCATAGACCCCAAGCGCCTTTTCGGAGCAGTGCTTAACTTTTTCGGAGGCAAAAGCTACGGCGGCTCTACCATAACGCAGCAGCTTATCAAAAATCTGACGGGCGAAAACCAAGTCACCGTTAAGCGAAAGCTTACGGAAATAATGCGTGCGCTCCACCTTGAGAAAACGTATTGCAAAGATGATATACTTGAAATGTACCTGAACAACGTCTATCTCTCGTCCGGTTGCTTCGGCGTGGAAACAGCTTGCGAAAAATACTTCGGCAAAAGCGCTTCCGAAGTTTCACTTGCGGAGGCGGCAACGCTTGCCGCCATTGTGCAAAACCCTTCTTATTATGACCCTATCAAAAAAAGCGAAAACAACAAAGCGCGAAGGCAGACCGTGCTTGCCCGTATGAACGAGCTTGGCTTTATAACGGAGCAGGAATATGAGGATGCACTCTGCGAACAGATGACCATATCCCAAAGCGGAAGCGCTTCTACCACCGACGAGATATACTCCTGGTTCGTTGACGCACTTATAGAGGACGTAATAAACGACCTTATGGAATGTTATGGGCTCTCGCGCGAGATGGCGAGCGCAAAGGTTTACTCCGGCGGGCTTTCCATACACTCCACTCTGGATAAAGATATGCAGGATATGATAGAGGATTTTTACGCAAATGCGAAAAATTTTCCTCGCAATGCCGAAGGCATCCCGGACAGCGCCGCCGTTATAATCGACGGCAAAACAGGAGCCGTGCGCGCTATAGCCGGCGGCAGAGGACGGAAAAGCGCCAACCGCGCTTTTTGCCTTGCAACAAAAGCGCGGCGCTCCCCCGGTTCTTCCTTGAAGCCAATATCGGTTTATGCACCTGCGCTGGAAAAAGACCTTATAACTTGGGCAACCGTGTTTGACGATGTACCCGTAAATATCACAAAAAACGGTTCTTCCTATTCGCTGTGGCCCAAAAACAACCCCCGCGTTTACTCCGGGCTCACCACGGTGAACAAAGCGATAATAAACTCCGTAAACACCGTTGCTGTGCGCGTACTTGAAAAAATAGGAGTGCAAAACTCCTTTGATTTTTGCAAAAAAGCAGGGATTTTGGGTCTTGTGGAAAGTGCCGAAGGTGACAACGGGCAAATTCTTTCAGATATCGCAACAGCACCTTTGGCTCTTGGTGCAACAAGCCTTGGTGTTACGGTACGCGATATGGCGGGCGCTTACACTATGTTCACGCGCGGTGGCGAATTTGAAAGACCATATACCTACACCGCAGTATATGACAGCAGCGGCGCGTTGCTGCTTTCCCACGGGGATAAGACCGAGCGCCTAATCTCTGAAGAAACAGCGGATATTATGACAAGACTGCTCAAAAACGTAGTTATAAAAGGTACAGCAAAAGGGATTTCTCTTGCAAACAAAGTGGAGGTCGCAGGGAAAACAGGCACTTCCAACTCCGGCGGGGATAGGTGGTTTATCGGCTACACGCCCGATTACGTTTGCGGAGTATGGAGTGGATACCGCGACGGGCGCGACATCGGAGAATATGATGGCAACCCCGCCTGCACCGTTTTCGACGGAATTATGAAAAATGTTTATGCCACTCTTCCCTCTTACACGAAAAAGTTTTCAACAAGCCCAAATGTTCTCGCCTGCGCTTACTGCGTGGATTCGGGTCATCTTGCCGCAAAAGCGTGCCACAGCGACCCTCGCGGAAACAGAATCGAAACGGGTTACTTCAAAAAAGGAACGGAGCCGCGTGAACAATGCTCCACACACTTTCTTGTGGAATACGATAAAGTAACGCGCGCTGTTGCCTGCGAAAAATGTCCACGGGAAAATATTATCAAAACAGCGCTGCTTAAAGTGAATCGCTCCTTCCCTTGCGAATTTAAAATAACGGATTCACAGTACACTTACAGATATCTGCCCATAGGCGTTGACCCAGCCTTGGACGAGAACCTGCCTTTCTTTGCAAATCTTCAAAAGAATGGCGAATTTTTCGGCACTTCGGGCAAAGATAAAGCTTATAACAGATATTGCCGCGAGCACCTGCTTGAAGAAACGACGCAAGAAACAACTATCGCAACGACCACACAAACGTCACAGTCAACATCTTCCGAAACTACGCAAAGCACAAAGAACACAACCGCACAAACAACCGCCCCGACAAGCGTTACAAATACGCCTGTGACACCGCATATAACCACGGGAAACACCTCCGTACCAAACGCAGGAACAACAGCCCCAAGCGAGGAAACAACTTATTTTCCGGATGAATAAAAATAGGGAGGTGGAACGCCTTCCCTTCTTCCCATAAACAAAAAACGACCATAGACATTTTAGCCTATGATCGTTTTTGTTTTTTTGAAAACTTATATATTAAAAAGCCTCTGAATCGTTCAAAAATATTATCAACCTCAGGGTAAGGGATATTTTTTGCGCCTGCATTTTCTCTGAAGATACGGTTCATTCTTTTTTGTGTCTTTTGCTTACAACCACTTCTTCATCTTCCGCCAATTCTTCATCGTATTTTTGCGCAAATGCTTCGCTTAAAGCTCTTGCAAATTCTCGCTTTGATTCCTCTAAAGATTCAACGTTTTTATTCGGCCCACCGTTCAAATTATCAGACATTTTACTATTCCTTTCAAAAATTTATTTTTCTATTATCTATAACGGATATTTTAAGTCCGTTATATTTACAATTATATATAAATTAAAGATAAAATCAATAATAAAGATAAAAATTATTAAGTTTTGGGTGAGAATATGGGTAAAAATACATTTTTGATAAGAGGAAACATATGCGCAGAGCGTGTCAGACTTGGCAGAGCAATACAAAAGCCGCCTATGACACAGAACGATCTCGCTATCAAAATGCAGCTTATGGGTATGGAGATAACTCCGCTTATAATCTCCCGCATAGAGAAAAATCAGCGTCACGTTTGTGATGCGGAGCTTCGTATGTTTTCCAAAGCGCTCGGCGTTTCTATGGATTGGCTCTGCGGTGATGACAACGAGATAAAACTTTAACAAAAAGGACGAGAAAAACGGGACATACTCTTAAGGACAGTTTTTGAAATACAATAGAATACGTTACCAACCGACAGGAGTACAGAGAATGTTTTACGTTTTCTGTACTCTTTGCTTACTTAACGAGAGGTAGAGAGAGCCTCGTCAGATTGTCAAGCCAAGTGCAACACTTTTTTCAAAAATTCATTTGGAGACAAAAAACCAAGGCATTTACGAGGACGATTGTTGATCAGAGAAACAACAGCATCCAGTTGTTCTTGAGTCACCTTATTGAAATC
>JAGATA010000033.1 GCA_017621475.1 Clostridia bacterium
GCCCGCAACATCGGAGAAGAGAACTCTTCTCTTGTCGCGGTCAAACATTTTTGCACGGGCTTTGCCGAAGTTCGGCGCGCCGCCGCCCATACTGCCCGCTTTCTTCATAAACACTACCCAGAATACGACCATAAGGATAATGACGATGAGGTACGGCAAAAGCGAAAGCAGCCAGGTGTTTTTTGCAGGCTCCGCTATATCATATCCTTCCGTAAGATTTTTTATTTCTCCGTTTCTGTACGCGATAAGGTAATCCTCAATATCATAAAGGAAAAGGCCGAGGTCGCGAAGTGTGCGCGAATACGTTTTTCCTTCCACCGTTTTAAAGGTCAGCACGTTGGAGGCGCTGACGTTGAATTCTGTTATTTGATCGTCATAAAACAGCTCTATAATATCGCTGTAGGAAAGCTCCTCGGCGGGGTTCATATTTTTGAGAAGCATTGCCGCGCCGAATAGGACGAACAAAATAATAAGGGCATATAAAACTATCGTTTTTATGTTTGCTTTCATTATTTGCTCCGTTTCTAATGTTTAATTTATTATTAGCTTATGCGCTTAGATGTATTTTCATCATAACAAAAATAATGTGAATTTATGTTGAAATTATATTGAAAATTTGTAACATTTTCTAAAAAATTTCTGATTTTGCAAATAAATTAAAAAAATGATGCAAATCTATATAAATTTTGGAATAAATTTGGGTGTGATAAAAAACAGGTAGATGTGACTCTACCTGTTTTGGAATTGCTTATTTCTCTAAAATCTTTTTAAGGAACTGCCCCGTATATGACTTTTTGCATTTTGCTACTTCTTCCGGTGTACCGCAAGCTATAACCGTACCGCCGTGCTCTCCCCCCTCGGGACCCATATCCACGATATAATCCGCATTTTTGATAACGTCTAGGTTATGTTCGATAACGAGCACGGTGTTGCCGTTTTCGCAAAGGCGCTGAAGTATATCGATAAGCTTTTGCACGTCTGCCGTGTGCAGACCCGTTGTCGGCTCGTCAAGGATATACATAGTTTTGCCCGTTCCGCGGCGGGAAAGCTCCGTGGAAAGTTTTACGCGCTGACCTTCGCCTCCCGAAAGCGTTGTTGCCGCCTGACCGAGCTTGATGTAGCCAAGGCCAACGTCAAAGAGCGTTTGTATTTTGCGGTTGAGCTTGGGAAGATCCGCGAAGAAAGAAAGTGCTTCTTCCACCGTCATATCCAGAACTTCATATATATTTTTGCCCTTGTAGCGCACCTCAAGCGTGTCGTGATTATATCGCTGACCGCGGCAAACCTCGCATGTTACGTAAACGTCGGAAAGGAAGTGCATTTCTATTTTCTTGACGCCGTCGCCGCTGCAGGCTTCGCATCTGCCGCCCTTTACGTTAAAAGAAAATCTGCCTGCGGTGTATCCGCGCGCTTTTGCGTCCCTCGTCATAGCGAAAAGCTCGCGTATGTCGTTGAAAAGCCCTGTGTAGGTTGCGGGGTTGGAGCGCGGTGTGCGCCCGATGGGGCTTTGGTCTATGGCGATGACCTTATCAAGATGTTCAATGCCTTCAATGCGCTCGCATTTGCCTTTCGTCACACCCGCACGGTTGAGCTCGCGCAGAAGTGTGCGAAGAAGCACGGAGTTTACAAGGGAGCTTTTGCCCGATCCCGAAACGCCCGTTACGCAAATGAACGTGCCAAGAGGAAAGGAAACGTCCACGTTTTTGAGGTTGTTTTCTTTTGCACCGATAACTTTAAGGAAGTTGCCGTTGCCCACGCGGCGCGTTTGAGGTATCGGTATTTCGAGCTTATGGGAAAGGTATTTGCCCGTAAGAGAGGCTTCATTTGCCATTATTTCTTCGGGAGTGCCTGCTGCAACGACGTGCCCGCCGTTTACGCCTGCACCGGGACCCATATCAACAATGTAATCGGAGGAGAGCATGGTTTCCTCGTCGTGTTCCACGACTATAAGGCTGTTGCCTGCATCGCGAAGTTTTTTAAGCGTTGCAATGAGCTTGCCGTTGTCGCGCTGGTGAAGACCGATGCTTGGTTCGTCAAGGATGTAGAGCACGCCGACGAGCGCCGAGCCTATCTGCGTTGCAAGGCGTATGCGCTGCGCCTCACCGCCCGAAAGCGTTGATGCCTTGCGCGAAAGCGTGAGGTATTCAAGCCCTACGCTTGTCAGGAAAGAAAGTCGGGCGCGGATTTCTTTGAGGATTTCGTGCGCTATCTGCTGTTCCGTTTTGGAAAGCTCAAGGTTATTCACAAAATCGAGCGCGGAAGTGATATTCATAGAACAGAATTCGTGGATGTTCTTCCCTCCGACGGTTACGGCGAGTATTTCGGGGCGAAGCCTTTTGCCGCCGCATTCGGGGCAGGGCGTAAAATCCATAAATTCATCGTAATATTCGCTCTTTATCATAGCCGCGCGCTGCTCTATAAGGCGCACAACACCGAGCCATTCCACATCTCCCGATTTTACCTTGCCGTCGAAGACGCGCGTAACGTAATACGTTTTGCCTGGAACGCCGTACATAAGTGCGTGGAAAGCTTCATCCGAGTATTCACAGATGGGCGTGTCTATTGTAAAGCCGAAATCTCTGCCCACGGCTTCGTAAAGCGGGCCGTACCAGCTTTCCTCGTAAACGGATTTAAAGCCGTTTACAACTATCGCGCCGCCGCGGAGAGAGAGGGAACGGTCGGGAATTATTTTTTCGGGGGAGAGGTTCTGAAGCTCGCCAAGACCCGCGCATTTCGGGCAAGCGCCGAAAGGCGCGTTGAAGGAGAACATACGGGGCGAAAGCTCACCAATGCTGAAATTATGCTCCTCACAGGCATATTTCTGCGAAAAGTTCATATCGCGGCTTCCGTCCATAAAAATTACTGTCAAAAGTCCGTCCGAAAGCCTGAGAGCCGTTTCCACGGAGTCGGAAAGGCGAGCGCGGATGTTTTCACGCATGACGAGTCTATCCACGATTATGTCTATATTGTGCTTTTTGTTTTTGTCAAGTGCAGGCACTTCTTCAAGAGGGTATGTTTCTCCGTCCGTGCGCACGCGGGAATAGCCGTTTTTGCGCGCGTTTTCAAAAACTTTTTCGTGCATACCTTTTTTGCCGCGCACAACGGGTGCCGCTACCATAAATTTTGTTCCCTCGGGAAGCTCCAGAATGCTGTCTATGATAGCATCCGTCGTTGTCATTTTTATTTCTTTGCCGCAAACAGGGCAGTGGGGCACTCCTATTCTTGCGTAGAGAAGACGCAGATAGTCGTATATTTCCGTGACCGTGCCGACGGTGGAGCGAGGGTTGCGCGAAGTGGTCTTCTGGTCGATGGATATAGCAGGTGAAAGACCTTCTATAAAGTCTATATCGGGCTTGTCCATCTGACCGATGAACATACGTGCATAGGAGGAGAGGGATTCCACAAAACGTCTGTGACCCTCCGCGTATATCGTGTCGAAAGCAAGGGAGCTTTTGCCCGAGCCCGAAAGACCCGTGAATACGACGAAAGAATCGCGCGGGATCTTCAGCTCAACGTCTTTGAGGTTGTGCTCTCTTGCACCTTTGATGTGTAAATATTTTGTTGACATAATTTTTGCCTTTCTTTTGCTTTCCACGGGAAAGCGAGGTATTAAAACGATAAATCGTTTTAATAAAAATTGTTGTATACAACTTTTTCTTATTTAAAGAAAAAGTTGCAAAAAGATAAAAAACCTTACAGGTTTATTATCAAAAGGAGGAATGGTTCGTTGTCCGCTTAGTGCAAACATATCTATACCCTTCTTTGCTTTGTGCAGATTTTTTACTGTAGTATAATTCTCGCTGTGCTCGAAGGGCGAATACCACACATTTTTCACTCACAAGTTCGCAAAAATCACGTGGAATTCCATAGTGCTAACAAATCTATTGCCATTTTTATTTCGCAAAAATTTTTTAATGTAGCCAAATTCAAATTCTGCGAATTTGAAGGCGTAACGCGGGGGTCATTCGAGTTCTGCTTTTAATTGAAGCGCGTGATAGAAAAATCAAAAAATTTAATATAGGTAAGCTCGCGTTTTCAACTTCAACTTTGAAATCGGCACTATTTAGTATGGGAGCTTCCCTATGGAAAAAGCGGCTCATTTTATCTTTGCTATGCTGTCGCGCAGGAACGCGGCGCGCTCAAAATCAAGCCGCTGTGCCGCTTCGCGCATTTCCTTTGTAAGACGTTCTTTGAGCGCTTCCTTTTGCTTGGGAGAAAGCTTTTTCTCCTTCGCTTTTGTTAGGTCGTCCTTAGAGGACATATCAATAACGTCGCGCACTTCTTTGATGATGGTCTTTGGCGTGATGCCGTTTTCTTTATTATACTTATCCTGAATTGCGCGGCGGCGGTTCGTTTCGCTGATTGCGCGGCGCATAGAGTCTGTAACCTTGTCCGCATACATAATTACCGTACCGTTTTCGTTTCGCGCGGCTCTGCCTATTGTCTGCACAAGCGACATTTCGGAGCGCAGGAAGCCCTCTTTATCCGCATCGAGTATGGCAACGAGCGAAACTTCGGGTATATCAAGCCCTTCACGCAGAAGGTTGATGCCCACGAGCACATCGAAAACGCCAAGGCGCAGGTCGCGTATAAGCTCCTGACGCTCTATTGTGTCTATGTTATAGTGTATATACCTTATTTTTATAAGGTTCATTTCAAGATATTCGGAAAGGTCCTCTGCCATTTTCCTTGTGAGTGTGGTGACAAGCACGCGCTCGTTCCTTGCGGCGCGCGCTTTTATCTCCCCGATAAGGTCGTCTATCTGACCCTTTACGGGGCGTATTTCCACGATGGGATCGAGAAGCCCCGTAGGGCGGATGACCTGCTCTACAAGCTGTGTGGAATTTTTCCTCTCATATTCGCCGGGAGTGGCGGAAACGAAGATGGCTTGGTTTATCTTGCTTTCAAATTCGTTAAAAAACAGAGGTCTGTTGTCGTATGCGGAGGGAAGACGGAAGCCGTATTCCACAAGGTTTTGCTTTCTGGCTCTGTCGCCGCCGCTCATACCGCGAACCTGCGGGAGCGTCACGTGTGATTCATCCACGAAAAGCAGAAAATCTTCGGGGAAATAATCGAGTAGAGTGTATGGCGTTGAGCCGGGTTCGCGTCCTGCAAGTACGCGGGAATAGTTTTCCACGCCGGAGCAAAAGCCAACTTCGCGAAGCATTTCAAGGTCGTAGCGTGTGCGCTCCGAGATGCGCTGCGCTTCGATGAGCTTGCCTTCCTCTTCGAAAAATTTAACGCGCTCTTTCATTTCTTCTTCGATCTCTTTGAGTGCAGCCTCTCTGCGCTCGTCACTCGTGGCATAGTGGGAGGCAGGATAGATGGCAACGTAGGAAAGCGCGCGTATGACCTCTCCCGTAACGGTGTCTATTTCTGTTATGCGGTCAATTTCATCGTCAAAAAATTCAATTCTTATCGCATTTGTGGAGGAAGCGGGCATAATCTCCACGGTATCTCCGCGCACGCGGAAGTGGTCGCGCGAAAGCTCCATATCGTTGCGCTCGTAGTTGATGGAGATAAACTTCCTTAAAAGATCGTTGCGTGGGCAGTACATTCCCGGGCGAAGCGAGGTTACAAGGCTTTGATATTCCACAGGGTCACCGAGCGTGTATATGCAGGAAACGCTCGCAACGATGATAACGTCGCGACGCTCAAAAAGAGCGCTCGTTGCGCTGTGGCGAAGGCGATCTATCTCATCGTTTACGGAAGAGTCTTTTTCTATATATTGGTCCTTGCCCGGAATGTATGCTTCGGGCTGATAATAGTCATAGTAACTGACGAAATATTCAACTGCGTTTTCGGGGAAAAATTCGCGAAATTCGGAGCAGAGCTGTGCGGCAAGGGTCTTGTTGTGCGAGAGGACGAGCGTGGGTCTGCCGCAGTTCGCAATGATATTTGCCATAGTGAAGGTTTTGCCGGAGCCCGTAACGCCGACAAGGCTTTGCTTTTTATCGCCGCGAAGCACCCCTTCCGTAAGCGCCTCGATTGCTTCCGGTTGGTCGCCCATAGGAGAAAAAGAGCTGACGAGTTTGAATTTTGCTTTTTCCATAATTACACCTTGAAAAATTATCGTATATGAATATTTTATCACAAACTGTTCGTTTGTCAATGACTATAAGAATATTTGTTCGCGTTTTGCCGAGAAATATGCAATTTACATCCTACTCTGTAAAATGATTTTTTATTGAAAATCTGAAGTTTTCGAAGAAAACAATTTTATTGCGTGAGAGCAATTTTAAATTTTTCTTCTATTATTACGCGCTAGGTTAAAAGCAGCACAGCAAATGAACTCGACGGGGTTCCGAGCGATTTTTGCGTTAAGTGAAAATCGTTCGGGAAGTCGACAACGAACCGCCATATCTTTCGATGGCGGATAAAGCGAAGGGCTTTTTTATCTTTTTGTAACTTTTTCTTTAAACAAGAAAAAGTTAGCTGAACGAAAAGGTAATTTTGAATTTTGTATCAATTAAAATGGGTATAGATATGTTCGAACGTTTCGCCCTTCGAGCAACGCGAGAATTAAACTAAAGTGAAGCTTCGCACAAAGCGAAGATGGGTATAGATATGTTTGCACCAAGGCGGGGGAAGACTTATTTATGGATATTAACGTACTTTTGCCCCGCTACTTAACCCTTCAAATTCGTAGAATTTGAATTTTGCTTTATGAAAAAGTCTGCACAAAGCAAAGAAGGGGATAGATATGTTCGAACGTGGCGGGGACCCCATCCACCGCCCTGCGGTCCCCCTTCCCCAAAGGGGAAGGCTTATTTAAGAATATTAACGTACTTTTGCCCCGCCACCAATATATGTCCCAGAAACTCCACACCCATAAGGGAAAAGGCGCGTGCGGCTTCGTGCGTTGTGAACATATCGTCGGGGGAGGGAATGGCGAGTCCGTTCGGATGGTTGTGGGCAAGGACTGCCATGGAGGCTTTGTGTGAAAGCGCGGCTTCTATAAGTCGGCGCATCGTGACGGCGGAGGAGTTTACAGAGCCTTCGTGTATTTTAATACACTCTATTTTCTTGTATTTATTGTCAAGCAAGAGCAGATATACCGTTTCTTTTGTTGCACCTATAAATTTGGATACGAAAAATTCCCCTATTTGAGAAAGCGTTGCAAAGGTTTGGTCTGTTTCCGTATTGGATTCGACGGCATATCTTCGCGCAAGCGCGGGGATGAGCTTGATGAGCGTTGCGGAATGTTCTTTTATGCCGTTTATCTCCATAAGCTCTTCGTAAGGGGCATCAAAAACCGCAGAAAGAGAGCCGAATCGGTCTATGAGCGCGTGCGCTATCTCATTTGTGTCCTTTTGCGGTATGGAATAGAAAAGAAGAAGCTCCAAAACGTTGTGCGGCTCGAAATTTTCGAGTCCCTCATTGAGGAAGCGTTTCTTTGTGCGTGATCTGTGCTGTTCGTGCATATTTTGCTCCGTATCAATATAATTTTCATATTAAAAACAGTATAACATATTTCGGGCACGATTGCAACGGAAACAGCATTACCAACAAAAAAACGGCAAAATGACTTGAAAAAATGTGCATATTATGATATTATGAAAATGTATAATTGTGTTTATTCGGGAGTGCAAAAATGAAAAAAACAAAAAATGAAAAGAAAGGCTTTTTTGCCTTTGTTCCGCTTTGGGCGCTGATACTTTTCGGCGTTGGCGGTGTGGCATTTATTATTGAACTTATCTCGAAGCACAGCGTAGCTCTTTCCGACTTTATTACGAACACAACAGGTAAATTTTTTCGCGCTCTGCTTTCTTATTCAACGTATATATTTCCTTTTTCAGTAGCGGAAATGATTTTGTGGTTTTCGCCCGTTCTTGTCGGTATTATAATTTTTCTTGCCGTAAAATACGCTTCCCGTTCGTGGAAGGCTTTTTCTCGTTTCGTTTCCGCCTTCCTTGCCCTTTGCGTTACAGTTTACAGCCTTTTTATTTTTACTATGGGAACGGCGTATTACGGCACGGGCTTTGTTGGGAAGATGGGGCTTGAGCGCAAGACGATAAGCGAAGAAGAGCTTTACAACACGGCACTTGTAATTGCACAGCGCGCCGCAGAGCTCAAAGACGAGATAATGTATCCCGAGGGAACGTATTCATCTATGCCGTATACGTTTTCCGAAATGAGCAAAAAGATAAACGAAGCGTACGACATCGTATGTGAAAAATACGATGGCATAGACGATATTGAAACTAAAGCAAAACCCGTTATACTCAGCCCGCTTTGGACATATACGCACATTTCGGGCGTTTATTCCTTCTTTACGGGGGAGGCAAACGTCAACACAAATTACCCGGATTTTGTTATAGCAAGCTCCGCCGCGCACGAAATGGCGCACCAGAGGGGAATCGTGACTGAAGATGAAGCAAATTTTGTTGCGTTCCTCGTCTGCATAGAAAGCGATGACCCTTATCTTCGCTATGCGGGTTATATGGATATGCTGAACACTTTTATGATGGAGCTTGCCGCATCCTCTTCCGGCTTATATTCTATGCTGTATAACAGTATGCCGAAGGAATTGCAGGGAGAGTTTGCTTCTTACAGCGCATTTTTTGATAAATACCGCGAAAACGTTGCGGCTGACGTTTCCACCGAGGTCAATAATACGTATATCGAAAACCACAACCAGCCCGCAGGCGTAAAAACTTATGGTCTTGTTGTAGAGCTTGTTGCGGCATATATGAACGAAACAAATTAAATTCACAGGAACGGAGGGAAAATATGAAAAAAAGATGTATATGCGCATTTATTTGCGCTTGCATTTTGTTCTCTGTTTGCATTTTGCCCTCCTCCGCAAGCGAAAACGGCGTTTTTCGCGTTGCGGTTATTGTAGACTCCGATATGCTTGAAGGCTTTGCAAGCTCGGAAGGCGTTCTTCGCGCGTTTGTTGAGAAGATTAAAGAAAACGCCGCTTCTGCCACATTCTATTTTGATACGGAGGATATTGTTGAAAGCGAAGACCTTACCGCAGCACTTATATACCTTAAAGTAAACGGATTTCGCACAGGAGTTTTTGCAACCGATTCTTACGGTGCGCATAAATTCAATATTTTGATAAAATATATTACCAAAAGCGCAAGCCGCCTTGCCTTGTGTGAGGAAAGTTCTGTGCAGAGCCTTATTGACAGCGGCTACTCCGCCATATATGATTTTGATCTGGTTTTTTCGGAAAACGATAAAAGCGATATATCTTTTTCCGCGGAGGGCGATACGCTCGTTTTGTTCAAGCTTTATGATGGCTCTGCTTCCGATTTTGAAAAGCTTTTGGAATATGCGCTTGAAAACGGTTTGGAACTCCGCGCGGTTACAGAAAAAACAGAATAAATTATTTGCATTTTCATAAAAAATGATCGTAAAGGAATGAATCACTATGGGAAATGAAACTGCCACAAAAAGAATTCTCGTTGTAGAAGATGAGAGAAGTATTGCACAGGTATTGACAATAAACCTCAAAATGGCGGGTTATGCCTGCGACGTTGCGAGCGACGGGGAAGAAGGGTTGCGTTTGGCGCTCACAGGTGCGTATGACCTTATCCTTCTTGATATAATGTTGCCAAAACGCGATGGATTTTCCGTTTGCCGCGAGGTAAGAAAGACACTTTCTACGCCCATTATTATGGTTACTGCCAAGGAAGAAGACCTTGATAAGATCATGGGGCTCGACCTTGGTGCGGACGATTACGTAACAAAGCCTTTTTCCATAAAGGTTCTTCTTGCGCGCATAAAGGCTAATATCCGCCGTTCCACAGGCGAACTTGCGGATGCAAAAATACCGGAGGAAAGCTCCGATGTCATACGCATACGCGAACTTAAAATAGACACGAAAAACTATATAGTTACAAAGAAAGACAAGGAAATAGAGCTTTCCAAAAAGGAATACGAGGTCCTTGTTTACCTTGCGACTCACGTAGGCGAGATGATGTCTCGCGAGGATCTTCTCACAAAGGTATGGGGGTACGATGGCTTCCTCGGTGATGTGCGAACGGTTGACGTAACGATGTCCCGCTTGCGCTCCAAGGTGGAGGATAACCCGAGCGAGCCGGAGTACATATTCACCAAGCGTACAAAGGGATATTATATCCCCGCATAAATTAAGAGGACGCAAGATGTATAAAAACCTACATTTTAAAATCGTTGTTATCTTTGTCGTTTTCACAATGGCGATAATGTCTGCTGTCGGTGCAATGATGCTCTATAACACGGTAAGCTATTACTCCGATGAGTTCGAGAACCAAATGGAAAGTGCATTCGCGGAAGGCAGTGATCTTTCCCTTGAACTTACAAGTGCTTTTTCAAGCGGAAATCATTTTGAAAAACAGAATGAAATACTTAAGGCTTATTCCGGTACGCTTGGCATAGACAGCCATAGAAACTATTATGTTTTAAATTATAACGGAAGTTTTATGGCAGGGTCTGATGCAAAGCTCGGTGAAGACCTTGAAATAACTCCAAATATTATACGCGCCATAAACGGAGGCGTAGGAAACAAAAGCCGCTTTTGGGAAGAGTATATAGACTATGCTATATGTATACGCGATTACGGCAAAACGAGCATCATCTATATAAAGGATACGCAGGAGGAAGTGCGCTCCTTTACGATGATGATATTCCAAATGACCGTACAGAGTATGTTCTTCGGCTTGCTTGTTGCGGTTGCGCTTTCTTTCTTTCTTGCGCGTGCAATAACGGATCCGATACGAAAACTTACAATAGGTGCGCAGAGAATTGCGGACGGCGAATTTGAACAGAGCATAGACGTTAAGGGAAATGATGAGATCGGTGCGCTTTCCGAAACTTTTTCCAATATGAAGGATGTTCTCAAAAACACACTTGACGAGATCAGCGGCGAGAGACAGAAATTTGAAACTCTCTTCCTTTACCTCAAAGACGCGGTTATCGTTTTCAACCGCGGCGGAAAACTTATGCACATCAATAAGATGGCGAAAAAGCTGTTTGAGTTCAACACGCCGGAATCGGAAGCCGTTATGAAGAGCTTCACGTTTTCAGCAATGATCAATCTTTTGCAAATAGACTATAAGGAAGTATCTGCAAAATATAAAGAAAACAAAAACCACGTCGTAAATGACGTTATCTATAACGATAAGGCGCTTGACGTAACGTTTGCGGATTTCAAATATTCCGAAAACGGCGAAACGCTGCGCGGCATTATGTGTCTTATCCACGACGTTACGGGAAGATACGAGCTTGATAAATCCAGAAGAGAGTTCGTTGCAGACGTTTCTCACGAGCTTCGTACGCCCTTGACGGGTATTAAAGGCGCGGTTGAAACCGTGCTTGAAAATCCAACGCTGGATGAGGAGATAAAAAACAATTTCCTCGAAATGGCTATAGAAGAATGCGACCGTATGACGCGAATCGTAGGCGATCTTCTCGTTCTTTCGAGGCTTGATAACAAACGCACCTCCTGGAAGGTGGAAACGTTTGAACTTGTACGTTTTGTGGAGCATATCTACGACGTTATGAGTGCAGATGCAAAAGCGAAAAATCACACGCTCACAAAGATTTGCTATAAAGATATCCGAGAGATAACGGCGGACAGAGAAAAGCTTCAGCAGGTCGTTATCAATATCGTTTCCAATGCGATAAAATATACCCCGGATGGCGGCAAGATAGACATTTTTGCAAAAGGTGAAAAGGATTTTGCCGTTATCAGGGTCACAGACAACGGCTGGGGTATCCCCGAGGAAGACTTGCCGCGTATTTTTGAGCGTTTTTACAGGGTTGAAAAATCCCGTACGTCCGACGCGGGCGGCACCGGATTGGGTCTTGCCATCGCTAAAGAGATTCTCGATGCACATGGCGGCGACATCAGCATTGAAAGCTCCGTTGGCAAGGGTACTGCGGTAACGATAAAAATTCCGTATGTCTGCAAGCTTGAAATGCCGAAAACTTAATTTTCACACATAAACAAGGGAGGCTGCCCCCTCCCTTGTATTATTTAAAAAGGAGGAAATGGGCTTGAAAACGAAAATAGAGAGCTTTTTAAGTACGCTTTTAATATTTTTTCTATTGGTAAGCCTTGTTTGCCTTTCTTTTGTATATATGTTTTCATTTAAAACAAGGGATGAAACAAAATTCGACTCCGATGATATGGAGGCACTTGAACAGAATTTTGCTGCGGCAGGATATATGGATGATGCTGGTGTGGACAATATTTTGCCTGTCTTTGTCGGTGTCTCTCTTCCCGGGGAAGGTGAGCGCGTTGGCGCTTTCGGTGCAGATGTGTTGGAGCAAATGTATACGGATTGCTTCGAGGTCGTGTGGCAATATTTTGTACATGGTACGGCGCATGCAATTTCAAATTCAAGCGCAGACGACTATATCCGTATGGCGAAGAACAACGGTTTTATCTATATAAAATATGCTTCCGCATACCCTAAATCCGTTATCGTAAGTTTTACCCGCAAGGATACCTTTGCGCTCAATATTTCGGATGAGTATATAAAGGAGATTTTCGTATTCAAAAATAATTATACGAACAGCGTTTGCGTTGTCACCGTTTCCGATACGGGAAATAACTATCTTTATACGGGTTCTTTCGGTTTTGATGAAAATTTTAACAAAAACATTGTAAATGAATATAATAATGCAGAAGGAACTTTTGATTTCTCTTTTTCTTCCGAAAAAGAGAGCGAGGTTTTTATCTCAAAAGAAAAATACTCCGATGCTATCTACCGTAATTCCATTATCCCCAAGGGAGAGATATTCCTTGATGGTTTGAGCTTTGAGAATGTCAGCGACCGCCTTGCTTCGCAAGGCTCTTACGACAGGCTTCTTTCGCTCTTTACACTCAATCCGGAAAAAATATCCGTATTTACGGAGAGCGACGGAACGAGAACCTTTTTTGAAGAAGGTCAGAACGTGAGCATTGCTGTTGACGGAAGTGTGAAATATTCCGCTGTCGGCGCGGGAGGCATAGATATAGGCGACGTTATAGGTTACCGATCCGAAAACAGCGAATATTCTTTGCGAGACAAGATCGGCGCGACGCTTTGTATCGTTCGTGAAATGACGGAAATAACGTACATTTCTGAAAATATAAAGATAAGGCTTTCCGGGATCTTTTACGATGAGAACGATAATTTTGTTATCACGTATTCTGCCTCTTATAAAGGCATACCGATTATATGTGAGAATGCGTTTTTCTCCTTTACCGTTTCCGGCAACCGTATAAAAAGTGTAGATTGCAGTATGTTTGATGTTGTTGCTTACGGCGACTCCGTTCTTCCCAACGCTATGTGGGAGTATATTACATACGCTGCAAGCGCACAGGGAAAGGTTTATTCTCAGCTCGTTCCTGCGTATGCTTACGATGAGAGCGCAGAAAACGTATATGCTCGTTACTATTCCCGTTCTGCATGTATGGAGGTGAACGGATGAACGTCAGAAGTTTAAAATCAGCCATAGCCGCGTTTCTGCTTTTGGCAAATCTTTGCTTTATTCTGCTTATCTCTCTGAATTTAAGGAATAAATATTATTACGATTCCGAAACGATACAAAATGCTTACAGCGCAATAGAGCAGGGAGGCTTTGGCGTTGCACGCGGTATTCTGGAGCGTAAGCAGAGGAGCTTTTCTGTTTACAAGGGCGATTGTGATATTTTATCCTGTAACGATATTATTGCTCTTTACGGCACGCTTGCGGCGCATTATAATATCGGCGATGATGTAAGCGTAGTGTGCGAAGCGGGAGAATACACTTTTTTCCGCGACGGTTCTTTTGAGTACATAACAAATTCCGGCGTTAAGCTTCCCGAAAGTACGGCGCAGACCGTGGACGTTACAGCACAGAGAAAAGTTTATAAAATGCTCAAAGCTGCAATAGAGGAATTTCTTAAAATGGAGGAGCTTGAAAAATGCGCTTCCAATAAAAAAAGCAATGTTGACGTTGATATTTATATTGAAAAAATATCTTACGATCCCGAAACGAAGGCTTATATAGTCAATGCCTGCCAAACATTTGACGGGGACAGTGTTTCCCAAAACGGTGTTGAATTTGTTGCTTACGATGACATTATCGTGAGAGCAAGCGGTACGTTTTCTTTTGTTTATCCCACGGAAAAGATCTTTGCAGACTCGCTTGACACAATAAACATTATACTTTGTGAGAAAAACTATTTTGAAGGAAGAGAGCCCCAAGAGCTTGTTCTTTCCGAGATCGTTTATTTTTACAGCGTTTACGACAGCGCTGACGGAAGCAGGTATTTTATCCCGATGTGCTGTGTGCTTTACGACAGGGCGGACATTTTCGGGATATATAACCTCGTTTCCGGAAAAAGAGAATGACAGATTTATTGAATAAATTATTGTTTTAATCAAAAAATTGTGATACAATAAGCTATAGCCGAAGAGAGTCGAACCAATAAGCCTTGCGGCGATAAATTTTTGCATATTTCTTCGCGCTATATGTTTTGAAAGATATTTCAGACGCAACTCGAACACCCCAAATTGATTGAAAGGTATATATATGGAAAAGGTAATAATTGACGGCGGAGTGGCGCTTGAGGGAAAGATAACCGTAAGCGGTATGAAAAACGCCGCTGTGGCTGTCCTTTTTGCAACGCTTCTTGTAGATGATGTTTGCGTTATAGAGAATTTGCCGAATATCAGCGATGTGCGAATATCGCTTGAAATACTTAAAAGTCTTGGCGCGAAGGTGGAAGTCCTTGGCGATAACCGTGTGTCCATAGATTGCACCTGTGTGCGCGATGAAGCACCGCCGGAAGAGCTTGCAAAAAAAATGCGAGCTTCATATTATCTGCTCGGCGCATACCTTGGCAGATTCGGTCACGCAGCCATTGCTTATCCGGGCGGATGCGATTTCGGTGTGCGCCCCATAGATCAGCATATAAAAGCGTTTAAGACACTCGGCGCAACGGTGGATACCTCCCGCAAGGAGAGGATAGAAACGGAAGCTAAGGGCGGAAAGCTCTGCGGAGACCAGATCTTCTTCGACTGCATCACCGTTGGCGGAACTATAAATGCAATTATCGCCTCAGTCCTTGCAGAGGGGAATACGATCATAGAAAATGCGGCAAGAGAACCGCATATCGTTGACCTTGCAAACTTTTTAGGCTTCTGCGGCGCTTCCATCAAGGGCGCGGGTACGGATACTGTAAAAATAAGAGGCGTGGAAAAACTTCACGGTTGCACATACTCTCTTGTTCCCGATATGATAGAAGCGGGTACGTTTATGATAGCGGCGGCGGCAACAGGCGGCAGACTTTATATAGATAACGTAATTCCAGAGCATTTGGAAGCCATTACAGCAAAACTTACGGAAATGGGCGTTGACGTGGAAGAGTTTGACGACGCGGTGCTTGTTTCCCGCAAGTCCGGGCTCAAACGTGCAAACATACGAACGAAGCCTTACCCCGGATTTCCGACCGATATGAATCCGCAGATGGCAACACTTATGTGTATGGCAGACGGAGAGAGCAGGCTTGTCGATACAATATGGGATAACCGATTCAGATACGTTGAAGAACTTAAACGTATGGGCGCGGATGTTACCGTTGACGGAAATACCGCGTTTATTGCCGGCGGAACTAAATTACGTGCGGCAAGAGTTCGCGCTGTTGACCTGCGTGCAGGGGCTGCAATGATCATTGCAGGGCTTGCGGCAGAGGGAAGAACTGAAATAGACGATTTCTTCTACGTTGAACGCGGATATGATAACGTTATAGAGAAGCTTCGCGGTGTCGGCGCGAACATCCGCAAGGTAAAATATGAATAAACCGAAAAAGCGCAGGATCCGTAAAGATACTGCGCTTTAAAAATATCAAGGAGATTTGTTATGGAGCAGAAAAAACGTATTTTATGCTGGGATGAAAAGAACGTGAATAAAAACGACGGCGTAAGCGTTATTGCGCATAAGCCCATTAAGAAAAATTTGGCGCTTATATGCGATTGTGAGTGGGAAGGAGTTCACAACGGTTATGCAAGCGCCTTGAAGGTCGGAGAAAAGCACCGTATATATTACAGAGCCGACAGCAGCCGCCAAAGAATAGATGGGCAGAAGATACCCGGCGGCGGGGGCGTTATCTGCGTTGCCGAAAGCCGCGACGGCGGTATCACATACAAAAAGCCCAATATCGGGAAGTATGAATTCAACGGTACAAAGAATAATAATATCGTTTTTGCGCGCGAAGAAAAGACGATAGACAACTTTTCCGTTTTCTATGATAAAAACCCCGCTTGCCCAAAGGATGAAAAGTTTAAGGCTCTATGCGAAATAAACCTCGGAAACGAATGCGGCGGTACAAAACTTATTTATTACGCAAGCGAGGACGGATACGATTTCAGAGAGATGTATTGCCTTGATGTGGAGGGTACGTTCGATTCCTTTAACGTGATGGTGTGGGACGAGAATACGGAACAATATTTCCTTTATTACCGCGCATTCCACACGCCGGAAGGCGAGGACAGGCTCTCCTGGCACGGTGCGCGCCCTAATTGGATCCGCCACGTTCGTGTCGCAACGAGCAAGGATTTTAGAGTCTGGGAAAAGCACGGCAGAATATCCTTTGAGGAAGGGCAGGAGGAATATCAGCTTTACACCAACCAGATAACGAAATATTACCGTAGCAGGGATACTTTTATCGGCTTTCCCGTGCGATACCGCGACAGAGCGGCGGAAAAACGCAATTTCCACCATATGCCGCTTGGAGACAGGCACGAAAATATCACAAACGTTTACGGGCGAGAGGGAACTGCCGTTACGGATTGTGTTATTATGACATCGAATGATGGCTTTAAGTTTGACCGCCGTGACGAAGCGTTTTTAACACCCGGTGTGGAAAACCGAAACAACTGGTGGTACGGCAACTGCTACACCGTTTACGGTCTTATCGAAACGGAAAGCGAGGAGGAGGGAGCGCCTAACGAAATTTCTTTCTATATGGGTGAAAATTACCGTATCAAAAACGTGAACTTCCGAAGATACACCGTGCGCCTTGACGGATTTTTCTCCTGGTATGCTCCGTATAAAGGGGGAAGTGTTTTGACAAAGCCTTTTACCGTGGAAGCAGAAGAAATGCGTGTGAACTTTGCAACTTCGGCTCTTGGCGGAATGACCGTTAGCATTTGCGGCGAAGGCGGGGAGGCGCTTGAGGGTTACACAAGCTACGAAATGTTCGGCGATAGTGTGGACCGCCCGGTGGAGTTTGAAAAGCCAATATCTGCGCTTAAAGGCTCTAGTGTTTGTTTGAAATTTGCTCTTAAAGACGCGCACCTTTATTCATTTGAAATATAAAAATGGGATATGAAAAATTTAGGCTTTCTTTTTTGTGGAAGGCCTAAAATTTTTTCTTAAAACCATTGACAAAATGCAGATTACACAGTATAATAGAACTACAGTTAGCAACCGCTAACTCAACGGTCTTGTTTTGGTTGGGTCGCCGACTTTTTTAATAGCTGCAAGTTATCGGTAACTAACCGCCCTTTCTTTGCTAACAGGTTATGCCATAAAATAGAACTACAACCGAAAGGCGCGGGAATTATATCCCGCGTTTTTTGGTATATCAATAAAAATTAAGGAGGAACAATATGTATTATATTTTTGAACTTTTGCTTGTTGCTGTTGGTGTTTGCGCTTGCTATTTTCCTCTTGGAATGATAAAAAAGCGCTTTAAACGCGCTGCGAGAAAAAACTCATTGTAAATAAAGAGCAAAAAACTCTTTATTTTATCGAAATTATATGTTACAATAAGGCATAAACAATTTTTTTACTATAACGGAGAAGATTATGTCTATATCTTATGAAAAAAGCAGTGTGAACTTCGTTCCCGCAAAACCTCTTACAAGCCGTTTTGTTGCTCCTTGGGACACAAGCGGTTGGTATTACGTTTGCCCGAATTTCGCGCTTGGCTCAAAACTTTATTCCAACAGTGATGTAACAGTTGCCGCTATCGATGAAAAATACATCGGTGCCGATTACGTTGTAACATTTAACTCTGCTGCTGACGGCTTTGACGATAAGCAGGAGGTTGACTTCTTTGCAGAACGCGATATAACGGTTTTTGTTGCGTTCGATAAAAAGAATATTCCCGCGTATGCCGGCGAATGGGCCGCAACGGGCGACGTTATGACATCCTCCGACGGCACGGAATACGATATATATTCCAAGGACTTTGAAGACGGAGCCCACGTACACGTTCCCGGCTTTGAGGGCGAAAGCAATCATTTTTCCGTTTTCGTGCTCCCCAAGTCTTATGAAGTGAGCAAAGTTCCGGTTCCTGCTGCGGTAATTGCACCCAAGCTTCCCACTCCCTATATTAAGAGAACGTATAAAAACTACATAACAGACGTTTTTAATGCAGGTGCCATCGCTCCTGAATATCAGCTTTTCGGCGAGGTTGAATACTACACTTGCAAAGAAGAAGCAAGGGACGGCTTTGTAAAGCTTTCGGGCGATGCTCACATTATGCACGATTTCGACGGCACGGACAGAGTTGTTGCGAGTGCGAAGATCCGCGTGGAGGCAGAATCAAAAGCAACATTCTCCCTTCGTGGAGCTGACGGTGTTCTTTGCAAATTCTCTTTTGAAAACGGCAGAATAGTTTCTCTCGGCGCGCAGGTCGGCGAATATGCAGACGGCGAGGATATTTCTTTCCGCATAGTTTACAACGGCGAAAAGGGCAGAACGAGCGTTTACGTTAACTGTAGAAAGACGATGACTGTCGGAAGCGGTACGGGCAAGGCTTTTACTGTAAGATTTACAACGAAGTACGGCAGCGCCTCCATCGATAACCTCGTTGTTTCCGATGATACGGAGGTTTACGTTGTAAACGACGACTTCAAAAAATCTCCCGATCGCTTTATCGCGCAGAGCGGCAACGCAGAAGTTACGCGAGAAGCCTACCCCTATAGAGATTCCAAAGCGTTCAAGCTTGCTTCAAAGGACGAAGAGCTTGCGGTTATGTCATACGGATTTGCTCCCGTTTCGGGCGTTTGCAGCGTAGAATCCCTCCTTATTGCAAATTCCGAGGAATTTTGCCTTGCACCCAGCCTTACAGCTAAGGACGGCACGCCCGCAATGCGTGTAGCTCTTTACGAAAATAACCTTTATGCGTCCAACGGGGATGAGTTTGTTCGCATTTTCGGCGGACTTTGCGAATTCCACTATTTCCCCTGCCAAAACGCTATAAATATAAAAGTTACAGTTGATACGGAAAAGGGCACATACGATCTTATGGTTGACGGCGCATACCGCGCAAAGGGCTTTAAGCTTATGAACCCTGTTTCCGAGGTATGTAACGCTGTTTATTCTGCGGGCAAAGCAGGTCTTACGCTTATGCGTATCCGCGTTTACGATGACATTGACTTCGCAAGAGGTATGATTCCGAACGCCCCCGTATTTGACGTTACAAAAGCGCCTTACAACGCTATCGGTGACGGCAAAACTCTTGAAACCGCAAAAATACAGAAAGCTATCGACGATGCGGAATTTACGGGCGGTACTGTTCTTTTGCCGCGCGGCACGTTCTTCACAGGCGAGCTCTTCCTTAAAAACGATATGACTCTCTGGGTAGACAGAGATGCAACGATACTCGGTACGCATGACCACGGAGAATATCCTCTTATGGAGCCCGGCACGAGCCTTTGCGCCGTTCGTCAGCTTGGCCGCGGCCTTGTTTACGGCGAAAATATTAAGAACGTTCGCGTAACGGGCGGCGGTATGCTTGATGGCAACGGTACTTACCGCTTCAAGATGAACGACCCCATCTCCGAAAGAAGAAAAGAGGATTGCCGCCCTGACCTTTGCTATATCACATATTCCAAGGATATAGTTATCGAAAACCTCAACTTCAAGAGCCCCGGCTTCTGGACGGTGGTTCCGCTTTCCTCCCGCAACATCATTATGCACCACCTCAATCTCGATTGCCTTAACACGCCCAACCGTGACGGTATCGACCCCGTTGACTGCCACGATATGACGATCTACTCCTGCAATATTATGGCGGGCGACGACGGTCTTTGTTTCAAGAGCTCCGATCCCTACGGTTGTGAGAATATCGACGTTTACGATATGATGATACAGAGCCTTGCTTCCGGTATAAAATTCGGTACTGATACGTATTACAGCCTTAAAAACACCCGCGTTCGCGATTGCTTTGTAAAGAACGTAAACAGATGCGGCGTTTCTCTTGAAACGGTTGATGGCGCGGATATTGAAAACGTAGTTTTCGAGCGCATCAGCATGACGGATGTAGGCGCTCCCGTTTACATCACGGTAGGCGACAGAAAGAGATGCCCGAGAGGCGGTATGGAATCCAGACTCGGTCACATAGACGGCGTTACATTCAGCGAGCTTCGCTTCGAGCATTACTATCCGTTCAGCCATACCAAGCACGTGCGTGAGGTTATGGCTATCGGTCAGTACGACCACGCGAGAATCGATAACGTAACGTTCAAGGATTGCTACTTTCTTCTTCCCGGCGGCGCCGAAACTATACCCGGCGAGCCCAAGACCATTGACAATCGCTATCCCGAATACGACAGACACGGCGCTTCCACAGGTCACGCATTCACGGTTAAATACGCAAAGAATTTCACGGTTGAAAATTGCGAGATCAAGCTTGAAAAGCCCGACGTAAGACCGCAGATCGCCCTCTACGAATACGGTAAATAAGATATATAAGAAAAAAACATCTGCAAAATGCAGATGTTTTTTTGTGTATGAATTCAAAGCTTTTTATAAAGAATATATTTTTAAATCTTTATATAATTATCGCCGATGTCGATATATACGGAATAGCTTATATCTTCGGTAAATTCAAGTGTTATTGTCTGCTTTTCGCCTGCTTTAAGCTCTACGTCAAGTTCATTAGGCGTACATATTATGCATCCGCTGTTTATCCTACCGTAATATACGGTTACGGAACGGTCTTCTTTTGACAAAAGCGAGATATCAAAATGAAAGCTTCTGCTTTTTATGATGTCGTCTGCCAAAGGGGCTTCGATATTTAAAATATCAACTTCTATATCGTTTTCTCTTTCACAGATAAAGTCAAGCGTGAGCTTGCTTCCGTCTATATCCCCAATGTAAGTGTTTTGCGGATAATAATTGAGTGCGGTGTCCAATACTTTCAAAAAAGAAGCGTCGGAATTTAAGTATTTGCCTTGCCCGAGCGGCTCTTTGACACTGTCTTCTTCACCGCAAGCGCAGAGAAGCAAAACGGAAAGTGCCAATAATAAAGATAAAAATTTCTTTTTCATTTTATTATTCCTCGTTTGAGTTAATTTACGATATTTCTATCAAAGTGTTGTCTATTTTAAAATAAACGCCGGATGATTCATATGCGGAATACCTTATTGTAACGGTTTGTGGAACTCCCGCCTCGAGCTGAACTGTTTTTTTCTCCACGGGCGGTATGGCATCGTCGCGGGGCTTCAAGCTATAGTTGATGACTGCGTTTGTGTTTCTTATGGCTGCAAGCTCCAGCGTTACTATAAAGGTTCTTTTGCCCGGCTCGCTTGATCCCGAGGGAACGCGTATGTCCTTTACGGTTACGCTTATATCGCTGTCTTTTTCATTTTCGCAAATGTGATTGAGAGTTATTTTTCTTGGCATGGCTTTGCCGATATATGTGTTTTGTGGGTAATAATTTACCAAAACATTGAAAACCTCAAAAAAATCGGCGGTGCGTTTCATATATTCACCCTCACCGATCAAGCTTTCCACCTTGGCTATTTTGGTTCCCTCAATGCGGTACATAGCGTCCTCTGTTTCTATCCAGCTTGTACCTATTGTTAAAAGAAACTCTGCTTTTGCGTTTTCGAGCACCTGCTTTGATGATTCGCCCGAAATGTTTTCGGCGATAGCCTGCGCTTTTTCGCCCGATGGTATCATACTGTCGAGAGCCTTATAAAGATATTCTGCTCCGATGCCCGAGAACGTTTGCGTTTTTATATATGGATAAGGGGAGATGTAATGCGTATATTGATATACCGCCGCGCTTTTGTTAAAATCTGTTGAAGAAACTGTAATAACAGGTTCGTCCGTCAATATAAATTCAGTGTAGAAGGTTTCTGTGTTTATTGCGATAATCGGCGTGCAGGTACCTTCATCGGTAGTAATATGGGTATAAGCGAAAAACAGCCCCGACCCTATCACAGAAGCAGGGTAGCCCCCTTCGTTTACAAGCTTTATTTCCAAATCAGTTTGTTCAACGTCTTTTATATAAAATTTTATATCGTCAAGATCTTTACAATATACGACGGGGAATTTTTCTTTGTCTTTGTAAAATTGTTCGCTTCTGATATAGTTTGAGTAGAAGAGGGTTCCGTTATCTTTACGTTCGGCGAGAAACGGAATCACGATTTTTTCTTCTATACGCACGTTAATATCCGAAAAAAGCGTCTTTTCCGCATCTGTTGTTTGTGAACTCGTTTCTGTGTTTTGCGAACTGCCGCAAGATGTGATGAATAAAACGGAAAGTGCAAATAATAAAGCCAAAAATTTCTTTTTCATAACAGCCTCCTTGGGGAAAAATACGCAAAAGACGGGCGTGCGCCCGTCTTTTACAACTCTTTTATTGTATTACAAGTGTGAAAAACGCGCCGTAATAAGCGTATTCGTGGAAAAGCTCCTGCCCGTTTTGCACAATGGAATCTCCCGTGAATTTGATCATAGCGCGGGCATAATATGTGCCGCTGCCATTTATCTTGATGGAATTTCCGTCCGCGTCGTAGAACGCGAAGTTTTCTTCGCGAACCTCTTGACCATTCACCGTGACTTTTATTTCATCAACGGAGGAGCAGGTGAGAGTTGGAAATTCCTTTTGGTCTTGTTTAAATGCGTTATAGCCGAAATAGCCGCCTAGCATAAGAGGACCGTCGCCAAGGGCTGTCGTGCCGTTGCCGTATTCAAGGCTGTGGCTGAAAACGAGCTTGGGTGTCACGGTCTTGCCGCCTGCGGAGATAGTTACGTTTTTCTCCATAGGACGTTCAATGACCTCTGTTGCACTTAGCGTCGTGACAAATGTGGTTTGAGTCGTGCCGACGCTGTCTTTTGTCGTTTCGCCGGTGACGCAATTGGTCGTGGTCTGCGTTGTGACGGTCGACGGAGTCGTCAAAGGGTTTGCGCTCGTTTCGCATTCGTCGCCGCAGGAAATAAGAAGCGCAGAGATAAGCGCGGTAATAATAAAAAGAGAAATAATTTTTTTAAACATAGTGTGCCTCCTGTAAGAGTATTTTTAGAAAGCGCGTGATATGATAAGGATGAGGCTTGAGGATGAATTTTTTTGCAAAAATCAAAAAAATCGGGAGAAAATTACTTTTTGGACAAGCTAACTTTTTCCTTTTTGAAAGAAAAAAAGTTTCAAAAAAGAAGCAAAAATCCTGCGGGTTTATCGTCTATCGAAAGGTTTAGCGGTTCGTTGTCGCCTTCCCGAACGATTTTCACTTAACGCAAAAATCGCTCGGAACCCCGTCGAGTTCACTTGCTCTGCGGCTTTTACCCAAAGCGCGCACGAATAAAACAAAATTTTGCAGTAAGCTTCACTCGGAGAAATTGTTTTTTGCAAAAACTTCAGATTTTGGCGTAGATACTTTTCCGAGAAAAGTTTTTGTGTTCGGCTTTTCTCAAAATCTGTACAAAACAAATACCAATTTCCGAGGAAAGTTCTTTGCCCGGCTTTCTTTTAAGAAAGCTGGTGGTAGAAGTCAAGAGTAGCGAAATCTTTTTCGAGGTGGCAGAGAAGGTATTTTTCGCAGAGAACGGAAAAATCGTGCAGAGCATCGTCCTCCAGCGTAAAGGAAAATATCCTTTCCTGGGGAGCTGAGAGCGCGTATATCACCGCGGCAAAAACACTTGGCGTTATCTGAATCATCAGGTGCGCACCCGCATAAATGCCCTCTGCCTCGTTTATGTGCCGTGCCTCATCCTCGAAAAGCTTTTCGCGTGCGTGGTAGCAATCCTCGCAGAAGAAAACGCCGCTTGCAATATCGAAAAAATACGTTGGCAGAGGCGCTTTTCCGCATACATCGCAACCCGAAAGCCGCGGCAAAAAGCCCGCGTAGCAAACGGCGCGAAGCTCGAACACCGCTTTTATAAGCGGAAGCGGCTTTTTGCCCTTTGCTATTGCGAAAAGGGAGTTGAGCGTAAGGCGCAGAAGCTTGGATTCATCCGTGTTTTCCGTGGAAATATCTCTTGCCACGTCTGCAATATAGCTTGCAAGGGCAGAGCCCTCCAACGTGTTGCGTAGATCGAAAAAGCCTTCGATAAGAGTACCTTCACTTATATAGAAAATGTCCGTCGTTTTGCGCAGGACAAATTCAGAATAGCAGAACATTTGCGTGGAAACGAAGAAAGGGCTTTTCATTTTCTTCGCTCCGCGCGCGAAAACGGAAATTTTTCCGTATTCCGCGGTCAGAACAGAGAGCATTTTGTCGAAATCGCCCACAGGCGTTTCGCGTATTACAAGCCCTTTGACCGTTATCAGCATAGTTTTTGCTCCTTATTGTCAGTTTTCGTCCTTGAAGCCGAAGTTTGCAATAGCGGCGTTCTGCTCTCTCCAGTTTTCCTTAACCTTTACCCAAAGGTCGAGGAAGACTTTTATGCCGAGGATCTTTTCAAGGTCCTCGCGAGCCATTGTGCCTATTTTTTTGAGCATATCACCGTGTTTACCGATGATGATGGGCTTGTGGGAATCGCGCTCGCAGAAGATCTCCGCGCGGATCTTGATGATTTTGGAGGTTTCTTCAAATGCTTCGATAACTACTGCAACGCCGTGAGGTATCTCCTCTGCGAGCAGGCGAAGCATCTTTTCGCGAATTATTTCCGCGGCGATGGCGCGCTCGGGCTGGTCTGTTACAATATCGTCGGGGAAGAACCAGGGGCTTTCGCAAGCATATTTGTCAAGCTCTTCGATAATAAACTCAACGCCTTCATTATTTTTTGCGGAGATCGGAACAACGGCGGAAAATTCGCGCTCTGCGGAGAAACGAACGATCGTTTCTGCAATCTGCGCTGCGTTGCTTATATCCGTTTTGTTTATAACCAGGATAAGAGGGGTATCTTCGTCCACTTTTTTCATAATGCTTTTTTCAACTTCGCCAACGCGGTCGCCGCTTTGCACGACGAGAAGCACCGCATCCACGTCGCCTATAGCACCGTTTGCCTCCTTTACCATATAGGAGCCGAGCTTATCTTGGGGGCGGTGGATGCCGGGGGTATCGAGAAATACGAACTGAGTTTCTTCCTTGGTAAGAATACCCGTAATTCTTGTGCGCGTTGTCTGAGGTTTAGAGGAAACTATTGCAACTTTCTGACCGAGAATTGCGTTGAGAAGTGTGGATTTACCTGTGTTGGGTCTGCCGACGATAGCGGCAAATAATGTTTTCTGCATAATTTTTTATCCTTATCTTTAAAATGTATTATCACGCTCCTTTGCTTATTAGTCGAAGCAGGGGAGCGATTTTCTCATAGTTTATGTGAATATTTCTGTTGCGTGGGGAATTTGTGCCTGAATTATCGGGCGACTAATGATCGCCCCTACAAAAAATATTTTTCAGGTAGGGGCAGGCATTGCTCGCTTACTCTCTTTTAAGGCCCATGGCGGAAAGCACAGCTTCCTGCGTGAGATTCATGTAAAGCTCGTCCTCTTCGCTCGTTTCGTGATCGTAGCCGAGAAGGTGGAGCGTGGAGTGAACGGCGAGGAAACATACCTCGCGGAAGATGCTGTGTCCGTATTCGTTTGCCTGCTCCATCGCTCTTTCTGCGGAAATAACTATGTCTCCGAGGGTTACGGATTTTGTGGCGAGATCAACTTCGCCGTAAAAGCCGTCCTCCCACATAGGGAAGGAGAGCACGTCCGTGGCTCTGTCCTTGCCGCGGTATTCGCGGTTGAGCTTATGGATATGCTTGTTGTTCACAAAGGTTACGGAAAGCTCCGCATTGTGCGGAAAGTTTTCGTGCAGGAGCGTGAGCTTTATCGCTTTTTTGATGAGGTGCTTCGTTTTAAAGCCTATTTTGTATCTTTTTTGCTTGTCTGTGAAATAAACTGTCGTTTTCATTGTTTGTTCCCCTTATTTATTAACTTATATCTTTCTTTTCTTTCTTTTTCACGTTCGGAATCGAGCTTTTCTTTGTTTGCGCGTTCATATTTATCGTATGCCACGACTATCTTCTGAACGAGCTTGTGGCGTACAACATCGCGCTCGCTGAATTCGTGTATTGCAATGTCGTCTATGCCGCGAAGTATCTGCATAGCCTCCACAAGACCGCTTTTTTTGCCGTAGGGAAGATCGACCTGGGTTACGTCGCCCGTGATGATGGCGCGGCTGCCTGCTCCAAGGCGCGTTAAGAACATTTTCATCTGTTCGGGCGTGGTATTCTGCGCTTCGTCAAGGATGATAAAGGAATCGTCAAGCGTTCTGCCGCGCATATATGCAAGCGGCGCTATCTCTATACTGCCGCGCTCGATATGCTTTTGGTATGTTTCCGCACCGAACATTTCAAAGAGTGCGTCGTAAAGCGGACGAAGATACGGGTCTATCTTCATTTGCAGGTCGCCCGGCAGAAAACCGAGCTTTTCACCGGCTTCAACTGCAGGACGGGTGAGGATTATGCGGGAAACTTCTTTATTGCGGAACGCCGTGGATGCTGCGGCTACGGCAAGAAACGTCTTACCCGTACCCGCAGGACCTATTCCGAAAACGATGGTGTTTTTCTTTATAAGGTCGATATATTTTTTCTGACCGACGGTGCGCGCCTTGATGGGCTTGCCTTGCGTTGTAACGCAGACGCAGTCATCCCCGAAGCGTTCAAGCTTTTCTCCGCTTTTGATAGTGCCGATGATGTAATCCACCGTCTGCTCCGTTATTTCATTTCCTCGAGCGTCAACACCTTTGAGGTATTCAAGCACGCTGTATGCGGCGTTTACCGCATCCGCGTCATCGCCTCGAATGATTATCGCATCTCCGAGCGTGTTGTCCGTTTTCCTATTGGCTATGGAAACGCCGAACGCTTTTTCTATCATAGCAGTATTCATATCAAAATTTCCGAAAATATTTGCCGTTTGCTCCATTGTGTCTGTGAGAAGCACTTTTTCGTTCATTAAAAAATTTACCTCCGGGCGGTTTCTATTTTTACCTCTTTGGCAATGTTCAGAACACATTCTACCGCAAGCGAAAGGGAAAGACCTTCCTCGCTTTCCAAAAGCGTTAAACTTTTGGAAAGTATATCCGCACCGAAAAGCTCTTTATCGCTTTGTTCGTTTACTTCGTGCAGGGCTTTTCTGTAGGCATCGTTGCGCGAAAGCGTAACCGTGGTTTCTTCGTATTCTTTGTATATCGTTGTGGTAATGAATATGGGAAGCTCTATTATACCAAAGAGAAATATTTTTCTTTCTTTTACTATTGTATCATATTTTTCATAAGGAATGATAGTGTTTTTTGAAAGATTAAGCGATTTTGAGAAAAATTTTATGCTTTTTTTCTCGATTTTCGCACCTGTTTCCGTTTTTTGGCTCTGTTCAAACGGTACACAGGCTTCAAAAAAGAGTGTTGCCTTTCCATACACGTTTCCGCGCGCACGCACAAGGCGGTAACCGAGTGCT
The DNA here is from genome assembly GCA_017621475.1 of Clostridia bacterium. Lineage (GTDB taxonomy): Bacteria > Bacillota > Clostridia > Oscillospirales > CAG-272 > UMGS731. The sequence goes on from JAGATA010000033.1 coordinate 27,596, forward strand.
TGCGAATCTATCACGCCGGAGATAAGAAGCTCTCCCTTCCTCACGGTTTGTAAGTGCTTTACCTCGCAAACGCCACCGAACACCTCCACTCTCTCTATCTGTGCATCGTACCCCGAAATAAGGTTGGAGGGGGAGGAATCTTCCTCTGCGACGGTATCGTCGTTTCGCTCCCGAACGACGATTGTTGCGACAGTGCCGCGCACGTTGACGGACATAAAAGAAAGGTTACCTGCCTCCAGCACTATCCTTTGGCAAATATCCTTGGTGTCAACGGAATTTTTGAACGTGCCCAGACGAAAACCGTATGCGTCAAGACGCGAAAGTATTTCCTCTTCCGTTATGCTTACGTTACCCGTTACGTTTATATCCCATATAAACATAGATGAAAGGCAAATGCAAAGCGCGAAAAGAAGTATTCCTATAAACATTCCCGTGCGAAGGCGATATCGGCATAGGAGCGCAAGAAGCCCTATTTCCTTTGCTTTTTCCCCGTATGAAAGACCGTTGCAAATCGCCGTATAACGGCGAAATCCGCGCCGAGTAAGGCAGACGGTGTATTCTCCGTCCTCCTCGCTCATTCTGCCGAAAGGAATACCTGCGCCTATGAGTATTCCGCTTACTTTTTCGAATGAATCCTTGGGTATGCTCAGAAGGCACGCGCCGAATATAAAACGAGATATTTTGCTCATATGTTCTCCTTGCAAGTAAAGCTATAAAAGCGAAAAATCCGCACCCAAAGCGATTTTTTCGCGGTTTGAAAACTTTGATCATATAAATTCTATCGACGATATTTCTCCTGAAAGAAGTATCTTTCCGTCCCCCAAAAAAGAGATTAAAAGGGCAGAACCGCATACGCGCACCGTGCAGGAAGATGTTCTTATTTTTGCCTGTTTCTCGGAGTATTCATCTATATTTTTGCAACCGCCGATGAGGAGCTCGTACCTGTCTGCACATTCGAGCGTCATTTTCGGCGCGACAGATGAAATGGTCTTCGGCACGAAGAAGCTTTTTTCTTTTGTTTGCCCCTGTCTTGCTTTTCTTTTTTTCATAATCTTTTCTCCTTAACGGGATATAGTGGAATTTATCGGCATATCTATTTTATGAGAAAGGGGGGAGGAATAATGACAAAAAAAGAACGTGTTTTGAAAATTTCGGTCTGTATCGTGTGCGTATGGTGTGTGGTGTTTTCGCTCGTTTTTCCAAAAGCCGCATCCGATGCGGCTTTTCGCGCTTTGCGCCTTTGCGCCGAGCGCGTGATACCGAGCCTTTTCCTTTTTATTGTGTCGTCAAAAATACTTCTGTCTTGCGGAGTGGGAAAGTTTTTTTCTTTTTTGACGGGAGGCGTGCTTGAAAAAATGCTGTGCCTTTCAAAAAGCGGATCTGCGGCGGTGATATTGGGGCTTCTTTGCGGATACCCCACGGGTGCTGTTATAATATCGGAAGCCGTTTTGCGCGGTGAGATGGAGGAAAGAGAGGCGCAGAGCATTCTGCCGTTTGTGACCGCTGCCTCTCCCGCATTCCTTGCGGGGACTGTGGGAAGCGCTCTTTTTTCTTCCGTTTCGTACGGATATTTGCTAATGTTTTCGCAGACGGTATCAAGCATTATTTTGCTTTTGGCAACGCGAAAAAGTCGCTCCCAAAGCGCTTTTTCGCACAAAGGCGAGAAAAGCGGAGAACACCTTTTGCCGCTGCTTTCAAGGGCTGTGAAAGAGGCAGGCGTTTCCGTTATATACGTTTGCTCGTTTATTACTTTTTTCTGCGTTTTGTCGCAGACGGTGCTACATTTTATTCCATGCACGGGGGCTGTAAATGCGCTTGTGAACGGCTTTTTTGAAATAAGCGGCGGTTTTGCCGCGCTTGCACAAAATGAATGTACCTTGTTTGAAAAATATTTCCTCGGAGGCGCTATGCTCGGCTTTTCGGGAATATCCGTTTTTATGCAATCTGCAAGCTTTATTTGCGAAAGCGGAATAAGTATGAAAAAATACGCGCTCGGAAAATGCGTTCAAGCCGTGCTCTGCGGCGCGATATGCCTTGCCGTGGGCACGATATTTGAAAAAGGAGCTGTGGACACTGCTTTTTCTCTGTTCGGTGTGCAAGCGCCGAAAATACTTTTGGGTGCAGAATTTGCACTTATTTCGGTGCTGATTTTGGCTCTATGCTTGACTTTCTTTGCTTTGAATTTAAAAATATTCCGCCTTTTTTCAAAAAAATAAGAAAATTTTCAAAAAACTGTGGAAAAAAAACGTTGTCTGATTTATACTATATATGTACAACTATAAATAGGGGAGAACTATGCCTTTTTGCACCCCTATATCAACGGAGGAATTAAAATGCGTAAACACCGCAAAGACGATAATTTGGAAAAGGTGTGCGCTTTTTGCGAATACGGCACGCTTCTTCCTGCAGATGCGCAGGGAAATACTTTTGTGCTTTGCAAAAAGAACGGAATGGTCAAGGATACTTCCGTATGCCGCAAATTCAGCTATGATCCCTTGAAAAGAAATCCCGCGGGCAACAAGATGCTGCCCGAAATGGAAGCTGTAAATATTGACGAACTTTAAACCGAATATGGAAAACACAAAATTTGCGGGCGCTGTCCGCACACTTGAATTTGATAAAATACGCGAAAGGCTCGTGCACTTCGCCCCGACAGAGGGCTCAAAGGCGCTTGCACGCTCGCTTATGCCTGTGGCATCCGCCGTTATGGTGAAAAAGATGCTTGCTGAAACGGACACGGCTTACTCCTGTCTTGCGGCAAAGGGAATGCCGCCGTTCGGCGGTGTCAGCGATATTACTGATGCACTTGAACGCGCCGAACGCGATGCTTCGCTCACTCTTCCCGAGCTTCTTGCCGTCGCAAGAGTGCTTGCGGCAACGCGAGCTCTCAAGGATTATAACAGCTTTGACCACAAGGACGAGGTAACGGCGCTGGACGATTATTTTGTGCGCCTCGTTCCGCAGAAGCACCTTGAGGACGAGATAAATTCCGCGATAATAGGCCCCGAAACGCTTGCGGATACCGCATCCGACGAGCTTTATAACATCCGCAGAAAAATGCGCGCCGCGGAAAACCGCGTGCGCGAAAACCTGCAAAAATACGTGACGGGCGGCACTTATGCAAAATATTTGCAGGATCAGATAATAACGATGCGCGACGGAAGATACGTTATCCCCGTCAAGCTGGAATACAAAAACGAAATAAAAGGTCTTGTCCACGATACGTCCGCTTCGGGCTCCACTCTTTTCGTAGAGCCGATGTGCGTTGTTGAAACCAACAACGAGATCCGCGTGCTCGAGGGCAAGGAAAAGGACGAGATCGAACGCATAATCGCAATACTTTCCGCGAAGGTCGGCGCTGTCGCGGGCGTTGTCAAGGCTGATTATGAAATAATAACCGACCTTGCTTTTATATTTGCCAAAGCACAGCTTTCCTTCTCCTACAACGGTATGAGCCCCGAGATAACGAAGGAAAAAGGGCTGTTCCTTAAATCCGCAAGACATCCGCTTTTACCCAAGGAAACCGTTGTTCCCATAACCGTGAGCCTTGGAAAAGAGTTTGATACGCTTATTATCACGGGTCCGAACACGGGCGGTAAGACGGTAACGCTCAAAACCCTCGGCCTTTTCGCACTTATGACTCAGGCAGGCTTGCATATTCCCGCAAACGATGGTTCGACAATGTGCGTTTTTGACGAGATACTTGCCGACATTGGCGACGAGCAGAGCATAGAGCAATCCCTTTCCACATTCTCCTCCCATATGGTTAAGATAGTGGATATCCTCGGCAGAGTGAGCGAACATTCCCTTGTGCTTTTCGATGAGCTTGGCGCAGGAACTGACCCTATCGAGGGTGCGGCGCTCGCCACGGCGATAATCGAGGCGGTGAGGGAGAAAAACGCGCTTATCGCCGCGACGACCCACTACGTGGAGCTTAAATCCTTTGCTATGGATACAGAGGGCGTTTGCAACGCTTCCTGCGAATTTGACGTGGAAACGCTTCGCCCCACTTATAAGCTTATAATCGGTACGCCCGGGAAATCCAACGCTTTTGCCATTTCCGGCAAGCTCGGACTTCCGAAAGAGATACTTGCGCGCGCCGAAAGATTTGTTTCGGGCGAGGACAAACGTTTCGAGCGAGTTATAGACAAACTCGAAAGCGAACGAATGAAAATGGAAAAAAGCAGATCCGAGGCGGATATTTTGCTTTCCGAAATGACGGAAAAGAAAAAAACTTCCGACGACGAAGCCGAAAAACTTCTTGAAGAAGCCAGACGCGAGCTTGATAAAGCGCGTGAACAGGCAAGACGTATGGTGGAGGCGGCAAAGGCTTCCAGCGAGTTTATCTTTGCAGAGCTTGAAAAAGCGAAGAAGCAGAAGGATAAAGAAAATCTTGCACAAACTCTTGAAGAAACGCGCAAGGCTATCCGTGCTCACCTTAAAGAAAACAGCGATGAGATAGACCCAGTTTTCAAAACGGAAATGGGAGATTATAAGCTCCCTCGCTCGCTTAAAGCAGGGGATGGAGTTATCGTTGTCGATCTTAACAAAAAGGGCGAGGTCGTGTCAGCGCCTGATAACCGCGGCAACGTGATGGTAAGGGTCGGAAACGCCACGATGAAGCTTTCCGCATCCCGACTTATGCTCATAGACGGCAAGACGGTGATTTGCAAAGAAAAAGAGAAAAAGACGACTATCTCACTTTATAAGGAGCGCGCCGTAGAATCTTTTGCTCCGCAGCTCGACCTGCGCGGTAAGTACGGCGACGAGGCGTGCGAAATGGTGGATAAATATATAGACGACGCGCTGCGCGTAGGAGTGAAAACAATACGAATCGTACACGGTAAGGGTACGGGCGTGCTTCGCAGACGTGTTACGGAATTTCTGAAAACGGACAAACGAGTTCTTTCTGTTCGCATAGGCGAATGGGGAGAAGGAGATACGGGCGTATCTATCGCAGAGCTGCGCTAGATATACGATGAAATGCATAGGCGAGCATTGCTTGCTTGAGTAAAAAGTAAAAAATAAAGATAAAAAAAGATAAGGAACTTTTTAGGAGAGTTCTTTGGCTTACCTTTCTTGCAAGAAAGGTAAGGAAAGGAGAAGATGAAATATGGCGAAAAAACTTAAAATGCTTGCTATCGACCTTGGCGCATCCAGCGGCAGAGGTATCGTCGGTACTTTTGACGGCGAAAAGATAGCTCTTGCGGAAAACCACCGTTTTACGAACGACCCCACTATGGCGGCAGGTCAGTTCACTTGGGACATCCTTCGCATTTTCCACGAGATCAAGCAGTCCATCCGCAACTGCTCGCTTTCCGAAGACAAGGACATCGCTTCCATCGGTATCGACACCTGGGGCGTTGACTTCGGTCTTCTCGGCAAGGACGGAAAGCTCCTTGCAAATCCCGTGCATTACAGAGACACAAGAACAGTCGGCGTTCCCGAAGAAGCATTCAAGACATTCCCACGTGAAAAGCTCTACGACCTTACGGGTATTCAGGTAATGGATTTCAACTCCCTTTACCAGCTTCTTGCTTTGCAGAGAGATAACCCCGAACTTCTCGGAATTGCAAAGGATATGCTCTTTGTTCCCGACCTTCTTAACTACTTCCTTACGGGCAAAAAGCAGACGGAATACACCATAGCTTCCACATCCCAGCTTCTTGATGCAAGATCAAGAAACTGGTCAAGCGAAATAATCGAAAAATTCGGTCTTCCCAAGCACATCTTCTCGGACATCGTTGAGCCAGGCACGGTTTGCGGCAAGCTTCGCGACGACGTAAAGGAAGAATGCGGCGGTATCGACCCCACAGTTATTTCCGTAGGCGCACACGACACGGCTTCCGCAGTTGTTGCGGTTCCCGCAAAGAGCGATAAATTTATCTGGATCAGCTCCGGTACTTGGTCCATCATGGGTACGGAAACAAAAGCTCCGCAGATCAGCGAAAAATCCTCTGCATACAACTTTACAAACGAAGGCGGCTACGAGGGCACGTTCCGCTTCTCCAAGAATATTACAGGACTTTGGGTTCTTCAGGAATCGCGCAGACAGTGGATGCGCGAAGGTACAAAGTACGGTTTTGGCGAGCTCGTTGAAATGGGCAAGGCGGCAAAACCCCTCCAGAGCTTTATCAACCCTGATGATCCCAGATTCGGCGTTCCCGGCAACATTCCGAAGAAGATCCGCGAATACTGCGCGGAAACAAACCAGCCTATCCCCGAAACAGTAGGGGAGATCGTTCGTTGCATCAGCCAGAGCTTGGCTATGCGCTACAGATGGACGGTTGAAAAGATCGACGAAATGGTTGGCGAGCGTATGCCCGCTATCAACATCGTCGGCGGCGGTACACAGGATAAGCTCCTTTCCCAGCTTTCCGCAAACGCTTGCGGCAGACCCGTATTTACAGGTCCTGTTGAAGCAACGGCACTTGGCAACATCGCGGCTCAGGCTATTGCAAACGGAGAGATCAAGGATCTTTGCGAAGCACGCGAGGTTATTGCCAACTCTTTCGAGATCGAAGAATTCTACCCCGAAAACAACGCGGCAGAATGGGACGAAGCTTACGAAAAGTTCAAAAAGCTTATCTGAACCGGTAAATAATTTAACGAACATATAAACGAAATAAAAAAGGAGAATGTAAAATGAACACAAGATACGAATCCGCAAAACAAATGTATGCCGCCCTTGGCGTTGACACGGATGCGGCTATTGCAAAGCTCAAATCCATTCCCGTTTCCCTCCACTGCTGGCAGGGAGACGACGTAAAGGGTTTTGACACAGACCCAACAAAACCCCTTACAGGCGGTATCCAGACAACGGGTAACTATCCCGGCCGCGCAAGAACTCCCGAAGAGCTTATGGCGGATATGGACAAGGTTCTTTCCCTCTGCCCCGGCGCAAAGAAGATAAACGTTCACGCTTCCTACGCTGTTTTTGAGGATGGCGAATGGGCGGACAGAGATAAGCTTGAACCCAAGCACTTTAAAAAGTGGGTGGAATTCGCAAAAGCAAGAGGAATGGGTCTTGACTTCAACCCCACGTTCTTCTCCCATCCCAAGGCAAACGGACTTACGCTTTCCCATCCCGATCCCGAAATAAGAAACTTTTGGATAGAGCACGGCAAAGCGTGCATCCGTATTTCCAAATACTTCGCTGAAGAAACGGGTATTCCTTGTGTTATGAACATCTGGACGGGTGACGGTTTCAAGGATATCCCCGCAGACCGTATGGGTCCCAGAATGAGATATAAAGAATCTATCGAAGCTATCCTTTCCGAGCCTTTCGACTTCAATATGGTTAAACCCTGCGTTGAATCCAAGGTGTTCGGTATCGGCGTTGAAGCTTATACTGTAGGCAGCGCGGAATTCTCCCTCAGTATTGCTGCAATGAACAAGGATAAGTGCCTCCCCTTGATGGATAACGGTCACTACCACCCCACGGAAGTTGTTTCCGATAAGATTCCCGCGCTCCTTTGCTTCTTCCCCGAAATTGCGCTCCACATCACGCGCCCCATCCGTTGGGACTCCGACCACGTTGTTCTCTTTGACGACGAAACGAAAGAAATGGCAAAAGAGATCGTTCGCACAGGCTCTCTTGACAGAGTTTATATGGCTCTTGACTACTTCGATGCAAGCATCAACCGTGTTTCCGCTTGGACAGTAGGCTTCAGAAGCTGGCAGAAGGCACTTCTTATGGCACTTTGCACACCAAACGAAATGCTTACAAAGCTTCAGGATGAAGGCAACTTCACAGAGCTTATGGTTATGCAGGAAGATGTAAAACTTCTTCCTTTCGAAGACGTTTGGGCAAAATACTGCGAAGAATGCGGCGTAGCTGCAGGAGCAGAATGGTTTGCAGAAGTTAAAAAGTACGAAAAAGAAGTTCTTTCTTTGAGATAAAAATAAAACGATTTGATTAGTGAAGGAGAAAATATGGATTTCAGCATACTTCACCCTGCCGATCAGATAGTAACTATTATGAACCGCTTGTATTACTACGGAATGACTACTATGACAGGCGGCAACCTTTCCATAAAAGACAGCGACGGCACTGTCTGGATAAGCCCCAGCGGCGTAGATAAAGGCAGCCTTCGCCGCGAAGATATTATGCAGATCAAACCGAACGGCGAGATAATCGGCATCCACCGCCCTTCGGTTGAATATCCGTTCCATCTTGGTATTTATAAAAAGCGTCCCGACCTTGGGGCTGTGCTTCACGCACACCCCACGGCGCTTGTTGCGTTCAGCTTGATCCGCAAGATACCCAATACTTCCATAATTCCTGACGCAAAGCTTCTTTGCGGGAAAATATCCATTGCAGCGTACGCTTGCCCCGGAAGCGAAAAGCTTGGTGAAAACATCTCTGCGGAATTTGAGAAGGGAATAGATACTGTCCTTCTTGAAAACCACGGCGTTGTTGTTGGCGCAAAGGATCTTTTCACGGCGTTTATGAACTTTGAAACGCTGGATTACCTTGCAAGACTTGAAATAAATGCAGGCACGCTCGGCGGCGAGATACACACCATCTCCGATAAGCATATGGAAATATTCAAGCTCAGAACTTCTCCTATGCTTGATTTCTTCCACCCGAAGGTTCGCACAAGCGAAGAACAGGCGGTTCGCCGCGATATGTGTGCGCTTATCAAGCGCGCATACGGCGAACAGCTCTTCACAAGCGAGCAGGGAACCTTCTCCTGCAAGCTTTCTGACGGCTCTTTCGTCATCACCCCTGCGGGGCAGGACAGAGCGTATATAGAGCCCGAAGATCTTGTCCTTATTAAGGATGGAAAATGCGAAGCAGGTAAGACACCCTCTCGTTCCGTGCTCTTCCATATGGATATGTACGAACAGCACGAAGATGTTAAGACCATCATCATAGCACATCCCCCACACCTTATGGCTTTTGCAGTAACGGACAATGTGTTCGATGCGCGTCTTATACCCGAAAGCTATATAGCACTCAAAACAGTAAGAAAGTTCCCGTTTGGCTCTACATTTATGCAACCTAAGCTGCTTGCACGCGAGTTCTCTCTTAAAAACCCTGTGGCGATAATTGAAAATGACTGCGCTATTGCCGCGGGCACCTCACTTGCTAATGCATTCGATAGGCTTGAGGTTATGGAATACAGCGCAAAATCTCTTATTAAAGCGCAGAGTATTGCAGGCGACATCGTTAAGATAAGCGATGCCGAGGTGCAAGAAATAGAAAAAGTATTCAATCTCTGATAAAGAGAAAAACGTATAAAAGAAAGGACTTTTTATGGATTCTAAGTATTTCGGCAAATTAAGCATCATCGGTATGAAGGGAAGCGAGCATTTCCTTTCTGTTGTGGATGATTATCTTCACCAGTGGCGTGACGACACAGACGGAACGTACATCGTAAAAGCGGATTGCCCTCGTTTCGGTACGGGTGAAGGCAAGGGTATCATCCTTGAAACTCTTCGCGGCCACGATACCTATATTTTCGCTGACGTTTTTAATTACGGCGTAAAATATAAAATGTACGGTCAAATGGTGCCTATGAGCCCCGACGACCATTTCCAGGACCTCAAGAGAATGATTGGTGCTATCTCCGGTAAAGCTCGCCGTATGTCCGTTATTATGCCTATGCTTTATGAAGGCAGACAGCATAAACGCAGCGCGCGTGAATCCCTCGACTGTGCTATCGCTCTTCAGGAGCTTGTTAGCATGGGTGTTTCCAACATAATTACGTTTGATGCACATGACCCCCGTGTTCAGAACGCTATCCCCAGAAGCGGTTTTGACAATGTTCGCACAGCTTACCAGATGATAAAAGCGATTGTGCGCGAATATCCCGATATAACTTTCGATCCCGCGAAGACAATGATCATCTCTCCCGATGAAGGAGGTATGGGGCGTGCTATGTACTATTCTTCCATTTTGGGAATAGAACTTGGTATGTTCTATAAACGCCGCAACTATACTATAATCGTTGACGGCAGAAACCCTATAGAAGCGCACGAATTCCTCGGTAAATCCGTTCAGGGCAAGGACGCTATTATTGTTGACGATATGATCTCCTCCGGCGACAGCGTTATCGACGTTGCTGAACAGCTTAAGGAAATGGGCGCAAGACGTATTTTCGTTTTTGCTACATTCGGACTTTTCTGCAATGGTTGCGAACATTTGGACGAAGCTTATAACAAGGGTATTATCAATAAGATATTTACAACAAACCTTAACTACCGCGATGAATATATCGTCAACCGTCCTTGGTATGCAGAGGTTAATATGTGTAAATATGTTTCCTATATTATAGATAGACTCAACCGCGACGAAACAATGAGCGAACTGCTTAACCCCGTGAAGAAGATACATTCTTTTGTGGACAATATCCGCGAAGGAAAATGAACTTAAAAAGTCAAAAACAGCCAAGCTAAAAGCTGGGCTGTTTTTGCTTTTTCTTTTAACTTTTTAAAAAAACTTTTTTTGAAGTTTCAAAAAAATGTGGAAAATAAAGAGAAAAAAATATGTCTTAAAGTGTGGAAAAGGTGGCTTTTGAGTAATTTTAATAGTAAACCTGCACAAATGTAATGGTACAAAACAGTCAGGTATAGGCAAAAGTTCCAAATGCAAAAAAACTCGAAAAAAATTCAAAAAAGGTGTTGACAAAGAGGGGATGTTATGATATACTAGTGGAGCGCTGTTGAGGA
>JAGATA010000034.1 GCA_017621475.1 Clostridia bacterium
AAAACTGACCAAGCGAGGCCTAGTCAGTCTTTCCGATTACTACAAAAAGGTAGCACATATTTAATTTTGAATTGAACCGCCGTATGCCGAACGGCACGTACGGTGGTGTGAGAGGTGGATTAAATTCTACCTACTCGATTTATATAGTGGCTTGTTTACAAAGTAGAACTCTGCTTACTGTTAGAATCTCATTCTTCTTTCTAAAATTGTTGGAAGGAGGGGAGAAAATGTATATAAGCCAAAATTTTGGTCAGATCATGCGTCTTCATAGGGAATATAAACGCCTTACGCTTGAACAGGCATCCGAGCTTTGCGGCATAAGCGATAAAACGCTCGAAAACATTGAGCTTGGCGATTCCAACCCTAAGCTCCCTACTGTAATAAAGATAGCAAACGGATTGGATATTCACATTGGACGCATACAAAATTGCATTGTAAATGAAAAATAACACCTTGATATTTCTACTTTACGAGAAAGAAAAGAAAAATGAATTTTACTTACATACTTGTAAGCAACGTCTATTATTTCGCTTCGGAAATGCTTACTTTTTACGGTATAGCAGCTGTCAAAGAGGATGGCAACCGCCGAGAAATAGTGGACGTTGCTTTTGATTTATCCTCGGATTTTGAGAAAGTAAAGCGATTATCTGCTCTTTGCAACGAGCAAAAGCTTGATGCTATTCATTTGCATAACGTTGCGGAAGATTTTATAAACGCCTGATCGGAAACTCGGCCTGACAATTTGGCAGGCCGGGTTTGCTTTAGTCATAACTTTAACATTTAGTCCAGAATATATAATTTTATGCTTTCCTCTTGAAAGAAAAATAGGCAAATGATATAATTATATAAAATAAAACTGTGGGGACAAATAATATGAAAATAAAATTTTACGAAACTGTACAAGATGATCTTTTGAAATTTGCGGTCGTTATATCAAAACATCGAGATAAATGGGTGTTTTGCAAACACAGAGAAAGAGAAACGTATGAGATCCCCGGAGGACACAGGGAAAGCGGAGAACCCATTCTTGAAACTGCCAAAAGGGAACTGAGAGAAGAAACCGGGGCGTTGGATTTCGAAATGTCCGAAGTCTGTGTTTATTCTATTACCGGAAAAAAAAGAGTAAATCAAAGCGGAGAGGAAACATATGGTATGCTCTATTTTGCAAATATAAACAGTTTTTCTGATATGCCGAAAAGTGAAATAGAATGTATAAAATTTTTTGACGATATGCCTCTTGAATGGACATATCCAAAGATACAGCCTTTGCTTGTTGAAGAATTTAGAAAAAGAAATCATTGCTTTTGTAAAATGTTCTTTGGAAATTTCCGAATTGATAAAAAATAGGGTATATTCCCACAAAAAAGCACAAAAATAATTGTGAAAAATGATGTAAAATTTTTTGTTTACAATTCGTTCAAAATATGTTATAATTGACAAACCTGCTTATTCAAAAAATATTAAATAACACGGAGGACAAACTCTTGGATAACAATCAGTTGGAAAAACGCTATGGCCTGTTTACAGCCATCTGTATGGTAGTTGGTATCGTAATAGGTTCCGGCGTATTTTTTAAAGCTCAGGACATCCTAAAATATACCGGTGGTAATGTACTTCTCGGTATTCTTGCTTGGGTGATCGGTGGTATTGTTATGATCATCTGTGCATTCAACTTTGCAAACTTCGCTACAAAATATCTCAAAGTAAACGGCGTTGTTGACTATGCGGAAGCTATCGTTGGTGAAAAATATGCCTATATGACGGGCTGGTTTTTGTCAACTATATATTTTCCTGCAATGACATCCGTTCTTGCTTGGGTTTCTGCAAGATACACTCTTGTTCTTTTCAACCCCGATGCAGATATCACAAGCGGACTTTGCATGGCTCTCGGCGCATTTTACCTTTGCCTTGCATATGCTATCAATATTCTTTCCCCTAAAATTGCGGGTAAATTCCAGGTAAGTGCAACAATTATAAAGCTTATCCCCCTTGCTATTATGGTTATAGTCGGCACGATCGTTGGACTTATAAACGGTAATACAATAGATGCTTTTATACAGTCTGTAGAAAGCACGGGAAGCGATTTTCCCAGCGTTTTTGCCGGAATTGCTGCTGCAGCATTTGCTTATGAAGGCTGGATAATTGCTACATCCATCAATGCGGAGCTTAAAAATGCAAAACGAAATCTGCCTATCGCGCTTGTTGCCGGTACTATTATTATTATGATAATTTATATTACTTACTTTATCGGTCTTACAGGCGGTGCAACAGTAGACATTCTTCAGACGCAAGGCTCTACAATGGCATTTAAGAATCTTTTTGGCAATGTAGGCGGTACAATACTTAATGTATTTATCGTTGTTTCTTGTCTTGGCACACTTAACGGTCTTATGCTTGCCAATACAAGATCTGTATATTCTGTTGCAGTTAGAGGTCAGGGTCCTAAACCTGAAATGTTCTCTCAGGTTGATGCTCAGACAAATATGCCTGCAAGTTCCGGTGCTCTTTCTCTTATTTTCTGCGCCGGTTGGTTCTTCTATTTTTATGCGGCAAACCTCACAGCACCGATATTTGGCATTTTCAGCTTCGACTCTTCCGAACTTCCTATCATTACAATCTACGGTATGTATGTTCCGATATTCTTTATGTTTATCATCAAAGAGGGCAAGAAGAACATCTTCAAAAATGCCGTAATGCCTGCACTCGCATTGATAGCTTCACTCTTTATGGTATTCGTTGCTATTTATGCACACGGCATCAGACCTTATCAGGCAGCGGCAGCAAACGGAGAATTTTCTTTCCCAGTGCTCTTCTATCTTATCGTATTTGCAGTAATTATGGCAATAGGTGCTGCATTTTACAAAAAAGCAAACAAGAAGAAATAAAATACAATGCATAAAAGAAGCACCGTGAGGTGCTTCTTTTGCTTACATTCCTTTTCTGATATGCTCCAGAGCGCTTTTTTCTATACGAGAGACCTGCGCTTGCGAAATACCTATTTCTGCTGCTATTTCCATTTGTGTTTTTCCTTTAAAGAAACGCATATTTATTATTGCGCTTTCTCTGGGACCAAGTTTTTTCATTGCAGTTTCAAGAGCTATATTTTCTATCCAGGATTCGTCGGTATTTTCTTCATCTTTTATCCCGTCCATTACATAAACGGAATCGCTTCCGTCCGAGTAAACGGGATCATATAGTGAGACAGGCTCTACGATTGCTTCAAGTGCTGCGGTAACACTTTCTTCTGATGAACTTATTTCTGCCGCGATTTCTGCATTGGTAGGTTCACGTCCCATTTTTTTTGAGAGCGCTTCTTTGGCAGAAAGAGCATGATAAGCGAGATCCCTCATTCCTCGGCTTACGCGAAGCATATTGTTGTCTCGCAGATAACGCCTTATTTCTCCTATTATCATAGGAACAGCATAAGTGCTGAATTTTACGCCGATATTTATATCAAAGTTATCAATGGCTTTTATAAGACCTATACAGCCTACTTGAAAAATATCGTCCGCACATACTTGGCGATTGCCAAATCGCTGTATAATGCTTAAAACAAGCCTTAAATTGCCGTTTATCAGTTCTTCCCTTGCTTTTTTATCACCCGATGTCGATCTTTTCAAAAGTTCATCCGTTTCTTCTGCGCCAAGTGTTTTGAGCTTTGATGTATTTATTCCGCAGATTTCGACTTTATTATAATACATATCGTCCCTCTGTGACATTTTTTGCGTATGGGAAAAGTATTGCCTGAAAGGGTGTTGAATTATGCAAGAGGGAAATGCTCTATTTATTTCCAATGATTGTTTTAAACTATCCGTTTAAAAGTTCAATTTAAATAAACAATGCCGTCATTGAGAAAACAACTATTTATACTATAATATAATCAGAACAAGCGCTTGTTACTTTTTATATGTGAGGTGTAAATATGAATATTTTACTTAATACACAGCTTAAAAAATTGAGAAAAGAAAAAGGCTATACTCAGAGCGAGCTTGCGGATCACCTCGGTATAACTGTGCAAGCTATCTCAAAATGGGAAAACGGAGTTTCCCATAAATAAGGTTACAGGAATCAATCCACAGACATACATTGCTTACTAAAATAAAAATGTATGGAGAATTGATACTATGAAAAAATCCTTATTTGAAAACAACGCCCTTACATATCGTGAAGAAAACGGACTTCTTGTTCCCGATGTGGAGCTTCCCAAACAGAAAGAAATCGGCAAGTGGGGCTTACTGCATTTAGGTTGGCTCAAACGCTTTCGCGTTGCGAGATATAACGAATTGCTTGTGTCAGGAGAGTTGAACGCATACCTATATAATGTGAACGAAGAAGCACAAGAACGATTTGAGTCTCTGATAGTAGATCTTGCCAAATAACACGGCTTAACTGAGGAATTGAAAGCAAAAGACCAAATGAAATGGGTTCAACTCGCGAGTTACGTCGCAAACGCTGCGAAGGAAATCGTTGAGAGCGAGGTGATCTTCAGATGAGATCTATCATCCAAGAACTATGGCACGGAAACATTGTTCCGCAAGAGGACAGCCGAATCAATTCGCCGGAGATGAAAGAACTCCTCTGCTATATGTCACGGCATCACGAGGATCTCGAAAAAGAGCTTCACAGCCGAGCAGAAAGAAACATTCGAAAAGTTCCACGATTGCTGGAGCGAGTATATGAGCCTCGCCGAAGCAGCTATCTTCGAATATTCCTTCTGCCTCGGAGCAAGGTTGGCAATTGATGTGCAGAAGGATACATAGGAACAAAATACAGTTATAGGTTCACAGCCCTCGTTTCCTTACGGAACGGGGGCTATCTTTATACAATCTTAATACCGCGCGGCAGAGTGCTAATGCCGTCTTTATCTGTTTTTTGGTAAAATGTATATGGTAGAAAGAGTATAAGGAGAGGTGAATAATGCGACCTTTACATAGATTTAAGCTGTCATCATTCCAAGTAATTTTACTTGGCTTTGCGGCAGTAATACTGATCGGAGCGTTTCTGCTGATGCTCCCCATATCGAGCAAAGAAGGTGTTGTAACGCCGTTTTCGGATGCCTTGTTCACATCAACCTCAGCAGTATGCGTAACGGGACTTATTGTGCAGGATACGGCTACCTATTGGTCGTATTTCGGACAGGCAATTATCCTCATACTCATTCAAATAGGAGGCTTAGGCGTTGTAACAGTTGCAGCTTCGGTATCCATTCTCGCAGGCAGAAAGATCGGGCTTGGACAGCGAAGCACGATGCAGGAGGCAATGTCAGCCCCAAGCGTTGGCGGTATCGTTCGTCTGACTTGGTTTATTCTCAAAGGCGTGCTTATCGTCGAAGCCATTGGAATGCTCGCTATGCTTCCCATATTCTGTATCGACCACGGAGCAAAAGGCATATGGATGGCGGTATTTCATTCTATATCAGCATTCTGTAACGCAGGCTTTGACGTGATGGGAGAGGTTAGCGGACAGTATTCGTCGCTTACCGCCTATGCCGCGCATCCCGTAATCAGCATTGTAATTATGCTGCTCATCATAATCGGCGGCATCGGCTTCTTGACTTGGGAGGATATATACAGACATAAATGGCATATCAAAAAATACCGCACGCAAAGCAAGATCATACTTGCAATGACGGGTGTGCTGATATTCATTCCCACGCTGTATTTCTTCTTCTGTGAGTTTGAAGAATATGCTATCGGTGAAAGAATACTGCTATCTCTATTTCAAGCAGTAACACCGAGAACGGCGGGCTTTAATACGGCAAACCTCGGACTTATCAGTGAGGTCGGACTCTTGCTTATGATCATCTTAATGCTTGTGGGAGGATCGCCCGGATCAACCGCAGGCGGTATGAAAACCACAACGCTTGCCGTTCTGTTTGCTTCTGCAACCTCGGTTTTCCGTAAGCAAGAGAACACACAGATGCTTAAGCGTCGAATTGCAGATGATACAGTCAAGCACGCCTCTGCTATCTGCCTTATGTATATCGTGCTGTTTTTGCTCGGCGGTGCAGTCATAAGTGCTGTTGAGGGATTACCTCTGATGACCTGTCTTTATGAAACGGCATCGGCAATCGGTACGGTCGGTCTTTCACTCGGCATAACCCCGTCGCTCGGTACTGTATCACGAATTATTTTAATTGGTCTGATGTTCTTCGGACGTGTCGGAGGACTTACCTTGATTTACGCCACCTTTGGCGGTACAAAGAAAAATATATCGAAGCTACCGATTGATAAGGTAACGGTAGGATAAGGAGAAAACACTATG
>JAGATA010000035.1 GCA_017621475.1 Clostridia bacterium
ACAGCATGAAGTCTATACTTTTGCCCAAATTTGTATTTTTTCGTTCAAGGCTACGCCTTTCTCTCAAAAATACAAATTTATTATTCTATTGTTTTTACTATCTTTTTTACAAGTGTTGCACTTCGTATTATAACATACCCAGCTCCCTTTCACAGAGGGAGCTTTTTTTGCAGCATTTTTTCGCCGCTTAAAAAAGTAGCTAAAGAACCGCCCGCAAAATCAAAAACCTCTCTTTCGAGAGGTTTTTACTGTTTTATGCAAGCTCGGCAATTACTTCAACTTCGCAAAGGACGTTCTTGGGGAGTGTCTTTACCGCTACGCAGGAGCGCGCGGGCTTGGAAACGAAGTATTTGCCGTAAACCGCGTTGAATGCGGCAAAATCGCCCATATCCGCAAGGAAGCAAGTTGTTTTTATTACGTTTTCGTAGGAAGCGCCTGCCGCTTCAAGAAGCGCGCCGATATTTTTGCATACCTGCTCTGTCTGCTCCTCGATGGTGGCTGCCTCTACGTTTCCCGTTGTGGGGTTGATGGCAATCTGACCGGATGTGAAAAGAAGATTTCCCGTAATGATACCCTGGGAATAAGGTCCGATAGCATCGGGTGCGTTTTTCGTATAAATAACCTTGGACATAATAAACCTCCGAAAAATTTTATTTACTGTATGATCTTAAAGCCTTCGGCTGTAAGCGCGTTTTTGATCTCTTCGATATGCTCGAAGCTCTTTGTTTCCATACCGATACGCAGGAAGCAGCCGTTTACCGCCTGTGCGTCGCCGTGTTCGTGGTGTACGGAAACAACATTGCCGCCGCATTCCGCGATAATATGAGAAACCGCCTCAAGCTGACCGGGCTTGTCTATAAGCTCGATAACTATGGAGCAAGCTCTGCCGCTCTTGTGAAGACCGCGGTCTATAACACGGGAAAGAATGGTTACGTCGATATTACCGCCCGAAACAAGGCAAACTACCTTTTTGCCCGCAACCGGAACCTTGCCGAATTTTACAGCCGCGATGGAAACAGCGCCCGCGCCCTCTGCCGTAAGCTTCTGTGTTTCGATGAGGTGAAGTATAGCCGCAGCCGTTTCATCCTCCGTTACCGTAACGATCTCATCGACGTATTTTTTGCAGTATTCAAAAGTATTGTCGCCGGGGCATTTTACTGCGATACCGTCTGCAAACGTGGAAACGGAAGAAAGTCTTTCCGCCTTGCCCGTCTTAACGGCATTGTACATAGAAGGGGCTCCCGCAGCCTGAACACCGTATATTTTAACGGAGGGCTTGAGCGTTTTGAGCGCATACGCAACTCCCGAAATAAGACCGCCGCCGCCGACGGGAACAACAACGGTATCCACGTCGGGAAGCTCGTTCATAATTTCAAGTCCGATAGTGCCCTGACCCGCGATAACGTCGTCGTCATCGAACGGGTGGATAAACGTATATCCAAGCTCATCTCTCTGGCGGATAGCCTCTGCGTAAGCATCGTCATAAACGCCGTCAACAAGGCAGACCTCGGCTCCGTAACGCTTTGTTGCTTCTACCTTGGAGATAGGTGCGGCAGAAGGAAGGCAAATAACGGATTTTATGCCCTGCTTTGTCGCCGCCATCGCAACGCCCTGCGCGTGGTTGCCCGCAGAGCAGGCGATAACGCCGTGTGATTTTTCTTCATCCGTAAGCTGTGAAATTTTATACGCGGAGCCGCGCACCTTGAAAGAGCCAGTTACCTGAAGATTTTCGGGCTTGAGGTAAAGCTCGCAGCCACATTCCGCGCTAAGTCTTGGCGCTTCTATAAGCTGTGTGTGGCGCACAACGCTGTCCAGCACGCGCGCCGCATCGTAAATTTTATCAATAGTCAACATAGATAATACCTCCAATAAAACAAAAATCCGCCCCAAATATGAGGCGGATATAAAAATTCCGTTGTACCACTCAAAAAATTTTATCGCATACAAACATATGCGTTCCTTTTAACGCGGGATAGCGGGGCGGCTTACTATATTTCAGCTTCCTGCTCGGGAATGATCTTTCTTGCGCTTCTTCCCACGGCTTTCACCAACCGCCGCTTCTCTGTGCGAAGTCTGCACAATATTTTTTCCGTCATTGCATTTATATATATTACTTAAATAAGTATAAAATTTCAAAAAGAAAATGTCAATAGATTTTTTGGAATTTACAAAAATATCATTATCTACTATAAAACCATATTTTTCTATAAAACCATATTTTTCGCCTTTTCCGCTTCCTCTATTTTTTCAAGAGCCACGTCGGGATAGTCCGTGATGATATTATCCACGCCGACCTCGGCAAGGTGGCGCATAATACCGGGCTTATTCGCCGTCCACGCATTGACTAGTATGCCGTGAGCGTGCGCTTCTTTAACGTAATCTATACCAAGCTCCTCGTACATATATATCTGGTTATATGAGGGGTGGAGCGCCGTAAAACCCGCAACGCGCGCGTATATCCAAGGGTACATCATATTGAAAGAATAGAGCGCGCCCGTTTTGTTTTCGGGGTTTATCTCTTTAATGCGCGTAAGCTTCAGGTGGTCGAAGGAGGAGTATATAACGCGGTCCTGCATACCGTATTCGCGCACGAGTGAATCTATTGCCTTGATATAATTTACAGAGCCATCCTTCATTTCGATATTGATAGTCATATCCGTGTTCTTGAAAAGGTCGAGCACCTCTACAAATTCGGGTATCTTCACAAAACCGAATTTATCGCCCCATTCGCCGTTCAAATTGTACGTGCGGAGAATATCGAGGCTCGTTTCGGATATTTTCACTTCGGCACCCGACATACGCTTTATATTATTGTCGTGGTGGATAACGAGCTTTCCGTCCGCCGTTTCGTAAATATCGAGTTCGATTCCCTGCGCCTTCATATCTATAGCTTTCTGGAAGGAGAAAAGAGAGTTTTCGGGAGCATATGCGGATGCGCCTCTGTGAGCCATAACCTTTGTTTTCATAAATTTATTCCTTTCGGTATTTTTCAAATTTATAATTCCATAATAATTTTTTGCGGTGCAAAAGTCAATAGATTTTTTGTAAACTCAAGAAAATACCATATCAAGCATCATCATAACGGAAAAGCCGATGAGCGTGAAAAGCGCCATAACGTCCTTTTTCTCCCCGGATTGGCTTTCGGGAATAAGCTCCTCCACAACGACGTAGAGCATTGCTCCCGCGGCAAATGAAAGACAAAACGGCAAAAGAGTTCTCACATACATCACAAGGAGCGCGCCCAGCACGCCCGATATAGGCTCTGCGAAGCCGCTTATCTGCCCCCAAAAGAATGCGCGGACGCGCGATACCCCCTCGCGGCGAAGCGGAACGCTCACCGCCGTTCCCTCCGGAAAATTCTGAAGTCCGATGCCAAGCGCAAGAAGGCACGCGGCGGCAAGGTTCGCGCCCGAAAGCCCGTATGCAAGAGAGCCGAATGCCACACCCACACAAAGCCCCTCGGGTATATTGTGAAGCGTTATGGAGAAAACGAGCAGAGAAGCCCGTTTTTTCTGTGGCGAGGAAGCGTTTTTCTTTTCCAATGCGGAAAATATCTTATCCCCGATGAAAAGAAGTACACCGCCCGAAAGAAAGCCGCAAAGAAGTACCGGGAGCGTGGGAAGCGCAAGCTCCTCCGCCATTTCCGAAGCAGGCAGAAGAAGCGACCAGAAGGATGCGGCTATCATAACGCCCGCGGCAAGGCCGAGCATAGCGTCCATCACGTTTTTGTGTATATTTTTAAAGAAGAAGACCAAGGAAGCGCCCGCCGCCGTCACGCCCCAGGTAAATATCGTTGCCAAAAGCGCTTGCTGCCAAGGCGCAAGCGAAGAAAACCATTGTATCATACTATGTCCTTTTTTATAAATATTTCTTCTGCATAATATGACACAGCGCGCGCTTTGGTGAAAAGGGTATGGAAAAAGCAGAGGTCGCCCTCTGCTTTTGTGTGGGTAGTTATTACGGTATATCTACGGATACCATAGTAACAACATCGGGTGTTTTTTCGCCTATATATCCGTCAGAAAAATATATGCTGTAATATACATCACCATAAGGAACAAAGATGTAGTCACCGTTACGATACGCCCCGTTGGCAAGCGGTGCGCCCGCCGTGGGCATTTCGTTACCTATCATACGAACACTAATCGTTATGTCGATAAGCTCATCCTGCGTAGTAAACCAATATTGATACCCCCAGCGCCAAAGTTTTGCATTAACGAGATGATATCCTTCCAAATTGCATATGGGATAAACAACTTTATCAAAATCCGGGAACTCAAAAGATTCAAACGCATCTACGTTATCAGGCTCGCCTTCTCCGCGAGATGCGGCAAGCAATCCCTCTATCGTTTTAAACAGAGGTTGTACGGGACTATAGGCATAATCTGTGGTTTCTGTGGTTTCTGTGGTTTCTGTCGTTTGCTCGGTTGTTACGTAGCCGTTACTGCAGGATGTTAAGAGCAAAAGTATGAGCGTGAGAATTATTGATATGAATTTTTTCATTGTATTTTCCTCCAAAAAATAAATTGTTAGCTATTTCTTTGAATCCACGCAACTATTTTTGCGCGGCAATCAGAGCACCAAAATCCCTTATCCCCGTTAATAACACAAGTATCTAAAGTGTTATGGTCATTTGCACCAATATTATGTGATAATTCGTGCTGAATAAGATAGGACATACCGTGTCCTTCGGCCGTTGTAACAACAGAATCCCTGCCAGTTATTGATGCTAAGCCACCGATTCTGCCGTGACTTCCGTTACTATAATAACATATATTATATGCAACCATTCTACAAGTATAGAGATACGAAGATTGCGAATATAATATCAATTTCGATGCACTATGATGGTGCAATGTTGCACAAGAACTTAATGCACCGCAATTTTCATCACATATAATAATGTCATCATAAGCACTTGCATTAGCTGAGCACCCCCATACGCTGGTTGATGAATAAGTAGGGTCGTTGTACGCAAGAGATAGTTGAGAATCACTGGCAACGCTAACTAATTGAAAATAGATTCCAAAAGTGGTCCAAATATCCTTGATCGCCGTATTGTAATACGATCCATCAAGCCCGTTGCCATTGGAAGTGTATTAGGGTCATATAAGATGTTGGAATTTAAAATAATAGATACATCATCAATATTCCATTCATCCTTATACGAAGTATCGTTTGCATACTCCTTGATAACGATGTTAACACCGTTAACATTTAACCCCGTACCGACAGAAAGGACACATCCTGTGCTTTCCGCACATGCGGGTGTAAAAACACGGTGTCCGTTCAACAACTCTATTTTCCAATATTGACCGGACTGTCCGCTTTTTTCGGCAACAATAACATTCGTTCCGCTGGCAGAGGAATTGTTTTCCACGGTCATATACAAACCGTTTTCAAGGTTTGTTATTGTATAATAACCGTCATACGTTCCTCCGTCGGTAACCTCCATAATAACCCATTTTTGAGATACTTCCGTGCCCCCACTTCTTTGTTCAAGGTGATTAGAAGAACCATCGTCAAGGTCTATGTACCGTCCTGTTTCCGCATTACATAACGTCCACAGCCCGTCATAGTATCCCGACGTTGCACCTAACGGCATAATTTCCGTTTCGGAAAAATCCGTTACTCCCGTACTTGTTGCCATTGCCGTGTTGGAAAACGGTACAACAAGCAACACCGCTGCCAACAATAAACTAATAATTTTTTTGAACTTCTTGTTTTCCATAAGAAGTCCTCCTTGTAATTTATTCTATCACACTATCGCATTTTTTGCAATAGTGCGATAATTTAAAAGTAAAACGGGAGGTGAAAATTTTCTTTCGGTTTTTACCCCTCTATATACTAATAGTCAAATTCCGAGAAAAATTCTTCAAATTTTCTCGAGTTTTTTTTAAATTTTTTATTTTTCTCTCTTTACTATATAGAGCCGGGATTTTTCTCAAAAAACGCCATTTTTACAAAAATTTTTAAAAAAAATAAACCGATGGCGAACCATCGGTTTATTTTCACATATCTTATTAAATTTCCACCGTTATGGGGAAAACAAAGGTCTTGCCCGCTTCAAGCGAGATAATTCCCTTTTTATCTTTAAGCGTTTCCACGGGAACGCACTCGTCCGCGCCGTGCCACGGCTCTATGCAAACAAATTTTGCGTGCGGCTTCGCCCAGAGCCAAAGGTGCGGCACCTTGCCGAAGTGCATCTTCATATACGCTTTTCCGTCTCTTTCAAGGCGCACGCCCTCGCTTACAACGGGCGGTAAGCAAAGGGAGCCGCTTTCAAAAAATTCGCGTGTCAAAGTAAGCTCCGCTTTGCCGCAAAGCACTACGGGCGCGGCGTTTTCGTTGGGTCTGTCCGCTTCGTTAAAGAAAAGTGCCGTCACGTTTTCTTCCTTTTCAAACACTATCTTATCCCCGAATTCGCAGAAGAAGCCGGGGTGCGCACCAAGAGAAAAATACATTGTCTTATCTCCCGTATTCTCCACCTCGTAGGAGAAGGAAAGCTTTCTTCCCTCAAGCGTAAATCTTGCGCGGAAAACAAAATCAAAGGGGTACATCGCCTTTATCTTTTCGTCGGGGGTATAAACAAGGGTAAGCGAGCCTTCGCTCTTTTCCTCTACCTCAAACTGCGCGTCGCGCGCAAAGCCGTGCTTGGCCATAGGGTAACGCTCGTTTTCGTATATATATCCGTCCGTGTGCATTTTTCCTACGGCGGGGAAAAGCACGGGCGCAGTTCTGCCCCAAACCGCAGGGTCTGCCTGCCAAAGATATTCCCTGCCCTTACAAAGATCGCAAAGGCTTCTCATCTGTGCGCCGCACTCGTCCACGGCAAGAGAAATGATACCATTATCTATTTTTATCATAATATACACCATCTTCCGTATTTTTTATGAATATATTACCACAAAAGTTTAGTTTTTTCAATATGTGCAAAGAAAAGGAGATTTTTTAAAATTTTTTTACTTATTTTATTAAAAAAGAGACAAAAAGTCTTGACTTTTTGCACACTGTTTGATATATTAAATGATAATCAAATTGATGATTTTTATTTAAACGGGAGAAATAACAATGGGTTACGCTTACGCGATCAACTGCATAATTATTAGCGCTATTGTCCTAACTGCGTCCGCGGTTCAAGATAGCGTTAAAAGTTGTGTCATAGATTGCAAAGAGTAAGCTTTTATTTTTACGGGGATATGTTAAACGCTTTCCGTAAATCATAGATTTTTTACGATCTTTTCGCCTATGGTTAGCTTTTAGCCATAGGCTTTTTGTTTTTTCCGAAATAAACCAGTAGCTCAGGAGGCATTTATGAAAATCGCAGGTTCGGATATACTCGTTGAAACTCTGATAGAGCAGGGCGCCGAAGTTGTTTTCGGTTACCCCGGCGGTCAGGTCCTCAACATTTACGATTCTCTCTACCTCAAATCCGACAGAATTAAACACATTATCACAGCTCACGAGCAGGGCGCGGCGCACGCCGCAGACGGCTATGCAAGAGCAACGGGCAAGGTCGGCGTCGTTATCGCCACATCCGGCCCCGGTGCCACAAACCTTGTAACAGGTCTTGCAAACGCAATGCTCGACTCCGTTCCGATGGTCGCTATAACGGGCAACGTTCCCTGCAACCTTCTCGGAAAGGACAGTTTCCAGGAGGTTGACATTGTCGGCATAACGATCCCCGTTACAAAGCACAACTTTATGGTAACGAAAACGGAAGACCTTGCAGACACGATAAGACAAGCTTTCCGTATTGCAAAATCCGGCAGACCCGGTCCCGTCCTTGTCGATATTCCCAAGGATGTTCAGGTAAACACAGCGGAATATGAGCCCGTTCCCGTGGTTGAACCCTTCGCGCTCAAAACCGCAAGCGAAGAAGCTATCGAAAAAGCTGCCGCTATGATAGCGGAAAGCAAAAAGCCCTACATCTACTGCGGCGGCGGCGTTATTTCCGCGGGCGCGGAAAAAGAGCTTGCGCTCCTTTCCGAAAAGATGGATGCACCCGTAGGCTGCAGTATAATGGGCCTTACGGCGCTTCCCGTTTCCAACAAGAGAAACCTCGGTATGACGGGTATGCACGGTCACTTCGTCGCTTCCAAAGCAAAGAATGATGCAGACCTCGTTATCACGCTCGGCGCGCGCTTCTCCAACAGAGCAACAGGTAACGTTGCAAAATTCTGTCAGGGCGCTAAAATGATACATATAGACATTGATGCGGCAGAGCTTGACAAAAACGTTACGGTTGACCTCGGTATCCAGGGCGACGTTAAAGACGCTATTTCAAGAATTATAGAAAAGATCTCCCCCGCTTTCCACCCTGATTGGTGGAAAGAGATCGAAGAGATCAAAAAGTTCGAAGCTGAAAACACAGCAGCTCAAATCGGCACTCTCACACCCTATGACGTTATCGAAACGGTAAACTCTTACCTTCCCGACGATACCCCCGTTGCGACGGACGTTGGCCAGCACCAGATGTGGGCAGCACAGAAATACCGCTTCGAAACACCCCGCACGTTCCTTACAAGCGGCGGTCTCGGCACAATGGGCTTCGGTATGGGCGCGGCTATCGGCGGTTGCGTCGCTACAGGTAAGAGAACAGTCCTCTTCACAGGCGACGGCAGCTTCGGTATGAACCTCAATGAAATGACGACCGCAGTTTCCCAGAACCTTCCCCTCATCGTCGTTATCCTCAACAACGGCGTTCTCGGTATGGTACGTCAGTGGCAGGCGGCTTTCTATAATGAGCATTACTCCCAGACAACGCTTGAGAGAAAGACAGACTTCCCCGCTCTTGCCCGCGCGTTCGGCGCAAAGGGCTTTGCCGTTACAAACGTAGATGAGCTTCACGCCGCTATGAAAGAAGCTGTGGAAACAAACGGCACCGTTCTTATCGATTGTGCTATCCATATGGACGAGCGCGTTCTTCCGATGATACCTCCCGGCGGCGCTATCGAAAATATGATTCTTTCTTAAGGAGGCAAATAAAATGGGTAAAATTCAGCTCAACCTCAGCGTTGTAAACCGCTTCGGCGTTCTTGTTCGTATTTCCGAGCTTTTCGCTCGCAGAGGCTTCAACATAAGCTCCCTTGAAGTTCACGAAACAAGCGACCCCGACGTTTCCGAAATGACTATCGTGGCATACGGCGACGATTATGCACATACGCAGATGCTCCGTCAGCTCGGCAAGCTCCACGACGTTATTTCAATAAAATAAATTGCATCAGTACACAAATACAGTACACAAATATTTTTCAAACAAAAATATTTATTATAAATTCAATTTTCATAATATATCAAGGAGATAAACACTATGGCTACTATGTACTACGAAAAAGATTGCAACCCCGCGCTCCTCAAAGAAAAAACCGTTGCCGTTGTCGGCTACGGCAGCCAGGGCCACGCTCACGCTCAGAATATGAGAGATTCCGGTGTTAACGTTATCATCGGTCTTTACGAAGGCTCCAAATCCGCAGAAGTTGCAAAAGCAGACGGCTTTGAAGTTTACACAACTGCAGAAGCTGTTAAAAAAGCAGATTTCGTTATGTTCCTCATCAACGACGAAAAACAGGCTGCTGTTTACAAAAAGGACATCGCTCCCAACCTTACAGCAGGTATGACACTCGCTTTCGCTCACGGTTTCAACATCCACTACGGTCAGATCGTTGTTCCCAAGGACGTTAACGTAGTTATGATCGCTCCCAAGGGCCCCGGCCACACAGTAAGAAGCCAGTATACAGTAGGTCAGGGCGTACCCTGCCTCGTTGCCGTTGAAAACGATGCAACAGGCAACGCACACGACCTCGCTCTCTCCTACGCATACGCTATCGGCGGCGCTCGCGCAGGTATTCTCGACACAACATTCAGAGAAGAAACGGAAACAGACCTCTTCGGTGAACAGGCAGTTCTCTGCGGCGGCGTTTGCGCTCTTATGAAAGCAGGCTTCGAAACTCTCGTTGAAGCAGGCTACAAGCCCGAAAACGCATACTTCGAATGCATCCACGAAATGAAACTCATCGTTGACCTCATCTTCAAAAAAGGCTTCTCCTTTATGCGTTACTCCATTTCCGATACAGCTGAATACGGCGACTACACAGTTGGTCCTCGCGTTATCACAGACGAAACAAAGAAAGAAATGAGAAAAGTTCTTGACGAGATCCAGAACGGCGCATTCGCTCGCAATTGGATCCTTGAAAACCAGGCAGGCAGACCTTACTTCAATGCTCGCCGCCGTCAGGAAGCTACTTGCCAGATGGAAGAAGTAGGTAAGGAACTCCGTGAAAAAATGAACTGGGGAGACCTTACAAAATGAGAAGCGACGAAATGAAATTGGGCGCGGAACGCGCCCCTCAGCGTTCGCTCCTTAAAGCTATGGGTTACACGGATACACAGATAAAGAAGCCTCTTATCGGTATCGTTAACTCCTTCAACGAAATTATCCCTGGTCATATCCACTTGCAGACAATAGCACGCGCTGTTAAAGACGGCGTGCTTATGGCAGGCGGTACACCCGCAGAATTCAACGTTATCGGCGTTTGCGACGGCATCGCAATGGGTCACGAGGGTATGAAATACTCCCTTGTTACGCGCGAAATTATCGCGGACAGCATCGAATGTATGGCGAAGGCACACCGTTTCGACGGTCTTGTGTTCATTCCCAACTGCGATAAGATCGTTCCCGGTATGCTTATGGCGGCAGCGCGCCTTAACATACCCTCCATCTTCGTTTCCGGCGGCCCCATGCTCTCCCTTTGCGACGAGGGCGGAAAGGCTATGGACCTTAACAGCGTGTTTGAAGCTGTCGGCGCTTACAAAAGCGGCAAGGCAACGGACGAAGACCTCGCTTATTACGAAAACAATGCTTGCCCTGGTTGCGGCTCCTGCTCCGGTATGTTCACGGCAAACTCAATGAACTGCTTAACCGAAGCGCTCGGTATGGGTCTTCGCGGCAACGGCACCATCCCCGCAGTGTATGCGGAGCGCCAGCGCCTTGCAAAGACGGTAGGTATGAGAGCGGTTGAACTTGTTCACGAAGATCTCCGCCCCCTCGATATCCTTACGGAAAAAGCATTTACAAACGCTCTTACAATAGATATGGCGCTCGGTTGCTCCTCCAACTCTCTCCTTCACCTTACGGCTATCGCCAAGGAAGCAGGCGTGAGCCTCGATCTTCACTACGTTAATAAGATCAGCGACCGCACGCCCAACCTTTGCCACCTTGCTCCCGCAGGTCACCACCATATGCAGGATCTTCAGGCGGCAGGCGGCGTTTACGCCGTTATGAACGAGCTTACTAAGAAAAATCTCCTCGACACGAGCCTTATCACGGTAACGGGTAAGACCGTGGGAGAAAACATCGCGGGCGTTACGGTTAAAAACCACAACGTTATCCGCCCCATCGACAACCCCTACCTTGAAAACGGCGGTCTTGCCGTTCTCTTCGGTTCTCTTGCACCTAACGGCGCGGCGGTAAAACGCAGCGCGGTTGCCGCAGAGATGATGGTTCACAAAGGTCCCGCAGTCGTATTCGACAGCGAGGAAGAAGCCATCGCCGATATTTACGCAGGCAAGATAAAACCCGGCGACGTTGTAGTTATCCGCTACGAAGGTCCCGCGGGCGGCCCCGGTATGAGAGAGATGCTCTCCCCCACTTCCGCTATCTGCGGTATGGGACTTGACAAAGAAGTTGCCCTTATCACGGACGGACGCTTCTCCGGTGCAACACGCGGCGCGTCCATCGGCCACGTTTCCCCCGAGGCGGTAAGCGGCGGTGCCATCGCATACGTTAAAAACGGCGATATCATTTCCATCGATATTCCGAACTACTCCATCAACCTCGAGGTTTCCGAGGAGGAGATGGCAAAGAGAAAAGCCGAAATGCCCATTAAAGTTAAAACGGACATCAAGGGTTACCTTAAAAAATACGCAAGAAGCGTATCCTCCGCAGACAAAGGCGCGGTCATCGACATAGACTAATCCAAATCCCGGACGGAATAAGACCGCGGCGCGGTCTTATTCCGCCACAACTATCAAATACAAAAAGGAACAGACATGAAACAGGTAAAAATTTTCGACACGACGCTGCGTGACGGAGAACAGTCTCCCGGTTGCAGCATGAACCTTCAGGAAAAGCTCGAAGTTGCACGCGCACTCGAGAAGCTCAAGGTAGATGTTATTGAAGCCGGATTCGCATTCTCCTCCCCCGGTGACTTTGAATCCGTCAAGAGCATTGCCGAAGCTGTTCATGATTGCACGGTCGCATCCCTCGCACGTCTCAACATCAAAGACATCGACGCGGCTTACAACGCCGTAAGAGGTGCGGCAGACCCCCGTATCCACGTATTTATCGCAACATCCCCCCTCCATATGCAGTATAAGCTTAAAATGACGGAAGAACAGGTTCTCGAAAAGACAGAGAAGCTCGTTGCTTACGCAAAGAACTACTGCTCCAACATCCAGTTTTCCGCAGAAGACGCAACAAGAAGCGAACCCGCTTTCCTTGCAAAGGTAGTTGACACAGCTATCCGCGCAGGCGCTACAACTATCAACATTCCCGACACGGTTGGTTACACAACACCCACGGAAATGCACGATCTTATCGCTTACCTCGTTGCAAACGTAGAAAATGCAGACAAGGTCGACTTCGCAGTTCACTGCCACAACGACCTCGGTCTTGGCGTTGCAAACTCCCTTGCCGGCGTTCTCGGCGGTGCAACACAGATCGAATGCACCATCAACGGTCTTGGCGAGCGCGCCGGTAACGCTTCTCTTGAAGAAGTGGTTATGGCAATGCGCACACGCCCCGACATCTACCCCAATATGCCCCGTATAGACACAAAACGTCTTTATAATACATCCAAGCTCGTATATAACATCATCGGTCAGACACCCGCGCTCAACAAGCCCATCGTCGGCGCAAATGCTTTTGCGCACGAATCCGGTATCCACCAGCACGGTGTTCTTGCCAACAGAAGCACATACGAGATCATGACACCCGAATCCGTTGGTATCACGACAAATAAGATCGTACTCGGTAAACATTCGGGCAAACACGCGTTCGACGCGCGCCTTCGCGAGCTCGGCTATGAGCTTTCCGAAGAAGAACTTGCAGATTGCTTTGAAAAATTCAAAGTCCTCTGCGACAAGAAAAAGACAGTTTCCGACGCGGACATCCGCGCACTCGTTACACATAAAAAGAGAATCGTGGAAAACACAAAATGCGCGCTCGACCGTTTCTACGTTCACGCGAGCAACGTTCTCTCCGCTACAAGCACGGTTCGCTTGAAGCTTGCAAACGGCACGACGGTTGAAGATGCTGCCGTGGGCAACGGACCTATTGACGCTTCCTACAACGCTATAAGAAAGCTCCTCAACCCTCCCGCACATACGCTTGAAAAATACTCCATCAACGCGGTTTCCGAGGGCAAGGACTCCCTTGGCGAAGCGCTTGTTAAGATCAAGCTCGAAGATAGCGACGACCTCATCTCCGGACGCGGTCTTTCCACGGACATCGTTGAAGCAAGTATCCTTGCTTACCTCAATGCCGTTGAAAAGATAATTTAAGCGAACGGTTTCTGTAGGGACCGGCGTCCTCGACGGTCCTTAAATACACCTCATCCGTCACTTTGTGACACCTTCCCCAAAGTGTGTACATATCTATTGCCTTTTCTGCTTTAGCAAAATTTTTTACAAAGCGAAATTCAAATTCAATGAATTTGAAGGCATAACCATCAAAGGGAAGGCTTAAATATCACCATTTAAGGAGAACAACACAATGGGAATGACCATGACGCAAAAAATACTCGCGCGTGCCGCGGGGCTTGAGTCCGTTTCCGCAGGTCAGCTTATTCTGGCAAACCTCAGCCTTGTGCTCGGTAACGACATAACCTCCCCCGTTGCTATCCGCGAATATAACAAACTCGGCGGCGACGTTTTCAATAAGGAAAAGATCGCCCTCGTAATGGACCACTTTGCACCCAACAAAGATATCAAAGCGGCAGAACAGTGCAAAATGTGCCGCGAATTTGCAGGAGCACAGGACATCACCAACTTCTATGACGTTGGCGAAATGGGTATCGAACACGCGCTCCTTCCCGAAAAAGGACTTGTAAAAAGCGGCGACGTTGTTATCGGCGCAGACTCTCACACTTGTACATACGGCGCGCTCGGCGCTTTCTCCACAGGCGTGGGCTCGACTGATATGGCTTGCGGTATGGCAACGGGCAAGGCTTGGTTCAAGGTTCCTTCCGCAATAAAATTCGTGCTCAAAGGCGAGCTTCCCGAATACGTTTCCGGTAAGGACGTTATCCTCCACATCATCGGCAAGATCGGTGTTGACGGTGCGCTCTACCGTTCTATGGAGTTCACGGGCGAAGGTATGCACTCCCTTTCCATGGACGACAGACTCTGTATGGCTAATATGGCTATCGAAGCAGGCGCTAAAAACGGCGTTTTCGAAGTTGACGAAAAAACTCTCGAATATATGAAGAACGCAGGTGCGGCAGAGCCCGTTATTTTCACAGCGGACGAAGACGCAGTTTACGACGAAACTTACGAAATTGACCTTTCCACGCTCGAACCCACGGTTTCTTTCCCCCATCTCCCCGAAAACACACACGAGATCGGTGACTGCGGCGACGTTAAGATCGACCAGGTAGTTATCGGCTCTTGCACAAACGGCAGATTCTCCGACCTTGAGATCGCCGCTAAAATTCTCGAAGGCAAAAAGGTTGCAAAGGGCGTTCGCGCCATCATAATCCCCGCAACACAGAAGATATACCTTGAAGCAATGGAAAAAGGCTATCTCAAGACATTTATCGAGGCGGGCGCCATCGTTTCCACCCCCACTTGCGGTCCGTGTCTCGGCGGTCATATGGGCATCCTTGCAGAGGGTGAACGCGCCGTTGCCACAACGAACAGAAACTTCGTCGGTAGAATGGGTCACGTTAAATCCGAAGTATATCTTGCAAGCCCCGCTGTTGCAGCGGCAAGCGCAGTAATGGGCAAAATCGCAGACCCCAGGGAGGTAATGAAAAAATGAATTTCGACGGAAAAGTTATAAAATACGGCGATAACGTTGATACAGACGTTATCATCCCCGCAAGATACCTCAACACGATCGATAAAAAAGAACTCGCTTCCCACTGCATGGAAGACCTTGACCCCACGTTCGTAAAGCGCGTTGTTCCCGGCGACATTATGGTTGCGGGCTACAACTTTGGCTGCGGTTCTTCACGTGAGCACGCTCCCCTCGTTATCAAGGAAAGCGCTGTCTCCGTTGTTATTGCAAAAAGCTTTGCGCGTATCTTCTACCGTAACGCCATCAACATCGGTCTTCCCATCGTAGAATGCCCCGAAGCCGTTGACGAAATAAGCGAAGGCGACGTTCTTTCCTGCGACCTTTCCGCCGGTATCATCATAAACACAACAACGGGCAAGCAGTATAAAACAGAGCCCTTCCCCGCTTTCATCAACTCCATCATAGAAGCAGGCGGTCTTATCGAAGCCATCAAACAGGGCAAGATAAAATAACTTCTCCCGTCACGGCTTACACCGTGACACCCTCCATAGTGCAAACACACATATCCCTATCTTCACTTTGCAAAAACATTTCACAAAGCGAAATTCAAATCTTGCAGATTTGAAGGGATAACCACAAAAGGGAGGGCTTAGGCTCATATGTTGGAACTTAAAAAAATAATCGGGCACACCAAAGGCTCCCTTGTGCAAAGGGAGCTCCACCCATCGGGCGGTGAGGGATTGTTTTTATTTATTCAGCAAGCATTACAATCCCTCCGTCACGGTTTCACCGTGCCACCTTCCTTTACACAAGGGAGGCTTTAACACCTTAAGTCACCCTCTATGCGGCAAAGGCTTCACCGCATAAAATAAAAACATTGAGGTAAATTCCTATGAATTACAATATAGCTCTTCTTCGCGGCGACGGTATCGGTCCCGAAATCGTGGACAGCGCCTGCGAAGTTCTTACAAAGGTTGGCGAAATTTACGGTCACACGTTCAATTTCACTCCCTACCTTATCGGCGGTGCCGCGCTCGATGCCTGCGGCATTCCGCTTCCCGAAGAGACTGTTAAGGGTTGCAAAGAATCCGACAGTGTTCTCCTCGGCGCCGTTGGCGGTCCCAAATGGGATACACTCCCCGGCAATATGCGCCCCGAAAAGGCGCTTCTCGGCATTCGCTCCGCGCTCGGCCTTTACACGAACATTCGCCCCGCAAAGCTCTTCTCCGCTATGTCCGACGCTTGCCTTTTGCGCAAAGATGTTGCAGAACGCGGTGTTGACATCGTTATGATCCGTGAGCTTACGGGCGGCATCTACTTTGGCGAGCGCGGCAGACGCGACGGCAAATACGGTCCCGAAGCATACGACACGGAATGCTACAGCGAAATGGAGATCGAAAGAATCGCTCACGTTGCGTTCAAAACAGCTATGCTCAGAAACAAAAAGGTCGTAAGCATAGACAAAGCAAACGTTCTTGAAAGCTCCAGACTCTGGAGAGCTACAGTTCACAGAATCGCAGAACAGTACCCCGAAGTTGAATGCACAGATATGCTCGTTGACAATGCGGCAATGCAGCTCATCAAGAACCCCGCGCAATTCGATGTTATCGTAACGACGAATATGTTCGGCGACATCCTCTCCGACGAATGCTCCCAGATCACAGGCTCTATCGGTCTTCTTCCCTCCGCTTCTTTGGGCGACACGACCTGCGGTATGTACGAGCCCATTCACGGCTCCGCGCCTGACATCGCGGGTCAGAACAAAGCCAACCCCATTGCAACGGTGCTCTCCGCGGCAATGTTGCTTCGCTACTCCTTCGGTCTTGAAATAGAAGCCGTTGCTATTGAAAAAGCTATCGAAGACGTTCTTAACGACGGATGGCGCACAGGCGATATTCTCGGTGCTTCCGACGCAACACCCCTTTCCTGCACGGAAATGACAGCAAAGATCCTTGAATATATAAAATGAAAGTGAAGTGTATTTTCTATGCTGAACATTACAGTTGAAAAAACAAAAACTCCCAAGCATATCCCCGAAAAAGGCGCGGCTCTTGGCTTCGGTAAGATCTTCACAGACCATATGTTTATGATGAACTACACCGAAGGTAAAGGCTGGCACGATGCCCGCATCGTGCCCTACCAGAACCTTTCCCTCGACCCCTCCTCTATGGTTTTCCACTACGGTCAGGAAATGTTCGAAGGTATGAAAGCATATAAGACGGACGACGGCAAGACTTGCCTTTTCCGTCCCGATATGAACGCAAAGCGTACAAACGGCACAAACAGGCGCCTCTGTATTCCCGAATTTCCCGAAGAAGATTTCGTGGAAGCTGTTAAGGCGATTGTAAAGGTTGATGAAGCGTGGATCCCCACAGACCCCGGCACATCCCTTTATATCCGCCCCTTCATCATCGCAACTGATGCATTCCTCGGCGTTGCTCCCTCTAAAACTTACCTCTTTATCATCATCCTTTCTCCCTCCGGCGCATACTATGCAAGCGGTCTTAACCCTGTTGGTATTTGGATTGAGGATGAGTTCGTTCGCGCTGTACGCGGCGGTATGGGCTTTACAAAGACGGGCGGCAACTACGCTTGCAGCCTTGCAGCACAGGTAAAGGCTCACGACGCAGGTTATTCCCAGGTTCTCTGGCTTGACGGCGTTGAACGCAAATACATCGAAGAAGTAGGTGCGATGAACATCTTCTTCAAGATAGACGGCAAGATCGTTACTCCTATGCTCAACGGCAGCATTCTTCCAGGCGTTACAAGAGATTCCGTTATCCACCTCTGCAAATCCTGGGGTATGGATGTTGAAGAACGCAAGATCTCCGTTGACGAGCTTATCGAAGCGCAGAACACAGGCAAGCTTGAAGAAATATTCGGTACGGGTACAGCGGCGGTTATCTCCCCCGTCGGCAAGCTCCGCTACAAAGATGACGTTATGGTTATCGGTGACGGCGGTATTGGTCCAGTAAGCCAGAAGATCTACGATACAGTTACAGGCATTCAGCTTGGTAAGATCGAAGATCCGTTTGGTTGGAGAGTTGTAATAGACTAAACCGAAAAGAGATGAAAACGCACGTTTTCGTCTCTTTTTTAGCCTTCCCAAAGGGGGTAGACTGAGGTGTTAAAACTCTGCGAGCATTAATACCTCTAGTCATGACCACCAGCCGTGCCGGTGGCTTGCACAAGCCCCCTTGTGGCATTCCATACGCAGAGCCTTTAGGCTCGTCGAACAATCCGCCACTTGCGGTAGTCGCCCTACCGCCACAGATGTGGCAACTATCTTTAAGCCTCCCTTGTGTAAAGGGAGGCGGCACGGCTTGCCGTGACGGAAGGATTGTTTTATCGTTCTTTTACACGAGCACAATCCCTAAGTCAGCTTCGCTGACAGCTCCCTTTGCACAAAGGATCCTCCGCTGCGGCGGAAACTGTGCAAAGCTAAAGCTTTTTGTAACCACCGGCACTGCTGGTAGTTTTCGTGAACAAAAATATTTTTGAAAAATTTAATTTTTTTCAAAAACATCTTGACAAATATTTTATATATGGTATAATATTCAAGCTGCAAGCAAAAACGCACTGTTTTTGAAAGAGAAAACCAATACGTTTTTAGCTTTTTAAATATAAAGCTTGGCTGCAATAGCGGTCACGCGACATAACCTATTCCACGGAAGCAACAGCGCTTCCGTTTTTTTGCGCGATTTTTTACCGACAAAATTATAGGTATAGATACGCTCGTCTCTCCTAATTCGTCGGCCTCGCCGCCACCTTCTCAAAATGCGTACATATCTATTGCCGTTTATACATTATCAAAACTTTTTATAATGCAAAATTCAAATTCTGCGAATTTGAAGGCGTAACCCTCAAGGGGAAGGCTAAAAACAGCATCTTCCGAAGAAGATGCTGTTTTTGTTTATTAGGTCACAAGACCCGCGCTCTGCTTATTGTAAAGCTTGGAGTATTCTCCGCATTTCTTTATAAGCGTTTCGTGATTGCCCGCCTCCGCTATAACACCGTCCTTGAGAACGATGATAACGTCCGCATCGCGGATGGTGGAAAGTCTGTGCGCGATGATAAAGGACGTTCTGCCCTTCATAAGGTTTATCATCGCCTTCTGAATGTTCATTTCCGTTCGCGTATCGACAGACGAGGTCGCCTCGTCAAGAATAAGTATTCTCGGATCCTCCAGCACCGCACGCGCTATTGCAAGGAGCTGACGCTGTCCCTGTGAAAGGTTGGAGCCGCCCTCGGAGAGCATCGTATCGTAGCCGTCCGGCAGACGCTCCGTAAAGTGATCCGCCATAGCGGTATCCGCTGCCGCCTTCACCTGCTCATGCGATGCACCAAGCTTGCCGTAGCGGATGTTGTTCTCTATCGTGTCGCTCCAAAGCACCGTGTCCTGCAAAACGATGGAAATATGGCCGCGCAGGTTCTCTTTCGGTATATCCGCTATATCTACCCCATCAATGGTTATACGCCCACTCTGCGGTTCGTAAAAGCGCATAAGAAGGTTTATGATGGTAGTCTTGCCCGAACCCGTAGCGCCTACAATAGCGATCTTTTGACCGGGCTCTACGCAAAGAGAGAAGTTTTTGAGCACAGGCTCTTCGGGGTTGTAGCCAAACACGATATTTTCAAATTCTATCTGCCCCTGCATTCTCTCGCCGCTCATCTGTGTCTTACCTTCGTTTATTTCGTCCTCCGTATCCATAATAGCGAAGATTCGTTCCGCGCCCGCAAGCGCTGTCATAATGGTGGAATACTGGTTCGCTATCATATTAACGGGGTGAGTAAACTTCTTGGAGTAAAGGAGCATGGACTGTATCGTACCGGGTGTAAGGGAGGCACCGATGGGAAGATGTCCGAATTTGACCATAAGCACACCGCCCGTGATAGCAAGAAGAACGTACTGGAGGTTTCCTAAGAAGTTCATTATCGGACCCATAAGAGAGCCGAATACACGCGCCTTTATCGTGCAGGAGCGAAGCTTGTCTGCGCTGTTCGAAAACTCGTCCACGGCTTTCTTTTCCTTGCCGTAAGCGACAACTGTACGGTAACCCGTAACCATTTCCTCAACGTGGCTGTTGAGCTTGCCGAGCAGCTTCTGCTGTTCCGTAAAATACTTTCGCATAAACTTTGCAAGTTTTGTGGAAACAAGGATGGTAAGAGGGATGGTAAGTATCGCTATAAGCGTCATTATCGGGCTGAAATATATCATCATGCACGCAACACCGATGAGGGTTATAATCGCGGAGAAAAGCGTGGAAATTGACTGTGAAATCGCATTGGACACGTTTTCAACGTCGTTGGTCATACTGCTCATCATGTCACCGTGGCGGTGGTTATCCGTGTAGCTGATGGAAAGGTGGGAGATCTTTTTAAAAAGGTCGTTTCTCATACGGTAAACCGTGTTCTGCGCAAGGCGCGCGGAAAGCAAGCCCTGAACGTAGTTTACAAGCGCGCTCAAGCCGAAGATAACGCCCATAAGCAAAAGATATTTCTTCATCTCGTCAAGGTCAACGTGGAATTTACCGTCAACAATGGTTATCGTGTCGATTGCCTTACCCTGAAGCGCAGGGCCGAGGATGTCTGCGCCCGTAACGACGAGCACAAGCACAAGAAGTGCTATAAGGATAGCGCGGCTTGCGCCTATGTAGGAAAGGAGCCTGCCGAGCGTTTTGCCCAGGTTCTTAGGCTTTTGTTTATTCATTCTTGCCGCCATAGGACCGCCGTGGCCGCCGCCGGGTCTACCGATATTCGGCATATTTTGCGGGGGATTTTGAGGTTTTCTTTCTTCTGCCATATTAGTTTACCTCCTTCTTGCCGTATTCACGCATCTGGGAATTATATATATCGCGGTACGTTTCGCTCACGAGGAGGAGCTCTTCGTGGGGCGCTACGTGGAGGATAGAGCCATCGTTTTCAACAACGGCAATTCTGTCCGCTTCCATAACGCTGGCAATACGCTGTGCCACCATAACGACCGTGGTATCACGGGAGCTTTCGCGAATAGCCGTGCGAAGCTTCGCCTCCGTTACAAGGTCGAGCGCGGAGGTGGAGTCGTCAAGAATAAGTATTTCGGGTTTACGAACGAGCGCACGGGCGATGGAAACACGCTGCTTCTGACCGCCCGAAAGGGATGCGCCCTTTTCCGCAACGAAGGTATCATACCCTTCGGGGAAGCTCATTATAAAGTCGTCCGCCTGCGCCGTCTTTGCCGCCGCAAGAACTTCTTCGTGCGTGGCATCGGGCTTACCCCAGCGGATGTTGCCTTCTATCGTGTCGGAAAAAAGCTCGCTCTTTTGCATAACGTAGCCGATCTTTTCGCGAAGTGCATCGAGCTTATAATCCTTTACGTTCATTCCGTCGATAAGTACCTCGCCCTCCGTAGCGTCGTAAAAACGAGGGATAAGGTAGATAAGGGAGGATTTTCCGCAGCCCGTAGAGCCGATGATAGCGAGAGTTTCGCCGCGCTTAACGTCTAGGTTGATGTTTTTAAGCACGGGTCTGCCATGCGCTGCGGGGTAGCGGAAGTTTACGTTTCTAAAGGAGATAGCTGTAGCATCCGCGCCGGCACTCTTGACGCCGCCCATTATAACGGGGTTGGTTGAAAGAACTTCGTTCACACGCTTTGCGGAGGCACTCGCGCGGATGATGGACTGGAATATATTTGTCGCCATCATAACAGAGAAAATAACCTGTGTGATATAAGTGATAGCAGCCATAATATCGCCAGTGCTCATACCCGCATTTTCGATGCTGATATTGAAGCCGCCGATGTAAATTACCGCCATAATGGAAAAGTTCATTATTATCGTAAGTATGGGGGAGATTATCGCCATTGTCGTAAGGGCGCTGAGATTTTCCTTATAGAGCGCCTTGTTTGCACCGTCAAAGCGATCACATTCGTAATCCTCGCGCACGAAAGCCTTTACAACTCTTGCACCGCTGATATTTTCGCCCACAACAGA
Organism: Clostridia bacterium; assembly: GCA_017621475.1. Taxonomy (GTDB): domain Bacteria; phylum Bacillota; class Clostridia; order Oscillospirales; family CAG-272; genus UMGS731. The sequence goes on from JAGATA010000035.1 coordinate 21,991, forward strand.
GTTAACTCTGTCCAGCCTCTGCTGTATGCGGGAGTAAACAGGCGTTACGCGAATGAGTACGGATACAACAACGATAAGCAGCGCGGGCACAGCACAAAGCAGCACCGTTGTAAACTTAAGGTTAAGCATAACTATCATAAACGTGCCGCCTATGATAAACATAGGAGCGCGCACAAAGCCGCGCATAATCATCTCAAAAAAGTCCACAACAATGGAAATATCGTTAGTCATTCGAGTGATGAGAGAGCCCGTTGTGAATTTATCCGTCTGCTCTATGGAAAGGGACATAACCTTGCCATACGCATCGCGGCGAAGGTCATAACCCAAGCCGTGCGCTGCGGTTGCCGCAGTATATGCGCAGAACATACCGAAAAAGCCGCCGAGAAGAGTTATGATAAGCATCGTTATACCAAAAGTTACAATGATGTTTACCTGGTTATAATTCTCTCCGAAAATAAAACGCATAATTCCCGCGGCAAGGGAGGAGCCTTGCTCCGGATCTGTAATGCTTATTCCCTCTATACCGTAGTTTACGATATACTTCATAAAGTTGGGAAGAGCCAGGTCCGCCGCAACCTCCGCCATCATCATTATCGGGGATATGATGGCAAGAAACCAATACGGTTTCAAATATGAAAACATTTTTTTCATTTTTCTTTGCCTCTTTTCCGGTCGTGAGGACCGCATAATTTCGCTTCTTCACCAAATTGGCAATCCCAATCGGAAAGCAATTTGTTCATAAGTGTTTCGAGCGTTGTCAGCTCCTCCGCTGTCAGAGAGAGCATCATCTGCTTAACAGCCGCTTGCTGTTTAAGGCTGACCTCCTCCGTTATCTTTTTTCCGTTTTCGGTAAGAGTTATGTTTATATTTCTCTTATCGTCATCGTGGCAGGCACGGGTGATAAGCCCTTCGCTTTCCATCTTCGCGAGGATGTCGCTTGCAGAGGAGGGGCGGATGTTCATTTTCTCCGCAAACACCTTTTGCGTTATCGTGCCGGAATCATAGAGTATGCGCAGAGCTCGGTCGCGCCCCGGCTTTTCAAAAAAGCGGTGAAAAATATAGTGCGCATATTTTTCCATAAGGAAAATAACGCGCGTTTTTTGTTCCAGATTTTCGTTTTCCAGCATAGGTTTCTCCTTTCATATATTCTACATATATAATTGTACAACTGCATACATAAAATGTCAAGGTACCTAACAAAATTTTCTTACGGTACCGAAAGATTTTTACGATAAAAAAGTGCGATAAATCGCACTCTACCTCATCCGTCAGCCTTCGGCTGCCACCTTCCCCAAAGGGGAAGGCTCAATTCGCGCAAATTCCTATTACGTAAAAAAGTAGCTATCGCAACATCGCCTCACCCGTCGCGCTTCACGTCGTGACACCCTCCCCGTCCGTGGATGGGCCTACGGCACCGACACCCTTCCCTTATGGGGAAGGTGGATTTTGCGAAGCAAAAGACAGATGAGGTTTACTCTATCCCAGGGTATTTCCTATAATATAAAAAACGGACGAGAAATTCCCGTCCGTTTTTTATTCAAAATTAAGCGAGAAGAGCGCGGTCATTCATAAATTCCGTACCGCTTGCCTTGGAGAACTGCTCAAGAAGCATTTCAACCGTGAGGTTCTTTTTTTCTTCACCCTTGATATCAAGGATGATCTGACCCGCATTCATCATAATAAGTCTGTTGCCGTGTGCGATAGCATCCTTCATATTATGAGTTACCATAAGAGCGGTGAGCTTGCCTTCCGTTATAAATTTATCTGTAAGTTCAAGTACCTTTGCCGCTGTTTTGGGGTCGAGAGCCGCCGTATGCTCGTCAAGAAGAAGGAGCTTCGGCTTGTTCATCGTAGCCATAAGAAGCGTTACCGCCTGACGCTGACCGCCGGAGAAAAGCCCCATCTTTGTTGTAAGTCTGTGTTCAAGACCGAGGTCGAGCTGCTTAAGCATTTCGCGGTATTCATCGCGTTCTTTTCTTGTTATAGCCCAACGGAGCGTGCGGCTTTTACCGCGGCGCTTTGCGATCGCAAGGTTTTCCTCAAGCCACATATCAGTAGCAGTACCCATACGGGGGTCCTGAAATACTCTGCCAAGGAACTTTGCTCTCTTGTATTCGGGCATATCCGTAATATCAACGCCATCCACGATTACGGAGCCGCAGTCGGGAAGCCAAGTTCCCGCAACAGCATTAAGCATTGTGGATTTACCCGCGCCGTTACCGCCGATGATGGTAACGAAATCGCCGTCTTCGAGCGTAAGGTTGATATTTTTAAGCGCAACTTTTTCGTTTACCGTACCCGCGTTAAAGGTTTTGGAAATATTTTTGAGTTCGAGCATCAGCTATTTCCTCCTTTTTTAGCGGCTTTTTTCGCTTTTCTTGCCGCGATCTTGCGCGCTTTTCTTTCCGCCTTGAACCGGGGGGTGTAGGAGAAATACGTGCTCTTTACGTAAGGAACGGCAAGGAACACAGCAACTACAAGCGCGGAGAGCATCTTGAGAAGTTCGGGGTCAAGACCGAACCAAACGACTAGCTGATATACAACATAGTATATAACGCCGCCAAGTGCAACGCCCGCAAGGCGCACGCCGAAGTTTACGGAGATATGGCCGAATATCGCATCGCCTATGATCACCGCCGCAAGACCGATAACTATCGCGCCTCTGCCCATATTGATATCCGCAAAGCCCTGATACTGTGCAAGGAGCGCACCGGAGAGAGCTACAAGACCGTTGGAAAGAATAAGTCCGAGAATTTTATTGAATCTGTTGTTGATACCCTGCGCGTGGCTCATATTCTGGTTGCAGCCCGTTGCACGCAAGGAGCAACCGAGCTCCGTACCGAAGAAGAGGTAAAGCAAGAGGATAACAACGGCAACGAAGCCGATGAGCGCCATTATCGCTTTGCTCTTATCGAGCTGTGTAACGATAACCTTTACGGCGCGCGCGTTGATACCGAGGTTTGCCTTGCCGAGTATCTTGAGGTTGATGGACCAGAGCATAAGCTGTGTAAGAATACCTGCAAGGATGGCGGGGATGCCAAGCACTGTATGGAAAAATCCTGTAATAAGACCTGTAAGCATACCCGCAACGACAGCGGCAAGCACCGCTATCCATACATTTACGCCATTTACGGTAAGGATAGCGCAAACGCAGGCGCCCGTACATATAGAGCCGTCAACAGTAAGGTCCGCTATATCGAGTATCTTATACGTAATGTAAACGCCTATAGCCATAATACCCCAGATGAGACCCAGCGATATCGCGCCGGGCATAGATCTGAGAAGACTTAAAATGAAATCCATTTTTCTAAATTACTCCGAGAAAATTTTATTAGCCGATGGGTGTGTAGCCTTCGGGAATTACGATGCCGAGTTCATCGCAGTTTGTCTTGTTGTATTTCTTTTCAAGGTCTGTAACGTACTGAATGGGCATTTTGGAAACCTTTTCTTCGCCCTTGAGGATCTTAACAGCCATCTGACCTGTCAAGTAACCGAGGTCATAGTAGCTGATGGAAAGTGTAGCGATACCGCAGCCGCCGCAGATACCTGCTTCACCGGCGATGATCGGAACTTTCTTGGGAAGGCAGATGCTGTTGATGATCTCTGTGTTTTCGGCAACCGTGTTATCTGTGGGAACGTAGATAACGTCGCTGTTTTCAGCGGCAACCGTTGTTACAGCGGAAACGTCGTTGGAGTCTGTGAAAGCGTATTCTTTGATATTTTCTTCTTTTATTCCTTTTTCTATGAGGAATTTCTTAACTTCTTCAACCTGGTATTTGGAGTTTGGTTCTGCAGAGCAGTAAAGAAGACCTACTTTTTCTGCGTTGGGGCAGAGGTCGAGGAGCATCTGAGCCTGTTCGTCAAGGGGAGCCAAGTCGGATGTACCGGAAATGTTGCCGCCTACCAAGCCGTCGAAATCCTTGATACCGAGGGCAACACCGTATTCCGTTACGGATGTGCCGAGAACGGGGATGTCCGCCGTTGCGGAAGCAGCAGCCTGTAGCGCGGATGTCGCGTTAGCCATAATGAGGTCAACGTTTTTTGCAACGAAGTCTGTTGCGATAGTGTTGCAAAGGTTAAGGTCGTTTGCAGCGTTCTGTTCAATAAATGTTACGTTTTCTTCGCCGAGGGCTTCGATAACAGCGTCTTTAAAGCCCTTTGTAGCAGCGTCAAGAGCGTCGTGTGTTACGAGCTGGCAGATACCGATAGTGTACTTGCCGTCATCTTTGCAGGATGCGAGAGATACGCAAGAGAGCGCGAGGAGCGCAAATACGAGTGTGAGAGAGAGAACTCTTTTCAAAAGTTTCATTGTTTTTTCTCCTAAAACATAATTTTATTTTTATAAACCATTCATTTGTAACCACTTTTAAAAGCGCGGAAAAACAAAAAGTCCGTGCAAATTAAATTTGCACGGACGAATAAATATCGTGGAACCACCCTGCTTCGCAGTATGCTTGCGCAATGCTGCCTCATAAAGCCATTAGCTTTTGCGATATAACGGTCGTACCCGTCGCCCAATACTCTCCCTGAAAAATGGGATTTCCCTGCGAAGCTCGCAGAATGTATATCGTGCCCTACTTACCTCCGTCTTTCACCAACCGACGTCTCTCTTTGCGCTTTGGGTACACGCCTCTTTCTGCTCCGGCGCTTTTAAAAATGAATACAAATGAATAATTATTTATAAATTGTAAGTCATATTATACATTCAGTTTTTTAAAATGTCAATACTTTTATTTTTTCTTGTATATAAATAATTCCACATCAACTTTTGTGCAAAGTGACGAAAGCAAGGCAAGTTTTTCCTTGTCTTTTGCAGATGTATGGTAATAATACGGTGTCATTGCAAAAAGATTTTGTATATCCGAATTTGTTTCAAGGTCTATTGTATATGTGAGTCTGCGTTCTTCCAAAAGCTCGAAATACTCTTTGGGAAGATCGCGTCTTCCTTCATTTTTATACACATCGTCGTAAACTGCACGTTTAAGGTCGATAAGATGCTCCTCTGCCGCGCCGACAAGCAGAAGGATACCGCCATCAGAGAGCACTCTTGCATATTCCTCCTCGGCGCAAGGGGCAAATATTGTTGTTACGGCGTTCATACTGCCCGAAATAACAGGAAGCGAATATGCGCTCGCAACTCCGAAGAAGGCGTTGCCGTCTCCCTCTCGCTTTGCGCTCTTTGCCGCCGTATTTATCGCAGTCTTTGCGAGGTCGAAGCCGAAAACGGTACGGTCACTGCCTTTTGCCATTCTGCACGTGTAATAGCCCTCTCCGCAGCCTGCGTCAAGCACTTTTGCGCCATCCGCAGTATATTTATCCAAAAGGGCGTTTACCTCGTCGGATATTTTTTCGTAATATCCTTTTGAAAGGAACGCGGTTCTCGCGCCTACGGACTCTCCGCCGTCACCGCCCGAGGCGCGCGAAGCGTAGAGGTTGAGGTAACCCGCAGAGGCAAAATCGAAAAGATGGCGGCGTGCGCCCGTGCAGTAAGCGCTCTTTGTGTCCTCTGTAAGAAAGAGAGGGCTTTTGCAAACGGGGCAGGCAAGCACGTTTTCAATTATCTTTCTGTTTTCCATATCGCACCTTAAAGCTCTGTGGGAACGAGCTTACCGTCCAAAAGCGCATAAGCGCACTCAAAACCGCATTCTTTTGCCGCCTCTTTCGCGCGTTCAAGGTCTGCATCGGGCGCAAAGGTTATCTTGCCGCCAAGCTCGTATATGGAGGAAAGAAGAAGTGCAGATGGGCGTACAGCGCCATCCTGCGTATTTACTTCAAACATCTTCCCTGCGGCGCAAAGGCGCTCTATTGCAACAAGTGCGGGCATAACGTATTTCGGGTGCGTTTCGTCAAAATATTTTCCCTGTGCATTGAATTTTGCCACAAGGTCAAAATTTGAAATTACGTTTATATCGCCGTTATCTGCAAGGCGCGCCGCCTCACCAAAGTATTTTCTGCAATACGCATAGTAATCGCCGCGAAAATATTTTTCAACCGTATCTGCCGTATATTCTTCGGAAATGGCAACATCTCTTTTGCCGTCCGCGGTGGGAACAAAGCGGCACTCGCCAAAAGCGAAATTAAAACTCATTTTGTCATCTTCTCCTGTTTTACTTTGTGGTCAATAACATGACGGGAAGCAAGCTCGTCGATAATATCTTTAGAGGTAATTCCCATTTCTATCATAAGCACCATAACGTGGTACATAAGGTCGGAAATTTCGTAGATAGTTTCCTTTTTGTCATCGCCTTTTGCCGCAACGATGACCTCTGTAGATTCTTCACCGACTTTTTTAAGGATCTTATCTATACCTTTCTGGAAGAGGTACGTTGTGTAAGAGCCGTCCTGAGGGTTTGTTTTTCTGCCTTCAATTAGCTTTATAAGAGCTTCCGTTGTAAAATCGTTAAAGCCCTCTGCCGCAAATACCTCGTCGTTGAAGCAGGATTCCGTGCCAAGGTGGCAAGCAGGACCGTCCTTTTTAACAATAACGGTGAGCGCATCGCGGTCGCAGTCTGCCTTTATCTCCATAACGTTCTGAACATTGCCGCTTTCCTCGCCCTTTCTCCAGAGTTTCTTTCTGGAACGGGACCAGAAGCAGGTTCTGCCCTCTTTCATAGTGATCTCAAGGCTTTCCTTGTTCATATACGCGAGCGTAAGCACCTCGCGAGTGTAAAAATCAACGACGATGGCGGGGATAAGACCGCTTTCGTCAAATTTAAGTGTGGATATATCTATCATAAGTACCTCCGCGCTTTGAAAAAGCGCATATTTTTTTATTTTTTATAGGTGTTTCCACTTTTCTTTGTTTAAAAGAAAAGTGGAGCAAAAGAAGTAAAAAAGCCTAACGCCGGCTTTATCGGCGTGTGCTGACCTGAACATTTTATATCGTATAAGCTTAAAAGAGACTGTATCTATACCCTTTTAAACCAAGTTAAAAATTATTATTCAGCTAAATTCTCGCTATAAATAGCTCGAAGGGCAAATCTCAAACACTCGCGCTAAACACAACGACACGAAGTTTTCTCAAAACTTTTAGTTTAATAGTCGCTGTGTTTGCGCTCAACTCGAACGTCGGGAAACAAGTTCTGATTTCAAATGAAAGCGCGGGATGACAAATCGAATATTTTGACACAATTCATCTCGCGTTTTCAGCTTAAACTTCGAGATAGCTACCCTTCGACGTGGTTCCGTGCGTTTTTTGCGAGCCTTAGCGAGTGAAAAATGCTCGGGGAGTCGAAATCGCCTTTTGTTCAAATCTGCACAGGCGATAAAACGGCACGTTTTTTATCTTTTTGCAACTTTTTCTTTAAACAAGAAAAAGTTGAACTAAATAAATCATAAAAACGCTTGGCGTTTTTACCTATTTAGTCTTTCAAAAAGAAAAGTATGTAACACCTCATCCACCGCGAAGCGGTCCCCCTTCCCCTCAAGGGGAAGGTCGGGGTGTAAAAACGCAAAGCGTTTTTACACCCTTACGTTTATGCCTGCATCAACAAGGGCCTTTTTAAGGTTCGCTATCTCCACTTCTCCAAAGTGGAAAATGGACGCAGCAAGACCCGCGGAAATATCGGGAACTTTTCTGAAAAGGTCTATAAAATCTTCCTTTTTGCCCGCGCCGCCCGAAGCGATAACGGGAACATTTACAACGTCGCAAACTGCGGCGAGCATATCAAGGTCAAAGCCGCGCTTAACGCCGTCCGTATCGATACTGTTTACAACGATCTCACCCGCGCCGCGCTCCACGCCTGCGCGTATCCATTCGATAGCCTCAATACCCGTATTCTCTCTGCCGCCGCGTGCAAACACCGTGTATTTGCCGTCAACAAGAGAAATATCCGCGGAAAGCACAACGCATTGGCTGCCATAACGCTTTGCCGCTTCTTCTATAATATTAGGGTTTCTTATCGCGCCAGAGTTTACACTCACCTTGTCCGCGCCGCTGCCCAGCACGCGTTCAAAATCCGCAAGCGTGTTTATACCGCCGCCAACGGTAAGGGGGATAAACACCGTTTTTGCCGTTTCGCGCAGTATGTCCGTAAATATTCCGCGTCCCTCAGCCGATGCCGTTATATCGTAGAAAACAAGCTCGTCCGCGCCGCATCTGCTGTAAAAATCCGCAAGAGTAACGGGAGAGGAAACATCGGAAAGTCCCTGAAATTTAACGCCCTTTACAACTCTGCCGTCCTTTACGTCAAGGCAAGGAATAATTCTCTTTGTAATCATATCTTTTCCGCCTTTACTGCCTCATAGAGGTCGATATTGCCGTTGTAGATAGCCTTTCCGAGAATTGCGCCGAACATATTCATCTTCGCAAGTTCAAAAACCTCATCCACGTTCGTAATACCGCCGGAAGCGATAAGATTTATGCTGAATTTTTCTATGAGATGGCGGTAAAGCTCCATATTTGTGCCCATGAGTGCACCGTCGCGTGAAACGTCCGTGCAGATGATGGTGGAAACGCCCATATCCTGCATCATACGGAAGAACGTGTCCGTATCCGTGCCGCTTTTCTTTGTCCAGCCGTGCGTTGCTATCTCTCCGTCCTTGATGTCCGCACCGACAGCGATGGCAGAGCCGTATTTTTTAGCCATCTCCTCTGCAAAAGCGGGATTTTCTGCCGCAACTGTGCCGAGGATAACGCGCACAGCACCCATATCAAGGTAGTTATATATTCTTTTTTCATCGCGTATGCCGCCGCCGACTTCAACGGCAAGACCCGACTCCGAAACAAGTCTTTTTATCATATCAAAATTATCGGTGTTGCCCGAAAGCGCGCCGTCAAGGTCAACGACGTGCAGGTTTGACGCGCCTTTCTCCCGAAAAGAGAGTGCAACCTCCACGGGGTTTTCCCCGTAAACCGTCATATTATCGTATTCGCCGCGCAAAAGGCGCACCGCCTTGCCGCCGCGAAGGTCTATCGCGGGAAGTATTATCATAATTACTCTCCTTTCATTTCGCAGAATGCGCGAAGAATGTTAAGCCCCACATCTCCGCTTTTTTCGGGGTGGAACTGCACGCCCCATACGTTGCCGCTTCGCACAGCGGCGGTAAGGCGCGCACCGTATTCCGTCGTTGCAATAACGCTTTCATCGCAATCCGCGCCGTAAAACGAATGAACGAAATACACGAAATCGCCTTTTTTAATGTATTTGAAAAGCTCGTTTTCGCAGAAATCGAGCGCATTCCAGCCTATGTGCGGAACAGCGTAATCGCTCGGGATAACGTCCGTTATGGGGCGTATGCTTCCCTTTACAAGACCAAGCCCCTCGTATTCGCCGAATTCGTAGCTTTTTTCAAAAAGGAGCTGCATTCCAAGGCAGATGCCGAGCATCGGCTTGCCTTTTTCTATCTCACTCATAAGGGCTTCTTCCATTCCCGAAGCGCGAAGCTTTGCGCGCGCGTCGCCAAACGCGCCCACACCGGGAAGGATTATGCGCTCGCAGAGGCCGAGCTTTTCCGGCTCGCGGATAAGCTCCGCGTGAAAACCAATCTTATCAAAAGACGAGCAGAGGGAAAAGATGTTTCCCACGCCGTAATCTACAATTCCTATCATATACATTCACTTTCTTGAAAGAAACGCTTGTTTCTTTCAATATTTTTCTTTAGAAAAATGGAGTTTTAACTCCTCTCGGGGTTTACAAAACCCCTTTTGAGGACGGAATCTGGTCGCTTCCCGTTTGCGCCGCCGCTTTTGCAAGCGCACGCGCGCACGCCTTGAACGCCGCCTCTATCTTATGGTGCGTATTCTCACCGTAGAACATCTTTATGTGAAGCGTGATACCGCTGCGGCGCACAAACGCCGTGAAAAATTCCTTAACAAGCTCTGTATCAAAATCTCCCACCTTTTGTGTAAGCGTGCCAAGGTCAAAGGCAAGAACGTTTCTGCCCGAAACGTCCACCGCCGCAAGGACGAGCGTTTCGTCCATAGGAAGAGTTATATCTCCATATCTTGCGATGCCGCGGCAATCGCCCAGAGACTCGCGAAGCGCAACTCCAAGGCAAATGCCTATATCCTCTGCCGTGTGGTGGTAGTCAACCTTTGTATCTCCCGTGCATTTTACGGAAAGGTCAAAGCCGCCGTGAACGGCAAAGAGTGTGAGCATATGGTCAAGGAAGCCGCAACCCGTATCAATATCGTATCTGCCCTCGCCGTAAAGCGTAAACGAAAGCTCTATATCTGTTTCCGCAGTTTTTCTTTTTATGTTTGCAGTCTGTGCCATAGCTTCCTCCGTTAAATAATTTCGTCAAGTTTTGAAAGCAGCGTATCCATCTGCGCCCTCGTGCCGATGGTTATGCGCAAAAAGTCTTTAATGCGCTCTTTTTTGAAGTGGCGCACAAGCACGCCGCGTTTTTTAAGCTCGAGGTAAAGCTCTTCCCCGTTTTTGCCCTCTTTCTTTGCAAAAACGAAGTTCGCGCAGGAGGGGAGCACGCAAAAGCCGCGCTTTTCAAGCTCGCTCACGGTATATTCGCGGTTTTCGATAATGGTCTGCGCGTTTTTGCGGAAGTAGCCGTCATCCTCTATGCTCGCCTTGCCCGCAAGGAGCGTGAGCCTGTTTATGTTATAGGGGTTGTAGGAATATTTTATTCTGTTCATATCCGCGATAAGCCCCTCGTGCGCGATGGCAAAGCCAAGGCGCGCACCCGCAAGAGAACGGGATTTTGAAAACGTCTGACATACGATGAGGTTATCGTATTTATGAACGAGCTCTACCGCGCTCTCCCCGCCGAAATCAACGTACGCCTCGTCGATAAGAACGACGTTATCTTTGTTTGATGCCACTATTTTCTCCACGTCCGCGCGCGAAAGCGCCATACCCGTAGGCGCGTTGGGATTAGCGATGATAACCGTTTTGCCCACGTTCATATAATCGTTTATATCAATGGAAAAATCGTCGCGAAGCGGCGCTTTTTCCGCATCCGTTCCCACAAGCTCTGCGTAAACGGGGTAAAAACCATAGCTTATTTCGGGAAAAATACACTTGCTGCCCGCGCAGAACGCGAAGAAAGCAAAAGCAAGAATCTCGTCCGAACCGTTGCCAAGGAGAATATTCTCTCTCTTGTACCCGAAATGCGCGGCAATGGCGTCGCGCAGGTCTTTTCCCTCCGGGTCGGAGTAAAGCTTAAGCTTTTCCACCTCTTCCCCGCTTATTGCCTTTACGACTTCGGGAGAGGGAGGAAAGGGAGATTCATTCGTATTGAGTTTTACATATTCCATATCGCGCGGCTGTTCGCCGGGCGTGTATGCGTCAAGGGAAGCGTAACGGGGGACCATAAAGCTTTTCATTCTGCATTTTCCCCTTCAAAACGGATAGTCGCGCTCTTTGCGTGCGCGTGCAAGCCCTCGTGCTTTGCAAAGCAATCTATCTTGCCGGCAACTTCGGAAAGGGCTTCTTTAGTATAATATATAAAGGAGGATTTTTTCACAAAATCGTCAACGGAAAGCGGGCTTGAAAAACGCGCCGTACCGGACGTGGGGAGCGTATGGTTGGGGCCCGCAAAGTAATCACCGAGAGCCTCGGGGCAGTTTCTGCCGAGGAAGATGGAGCCCGCGTTCTTTATCTTGGGAAGAAGGTCAAACGGGCTGTCCACGCACACCTCAAGGTGTTCGGGAGCAATCTCGTTCGCCGTGTCTATAACGCTTGCAAGGTCACCTCTTACTATAATTTTGGATGCGTTGTCGATGGAAGCGCGTGCTATCTCAGCTCTGGGAAGAAGCGGTATCTGCGATTCAAGCTCTGCGCTTACTTCTTGTGCAAGCTCTTCGCTGTCTGTTACAAGCACAGCACAAGCAAGCTTATCGTGCTCTGCCTGAGAGAGCATATCTGCAGCCACGAAACGCGGGTTTGCCTTTCCATCCGCGATGATGAGTATTTCGGAAGGACCTGCAACCATATCTATGCCGACCGTGCCGAATACCTGTCGCTTTGCTTCCGCAACGAAAACATTGCCCGGGCCGACGATCTTATCCACCTTGCCAACTGTTTCCGTGCCGTATGCAAGTGCCGCAACAGCGCCCGCGCCGCCTGTTTTATATATCTTGTCCACACCTGCAAGGCGAGCCGCAACAAGTATCGCAGGGCTTACAACGCCGTTTTTGGCAGGAGTCGTTATAACTATTTCAGAGCAACCCGCAATTTTCGCAGGGATCGCATCCATAAGCACCGTGGAGGGGTAGCTTGCCGTACCGCCGGGAACGTAAAGACCCACTTTTTCTATGGGAGTTACCTTCTGACCGAGGATGACACCCTCTTTTTCATTGATGATAAATCCGTTTCTTACCTGCTTTTCGTGGAAAGCGCGGATGTTGTCGCGCGCCTGTGTCATAGCCTCGATAAGCTCCGCAGGAACTTTAGCGAAAGCCTCGTCTATCTCTTCTGCGGAAACGAGCAGGCTTTCGGGTGCGCCGCCGTCAAATTTTTCGCAGTATTCAAGCAGTGCCTTATCTCCGTTTTTGCGAACGTTTTCTATAATTTCGCGAACTATCGCGGAAGCGTCGAACGTTTCCACGTCGCGTGACATAATTTCTTCTGTGGAAATAGAAGCGTCTTTGTATATCTTTATCATTTTTTTGCGCCGTGCTTCTTCCGCCATGCGGAAGAACGCATCCTTTCTGTTTCTTTAATCCTTTTTCGAAAGCTCGTGTTTGAGCGTATCTATATCCTCTGTTTTAAAGCGGTAGCTTGCTTTATTTGCAATAAGGTGCGCGGAAATGGGAAGTATCTCCGTAATAACATCAAGGTTATTTTCGCGCAGTGTAGTACCCGTTTCAACTATATCGACAATAACGTCCGTCATACCGAGTATGGGGGCAAGCTCTATAGATCCGTTGAGCTTGAATATCTCTATATTTCTGCCGATGGAGGAATAATAGTTCTTTGTTATATTTACAAACTTTGTTGCCACTTTAAGGGAGCGTTCGGGGTTATCGTGAAAATCCTTTTTGCCCGCAACGGCAACGCGGCATTTGCCCATACCAAGGTCGCAAAGGTCGAAAACATCGGGGGAATATTCAAGAAGTATATCCTTGCCGACAATACCGAGGTCCGCAGCCCCATGTTCAACGTAGATAGCCACGTCGGAGGGCTTTACCCAGAAGAAGCTGACACCCGCTTCCTCGTTTTCAAAAATAAGTTTTCTGTTGTTTTCAAGGATGGAAGGGCAATCGTATCCTGCATCGGCAAACATCTTGTACGCCTTTTCGCCGAGTCTACCTTTGGGAAGAGCTACTTTAAGCATTTCCTTTTTCATACGAGCACCTCCTTATCCCCGTCAAATTCGATTATCTTTTTTGTTTTGGGAAGCACGCTTCCCTTTTTGCAAACGTAAACGCGGAATCCGTTATCGCGGTAGAACGCCGCCGCTTTTTCAAGCGCGGGAATGTCGGCACCCTCGGAATAAAGCATAACTATATCCGCATCGTAGCCGTTTTCGCTCTCTCTGTAAAGGTCGATAAGGTCAAGGTAGAGCGCAAAGCCGCACGCACCCACATTCTTGCCCATTTTCGCAAGAAGGTTATCGTATCTGCCGCCGGAAAGCACGCTGCGCGGAATGCCGTGAACAAATCCCTGGAACACGATGCCGTTATAATAGTTCATATCGTTTACAATGGAAAAATCTATATTGATGGAAGCGCGGGGGAGAGTTTCGAATATAACTTTAAGCTCCTCGTATGCTTTTTCGGTTTCTTCGCAAACGGAAAAAGCGGAAAGAGCAGGAAGCTCTCCGTGAACGCTTGCAAGCTCCGCTATTTTGGAAGCGCCATCTGCGGGAACGCCGTCCGCGGTGCAAGCGGCGAAAATGCCTTCGCCGTCCTTTTTGCCAAGGCATTCAAGCACTTCTGCTTTAGCGCTTTCGGAAACTCCGTAATGGTTAAACAGTGCATTCACAAAGCCCATATGAGAAATATCAAGTGAGTATGCAAACTCACCGTCGCGCGCGAAAGCTGTCTTTGCTATCTGCTTTACGCTCATAGCGGCAAGGCGCACCACCTCATATTCGGCGTAAATATCTATATCTCCGAGATATTCAATGCCCATCTGAGGAATTTCTTTATATTCGTGTATATTATGCGATGCACGATATACGTTTTCGTTATAATAAACCTTTGTGTTTTCGTCGGTCTTCGCGTTTTTCGCGATGGAAAGGGTTATGTCCGGCTTGAGCGCAAGCAGGCTTCCGTCAAGATCGTTAAAGGAAATTATGTTTTGTGTTGTAAGAAATTTTTTATACTCCATATAAAAAGCATATTCTTCAAACTTGCTCATTTTGAAGCGGCGATAGCCGTACTTTTCATAAATATCGCGAAGTTTATATATTATTTCTTCGCTTTCCGTGAATATTTTCATCGTTTTCATCTCTCTTCAAATGGGATTTATTTATATAATGATGTATTATATCACGCATTTTTCCGTTTTTCAATAAGATTTGTGTATGTTACTGAATTTTTATACAAGAAAATGAAGCGAAAGAAAACAAAATTCCTTCTTTACCACAGGTTGAGTGGTAAAACGCCGTATTTTTTTAAAAGGTGCAATTCCGCACTTGACAAAGCGGCGTTTGCACGTTATAATTACAGTATCTAAAATATAAACTGAAGAGTAAAAACGCGGGCGTCAAGTGCCAATGGGACGGGGAGTTGCCGGTTGGACGAAAGCTTTTGCTGCGGTTCGTGTTTTGCATCCCGCTTCGTAAGGTAAAAGGAATTTTACGCCGCAAAGGCGGCGAAGATCCTCCTTTCCCTTGCTAATAGCAGGGAAAGGAGGATCTTTTTATGAACAACAAACAAGAAAACAAAAGAAGCCCCATAGGGCACGCGGGCATCGCCCTTTTCGGGAACATCCGCGTTATGGCGGTAGCGGCGCTGCTCACAGCGCTTTCCATAGTGCTGGGCAAATACCTTGCCGTGAACGTGACGGATTCTTTGCGCATAAGCTTTGAAAATCTACCAATACTTATGGCTGGGCTTTTCTTCGGCCCGCTTATCGGCGGTGTCGTTGGTGCGGCGGCGGATATGATAGGCTGTTTTTTGGTGGGCTACTCTATCAACCCCATCATCACGCTCGGCGCGTTCCTTATCGGTGTTATCTCCGGTATCATTGGAATGTACGCTTTCCCCGGCAAAGAGAATTGGCGCGCAACCCCCCGCGTGTTTTTGCCCGTTGCCCTTTCCCACATCATCTGCTCTATGGGTATAAAATCCCTCGGCATGATAGTCTATTTCGACACCCCTTGGGAAATCCTTATTATGCGCGTGCCGATATATATCTTCACGGCGGCGGTGGAGGGTTACCTTATAATGCTCCTTTTCCGCAACAGGAATTTTTCCGGGCTGCTTTCAAGAATAATAAACAAAAGTTAAAACAAATTGCCAAAAGAAGGTGCAAATATGACATATACAGAAGCTCTTGAATATATTCACTCCGTCTGCTGGAAGGGCAGCCGCCTGGGGCTTTCTAGAACAGAAGAACTTATGAAAAAGCTGGGAGATCCGCAGGACAGCCTTCGCTTCATCCACGTTGCCGGCACAAACGGCAAAGGCTCCACAAGTGCTATGACAGCATCCGTCCTTGCCGCCGCAGGCTACAAGGTTGGCCTTTACACCTCCCCGTTTATCGTGCGCTTTAACGAGCGTATGCAGATAAACGGTTGCGATATTTCCGACGAGGAGCTTGCAAGCGTTACGGAATACGTCCGTCCCTTCGCAGACAGCATGGAGGATTCCCCCACGGAATTTGAGCTTATCACGGCTATCGCGTTCGTATATTTTAAAAATCACGGGTGCGACTTTGTCGTTCTCGAAGCGGGAATGGGCGGCAGACTTGATTCCACAAATATAATAAAAGCGCACAGCGTTGCCGTTGCCGTTATCACGGGTATCGCTATGGACCACACAGCGTTCCTCGGTGACACAGCGGAAAAGATTGCCGCAGAAAAAGCAGGCATCATCAAAGAGGGCGTTCCCATCATCTTCGGAGGCGCGCACACTCCCGTCGGCGCAAAGGAAGGCGAATGTGAGGTAGACCCTGCGTCCTGCGCCGCAGTTATCCGCGCAAAAGCGGAAGAGATGAACGCACCGTATATCGAAACGGACTATACCCGTCTTTCGAACGTAAAAACGGATATGTTCGGTGCGGATTTTGATTTTGAAGAAATAAAGGGGTTGCACATCCCCTTGGCAGGAATTTACCAGCCATACAACGCCGCAACTGTGCTTACAATACTCGAAACACTCGCCAAGGGCGGCACAAATATCCCCGCGGATGCAATAAAGCGCGGTCTTGCCGCGGTAAAATGGCCCGGCAGATTTGAAATACTCTGCCGCGATCCGCTTATCATATCCGACGGCGGCCACAACCCCGAGGGTATAGACGCGGCTGTTGCAAGCGCAAAAACTTACTTCAAGAATGAAAAGATATATCTTCTCTCCGGCGTTATGGCGGATAAGGATTACCGCCATATGGCGCGCCGTATGAGCGAGGTCGCTTGCCGCGCCTTCACCGTGCGACCCAACAACTCCCGTGCGCTCGCCGCGGACGAATACGCAAAAGTATTCGAAGACGATGGCATCCCCTCCGAAGGCTTTGCCACGGTAAAAGAAGCCGTTTTGGCCGCCGCACGCGCGTGCCGTGAAAACGGCAAGGCACTCCTCTGCCTAGGCTCGCTCTATATGTACGGCGAAGTCCGCGCGGCTGTGGAAGAATACAAAGCGCAAAATGATAAATAAAGAAGCAAACAAGCGCGTAAACCGCGAGCTTGACAAGCTCTATAAAAGCTGTGCTTCCGAGTTTTTATCGGAATGGAGCCGCGCGTTCACGGATACAGCCCCCGAAAGCATCAACAATTTCGGCATTGTTGACGGGGAAAAGTATGACGCGGATAACGGCGTTCTTTTCATCGGCAAGGAAACGAATAATTTTTCCCACTCGCAATACCGCGATTGGCTCTTTTGGCTCTCGCGCCAAAGCTCCCTTCGCGGCACGAACATAACGCCGAATATGTGGTATAACGTGGGGCGTTGGGCTTACCTTTCGAAGCATCCCGAAAAAGACGTGCAGAATATTGCCGCATTAAAAGCAGATGCTTTAAAGTTTATCGGGACGATAGCTTTTACAAACGTAAACAAAGTATATGGTAAAAGCCAAAGTAAGGAAGAATATTACCGCGTGGCAACATCTGATATTGCAGGCAGCGTTCTGCGGCAGGAAATAGAGATAATAAAACCGAAAATGATAGTTTGCTGCGGCACGGGGGATATATTTTTGCGCCACGTCCCCATTTTTAGCGGCAAGATAATTTTTATGCCGCACCCCGGCGCAAGAAAAAACACGCAAGCGATGCTTTGCGAGCTTAAAAAGCAATTAAAGAAAAAATGACAGAGAAAGAGACGTGCTCTTAAGGACAGTTTCTGAAGTGCAACAGAATATGTCACCTACAGACAGGAGGATAGATGATGCTTTACGCTCTCTGTCCTCTTTGTTTATCTATCGGACGGCGAAAAGAGCCTCCCTTGTGCAAAGGGAGGTGGCACGGCTTGCCGTGACGGAGGGATTGTAAAAAGCTAAAATCACTCTAAAACAATCCCTCAGCCGCCTTCGGCGTCAGCTCCCCTTACACAAGGGAGCCTTTTTATGTTCACCTATAGCTTATCAAAATTCCTGACAAGCACTGCATTTGTGTCCACAAATGCAAAATACGGCATACCTCTTTCGAGATATACCGTATTTGAAAAACTGTCCTTTAGAATGACACTCTAATCCTCTGTCATTTTTGCTTTAAACTATTCTGTCAACGCTTTTTTTGTATCCCGTTGGGGAGATGCCGTATTTTTTGCTGAAAAGGCCGCTGAAATAGAACTGGTTTTCGTATCCCACAGCGGCGGAAACTTCTCCGACGGAAAGGGACGTCAGCACGAACATAGCGCGCGCACGGCGAAGACGCTCCGCTATTATATAATCCTTGGGCGAATGTCTTATCACCTTTTTGAACTCCCTGTAAAAAGAGTCGGGCGAAAGACCTGCGATACCTGCAAGCGTTTCCTGCATAATGTTTTCCGCAAGGTGCGCGCCGATGTGCGAAAGCACATCCGAAAGGGGCGCAAAGCCGTTCATAACCGCATCCACCGTTTTAAGCGGAACACTGTTCTGCGTGATATAGGAAACTGCGGAGTATATAAGAGATACCGTTTTAACGGCGTTTTCAAGTCTTGTGCTGGTAAATTCGTTTTCCGCACGCATAGCCGCAATATCGCGGCATATGCCGAAGATGCTGCTGTCCGCACCGAAAAAGAGCGGGTAATCGAAAAGAGAAAGTATGCGAAGCACCGTAAAGATCCTTGCTTCAAAACCAACGTAAACAAGCAGGCTTTCTTCCCTTGCCTCTATTCTGTATTCCGTATCACAAGGAACGAGGACAGATTCACCTTTCGAAAGCAAGAACTGCTCCTCCCCTACAGTAATGGCAGCACTGCCGTTTTCCACGCACAAAAACATTTCAAAGGGCAGTTTTGTACCGCTGAATTCGCTGTCGCGCTCATATTCCGCACTTCCCGCACAGGCGTATGTAATACTTATATTGTTTTCGGGTTTTGCCTCTCTCCATTTCATAGGGGGTCCCGCCTTTCATCTATTGCCGTATCTGACGCAAGAGTTATCAAAATCTGCGTTTTGTTTATTTTACCACATTATTCCCCAAATTACAAGAGAAAAAAGAAAAGCACATAGCCAAAGGGCGCACGGAAGTGCGCCCTTTGCCGTCACATCGGGTTTTCGGAGTATCTTACCGTAGCATCGCCCTGTGCGATGGAAGAAAACGCGCGGCAAAGCTTTTCCGTTTCCTCTCTCTCGTCCTTTACCGTGACTACGTATCTTCCGAAAAGCATAAAAGCCATATTTTCCGCAGGGTCGCAGGGCGCCCAATCGTAATTTTCGTAAAGGTATGCGTAAAGCTGTTCGGCGCACGCCTCGTCCTTTGCCACTATCACGCAAAGGGTCTTTCCCATGGACACGGCCGAGGGGTAGAAAAGCGCGCCTTCAACGGCTTTTTCCTCAAATTCATTTTCCGCTATGCCTAGCATATAGCTGTTCTGGGCATCCACGCTCTGTTCAAGTACACGGGAAGAGTCCTCCCCTGCCGCATCGTATATACGGAAAGCCACCTCGTGCGCACCGCCATTAAGCGTATCTTGTTTCATCTGCTTGCCGCAGGAAACAAGCACAAGAAGCACCAGCGCAAACGTAACGGCAAGAATTGCGCTTTTTTTATCGTTATCGTTGTAAAACAAAAAACACCTCCGTTAGCGAAAAGAGGCTTATATGCAAAAGCAGATAAGCCCTTTCGTTTACTTTAGTGTTTTACTATTTTGTCGTTTTATGCCTTATTTTGCATCAAACCAAGTTTTACCTATGGCAACCTCCGCCGAAAGCTTCACGGGAAGCTGTATTGCGCTCTCCATTTCGGAAACGAGAAGTTCTTTTACTGCTTCGGCACAAGTTTCATTTGCCTCTATAATAAGTTCATCGTGTACCTGCATAATAAGCTTTGCGTCATATCCGCCCTCGCGCATTTTGCGCTCCACGTTTACCATAGCAAGCTTGATTATATCCGCCGCACTTCCCTGTATGGGGCTGTTCATCGCAACACGCTCACCAAAAGCTACCTCCATCTTCTTTTTGGAGGAAAGCTCTTTTATATATCTTCTTCTGCCGAGAAGCGTTGTAACAAAGCCGTCTT
Organism: Clostridia bacterium; assembly: GCA_017621475.1. GTDB lineage: Bacteria > Bacillota > Clostridia > Oscillospirales > CAG-272 > UMGS731. The sequence continues at coordinate 41,716 of JAGATA010000035.1, forward strand.
TTTTCGCCTGTTCAACAATGTCGGAAAGATATTTTTCAACCATTGGATAGGTTTTAAGGTAGCCTGCGATGTATTCCTTTGCCGCCGCGAGGGAAATGTGCAGATCTCCCGCAAGGGAGAACGCGCCCATACCGTAAACTATGCCGAAGTTTATGGCTTTCGCCCTCTTGCGAAGCTCCATACTTACCTCGTTTTCACCTACGCCGAAAACCTTCATAGCTGTGGATGTGTGTATATCCGCACCGCTTTCAAAGGCAGAGATCATTGCCTCATCACCCGATATTGCCGCAAGCAAGCGAAGCTCGATCTGCGAATAGTCCGCATCGATAAGGACGTAGCCGTCCTTTTCCGCAGCGAAGAATTTTCTCATCTCGCGCCCAAGCTCCGTCTTTATGGGGATATTTTGCAGGTTCGGCTCCGTAGAGGAAAGTCTGCCCGTAGCGGTAAGCGCCTGCTTGAACGAGGTGTGAACGCGTCCGCGCTCGTCCGCCGCGGCAAGAAGCCCGTCCGCATAAGTGCTTTTAAGCTTTGCTACCTTGCGGTACTCAAGAATCTCTCCGATAATGGGGTGATAGGGACGGAGCTTTTCCATAACCTCCGCGTCCGTGGAATAGCCGCTTTTCGTCTTTTTGAGCGCGGGAAGGCCGAGCACGTCGAAAAGAATGTGACCAAGCTGTTTTGGTGAGTTTATATTGAAGGTTTCCCCCGCAAGAAGATATATCTTCTCGCAATGCGCCTCTATCATTTCGGAAAGCTTTGCGGAAAACACCGACAGCTCCTGCGTATTCACAAAAAAGCCCTCTTTTTCCATATTGAAAAGCACACGCGCAAGTGGAAATTCTATTTTACCGTAAAGATCGCATTGCCGGCTCTTTTCAAGCTCTTCGCAAAGCTCGCCGTAGAGCTTGTATATATAAAACGCCTTTTCTTCGTGGGAAGAAATCGTTTTTCCGTACAGACGCGAAACGAGCTTTTCGAGCGAGAAATCGTTTTCTGAAACGGCGGCAACGTAAGCCATCAGCATAACGTCCTCAAGGCACGCGGAAAAATCACAACCATAGCGAGAGAGCGCGTGGTACGCCGCTTTTGCGTCGTGTACGATAAATGCGTAAGCCTTCTCCGAAAGGTAAGGAAGTGCGGCAGAAAGAGTATCCGCAAAAATCTCGTTTTCGCGGCAGAAATATATTTTTTCCGTTTCAAAGTCAAATGATACAGCGTATTTTACGCCTTTTTCAAGGCTCGATACGTCTTTTTGAACAATAATGAAGTTTTCCTCTGCGCTTTCTGCCTCTGTTTCGGCTTCGGCGCTTTCCGCTCCGAATTTTTTGATAAATTTAGTAAATTCAAGCCTTGTGAAAAGCTCGAAAAGCTTAGCTTTATCCATACCGCTGTAACGGAACGATTCAAAATCGCATCCCATATCCACGTCGCGCTTGATGGTTGCGAGGAATTTTGACATATACGCACTTTCCTTGCCGTCGATAATCTTTGCCTTAGCGGCGGGAGCTATCTTTTTGTTCTCCGTGTCCGTATAAAGTTCGTCAAGGCTTCCGTATTCCGCAATAAGCTTGAAAGCGGTCTTTTCTCCTATTCCCTTTACACCGGGAATATTGTCGGAAGCGTCGCCCATAAGGGATTTTACGTCAACGTATTGGTCGGGACGAACGCCGTATTTTTCCTCGAAAGCCGCGCTGTCGAAAAGTATAGGCTCCGTGTTCGTTGCAAGGATAACGCGCGTTCTGTCCGAGATAAGCTGGAGGGAATCTCGGTCGCCGGTAAGAATATACACCTCCACGTCTCCCTCGGCTTCGCCGAGCGCGGCAAGCGTACCGAGAAGGTCATCCGCTTCAAAGCCCTCTTTTTCCACGCAGTGCGCGCCAAGCGCAGAAAGGCATTCCACGGCATAGGGGCGCTGCACGGCAAGCTCTTCCGGCATAGCGTGGCGGTTTGCCTTATAACCCGTATATGCAGTATGCCTGAAAGTAGGCGCTTTAAGGTCAAACGCAACAACAAAATAATCGGGGTGAAGTTCTTCAAAATGGCGGTTTATGATATTTATAGTCCCGTAAACGGCGTTTGTGGGGAGTCCGTCCGCCGTAGAAAGCGGACGCACGCCATAAAACGCGCGGTTAAGTATTGAGTTTCCATCAACGGCAAGAAGTTTTTTCATACGTTATCCTCCGCAGGGGTAATATAATTTTGTAACATAATTATATTACCACAGTATCGCATAAAAAGCAAATTTTTCTTTATTTTAAGAAAAATCTGCAAAAAGGCGGATAAGGCACCAATGTTATTAAGTTAACAAAAAGAAAAGGCTCTCCCTTCGGGAGAGCTCCCGCCGTAGGCGGGTGAGAGGGCGATATTCCTATGGTAACCGCCCTCTCCGTCACGTTTCTTGTGCCACCTCCCCCGGAGGGGGAGGCTTAACTTAATGATATTGCGGTTTGGAGTCCTTTTTATCTTATAAGATTTGCAAGTCTGTAATATTCCTCTGTGCGAGCCTTGAGGACCGCGCATCTTTCGTCCATCCAAGCCTTGTCTTCGGGGGGAATAGCCGCGATCTCTTCCTCTGTAAGTTTGCCTTTGTAGAGTTTGTCGAGAGTGAGAGCTTTCATAATATCCACGTCGCAGATCTTGCCGTCGTTCTTGCAGATAACCACGTTGGATTTGCCTGCGATAAGTCTTTCAACAGCCGCAGCGCCCATCTCGGAAGCTGTGAGTCTGTCTTCAAGCGAGGGGCAGCCGCCGCGCTGAACGTGAGCGAGAACGCAGAAACGAGTAGTGATGCCCGTTTCTTCTTCGATCTTCTTTGCGAGCTTTTCGGCGTAGCCGGGCAAGCCCTCGGAAACGATAACGATTATACCGCGTTTGCCGTTAAGACGTTGTGTTTTGATTTTTTCGATAGCTTCTTCTTCATCGAAAGGCACTTCGGGAATAGCAACCGCGGAAGCACCTACTGCAATACCCGTGCGAACAGCGATGTGACCTGCGTTTCTGCCCATAACCTCAACTACGTTGCAGCGAGCGTGGGATTCGCAAGTAGCGCGAAGGTTATCTACCATTTCGATAACCGTGTTCATAGCTGTATCAAAGCCGATCGTATAGTCTGTGGAAGTAACGTCGGCGTCGATAGTGCCGGGAACGGCAACTGTTGGGATGCCGAGCGCGGAAAGCTTTGTAGCACCCATAAACGTACCGTCACCACCGCAAACGATCATACCGTCGATATTGTTGGAACGGCAGATATAAGCCGCAAGCTCCTGATATTTGGGGTCTTTAAACTCTTCGCATCTTGCGGAATAGAGCACTGTGCCCGCTTCCGTAAGGATATTGGAAACGCTCGTGGGGTTGGAAAGATCTCTGAATTTTCCTGCAAGAAGACCTGCATAACCTTCTTCAATGCCAACGACCTGAATGCCGTTTGCAATAGCAGTACGGGCAGCCGCGCGAATAAAGGAGTTCATACCCGGAGCGTCACCGCCGGATGTAAGGATAGCTATTTTTCTTATTTTTTTCATTTTTATCACCTTCAAATTTTAAATTCTTTTATTTTCAACAATTATCTTTCCGTTTTGCCGCCGGAGAGAAAATCCAGCGCACGCGGAATGGAATCCTTTGCGTTGCCCCAAGGCTCGTTATCGTAACGATAATCAAACTTTTTGCAGAACCAGCTAACATCCTCGTTAAGGGAATCGATATATTTTCTCTCTATACCCTTTGCAACCTCGAAAAAGTCTGCAAAATCTTTTTTGCTAAGGTCGGATCTGCCGTATTCGAGAAGTCTTCTGTAATGAGGCAAGCAGAAACAGCGCTGTTTTTTAAATTTACGTCTGAACTCGTCATCCGTTTCCCAGATGTATATCGTATTTGAAAACATTTTTGCAAGAGAACCGGATATTTTGGAGCAAAGATAGCAAGTGCCGGACAATTTCTCGATAGCGCTTTCGGATTTTTCGCCTTTAGTATCGAAAAGAGACTTTTTGAAAACTTTATCGTTTACCTCCGCAATGTGGCTTTCGAGAATGAGCGCAAGCGGCAAGCGGTTGCCTTTTTCGTACATTTTGTTAAAATGCCCGCGGCAGAAGCCGAGCCTGTTCGTTTCTATGCGGATGTCGGGCTCCATCATAGCGGCGCCCAGCACCGCGTCAAGCGCGTTATTCTCCAGCATATCGTAAAGCTCACAGAAAGGGCAGGAGGGCGTTTCGCTTTCGGAAGTTTTATCAAACGCTTCGTTTATCGGTATGGTATATATGGTTTCCGGCATTTGTTTTCTCCTTTAATTTATTTTTTATCAGATAACGAGGTCTGCGTAGTAGGGCAAGTGGTCGGAGGCCTGCGTTACGGGGATTGCCGCGTCTTCAACCGTAAATTCATCGGAAACGAAAATGTAGTCTATGCGGATACCCTTGCCGCCGTTGATCTCTTTTTCGCTGAGGCTGGAAAGATCAAATCTGGAGGGGAATGTTCTCATTTCCTGATCCTTGCAGAATTTGAATGTATCCGTCATAAGCTCGTAAAGCTCTTTAATTTCCACATCTCTGTTCCATTCGGGGTTGATAGCGCCGCCCCAAACGTTGAAGTCCCCCATAATGATAAGGGGGCGTGTTCTTTCTTTGATGAGCTTTGTGAGGATCTTCATCGTTTCGGCTCTTTCCGTTTTTGCAAGACCGAAGTGAGTAACCACAACTTCAATCTCCTTGCCTTCTTCAATAAGGATGACGTTGCGGAAAACGCCGCGTGTTTCGTAGTATGTGGGCTCGGATTTATCTTCGGGATCCGGAACAGGGATAGCTTCGGAGTAAAGAACAGCATATTTGGAGAGAAGCGCGTTGCCGTAATCGCCGCGCGCACCGGGTCTGCCAAGAGCCGTAGCTCTGCCGAAGCGGCTTTCGTAGGAAATGCCCGAATGTCTTGCGATCTCTGCGGCAATATTGATGTTGCCACTGCGAGGATGGTTGAAGTCTATTTCGTTAAGACCGACGATAGCAGGAGAATATTCGCCTATAGTCTTCGCGCAAGCCGCAGGATTGGGCTTTGCGGGGAGCTCGCCGCTGTAATCACGTCCGCCTGCAACGTTGTATGTCATAACTCTGAGTTTCATAATGGTACAACCCCTTTTCTTTAAATAAAATTATACATAAATATTCTAACACTTATATGGATAATTGTCAACTTTTTCTTAAACTCAAAGAAAAAAGAAGCGCACGTGTGAAAAATTTTTGCAAAACGCGCTTTATATGCAAAAAGCAGAGGGCATATGCCCTCTGCTTTTTTGCGGTGTGGTTATTCTTCGCTTTTCTTTCTATCTTTTTTAGTGCGAATTATCGCATATATCACAGCGGCAAGGAGTATCAATATCACCCACAAAGACGGGCTGTCTTTAAGCATTTCAAGCAAAACCCGCGACAGCGGAACACCCGAGGGGGCATTATCTTCAATATACGCTTTGCGTTTGACCGCGTAATCCTCGGAGGAATACCAAGTTTCTTCAAAGCTTGTGTTATTCTCGTAAAAAATATTATTAAAATCATATACACCGTAAACGCCGTCTTTTTCCGTGAGCAGAACAGGTGAAGCGTGATGATAGACGTTATCGCTTACCAAAATACAATCATCCCAACTGTGTTTTTCCGCAAGGAACAATATCTTATCGTAAAAACGCATATGCTCTTTATTCAAAAAAGCCTCGGTCGGCGCGGTAATACTCCACTGCGTATAGTGAAATTCTTTATCCCTTGAATCGTAATAAATCGCCGCTTCCGCTATAGCTCTCTGTTCTCCGCCAACATCCGCAAAAACGGGAATGTATATATACTCCAATCCGTTAAAAAGAGCACTTTCGTATCCGTTCTCATCAAGGCAAAGAAGCCCGTCAAGGAAATCCTCCGATGCCCAATATCCTATGTAATATCTGTCGGTGTAAACTCTGACGTTTTTATAAACATCGCCATATCCGTAGTTCTCAACATCATCCTCATAAGATTTTGCTATATCGTATGCGGAAATAGCATCTCCCACAAGGCGCTGCACATCATAAACATTTCCATCGACGTATATCTCATTTGCGAAAACGGAGTATTCAAGATTATCAGGAGCTTCAAAGGAAAGATTTGAACACGCCGCGCACAGCAAAAAAATTGTCAGTGCAAAAAAAGCGCAAACGCATTTTTTGAAAATTTTATTCATCGTCACGGCTCCTTTTTAAATATTTCAACCGTAAAATGTGTCAACAACAACACTGGGAACCCAATAATACGGTTTCCCACTATCGCTTTCATATGACTGCAATTCATCATAAGTTAGCTCTTGGGGATTGCTACGAGCAGGATTATTCACTATGTATATATAGCAACCTAAAGTTTCATCCCATCTATATCCAACTATTATAGTTGCATGTCCGTAAATATCTACATTTTCTCCCGCAACATTAAAGCCTCCGCTAAGCCGCACAATAGGATAGCCATCGTAAATAAATGCCTGGATATACGCCTCTTCATATGAATAAAGTTTGCTGTTAAACTCCATATTCCCGCCAGCCAAATCATTGAAATATTGCGCTGCAGATTCAACGTCAGTATAATATCCTGTTTTTAAATTTAATCCCTGTGGATCATTATTCCAATCGTACGTTTCATATGTTGCAGTCGCATCACCGAAAACATCGTAAACCGCCTTACGTTGTTCAGCTAAAATCGTATCTGCATCACCATAGTTTGCCGCAGTCGGATAGAAAGTTCTAACCATCATTTGAGCACAAGTTACCCAACACCATTTGCTTGTTTGTTGCATAATCAAAGGTGTGTTTAAAATTTTTTCATCATCAAACACACGCCATTCGTGTAAATATGCACCGTTATACTCATTTTGAGAAATATATGAACCTATTTCATTACTGGTTGCCGTCATAGCCAACGATGTTCCTATATGAGATTTTGCCTTGATTTTATAAGTACCATCAACTGTTTTTTCGAATGTCCATAATTGTCTTTCCAGTATGGAAGTTGAATATGACTGAACTGTTATACTTTGACCTTCAAGAGCAGATGATGGGGCCGTTAAGTACAAATTATTATTGATGTTTTTGATCTTATACGCTCCTTCAGAAGGATAGTACTCTAAGAACCACATTTGATTGATTCCCGCACTATGCGATGATTGTTTTACAATATTATCAGTAGTGTCTGATTGTAAATTAAGCATCGAATGTACATTTTGTAAAAATACATTTTGATTTTCAAACTGTATATCAATTATCCAATAATAAAGCCACGGCGCGTTAGGATAAGTAGCATAGAGACGAACTTGACCATTTTCAATGCCACGAAAATAGCCTGTAGTAGAACCAACAGTCGCAATATTTGTAGAGTTTCCAGAAATATCAGCAACAGAAAAAGTTACAGGTCCATTTCTTCCTATAGTAGAACTATATGCTGAAGCACTATATGAAAAATAACTTCCTTTAGCCACTCCAGAAGTAAAATGTGTCATTACAACTCCGTCAATACTTGCACCTGTATATGCTTCAAAAGTCCACATTCCCCTAAGCCAAAGTGAGTTTTCCATAATTAGTTGAGCATTGTTTATGCTATTATCAGGAGAAGATAAATATAAGTTTTCATCAATATATGTATTTTGGATTGTATAATAATTACCCTCTTGAGCAATTATCCAACGTTGATATTGGTATATATTGTTTAAAATTTCTGTAGTTGACATAGTTTTTACTGAAACTAAATCCGAAGAACTGTTGTTAGGAGCAGATACACCCAAACTATTATTAGTCATTGGTCGTATGCTGTAATAATTATGGCCATCTGATGTGCCAAGATATGTTACTTTAAACAGTTGTGCGCGATCATTTGAGTTAGTGTATTGATTTTGTACTATCGCCGTCCCTGAAGTTGCTCCTGCATTATTGGAAGCCATAGACTTACCATTTTGAGCATTTATAATAACATACACTCCATCGGCCAATCTTCCATTTGAGTTTGTTGAAATTGGTAACATTGCATCGTTAGACAAGCTATCTTTCAGAAACTCTTTATTAGGAAGATAATCTGGATTGGGAATAATTCCGTCAGCCTCTCTAAAATCACTGGGCGTAAGATATTCCAAAGACGTATCTTTTTTCAAGTCTTCTTGCCATTCTAACGAAATGTCATCAATTATTATACTTTCTGCTGCTAAAATCGTAGTGTTAAAATATGGCATTAACAGCATTACCATACCTAACAATAAACCAATGATTTTTTTGAACTTCCTATGCTTCATAAGAAATTCCTCCTGTAATAAAAATATTTTACCACACTATTCCAAAAAATGCAACAGTGCAATAATCAGTAATTAACAGAGAGAAAAAAATTCTCTTTCTTTCCCCTCCTACTTTATATATAGCAAAATCGCCAAAATGTTCGCCAATGTTTACAAATTGTTTACAATTAAGCCGATTTTTACTCCTCTATATAGTAAT
>JAGATA010000036.1 GCA_017621475.1 Clostridia bacterium
AAAGATCGTGGTTCACGAAGCCACGAAAGACAAGGACGGCAAGAGAATCCAAAAGATCGAGATCTACTACCGCTTTGTCGGGAAAATCGATGATTGATTAAATTTTACACCTGCGGATTCAAAAATCCGAGGAATCCGCAGTGTGTTTCCTTAATTATGGGAAACGGGGGAACTTTTGATATCTTCGGCATCAACTATTATGCCCCATCATTAACGGAGGATATAATAAAAAAGATTTCGGAAGAAAAGCCGGAGGATTTTGAAACCTTGCTTGAATGGCTTGAAAGGTCCAAGGAATACAACGGTTTTTATATTTTTGAAATATAAGATGAATTTCCATGTTGATTTTTCCCTTATCGGTGATATAATTAAAATAAAAACACTTGAATTTTAGGTGGGAGAGAACAATGAAGAACATTTTAAAAACAGTATCAATAATACTTTGCATCATTATTTCGCTGCTTGCGTTGTGCGCTTGCGGTGAACAGCGCGAGCCTCATAAACAGGGCACTTTACCCGGGCAGACAACTACGGGAGGTACGACGGGGCAGGACGGAACTCTTTCTTCTACCGCCGCTTCATCCTGCGTTCATGTTGAAGAAACTATTCTCGGAAAAGCTGCGACCTGCACGGAAGATGGCCTTACGGACGGCGTTAAGTGTTCCGTCTGCAACGAGATTTTGAAAAAGCAAGAGGCTATAAAAGCCCCGGGACATGTGGAGGAGGTACTCCCCGGTCGCGAGGCAACAAGAACGGAGGACGGCTATACGGAGATGGTGAAATGCTCCGTTTGCAATAAAACACTTGTTCCCCGCAAGTCTATTCCCGCAACGGGTATTTGGAGCGGTTCTGCCGCTTCCTCTTTTGCGGGAGGTACGGGAACGGAAGCGGATCCTTACCTTATTTCCAACGGAGAACAGCTTGCGCTTTTGGCAAAATCCATAAACGGCAGCGATAATAACGCGTATTACAATAAGCATTATAAGCTTACGGACAATATCGACCTCGGCGGAAAGGAATGGGATCCTATCGGATGCAATGCAACGGGCAAAAACACCTACTCCGGGTCAAGAAATTTCTGCGGTGTGTTCGATGGAAACGGATTTACCGTATCTAACTTCAAGATAAGCTCACCTAAGAAATCATACTATTACAGCTTTGGTTTATTCGGATGCATTTCGGGCGCGACGGTGAAAAATCTTGGCGTTACCGATTTTATGATAGAAGTAACCAACAAGGAGAATATTAAAAATTGCGCTGCCGGCGGAATTACGGGCTTGTGCGGCTCAAAATCCGTGATCACCGATTGTTATATAAAGGGGACGATAAACGCAAAAACCTCCGTTAAGGATACGAACGCGTGCGCAGGCGGTATCGTGGGAACTATGGGCACTGCTCAAATAACGAATTGCTATACGGACGTTGCTGTCAGTGCATATATAGGAGCTATAACCAACAACAACGGACGCGCTTATATGGGCGGTATCGTTGGCTATGCTTCAGATGCCTCTAAAAGCAGCGAAAGCAATATATCCGATTGCGCGTCCGTGGGCGCGGTGTCCTCAAACCCTGCGTGCGAGGCTTATGCCGGCGGTATCGTGGGAATACTGCGCGAATACTGCAACGTGAAAAATTGTTACTCGGCAAGTGACGTAGCTGCGGAATCCTCGGCTTTCGTGTACGTCGGAGGTATTGCGGGAGCTGCATTCGGCAAGAATTCGAGCATTGCGGCGTGCGTATATACGGGCAACGCAAAGGCGGTTTCCGCAAGAGGGAAGGCTTATGTCGGCGATGTCGTGTCTTATAAGCCTTCAAGTGTTCAGCCCGTGAGCTGCTATCGCCTGAAGGGCGTAAGCGTTAAAGCGTCGGGAAACGAGCCGATATATGAGATATCGGGTGCGGAATGCGAGCTTATAACGCTTAACAGCGGAGCCTTTTATACGTCCTCGCTGGGGTGGGATGAATCTGTATGGGAGCTTTCCTCGCTCAATATTTTGGACGGTAAGCACCCGAAAATGCGTTCTTGGAATTAAAAATATATACGGAGAAAGATTATGAAGATAATTCACGACTTTCACGTTCATACGAACCTTTCCATCTGCGCGAACGAAACGGCGACCGTGGAAAACTATATTGCCAATGCCAAACGTCTGGGGCTTAAAAAGATAGGCTTTTCAGACCATTTCGGAGCTAAAGATATTCCCGGGGCGAGGGGCTTTTACGCGGCGCACCCGTTTGAACATAACGCCGAGCTTAAAGACACGCTTGCAAAGATAAACGAACCGGATATAAAATTTTATTTCGGCTGTGAAACGGAATATCATACGCCCAAGCGCGATATTGCTCTTACGGAGGAGGAAGCGGAAAAATTCGATTTTATCGTTGTTCCCAATTCTCACACGCATATGATTATGCCGAAGGAATATATCCCGTCCTACGAAAAGCACAGGGATTTTATGATTATGGCGTACGAGGACATTCTGAACAGCACCCTCAGCCGCTACGTTACTGCAATGGCGCATCCGTTTGACGCAGTGTGCTGTCCTTACGATTATAAAATACTTATCAAGATGATAACGGACGATACTTTCAAACGCCTTTTCGATAAGACTGCGGAAAAGAATATTGCTTTTGAGATAAACGTGTCATACTCAAAAAATATGACGCCACAAGAGCTTGCGGATGATTGCCACATCCGTATGTTTCGCATAGCGAAAGAATGCGGATGCAAATTCACGTTCGGAAGCGATTCCCACAGCAGTGCTTATCACGATTTTTACGAAAACGCATCCATCCTTTCCGATATTTTGGAGCTTAAAGAAGACGACCTTGCAGAAATTTGCAGATAAACACAAAAACGAGAGGGTGACCTCTCGTTTTTCATTAAATTTTATTCTTTAATTCAGTTAATCTTTTTTCAAAAAAGCTTATGTAATTGTCCCACTCGGAGGAGGGTCCTTCTATCTTAAAAAGAGCAATGGCTTTTTCTATCTCTTTTATCGCTTTTTTAATATCGCCTTGTTCTTCAAAACATTCCGCAATGCGGGAATGCATTTCAAGAAGTATTTCAAGGGAAACGCCCTTTTGCTTTTGCGCGGCGTTCATTTTTTCTTCTCCGCCCAATATAAACGCCATTTCCGAAAGCTTAGAAAAATATATTTCGGGTATCTGCTCAAGAGATTTTTTTGCGCTTTCAATATCGCCTTTTTGCTTGTACGCATATGCAAGAAAGCGGCAAGCATCATATTTTATTTCGTCATTCTGCGTAATGTCAATGACCTTGGATGCGACCTTTATCGTTTCATCGGGCGTTTCCCAATAAGGGATAAGGTAAAGCAGATTGCAGAGCAATATATCGTTATTGGGATATTTGCGAAGTGCGGCTTCTATAATTTTTATTCCCTCTTTGTAATTTTCGCTGCGGTATTTGACGGTTGAACGCGCTATGGCGCGAACTTCTTTTTGTGTTTTCTCTTTGTCAAATCCAAATAATTCATCCAAAGAAACGCCGAAATAGCTTGCCAAAACGGGCGCGAGAGTGATGTCGGGAAGCGCGATATTGTTTTCCCATTTTGAAACAGCCTGAAACGAGATCCCGATACTTTCGGCAAGCTGCTCCTGCGTGATACCGCGCTCTTTACGTAATTCCCTTATCTTTCTTCCAATGTCCATAGATATACCTCCGTAAAAAATTCAAGTCGGCGCCTTCTTCTGTATATATTATAACATAACGGCATATTACGGGCAATAACCGTGCAAACGAGTTTTTTCAACCCACGGTGGAAAACGAGAATAACAAAAACGAGAGGTTTTTTCCTCTCGTTTTTATATTGATATGCAATTAGTCTTCGCAGGGAGCTGTTGCTGCATCGAAGATAGCTGTGATCTCTTCGGAAGGCTTCTTATCAAGAAGTGTAACGATAACTGCAACGAGCATACTTACAATAAAGCCGGGGATGATCTCATAAATACCCGTAGCGTAGATGCAAGTGCTGAAGTTCGCACCGAACATACCGTCAAGAGCATTTGTAAAGAGTGCGAGCCAAAGAACATCCGTAAGAGCACCCGCGATAACGCCTGCAAGAGCACCCTTGTATGTAAAGCGTCGCCAGAAGAGAGAAAGGATAACAACGGAACCGAATGCTGAGCCAAAACCTGCCCAAGCGTTGGAAACGAGGTTCATAATAGCCTGCGCTCCTTGACTCTCGCTGCTTGCGATGAAGTAAGCTATAACGGAGATAATAAGAACTACTATACGACCTACCCAAAGAGTTTCCTTGTCGGAAGCTTTTTTTCGGATGATGGGCTTGTAAATATCGGATGTGAATGAGGAAGAAGCAACCAAGAGCTGGCTGTCTGCTGTGGACATAGAAGCCGCGATAATGGCGGAAAGAAGAAGACCGGAGATAGCGGGCGGGAAAATATCTCTTGCAAGCTCGATGAATACCATACTCTGCTTGCCGCTGGCAAGAAGCTCTTCACCGATGAGCATTCTGCCGAATACTGCGATGAAGATAACCGCACAAAGAGCGATAACTACCCAAGAGATAGCAACGATAGCGGATTTTTTAACCATAGAGGGCTTCTTGATAGCCATAAAGCGAACGAGGATGTGGGGCATACCGAAGTAGCCAAGACCCCAAGCAAGACCGCTTACGATCTCCGTAACGGGTGCTGTGAAGGGGTTTTTGATAAATCCGTAAGACACACCGTCAGCGCTTGTAACAACATTGTTGAGAATGTTGCCGTCAAGATCCTTTGTCATAACGATGATGATCGGAACAGCGAGAACTGCAACGAGCATAAGAAGACCTTGGAAAAAGTCTGTCCAACATACAGCGTTATAACCGCCGAGGAATGTGTATATAATGAGGATAACGGCGAAGATGAGCATTGCGATGCTTCTGTCGATCTTGGGGAAAAGGGATGTGAAAACATCTGCACCTGCAACGAATGCGGAAGCAACGTAAACCGTGAAGCAAACGAGGAACACGGAAGCGCAAGTTATCTGCAAAGCTTTGCTCTTTGTAACAAAGCGATTGGAAAGATACTGCGGAAGCGTGATAGAGTCGTTAGCTGCCTGAGAAAAACGGCGCAAGCGACGTGCAATAAGTATCCAGTTGAGTGCTGTGCCGATGGCAAGACCAATGCCTATCCAAGCCTGACCCAAGCCGAATGCAAGAATGCTGCCGGGCAGACCCATAAGAAGCCACGCACTCATATCGGATGCCTGCGCGCTCATAGCGGTTACCCAAGGCCCCATAGCTCTGCCGCCAAGGAAGTAATCCTTGTCTGTAGAGCTTTTTGATTTAAAGAAAAATACGATGCCGATTGCAAGCATAGCGGCAAAGTAAAGTATCAGAACAATAAGTTCCCAGTTCAAAATGAAAACCTCACTTTCAAAAGTTATAATAAAGCATTTTACTATATATTTAAAAAATAAGCAATACTTATTGAATAATTTTTAAACGATATAAAGGGAAAAAGCAGTTTTTTTCGCTTTTTTATAACATAGGAAAGTGCGCAATTTTGCTTGTTCAAACAAAGGTTTCCTTATGCAAAAACGCTCTTTTGGTGGCATTTTCAATTGATGAAGCAAACTTTGTTATTTTGGATATTGACAAATTTTAAAAAATAATGTAAAATTAAAATGCGTTCTAAAATAAAAGACCAAGGAGGGGAGAATGGCTAATTTGACAAGGGGAAAAAACTTTGAAGCTCATAAATCAAAAGTGCTTCATATCGTTGCGCGAAAATTTCTTGAAAAAGGCTACCACGAAACTACAATGAAGCAAATAGCCTCCGAATCCGAAATGGCGCTTGGCTCTCTTGTGAATATCTTTAAAAACAAAGAGGGCATACTTACGGAGCTTGTGGCGTACGTTCTGGAATGTCAGTATGAAACGGTGCAGAAGCTTTTGGAGGGAAAAACGGACGATAAAATATTTCTCTATGCCGCAGAAACGGTGCTTCAGCTTCATATGGCGGAATCCGGCGAGCACATGAGGGAGATGTACTCCGTTTCATATACGCTTCCCGAAACCTCAAGGGTGATATACCAAAGCATAACAAAAAAGCTTGAATATATTTTTTCACAACACCTTCCCACGCTTGAAACAAAGGATTTTTATTGTCTGGAACTTGCTGCGGGGGGTATTACGCGCTCTTTTATGACGGTTCCGTGCGACGTTTTCTTCACTATGGAGATGAAAACGGAAAAATTTTTGCAGGCACTTTTGCGAATATACCTCGTTCCCGAGGACAAGATAGCAGAGACGGCGGAGTTTTTGAAGCAGTTCGATTTTGTGAGCCTTGCGGGAGAAACAATAGACAATATGCTCTCGTACCTTGAAAGTAAGGTGTGACTATGAAAAGGTGCATTTGTGCTTTTACCGTCTTGATGCTTGCGCTTACGTTTTCTTCCTGCACGAATACGGGAAGTACGGAAAGCTCGGCAAGCACAAATCTTACGGAGATTCTTACAGAATATAAATACACATTGACGCTGTACGGGCGTATGCCGAATGCGGAAAGGGATTCTGTAATAGTGGTCCGCACAAACGATGAAAGCATAACATTTGACTACGTTTCAAAATGTATTTTTGACAGTAAATATACGGGAACTTTAACGCCCGAATTTTCCATCGTTTCCATTGAAACGATAGAATGATAAAAATAAAATTTGAAAAACCGCGAAAGCGGTTTTTTCTATTGCAAGCTATTATTGTTTATGATAAAATATATATAATACATACCGTGAGAGGACTTTTGAATATGAAAAACAACAATTCCGCTAAAAGCAGTAATATCCTCGGCACTTTAAAAGAATATTTTCTTATGACGGTCGGCGTCATCGTAATGACTGCCGGCATCTACTTTTTCAAGATACCGAATGGCTTTGCAACGGGCGGCGTCAGCGGTATCAGCACGGTTATGGGCAAGCTTACACCCTTTATTTCCACGGGCCTTTGGATATTGATACTCAACTCCCTTTTGCTTGTTCTCGGTTTTATCTTTCTCGGCAAGGCAAACAGCATAAAAACGGTGTATTGCAGTCTTCTTTACTCGGCACTGACATATATTTTGGAATTGATAGTTCCCGTTACCGCACCGCTTACGGACGAGCCGCTTATGGAGCTTGTCTATGCGATGCTTCTTACGGCTTTCGGTTCTGCGATACTCTTTAACGTGGGTGCGTCCTCCGGCGGCACGGATATAGTTGCTCTTATTCTTAAAAAATACACCAATCTTGACGAGGGCAAGGCTCTCCTCGTTTCGGACAGCCTTATCGCGGCGTCCTCCTTCTTCGTTTTCGGTATGGAAGCAGGGCTTCTCTCTATGCTCGGTCTTTTTACAAAGGCGTTCCTTGTTGACTCCATTATTGAAAGCATCAACGCCTGCAAATACTTTGTGGTTATCACGGACAAGGGTGCAGAGATAAATGAATTTATTATAAAAGAGCTTAACCGCAGCACCACGTTTACGGGCGCTGTCGGCGGCTATACGAACAAAGAAAAGACCATCATCCACACGGTCTGCAAGCGCATACAGGCATACAGGCTTCGCTCCTACATAAGACAGATAGACCCCAATGCCTTTATCATCATCACAACGACAAGCGAGATCATCGGCAGAGGCTTTCGAAGCGTATAATATTAAAGGACAGAGATTTTTCTCTGTCCTTTTTGATGTTTCGAAATTTTGCGTAAAATCGATTTTGCCGTTTTGCGGCGTTTTTTAAATTTCTACGATGTATTTTCCCGCTCCGTATTCGACCGCTTTTTCCCCTATATAAAGAGTACCTTTGCAAGAGGAGGGAACGATTATTTTAACGATGGTCTTGCCGTCCTTTTTCTCAAAGCCGCATTCCGCCTTGCCGTACGGCGTGTTTACGCTTGCGTGCGCGCGCGTAAGGGAGCTTTCTATCGCGGGGCGGAAATCTATTTTCCTGTAGGCGGGGGCGGCGGCGGAAATGCCTGCCACGTATTTATAAAAGAATGCGGAAACGCAGGAGAACATATGGTGGTTGCGGGAGCCGCCGCCGTTCCAACATTCAAGCAGCGTCGTCGTACCCATATTGAGCCAATGCTTCATACTCGGATAGGTCGGATTTGTGAGAAGCTTCATAGCGTTTTCGGCATATCCGTATCTGCCGAGCGACTCCATAACCGCTTTGCATCCAAGCACACCGAAATCAAGGTGACCGTTATCTCTTTCTATCTGAGAGAGAAGCTTTTCCAAAAGATGCGGAATCTCGTCTTCTTCGGCAAGTCCGTGGAATATCATCATAGCAGTTGCGCTCTGGCAATCGCCCTTGACGGTATAGGTAGCTTTATCGAAAAATTCGTTTCTGAACGCTTGCTTAACTTTTTGCGCAAGGTCGGCGTAAGCTTTTTCGTCTTCTTTAAAGCCGAGGAGCGCGGCGCACTTTTGCGCCATTTTTACAGCGCTGTGGAAATACGCCGTGTCGCTTACGGGAACTGGGCATTTGAAGGATTCCATATTTATGCTTATTGCCGCACCTTCAAAGGGAGCGCACCAATCGCCCAGACCGTAGCTTGCAATATAATCGTTTGCCATAGAGGAAATATAGGAAACGTGCGCTTTAAGAGCCTTGTAGTTTTGGCGTAATACGTTAATATCGCCGTATTCGTTGTAGAGATGCCACGGTACGTCCACCATAGGATGCGACCAATCGGGGCCGTTAAGGCTGTTGTATCCCCAGCCCGCAGAGGGAACTATACAGGGAAGGCAACCGCCTATGCGTTGCGTGTCGCGCAGATCCTGCTGCCATTTTCGCATAAGGCTTTCCGCGCCGAAGTTTATCATTATCTGTTCTGCGGAAAGACCCGTGTCGCCCGTCCAGGAGCTTTTTTCGCGCACCGTGTCGGAAGCAACCGTGTTTACAAAGCAACAAACGGAGGATTCTATGCAAAGATGTTGGATAGCGTTTATATCCTCGTCGGAGCAGGAAAAATACGATTTTCTTTCAAGGTCGTTTGAAAACGCGAGGGCTTTTATATCGGAAAGCGCGGGAGGTTCCTCGCAGCCCGAAATTTCGATATACTGGAAACCGTGGTATGTGAATATAGCGTTCCATTCTTCCGCTTCGTCGGATCTCTTTGTGTAAAAATCGGTCTGGAAGAAGTGATTTTTTATAAAACCGGAAAGCGCCTCCTGGTCAAGCTCGCCGTCGGGATAGAGCCTGTCGCAATAGCGTATTTTATAGCGCGTGCCTGCTTTGCCGCGGAAAGTTATGCGTGCAACGCCTGCAGTATTTTGCGCAAATTCATAAAGCCAGCCGTTTTTTACCTTGCGGCAAAGCACGGGGGAAAGCACCTCGCGCACGCGGATGGACTCCATTTCCATAACGGAAAGAGATGCCCCGGGGTTTTTTATATAGTTTGCAGGGAATGCTTCTCCCGTGTATCCGGGCTTATCCCAGCCGTTTTTTTCAAGGCGCGCGTCATATTCTTCACCGTGGCGGATGCCGTTGAAGATTATTGGACCTTCTATATAGCTCCAACTGTTATCGGAGAGTATCTTTTCCGTTCTATCACCGTATTCAAGGTGAAGCTCTAAAAGAAGCTTGGGAAAATCTCGCCAGGGGGCGGTGCTTGTCTGCCAAGGATCTTGCGTAAAGCAGTTGTAAAATCCGTTGCCTAGTATAACACCGATGGCATTTTCGCCGTTTTCTATCATATGTGTCACGTCAAAGGCGCGGTAAAGTATGTTTTTATCGTACGAGGTAAATGCTGTGGAGATGAAATCGTCTCCGACTTTTTCTCCGTTTATGCGTGCTTCAAAATATCCGAGCCCCGCAACGTAAAGTACGGCTCTCGTCGGTTTTTCCGCGCGAAATTCGCGGCGCAAATACATCGCGGCAAGAGCGTCGTCGCGGTTCTTTATCTTTTTTCCCGTGATAAAGCGCGCCTGCCAGGGAGTTCCCATAAATCCCGTGGAAAAATGCGTTTCTGCGGCATATTCTTTGCCGTTTTCAAGCACGGAGCGAACTTTCACAAAGTATTTCGTAAGGGGAAAAAGTGTGATGTTGGGATAAATATTCACGCGCTCGTCTGTTTTTTCCGTGCTTTGAAAGATAATATCTTCAAAAGTTTCGTCTTTTGCAACGCTCAGGGTGTATTCGCTCTGCGCGGAAAATTCATTGTCGGGAAAAGTCCAGGAAAAGCGCGGAGCTGTGTCTATAAACGGTGTGAAAAGAGAGTTTACTTTTATCTTCATAACAATACCTCGTATTTTTGGGGCATAATAGCCCTTACTGATTAAAGGATACTATATTGCGGTGCTGTTTGTCAACCGAAAATGATATTTTTAGGATATGTAAATCGTATGGACATCTTTTTATAGTTGTGATATAATTTTAATGTAAAAATAACGATAGGGTGGAGGATGAATATGCCGCTATGCTTCTTCGCTGTAATCTCGATGATTACAAAAACATTCTTGCAGGAAAGGCTAAGGTTTGATGTATATACATAAGGTTCAATATTACGAAACGGACAAGATGGGTATTACTCATCATTCAAACTATATCCGTTTTATGGAGGAAGCAAGAACGGACTTCCTTGAAAAGCTGGGATACGGATATGACAGGATGGAGCGAGAGGGCGTAATCTCTCCCGTTACGTCCGTTTCGTGCGATTTCAAAAAGTCCACGACTTATGCGGACGAAATATCCATTGATGTGCGCGTGTGCGAGCTTTCTGCTGTTCGCATTTCTCTGCTTTATGAGATGAAGCGTGGGGAAGATACCGTCTGCATCGGCAAAAGCAGCCATTGCTTTTTAAACGTAGCGGGGAAGATAATCTCCCTCAAGCGCGAGCTTCCGGATTTTTACGCAAAAATGCAGGAAATCCTTATAAAAGAGTAATAAAAAAGAACAGGACTTCAAAATCCTGTTCTTTTTATATTAAACTTTTACCACGCCGAGGGCTTCGAGTACGGAGAAGATGAGGATAGCAACGATGCAAATGGGAGCGACATACTTTATCATAACGGAGAAAAGCTTTTTCGCCTTGAATTTAGCGCCGCCAAATTCAACTTCTTCAATAACCGCCCGAGGCTCGATGATGTAGCCGACAAGGATACAAGTTATTATCGCAACGATAGGCATAATAACACTGTTTGTGATGAAATCGAAGAAATCGAGGAATACAAATCCGAGTATGCGGATATTGCTCCAAACACCGTTGCCAAGAGACGTTACCGTGCCGAGAGCCACGACGAAGCCAAGAACTGCAAGGCAAGTGGGGATTCTCTTCCATTTAAGTTTATCCATAACGATGGAAACGACAGTTTCCATAAGAGAGATAGAGGATGTGAGAGCCGCAAAGAGAACGAGGAGGAAGAATACAGCGCCGATGATGTCGCCTGCGGGCATTGCTTCGAACACCTTGGGGAGTGTTTCGAACATAAGGGAAGGACCTTTTGTAAGGCTTTCTTCGCTGCCGCCGGAGAATGCGAACACTGCGGGAATGATCATAAGACCTGCGAAGAATGCTATACCCGTGTCGAATATTTCGATCTGTTTTACAGAGCTTTCGATACTTACGTCCTTTTTCATATAAGAGCCGTAAGTGATCATAATGCCCATAGCAAGGGACATAGAGTAGAAGAGCTGACCGAGAGCTGCAAGAACCGTCATAAACGAGAACTTGGAAAAATCGGGTTTGATGTAATAAACAAGACCGTCGATCGCACCGGGCATAAAGAGCGTGTATATTGCTATAAACACAGTGAGGAGCACGAGCACGGGCATCATGATCTTGCTTACTTTTTCGATACCCTTTTCTACGCCGAGGATAACTATAAGCGCTGTAAGACCTATGAATACAAGGAACCAAACAACAGGTTCTGCCGCTGTTGCTGTAAATGCATCGAAATAACCGTCTGCCGCAGCATTTGTTCCGTTACCTATTGTGAAGGAAACGAGGTATTTTGTTACCCAACCGCCTATAACAGAGTAATAGGGAAGTATGAGCGCGGGGACTATTGCCGCAAGATACCCGAGAAATGCGAATTTTTTGTTGAGCGCTTTAAACGCACCGATTGCACTCAAGCCCGTTTTTCTGCCTATTGCGATCTCCGCTATCATAAGGGTAAATCCAAATGTAACGGCAAGGATTATATAAACGAGCAAGAATATACCGCCGCCGTACTGTGCGGCGAGATAAGGAAAACGCCAAATGTTGCCAAGACCGACAGCGGAGCCTGCCGCTGCAAGGACAAAACCGAGCTTTCCTGTGAAAGAGCTTCTTTTCTGTTCCACGAAATATCTCCTTAAAAAGTAAAAACTAAAATTTTTGTCCGAGTTTTGCTCGGACAAATGTTAGGTAATTATATCATGATTGCACTGAAAAATCAACAATAAATGAATTATTTATGAATTTTTTTATTCGGGATATACGCGTCTTGCTTTAAAAATACGCACTTTTCTGCCGATCTTTCTGCAGTTTTCTATAACGAATCCCGTGCCGCCCGATTTGCCGTCCCAAAAAGCATAAACTATGTCTGCATATTCGATTATTTCCAAGTTTCTTTTTAGCGGCGCATATTTGCCGTAAGTTTCATAATCCGGCAAGAACTCCGTAAGTTTAAGACCGTTTTGCTGTGCGTATTTCCGCGCGCTTCTGTCCACACCGACAGCACCGCCGGAAACGATCTCCGTCGTTTCTGCGGGGAGGTATCTTTCAAGGTCGTTTACGTAAAGACTTCGTGAACCTATAACGGCAACTTTCATATTTTTGCTCCTTTATTATTTCAGTAAAAATATTATACAATATTTTTTTCTGTAAATCAATTATTTTTGTGCCGTGCGGTCATAATAAATAAAAACGAAAAAGAGGTTTTATTTATGCGCCAAACCATAACCGATCTTGCCGCAGAGGCAAGGAGCGAATATATGAGCAGATACGCCGAAAAAAACGAAGGGAAGATAGACGGCGTGGAATATTCCGAAAGAAACGAGGATGGCTTTTTCATCAGCACGATAGATATAATAAACGAGAATGGTGTGCGTGCCGTGGGCAAACCTTGCGGCAGATATATAACTATTTCCTTTTCCGATATAACCGTTATGGGAAGCGAAGAATTTTCCCGTCTGTGCACACTTCTTTCGAAGAATATTCGCGCTCTTTGCAAGTATATCGCAGGGGAAGCAAAGAGCTTGCTTGTCTGCGGACTTGGCAATGACAGACTAACGGCGGATGCTTTTGGGCAGAAAGCGGCAAAAAACGTCATAGTGACTCGGCATTTGAAGGAAGAAGCGGAAGAGGTTTTTAAATCTGCGGGCTTTTTCGATATTTGCGCTTTTTACCCCGATGTGAGCGCGCACACGGGGCTTGATTCCTCCCGGTTACTTGCCGCCGCCGTAAAACAGGCAAAGCCCGATCTTGTTATTGCCGCGGATGCGCTTTGCGCAATGGATGCAGAGCGTATTTGCAGAACGGTGCAGCTTTGTTCCGCAGGGATCTGCCCCGGCTCCGGGATCGGCAACGCGAAAGGCGCGATAAATGCGGAAAGTATGGGCGTTCCCGTAATTGCCATCGGCGTACCGACGGTCATAGATGCCGCTACACTTGTGTGCGATGATTCGGAAAGAGAGGCAAAAATCGGCACTCGCGGCGGCTTTTTCGTATGTCCCAAGGATATAGATGCGCTTACGGAGAAGCTTTCACTTCTTGCGGGGTTTGCGATAAACCGCGCATTTCACGGTGATTTTTCCCTCGAAGAAATGATGTTCATATGAATTAAAATGCGGCGCCGACAATATATATCTATAAAAAATATATTCAAGGAGGCGGGCGTGAACACAGATACACAGGGAAACGATATAATGCCGTATTTAAAGAAACGAAATAAACAAAGAGGAAATATAAAACCTTTTTTGCTAATACTCACGGTGAGCGCCGTGGTTTTGCTTTCGATAGTGATATACGGAAGCGGACGCGAATTCTTTTCTTTTTGGAAAGGAAATTCCGATACAAGCGAAAGCGGAAATACTACCGAAAGCTCACAAGGCACAACACAAACTTTAGCTTCATCCGGCGAGCCCGAAATACCCGAAAGCGCGCGCAAAGTAATAAAAGCGGATATGAGCGCTGCGGCGCAAGGCAAACTTTACGAAAATGAAACCGACAGGGAAATATCCCCCTCACATCACGAGTTTTTGCCTCTTTCGGATGAAGATATAAGCGTGCTTGTTTTGTGTTCGCGGGGGTTTGAAACATATCTTGCGGAAGAGGCGTTCTACATTGACGGAAATTACCCCGGCGGTATTAAAACCGTGAGCGTTGAGGCTTGCGCCAGAAATATTGCCGCAAATCTGACGCTTTCGGGGGTGGGCGCACTTTACATAGATGTCGGTAATACCTCTGCATACGGTTCTTTGGAAAAAGCGCAGCAAAAGATAGCACAGAGCCTTGCGCTTTATCCGAATATAAAATACGTGATCGATGTGCGCCGCGGAGTTTACTATGATACAAACGGAGAACTTTTGGCTCCTTCATATACGGAAAACGGGAAGAGCATAGCGCAGATGCGCTTTTCCGCGGCGGTGGGCAGCGACGTGTTTGAAACAGAGCTTGGCGCGGCAAATACGCTTTTCTCCGCTTTACAGAAAAGGGCATCGGGCTCCGTTATGCCAACGCGCATAAAGAACGGAAAGCTTGTTTCGGGAGGGGGGCTTCCTGTTATAACTCTTGAAATCGGCAGTGCCGTAACGCCGAGCGCGGATGCACTTTTGGCGGCAGAAATGTTTGCCAAAACATTTGCAGAACTTACAAATTGGTAAAGAATGAATGCTTCTAAAAAGTCAATATAAAAAATACACAAATTTTTTTAAAAACCTATTGACTTTTGTTGTGAATTGTGCTATACTAAAAACACAAAGAAGAAGGAGTGATAAAAATGATTACTTTATATAGAAAACTCCCGATAAGAAAGAACGTTCTTCTTTTCAGACTATAATGGAGAACGGGGAGTAAGCAACCGTTCTCGCAATCGCCATCAAACTATTTGTCCTTGAAAATCAGAGGAGGTTATGATGAAAACCTTGTTAAAAAGAAATGGAGTTATCCTGTTCATATTATGAAGCAGAGCAAGCAATAGCTTGTTCAAAAAATCATAATAGGAAAGAGGGAACTTAAATGAAAATTCGAAAAAATCTCAGGGGGTACGTACTTCTGATCCCTTAAATAAAACAGGCGCATAGGTGAAAGATATGTGACCTGCCAAAAGCCATCAAACCTATAAATCAAAAGAGGAGGTTATGATGAAAACATTGCTTAAAAGAAACGGAGTTCTCCTTTTCAGAATATGAAAGCGAACAAATAAAAATTTGTTCATAAAAGTTTTCATAGTTCTGTAGTGGGGGGAGAACAAATGAAAAAAAGAATAAACATCGGGAGAATATTCCTGATTCGCTAAATATAACAGGCGCGTAGGTGAAAGATGCGTGACCTGTCAAAAGCCATCAAACCTATAGACTCAAAACAGGAGGTTGTGATGAAAAACTTTTTGAACCGTAAGAGGGTAATACTTCTGATCCTTTCATAATGGAGAATGTGGATGATCACCTCATTCTCGAAAAAAATCTGAATTCAGAATAATAAAGCAATGAGAATCCCGCCTTAAAGAAGCGGGATTTTTATTGCTTTTCATCTTTTTTGCAAAAAAAGATGAGTTAAAACGCTTTGCGTTTTAACAAAATTTATTTTACATCGCTTTTTCTTGTTTAAAGAAAAAGTTAGTATAATTTAGTATAATAATTTTTTGCTAAAACGATTTATCGTTTTAGCACGAATAATAAAAAACGGAACAGAAAAAGATCCTGTTCCGTTTTATTATTATTCTGCGTTTACTTTTATCGTTTCCATCCAACGTGTAGCATCATTGAACCACTGTGCGATGGAAGGTCTGTTATATCCAACTACGGGCGTTGCGAGGGAAAGACCGTGGCCGCCGTAGGGGAAAATGTGCATTTCAAAGGGAATATTGTTCTTCGCAAGAGAAGCGGAAAGCATAATGGAGTTTTCAACGGGAACCGTTGTGTCTTCTCTTGTGTGCCAAATGAATGCGGGAACTGTGTTTTCGTCAACACACTTTTCAAGGGAAACCTTTGTAAGAGCATCCGCGTCCTCGCGTTCGTCGTGAAGGATATTGTCGATAGAACCGCGATGTGCATATTCGCCGCTTGTGATAACGGGGTAAGCAAGTATCATACCGGTGGGGCGTGCATAATTTTCCGGCATATCGATAGCATCTGTAACGTATTTGCTGTTATAGAGGATGCCGAGAGATGCGGCAAGGTGACCGCCTGCGGAGTACCCCGTAACGAAAACGTAGTTGGGGTCTATATTGAATTTATCCGCGTTATCTTTGATAAATTTCATAGCAAGAGCCGCTTCGATAAGCTGACCGGGGAATTTTTTACCGGGCTCTTCACGGTTTTTAACGGAGTAATCGAGAACGAAAGCGTTGTAGCCTGCCGCGAGAAAGCACGTTGCGATGGGTTCGCCCTCTCTGTTGGAGCAGAAAGCGTATGCGCCACCGGGGCAGATGAGAATAGCTTTTCTCTTATAGTTGAATTTCATATCTTCGGCTGTGCCTGCGATATAAGCTGTAAGAGTGATCTCTTTTGTGGATGTTTCTGTGAGTTTGAAGACTTCGATAGAAGGATGGATCAACATATGTAAAACTTCCTTTAATATTTATTTTATTTTATATTATGAAATAATAATATCATAGCGATTGGTAAAAGTCAAGCGTTCACTATCCCGCCGTAATCGAAAAGGGGAGCGTGACCGAGGCTTATTATTTGGGTGCCGTGCTTTTTAGCAAAATCGAGTATTTTTGCGCTGTCGGGATGCTTTTCGATGTTTCCGAAAACGGCAACTTTTCCGTCTGTAATTTTTGCGGAAGCACCGCCGATAAAGCCCGTATCATATTTTTCTATTCCTATATTGCCGGGGGAAATAAGGAGCGCATCTATCCCACGCTCAAGCGCAGCGCGGTAAATGCCCGTGTCGGCGGTGATCATCGCCTCGTCAAGCAGCAGGGTCGAGCATTTTGCATATCCTTGCGATACGTTTACAAGCTCGTATCCGCAAAGGCGGGCGTGTTCCAATACTTCACGGCTTGCGTGCGCTACGTTTGCAAAGAGATATTTTTTTACCGTAAAAAGATTAAGCGCAATATCGCTTGGATATTTTGCGCTGACGGGCGTTTTCGAAAGCGAAAATGGTATATTTTGTTTTGAGAGCGCGGCGGCAAGATGTATATCATCCGCGTGGATAAAAAGCTTTCCGTCAATATTAACTGCGAGCATATCGGGATGGGCATTTACGGGCGGATCCAGTTTGTGAAATGGGGAGACAGGCAGACAAAACCCGTAAGGGGAGAGCTGCTTTATAAAAAAATCGGGGAACACGGGATTTACGAGGAAATATTTCATTTTAACCTCCTGACAAAGTGTATAGCAAGAAACCGAACTCATAAGATTTACTGCTAAAAAACAAAGAAGCTCCTTCTTAAACGAAGGAGCTTTTAGTGAAACTTTCAAGCCGTGAGGCGTTGTTTGTCAGCTTCTTTCAACCTTACCCGAACGAAGGCAACGGGAGCAAACAGCAACGGTCTTGTGTTCACCGTTGATGACAGCGCTGACCTTTCTGATATTAGCCTTCCAAGTTCTGCCTGTTTTACGGTTAGAGTGAGAAACGTTGTGACCGAATGTAACACCCTTGTTGCAGTACATGCATTTTGCCATATCTACACACCTCCAATTTTAAATTTCGTTTACAAAAAATAAATCGCAAAGAACGATTTATGAATCTGTTGCAACATAGCGTTATAGATTATATCATAGTGATTAAAAAAAATCAAGAGTTTTTTTTCTTTTTGCGCATAAAGAAGCAAAAAAAGTTTAATTTTTTGCTTTAAAGCCCTCCAAACGGTTGATTTTGAAGCCCTTTGCGGAGAAATTTCGCTCATATTCCGTCTGAATATTACTTTCTGCGAGCTCGCTTGCGTGAAGATCGAAGCAAACGTTGCGCATTTCAAAGCCCGCTTTGGAAAATTCTTCAAGTGAAAATTCAAAAAGACCGATGTTGTCTGTCTTGAATTCTATCTTGCCGTCGTCGGAAAGAAGCTTTTTGAAAAGGGAGAGGAAACCTTCGCTTGTGAGTCTGCGCTTGGCGTGGCGCGCTTTGGGCCACGGGTCGCAAAAGTTTATGTATATTGTTTCGAGTGCACCATCGTCTATCATAGCGGAGAGTGCCGCTGCATCGCCGCAGATAAAGCGAACGTTTGGAAGTTCGGCTTCCTTGACCTTTTCGGAGGCGAAAATGACAACATCGCGCACCTTTTCCACAGCGAGGAAAGCTATATCGGGGTTTCTTTTTGCCATTTCGGTGATGAACGTGCCTTTACCGCACCCGATCTCCGCACGGAAATGCGTATATCCTGGGAAAATTGCCGAAAGGTCGAGCTTTTGGGGCTCGTTTTTATCAAATTCTATATATAGGTCTTTGCAAGAAGCAAATCTTGCGTCTCCATTTTTCTTTTTTCGAACACGCATAGTAAAAAATTCCTTTAAAAATTATTTCTAATATATTTTATCACATATATTTTATTTTTTCAAGATTAAATGTATTTTCAAAAACGATGTGTATAAAAAAATTTAACGGGGCAAAAATAAACTCAGACCGTAAATATGATTTAAAAATTACAATACAAATATTTAAAAGAGGTAAAAAGTATGATAGATAGAATTGCACTCTTGCTTGTTATAATCGGCGCTTTCAACTGGGGCAGTATAGGACTTTTCGGTTTTGACATTGTGGGATGGATCTTCGGAGGAACGGGCGCGCTTGCATCCAGAATAATCTTTACGCTTGTGGCACTTGCGGGCGTTTGGTGCATCTCGCTCCTCTTCCGTTCCCGCGAAGAGATAACAGCAGGAGATAAGGAATAAATAAAAGCGCCCGCAAGGGCGTTTTTATTTATCTTCTGCACATATTTTTCACTGCGCCTTCATATTATTTAAACAAAAACTCTTTTTGGAGGTTTTTATGAAGGGTATAGTCAATAAAGTTAAAAGAAACGTAGCAAGAGAATCTGTTTGTGTGAACACAGCTCTTGTTGTGATATGCGCCGCGGTGTGTGCCGCATTGGGACTTATTTTTGCTTTGGGCGGAATAGACCTTGAAGTTTACGAGGAGATAGTTCAGCCGAAGTTTTACTTGCCGCCGTTTTTTATGCTGTTTTTCAATATGGTGTTTTACGCTGTGCTTGGGGCGGCCGCCGGTATCGTACTTTCCACACCGTATTACCGCAAAAATCACATAAAGCTTATCTCCATTGTGCTTTCCGTATGTACGCTGTTTCTGTGCTTTACTTGGGTGCCGCTTGTCTATACTGCGGCAAGCTTTCTTATAGGAGCTTTGGTTTACATATTGGTACTTCTTTTTTCTTCCGTTATATTCAAATTCTTCTTTCGCATCAACAGAATGGCGGCATGGCTTGTGCTTATATTCGCAGTATATGCACTATATATGGTGTGCTACAGCTTAACTTTATTCATTATAAATTAAGTTTTGCCAAATCTCTTGACAAAAATTGAAAATTTTGATATTATGATACGTAAGATAAACTAATAATTTCAAAATGGGGGTACATTAACTATGAAAACTGTAAAAGTTCGTCTTTCTTCTATTGAAGCTGTTCGCGATTTCGTTGAATCTGTTCGCAAATATGATTCCGAAATCGACCTTTCCAGCGGCAGATACGTTGTAGATGCAAAGTCCATTATGGGTATTTTCAGCCTTGACCTTATGAATCCCATCACAATGACTGTTCACAAAGACAACTGTGACGATATCATCGAAGAACTCAAAAACTACATTGTTGACTAATCTATATTGATAAAAAAGACGCTTGCTTGATGCAAGCGTCTTTTTTGCTATTTACCTTATAATATCTGCGTATTCAAACTTTATAACTTTCGAAAGTTTTTCCGGGGCAAGCTCTATCTGAAAGCCTATTCTGCCGCCGCTGAAAAATATCGTTTCAAAATTTTTGGCTGTTTCGTGTACGGTGGTACGGAAAAATTTTTTCATTCCGATGGGCGAACAGCCTCCGTGTATATAGCCCGTGAGGGGCAAAAGTTCTTTTGATTTTATCATTTCCACAGATTTCTCGCCGACGACAGCCGCCGCCTTTTTAAGATCCAGCTCTTCTGCCACGGGTATTATAAAAACGTAGTGAGCGCCGGATTTTCCGACCGTTACAAGAGTCTTGAAGACCTGCGCCGGGTCTTCGTTCAGCACGCGCGCGATATCAACTCCCGCAACGGCGCCCGTGTCAACATAGTAATGCTCTTTATAATCTATTTTCATAGCGGAAAGCTTCCGCATAGCATTAGTTTTTTCTGCCATAATCTTCTCCCATAATATAAAGTATGTATATATCATATCTCCGTTTGGGTGAAATTTCAAGATATAGATATGTCAAAAATGAAATGATCTGTTGATATTACTTTACTTTTATGGTATAATTTTTTATAGTAAAAATAACATTGGAGGCTTTTTATGAAAAAAGTAATTTCTCTTATTATTTCTGCGGCTATGCTTATGCTTTCCTTGGCTTCCTGCGGCGGTAATGCGAATGTTACCACAGTACCGAACGCAACAACAGAAGCGTCAACAGTTGCAACATCGGCAAAAACAGATGCAGCGACAGAGGCATCCAAGGGTATTATTACCGTTACGCCCAAAGTATCCGAAGGAGAACTTGTTGCACATTGGAATTTTGCCGAAGTATCGGCGGAAGGTACGGTTGCGGACCTTTCCGGCAACGGACACACGGGTACTGTTTCCGGCAACGTAGAGCTTGTTGATGCGAAAGACGGCAAGGGAGCAAAATTCTCCGGTGACGGCGCTATGATATCCGTAGAAGATTCGGAAAAATTGCATTTTAAGGCTTCCCAAGATTTTACTTTGGAAGTAAGATTTAAAATTGATTCATCCGATGCGGAAATGGGCACTCTTATACAAAAAGGCTACGAGGATGAAAAAGGCGCTTATTTCGGCCTTTGGGTGAATAATGAAGACAAGCTCACGCTCGGAACAACGGGCAAAAAAGCAAGAAACTTTGCGTCTAATTCTGCTCTTGACGACGGCTGGCATCACGCTGTTATAATCCAGAGTGCAAGCTCCGCTACTATACTTTTCTATCTTGACGGCAACCTTCAGACCTGCACACAGCCCAAAAATATGACGATTCCGCTTGGAAACGTAAACTTGGTTACAAAGAAAGAAAGACTTACGATCGGCTCTGACGGAACAAACTTTTTCTCCGGAATTATTGACGACGTGAAAATATATAATTATGCAGTTGACGAATCTGAAATTCTCGGAGAGTACAACAGCATACATAATATGGCGCGCGGAAAATGCAAATACGAAAATACCGAAACAAACGAAAGTTATGCCATCAATTATCGCGTACACTATCCCGAAAATTATGATGAAAATGATAACAAGACATATCCTATCGTTCTTATTCTTCACGGACACGGCGAAACGGGTAAGGATAATGTAGGCCAGCTCCGTGTTTGGGGTAACTGCATATTGGATATAGCTTCCCGTGAAGATGTTATCATTGTTGTGCCTCAGTGTGTATGTGATAACGGATATGCGAAAGAATGGATAGAATCCGAACATAAATTCAATCTTATCGGCAACAGAAAGCTTCCCGAAAATCCTACGCTCGCGCTTGCCGCTGTGGCAGGTCTTATGAACCACTTTATTGAAAGCGGCAAGGTTGATACAAACCGCGTTTACGCTATGGGTTCATCTATGGGCGCTTGCGGCATTTGGGAACTTATGGTAAGAGAAAAGGGCATGTTCTCCGCAGCACTTCTTATGTGCGGCGCAGGTATTCCCTCCGGTGCGGAAAACCTTGTTGACGTTGATATTTGGTCATTCCACGGTACTGCCGATACGACAGTCCCTCCGGATGGTACGCGCAATATGGAAAACGCCATTAAAGAAGCGGGCGGCACAAAGATGAAAGCGACATATCTTGAAGGTATTGACCACAACTGTATGAACTATTGCTTTGAACATGGCGACATTCTCGGTTGGCTTATTTCTCAGACAAAAGCAGACTAAAATATATTATAGAAAAGAACAGGATTTTTCCTGTTCTTTTTCGTTCTATTATAACGCTCTCCTTAATATATATTAAATGAAGTAAAATCAGGGAGAGATCAAATTTATGAAAAAGATTTTAGTGTTGTTGCTTGCTGTTTTGATAGTTTGCTCGCTTTATACGCCGAGCGTATGCGCCGCGGAATTTACCGATCCCGTAAGTGCCGCAAGCGCGGTGCTTATGGATGCAGAGACGGGAAAAATTCTTTTTGAATATAACGCGGATGCGGCGCTTCCGCCCGCATCCGTTACAAAGGTTATGACACTTTTGCTCGTTTTCGAGGCGATAGCAGAGGGTAAGATAGCGCTTTCCGATATGGTAAGCACGAGCGAGCACGCCGCGTCAATGGGCGGTACGCAGATATACCTTGAGCCGGGGGAACAGATGAGTGTTGACGAGCTTATAAAAAGCGTTGTTGTAAGTTCTGCAAACGATGCGGCAACGGCGCTTGCGGAGTTCGTTTGCGGAAGTGAGGGCTCCTTTGTATCTAAAATGAACGAGCGTGCACGTGAACTTGGAATGGCGAATACTCATTTTGAAAATACGAACGGGCTTGACGATACGGCAGAGAATCACGTAACCTCGGCGCGCGATATTGCCATTATGAGCCGAGAGCTTATGAAGCACGAAAAGATATTCGATTACACTATGATATGGATGGATACTGTGCGCGGCGGCACGTTCGGACTTTCCAACACGAACAGGCTTCTTCGCACTTACAGCGGCTGCACAGGGCTTAAAACAGGATCTACGGCTAAAGCGAAATTCTGCATAAGTGCAACGGCAGAGAGAAACGGACTTCACCTTATCGCGGTCATTATGGGAAGCCCCACGAGGGACGAACGAAACGCGCTTGCCGCAAAGCTGCTGGATTTCGGCTTTGCAAATTATGCCCTCTTTTCGGATGACGGCGGTGCTAAGGAGATAACTGTGCGCGGCGGTGTGAAGAATACACTTTCGCTCAAATGCAAGAGCTTCAGCGCTCTTGTTGGAAAAGGAGACATTTCAAAAATAGAAGCGGTGTGCGAGCTCCCCGAAAATGTTTCCGCACCCATAAAAGAAGGAGATAAGATAGGCACGGTTACTTATAAAAACGGAAGCACGGTTTTGGGAAAGGCGGATATAGTTGCCGCAGAAAGCGTTGAAAAGATCGGATTTTTTACGCTCTTCCCGAGAATTTTGCGCTGGATGCTCTGTGCGCCCGAAATTTAAGTGAATTTTGAATTGAAATTGAGATGCATATATGGTAAAATGAGATGATAACATCATCTCATTTTATTTTTGCCTCACCCGCCCTAGCGGGCACCCTCCCCAAAGGGGAGGGCGGATTGGCAAACATCATCTCATTTTATTTTTGCCTCACCCGCCCTAGCGGGCACCCTCCCCAAAGGGGAGGGCGGATTGGCAAACATCATCTCATTTTATTTTTGCCTCACCCGCCCTAGCGGGCACCCTC
>JAGATA010000037.1 GCA_017621475.1 Clostridia bacterium
CTCGCTCAAATAGTGTAAAATGTGTGTAGGACAATATTCTTACCTCCGTGTAGTTGTTTGTTGTGGTGACTACATTTTACACCTTGGTGAGAATATTGTCTATACTTTTTTCGGGTGTTGCACTTATTATTATAATCTGCCCTCCATTGTGTAAAGGGAGGCTTTTTCTTTGCCTGCAAGTGCGCACTTACTCACCACTAATGCGGAGATAATTCAATAAAAAGCATCAGCCTCCGACAAGGATTTTCCTTATCGGAGGCTTTGACTTTATATTATGAGTTTTTATTTAACACGGATCATTGCAGTTGTACCTCGTTTTCCGGTTGAGGCATTAACTCCCCAAAAGAAAATATCGAAACCTATTTCATACCAAAAGCCGATATTATCTTCTGTGATATCAAAATTAGTTAATTGGACGAAATCATTTTCTTTTGCATATCGGTATACTTCATATACAAGAGCCTTTCCGATCCCTTGATTCCGACATTCCGGTTCAACAAACACATGAATCCACAAACGAGTACAATCAAGCGGAGCCTGCATACTGTCGGGGCATGCTATGATTGCTCCTTGTATATTTCCATTATCTCCTATCGCTACAAATCCCAAATGGCTATTTGATTTACTCAAAAAATACGCTTTTTTCTTATCATCATAAATATAAGTATCTATTGCTTGTTGTATTTCATCTGTTGAAGCTCGTTTGATGCGATTAAAAGTATTGTTGGGAATCAAAGTTTTACGTTCAACGCGGTAACTAAAAAGATGATGATAGTTTCCATAAAGTAAGGGTTCATTCACATTATCTTGCTTTTTACCATATGAATTAAGAGTGAAATTTTGATTAAACCAAAACAGACTTGCTTCAACAGTTGCATTAGCGGAACCATAAAGATAAAGAACCTCGGATAGTTCTGCTTGACTTTTTATTTTATTCACCAGCTCGGTGGCAATACCCATTCTTCTGAATTTTGGGTGCACGAAAACATTAATAATATACCAATACTTTCCGAAGAGAGGTTTCGGCACATCGTTCTCTGTAACAAGGATTCTGCCAATTATATTATCTAATTCATTAACTGCCACATATATAATTGCGTTTTCTCGCTTTTCTTTTTTCATCTTAGGAAATCGTTCTAAAACATAATCTCTCTGTTCTTGATTGGCTTTGCAAATAGTAAAACAAGTATTGTTCATTAATTATCCTCCGTAAATTTTATGATTAATTTTGTAAACAAATAAATAAACAATACAAAGTTACGGGAAGTGCAAAGAACGTATATAAAACAAAAAGCCAAGAAATACGCACACGAACTCATACATTTTATAAGAGTTCAATAGTTTTCTTGGTTCAATAAAATTATATTTCGTTCTAAGCACGTGGTCCTCCTTTCAAATGTATTATACCACAGGGAGTTCATTCTGTCAATGTCTTGTAATAAAAAAAGCCTTCGACAATTATCTTATCGAAAGCTTTTCTATATTCAATTTTTGTAAAAGTTCTATAACTGTCCTTTAGCATCCGAGGCTAAACTCTGCCGATTTTTATAAATATCCTTATGCGGGATTTTTTTTGTTTTTTATAAAACCTATTCCTCTTACAATAATATCTATAAGCGTATCCGCAACGAGCACCGCAAGGGCAACCGCACCCGCAAGAAGAAGCGCATTCGTAAGCGAAGCGCTCACGTTTCCGCCGCTGAACATATCGTAAGCGACCTTGTAGATACCGTAACCGGGAACAAGAGGAAGCGCACCTATTACAAAGAAAAGCGTAACAGGGCCTTTCATCTTTCTTGCAAGTATCTGCGCCATAACGTCAACAAAGAACGCGCCGAAGAACGTAGCCCAAACGCTTGTACAACCGAGATATACGCAGAAAAGGTAGATAGCCCAGCATATCGCGGCATTAAGGCAGCATATAAAATAATATTTTTTCGGGCAAGAGAACACTTGGCAAAAACCTACTATTGCAGTAAAAGTAAAAATTACGGCAAAAACTGCGTGAATACCAAAGGAATGTATGCCTGCAAGAGTAAATTCAACGTCTATATAAGAACCGCAAACATCCGTCAAGAAAAGTCCAAAAGCTACGCCAAGTGCAACGGATGCGGCAATAATAAGAGCTTCCATTATTCTTGCAATACCGGAAACGTAATCTCCCGCAACCGTATCGCGGATAGCACCGGTGAAAGCTGTTCCCGGAACAAGCGGCATAAGAGAGCCTACAATTATATATTGGCATCCTACCGATACATTAAATATGCTTTCCACAAGGATAGAAAGCCCAACGCCCGAAACAGCAACTATAGCAGCACCGAGAAGATCTGAAATAAACGATTTTTTTATAATCTTTGAAAGATATACGTTGTTAAGTCCGAGCAGAAGTCCAACAAAAAGAGCAAGAAAAGCTTCCAAAAAGCCGCCGCCGAAAACGTATGCAAAGCCTGAAGTTGCAAGAAGATGGGAAAAAAGAAGCTGCTTGTCCGAATAGAGCCTTGCGCGTTTTATACCGCGCAGCTTTCTTTCCGCTTGTTCTATGTTAATATTGCCTGCGCAAAACTCACGCGAAACATTGTTTACATCGCATATTTTTGAAAGATGAGGCGGACCGCTGTACACTCTTCGCGTAATGGAGATGGTTTTGTAACGCGGGTCGGAAAGAGTTATGGTTATACCTGTGCGAAGAACGAAAGCATCCGCATTGGCAAAACCTGATGTGGCAAGAATATGAAGGATGGTATCCTCCACGCGGCGTGTTTCCGCACCGACACTCATAAGTATCTCTCCCGCCATCATAGCCATATCAACAAGTCGTCGGTAATATTCACGAGGCTGATCT
The DNA here is from genome assembly GCA_017621475.1 of Clostridia bacterium. GTDB lineage: Bacteria > Bacillota > Clostridia > Oscillospirales > CAG-272 > UMGS731. Next base: position 2,843 of record JAGATA010000037.1, read on the forward strand.
GCCATAAAAAACTCCTAACTTTATATAATAGGTTGAAAAAGCGATAAGCAATATGAAATAAATGCGGAAGATCCGCACTATAATAAAATTATAAAATAAATATCGCCATTTGTCAATGAGCTTTGAAACGTAAAAAATAAAAATAAAACAGTAATGTAATTGTTGAAAAATGAGAGATTTTATGATATAATTCATAAATGTAACAGAAAAGAGGTGTGCTTATGAAAAAAATAGGCTTTGACAATGATAAATATATAGCTCTTCAATCCGAAAAAATTCTGGAACGCATAAATTCCTTCGGCGGAAAGCTTTACCTGGAGTTTGGTGGAAAACTTTTTGACGATTACCACGCTTCGCGCGTGCTTCCCGGTTTTATGCCGGACAGCAAGCTGCGTATGCTTGAAAAACTTAAAGACCGTGCAGAGATCGTTCTTGTTATCTCCGCTAACGATATAGAAAAAAATAAACGCCGCGGCGACCTCGGCATAACATATGACCTTGAATCCCTTCGCTTAATAGATGCTTTCAGAAGTATTGGGCTTTATGTGGGAAGCGTTGTTATTACTTATTTTTCAGCACAGCCTGCGGCAGAAGCTTTCCAAAAGAAGCTTGAAACGCTCGGAATTAAGGTATATAGACATTATCCCATACCGAACTATCCTTCAAACATTCCTTTCATAGTAAGCGATGACGGTTACGGTAAGAACGAATATATAGAAACCACGCGCGAGCTTGTTGTTATCACGGCTCCAGGCCCCGGAAGCGGCAAAATGGCAACCTGCCTTTCCCAGCTCTACCACGAGCAGAAGCGCGGCATTCGCTCCGGCTACGCTAAATTTGAAACTTTCCCCATTTGGAACATTCCGCTCAACCACCCCGTAAATATTGCGTATGAAGCGGCAACGGCAGATCTTAACGACGTAAATATGATAGACCCCTATCATCTTGAAGCTTACGGCAAATCTTCCGTAAACTACAACAGAGACATCGAGATCTTCCCCGTGCTCAATGCAATGTTTGAAAAGATCTACGGTAAATCTCCTTATAAGAGTCCCACAGATATGGGTGTTAATATGGCAGGTTTTTGTATCACGGATGATGAAGCGTGCAGACAAGCCTCTTATGATGAGATAATACGCCGCCATTTCGCAGCAAAATGCGCTCTTCGTCAGGGGCAGAGTGACGGTAACGATGTTTACAAGATAGAACTTATTATGAGCAAGCTCGGCATTGACGACAGCAAGCGTGCCTGCGCCAACATCGCAAGACAAAAAGCTGAAGAAACAGGCGAGCCCGCTATGGCTCTTGAGCTTGCAGACGGAAGAATAGTTACAGGAAAAACAACAGACCTTCTCGGTCCCGGTTCTGCGGTGCTTCTCAATGCGCTCAAGCTCCTTGCAGGTATCCCGAAAGATACTCTCCTCATCTCTCCCACGATAATCGAACCCATTCAGCGCCTTAAAGTCAACCATATGGGCAACAAAAACCCCCGTATGCACACGGACGAGCTTCTTATCGCTCTTTCCATCTGCGCTACAACGGATGAAAACGCCGCGAGTGCTCTCGAACAGCTCGAAAATCTTAAAGATGCTGAGGTACATTCTACCGTATTGCTTGCAAGAGTAGACGAAAACGTATTCAAAAAGCTCGGTATAAACCTCACATGCGATCCCGTATATCAAACCAAAAACCTCTATCACAGATAAAATTTCAGGGCAACCGTTGGTTGCCCCTTTTTTGTTTTTTGCGAAAATTATCAATTTTTAATAAAAATTCAAAAATTTCATCGTAGGGGCGAGCATTGCTCGTCCGTTTTTATTTGAAAATTCAAAAAAAATCACGGATTTTTTATAAAATTTCAAAATTTTTATCTTTTGGGAGGCGTTTTACCTTTCGTTCTTGTTAATTTTTTTGCAAAAACCTCATTTTTACAAAAAAACGCTTACGCATTGAACGTAAGCGTTTTTTACTGTTTATTTGCAAAGTCTTGCAATGGCTTCCGCAAAGATCACCGAGTTTTTACGGAAATTGTTTGCGGAAAAGCTTTCATTCGCGCCGTGCATATTGTTTACTTCACCGGGGAATTCCGCGCCAAAAGCAACGCCGCCCTCTATCTCATGAACGTAAGTGCCGCCGCCCACAGCAATGGGTCTGCCCTTGGAGCCTGTCATTTCGCGATAAATACCGAGAAGCGTCTGAACAAAATCGGAATTTTCATCAACTTTGTGTGCTTCAACACCGTGAACATCAATGAGTTTTATTCCGTAAGAATCAAATCCGCACGCAAATTTCTCTTTTATTCCCGCAAGATTTTCGCAAACAGGGAAACGGCAATCGAATTTACCGTGGATAACACCCTCGGAATAATCAAGAATGCTGAATACTGTTGTAAGAGCGCCGCTTTCTTCGTCAGCCTGCGCAACGCCAAGACTTCTTCCTTCCGTATCTCCATGAGCATAAGCTTCAGAAAGACGTTTGAAGGAATATCCCGTTTCATCATCCGTTTCAAGGGAAGCAAGATAAGCGCAAAGACCCGTGATAGCGTTCACGCCGCGATCGGGTGTGGAGGCGTGCGCGCCTTTACCCATTGCAGTGATCTTGATATTTTCGCCTTCCTGCTTGAACTCAAAGGAAAGACCTTTAAAGCGAGCAGATGTAGCAGCAGCTGTCGCACGGAGAACATTTGGGGTAAAACCGCGTACGATAGCGTGCGCAAGCTCTGGAACTGCGTTGATAACGGTGCCGCCCCAAGCGGAAAGGATACTGCGTTCACCGACAGCATAGCCCGCATTTGTTGCAAATTCACCGCGGATCATACCTTTTTCAATATTTATAAGAGGATATTCCGCATCGGGAGTGAATACACGTGGCGGAAGAGTTTCTTTAGCTTTGTAATATGTAAGGTCTGAAGAACCGTTTTCTTCATCTGTACCAACGATGAAACGCACATTCTGCGTTATCGGTATTTTGCATTCGCGGATCGCGCGCATTGCATAAAGAACGGCAATGGCAGGACCTTTGTTATCAATAACACCTCTGCCGAACATTTTGCCGTTAGACATCATAAGGGAATAAGGGGGTGTTTTCCAACCCGTACCCTCGGGAACTACGTCTAGATGGCAAAGTATGCCAAGTGTTGTGGGAAGTTCAGGGTTAAGGTCTATCGTTCCAACGTAACCCTCGTGGTTTTCCGTATGGAAACCGTATTTTCTCGCAAGAGAAAGCATCATATCGAGCGCTTTCGCAGGTCCTTCGCCAAAAGGCATACCCTCCTGTGCCTCGCCCTTAACGCTTTTGACGGAAACAAGCGCAGAAAGATCGCGCACCATCTCCGAAAAATGATCTTCAATAAATTTACGGCATTTTATCTGCATATCATCACCTCATCATAGGATTATTTCTTCGCAAAATATTTATATTTTTTATCGCCGACTGCACCCCTTAATATCTCGCGGACACAAGGAATATCGCTCTCATCCTCGAAACCGTTTTTATCTATGGGAAAAACGTGCATATGATCAACGTAAATAAGTATCAATTTGTCAGTTTCATAGATCTTATTAAAGTTTTTATAGTAAACTTCGCTCTTTCCGTTAATTGTTCCGCTTATCGTTTCGTCGATAATTTTATCGTCGCAAAACGTGAATTTTATCGTTGCATCGCGAAGATGATATTTTTTAAACATTCTCTTAGGTGTACCAAACCGCAAAATCATCCAAATTACCGTAAAAACGATTAAAAGCAACATATACGGGATAAGATCAGGCACGCTGTAAACTATAAGAAGCTCCAAAGCATTGTAAATAATGTAAATGTTTGCTCCGATCATTATTGCAAAAGAAAGAATTCTTAAAGCAAGCATCAATTTTGAAGCCATCATAGAAAATCTCTGAAAATAGAGGTAAAATTCTTCTGTCATAACCGTGGTGTTTTTTATTTCCATAAAATCCTCCCGAAAAATTATTTTTTCAAAAGCAGTTTATATCAAAGCTCTGTTCCGTCGGAATGGAAAAGGGGAAGGACCTCCAAATATTTTATATCTTCTCTGTCCTTGGCGTCACCCTCCGCAAGGATCGCCATTTTGCCGACGATATTGCCGCCTGCGTGCTCAACAAGCTCTTCTATGGCGCGCAAGGAGTCACCCGTGCTGATAACATCATCAACGATAAGAACTCTTTTTCCGCGCATAAGCTCTGCATCCTTGCCGTCAAGGTAAAGAGTCTGCTTTTTCGCAGTTGTAATGGAGTTTACTTCGCAGGAAAAGGTGTCGCTCATATAAAGCTTCTGCATTTTTCTTGCGACGATGTATTTGTTTGCACCCGACTGACGAGCCATTTCAAAAATAAGAGGAATACCCTTGCTTTCGGAAGTTATCATTATATCGTGTTCCGGCGCGATTTTAAGAAGCTCGCGAGCGCAAGCACAGGTAAGCTCCACGTCACCGAAGATGATAAACGCCCCTATGCAAAGTTCATTATTAAGTGGGCAAAGAGGAAGCTCTCGTTCAAGTCCCGCCACTTTGAGAGTATATGATTTTTTCATTATAAAAGTGCCTCCGAATTTTTTCTACCTTATATATATAATATTAAATTAAAATCGTCAAGATGTCAAGAATATCGGCAATAAATGTTATTTTTATCCGAAATCCGCGAAAAATATTAAAAATTTTTTAAAAATATGAACTTTTTATGTATAAACATATTGCTTTTTTTGATTCTTTACTATATAATACTTTCATCAAAATATTTTTTGGTATAATTGAGAAGTTGATGGTTTCCCAAGTTTCTACCGAGCTTACCTTAAAGCTCGACTACCACAAAACATTTTTGTCTTATTTCGTTTTAGCGGAAGAAGACCTTGTTTTAACCTTGGGAAGTGCGGCTTTTCGCCGCACTTCTTTTTTTATGCCAAAAAACAAAATTTTTTCGGAGGAAAAACAATGGATAAGTTTTTCAAAATCACCGAGAGAGGCTCTAACTACAGAAAAGAGATCGTCGGTGGTCTTACAACATTCTTTGCTATGGCATATATCATCTTCGTAAACCCCGCACAGGTTGCAGCAGAAGGTGCTAACGGTTGGCTTGCAGGTCTCGGCGCAGACAGCGCTGCTTTGGGCAAGATTTGGAACTCTGTTTTCATAGCATCCGTTCTCGTTGCTTTCGTCGGCACAATGCTCTATGCGTTCTACGCAAAACTCCCCTATGCTCAGGCTTGCGGTATGGGTCTTAACTCTTTCTTCTGCACTTGCTTCATTTCCGGTGCATACTTCGCAGGCGTTGACCTTATCGGCGGTTACCATTCCGGTATGGTACTCGTATTTCTTTCCGGTATAGTATTCCTTCTTCTCTCCATCACAGGTGCAAGAGAATACATCGCAAAGGCTATGCCCGAATGTCTTAAAAAGGCAATTCCCGCAGGTATCGGTCTTTTCATTGCTCTCATCGGTTTCAAAAACTCCGGTCTTGTTGTAGCGAACCAGTACACATTCGTTCAGTTTGCTGACATCAACGGTGCTATCTCCAAAGTTGGCACAGACGGCTTTACAGGCTTTGACGCTTGGTGCGAGATTGCTCCCGCAGTTGTTGCGTTCCTCGGTCTTGTTATCATCGCAGTTCTTACAAAGCTTAACGTAAAGGGAGGAGTTCTTATCGGCGTTCTCTCTTCCGCGGTTCTTTATTACGTATTCACATGGCAGGTTCCCGAATTTGATATGTCTGCTATCGGTCAGGCTTTCAAAGATTTCGGTGAAATCGGCGTAACAGGTCTTTTCAATGCTGAAGCTTGGGAACTCGCTTTCACAGGTAAACACATCGGCGGTATTTTCTCCGCTATCGTTCTTATCATCTCCTTCTGCATCGTTGATATGTTCGATACAGTAGGTACACTTTACGGCGCTGCTACAGAAGCAGGTATGCTTGATGAAAACGGCGACCCCATCGATATGGACAAAGCTATGACTTGTGACTCCGTTGGTACTCTTACAGGTGCCGTTCTCGGTACATCCACTTGCACAACATTCGTTGAATGTGCTTCCGGTGTTGCAGCAGGCGCAAGAACAGGTTTTGCAAGCCTTGTAACATCTCTCTGTTTCCTTGCTTGTCTCTTCCTCACACCTCTTGCAAACATCGTTCCCTCTTGTGCAACAGCTCCCGCGCTTATCTTCGTTGGCGTTCTTATGCTCAAGAACTTCTCCAATGTTGATATGACAGATATGAGAAGCGCTGTTCCCGCATTTCTTACTCTTGTTATGATGCCCCTTACATACTCCATCTCCAATGGTATCGGTATCGGATGCATTTCCTACATCCTCATCACATTGCTTACAGGCAAATTCACAAAGAAAGACATCGTTGCAACAGTTATCGCTGTTCTCTTCCTTGCTAAGTTTATCTTTGTAACAATGTAATTTAAAATTCGTTAAAAGGCGTTCGGCAAAAGCTGGGCGCTTTTTTACGTCTATACCCCCTTAAAATAAATGCAGATTTCTCATTTTCGTTTAATTCTCGATATTAAAATATCTCGAAGGGCGAAAGCCAATGTCATTAATTTAACAAAAAGAAAAGGCTCTCCCTTGTGGAGAGCTCCCGCCGTAGGCGGGTGAGAGGGCAATATTCTTAGGGGAACTACCCTCTCCGTCACGCTTCTCGTGCCACCTCCCCCGGAGGGGGAGGCTTAATACCTCCCATATGAGTAAAATTTTTAATTTTAACAAGAAAAATCCCGCTTTCACGGGATTTTTCTTGTTTCTTTAAAACCTTTTAAAATTATTTCCTTTGCCTTTACAGCTTCGCTTTTTGGAAGAGCTTCCACTCCTTCAAGAGGATACGGAATTCCCATTTCCTCATACTTCGCTTTCCCCATTGTGTGGTAAGGAAGCACATCAAGCGCTTTTATTCCATTTAAAGTGCCAAGGAAGTTTCCGAGCTTTCTTAGATACACGGGGTCATCCGTAATACCCGGCACAACAACGTGACGTACCCAGAAAGGAACTTTCTTTTCCGAAAGATACCTTGCAAAAGCAAGTATGCCGCCGTTATCCTGCCCTGTAAGCTCGCGGTGAAGTTCGGGATCTATATGCTTTATATCAAGCATAACAAGATCCGTGTATTCCAAAAGAAGCGCAAGTTTTTCGTTATATTCGGATTCCATAGGTCTGTAAGTAATACCGGAAGTATCTATACAGGTATGTATTCCCTCTTTTTTCGCCATTTTGAAAAGCTCCAAAAGGAAATCTATCTGCAAAAGAGGTTCTCCCCCCGTGACGGTTATACCGCCATTCGAATAAAACGCTTTATTTTTGTTGTAATTTTCTATTATCGTCTCCGCAGAGATCTTCTCTCCGATGCCGACCTGCCAGGTATCGGGATTGTGGCAATACTTGCACCGCAAAGGGCAGCCTTGCAAAAATACCACATATCTTATACCGGGGCCGTCAACCGTTCCGAAGCTCTCTGTGGAGTGGATATAACCTTCCATAATCGGAAAAACCTTAAATCTTATTGTGGAATGTTCTTGAGATAACTTCATCCTGCTGTTCTTTTGTAAGCTTGATAAAGTTTACCGCATATCCGCTTACTCTTACTGTAAGCTGAGGATATTTTTCGGGGTGTTTCTGTGCATCAAGGAGCGTTTCTTTTGTAAATACGTTTACATTGAGGTGATGTCCGCCCTTTTCTGCGTAGCCGTCAAGAAGGGCTACAAGGTTATCTACTTGGTTTTTTGTTGCTGGCATAATAATTACCTCCTGATATTTAGATTATTGCTTGTCATCAAGACCTTCGAAAAGTGTTGGTGTGGAGCAAGCGCCGTTGCTGCAATCGAGGTCAACCTCGATATCTCCCGCGAAGATCCGGTCATCCTTACCGAGAGCGCTGGGAATGATGGAGAACGTGTTGGAGATACCGTCCTGCGCGTCGATAAAAGGAAGCTTTGCAACGGAAGCAAGAGAAGCAACCGCACCGTGAGTATCTCTCTTGTGCATCGGGTTAGCACCGGGAGCAAACGCTTCGCCTTTCTTTCTGCCGTCGGGTGTGGAGCCCGTGTTCTTACCGTAAACTACGTTGGACGTAATTGTAAGGATAGAAGTTGTGGGAATACCGTTTCTGTATGTGTGGTTCTTTCTGATGTGTTCCATAAACATATGGACTATTTCGCGCGCGATAGAGTCAACTCTGTCGTCGTCGTTTCCGTATTTCGGGAAGTCTCCTTCAACTTCATAATCCGTTGCAAGACCTGTTTCATCGCGTATAACTTTAACCTTCGCGTATTTGATAGCGGAAAGAGAGTCTGCAACAACGGAAAGACCAGCAATACCTGTTGCAAACCAACGAGTAACGTTTTTATCGTGCAAAGCCATCTGGAGCTTTTCGTAGCAATATTTATCATGCATATAATGGATGATATTGAGGGTGTTTACATAAACCTCTGCAAGCCATTCCATCATCTGATCGAATTTTTTCATAACCTCATCGTAATCGAGGTATTCGGAGTATATGGGCGTATATTCGGGCGCGACCTGTTTGCCCGAAATTTCGTCTCTACCGCCGTTGATGGCATAGAGCAAACATTTTGCAAGGTTTGCTCTGGCACCGAAGAACTGCATCTCTTTACCGAGTCTCATAGAGGAAACACAGCAAGCGATAGCATAGTCATCACCGTGTGTATTTCTCATAAGGTCGTCATTTTCATACTGAACGGAAGAAGTTTCGATAGAAGTTTTTGCACAGAAACGCTTGAAATTCATCGGAAGTTTTGTGGACCAAAGAACCGTAAGGTTAGGTTCGGGAGCCGCACCGAGGTTTTCGAGCGTGTGGAGGTAACGGTAGGACATCTTTGTTACCATATGGCGTCCGTCTATTGCAACACCGCCGATGGATTCCGTTACCCACTGGGGGTCACCGGAGAAAAGGGAATTATATTCGGGTGTGCGCGCAAATTTTACAAGGCGGAGCTTCATAATGAAGTGGTCAACAAGCTCCTGTATTTCTTTTTCGGTATACGTGCCTTCCGCAATATCTCTTTCAGCGTAAATATCAAGGAATGTGGAAGTACGTCCAAGTGACATAGCGGCACCGTTCTGTTCTTTTACCGCGCCGAGATAACCGAAGTAGAGCCACTGAATAGCTTCTTTGGTATCTTTTGCGGGCTGGGAAATATCAAAACCGTAGGAAGCAGCCATTTCTTTAAGCTGTTCAAGCGCACGGATCTGCTCCGCAAGCTCTTCTCTGAGTCTGATAATATCGTCGTACATAGCGGAACGAGTTGTAACCTTCTGTTCCTTTTTGTCTTCGATAAGTCTGTCTATACCGTAGAGGGCAACTCTGCGGTAGTCGCCGATAATTCTGCCTCTGCCGTATGCATCGGGAAGACCCGTGATAATATGGCTGGAACGGCAAGCGCGCATTTCTGGGGTGTAAACGTCAAATACGCCTGCGTTGTGAGTTTTTCTGTGAACGGTGAAAATTTCACTTATTTCGGGGTCAACTTTATAACCGTTATCGGAGCAAGCCTTCTCTGCCATACGTATACCGCCGTATGTGTGAAGCGCTCTCTTAAAAGGCTTATCCGTCTGGAAGCCTACAATCTTTTCTTTGTCCTTATCAAGATATCCGGGACCGTGGGAGGTGATGGTGGAAACAACCTTTGTATCCATATCCAGAACGCCGCCTGCTTCTCTTTCTTTTTTTGTAAGATCCATTACCTGCGCCCAAAGGTCTACAGTGTTCTGCGTGGGACCTTCGAGAAAGCTTTCATCACCGTCATAGGGTGTGTAGTTATGCTTTATGAAACTTCTTACGTTTATTTCGGACATCCAGGTTCCTTTTTGGAAGCCTCTCCATCCTTCATACATTCTGTTCATATTCATATCCTCCTTTACTTATTTATAATTCAATAGGATTTTTTAACTTTATATATAGTTATTATAACCGATTTTCTTTTATATTTCAATATATTTGAGTTCATTTTTTTTGTATCACTAAAATTTAGTTATCATATACTGACAACAGTAAATAAATCGAAAAAAATATATTGATTTTTGTCGAATATTAGAGTATAATTAGTTTAATAAAGGCGTTATTCGCCTAAATTTTATATGGAGGCTACATACAATGAAAGATTTGATCAAAGCTATGGATAATCTTCCTTGGCTCGTAAAACTCATCCTTTGCATCCCTGCTATTGATATCGTTTGGGCTGTTTACCGCGTTCTCAGAAGTGTTGCTGCAGGCAATGTTCTCGGCATCGTTCTTTCCATCGTTCTCATCATCGTTGGTATTCCTTTCTTGTGGCTTATCGACCTTATCTGCGTTATCCTTAAGGGGAACGTTTGGTGGTTCTGCTAATCAAGCAATTAAAAAATCCCGTTTTACACGGGATTTTTTAATTTATATAGGATTCTTATTTCAACATATCTATAATTTCCTCAAAGGTCTTTCCCTTGAACAAATTTTTGTAATAATCCAATTCATCGGAAATTATTTCGTCTATAACCTGCATTCCCAGAAGCTCCACGGGCGCTTTATCATCCGTAAGAATAAGCTCGCCGCCCTCATAAAGAGCAAGCTTTAAATCCACCGTAGCCATCATAGACGTAAGCTCCGGGTTATTGGAAACGTAATTTTCCTTAAATATCTTTACCATATCCGCGTTTTGGGAGGCAAAAACCTCCATATTGCCTGCGCAATTTGCCGTATATACCACATCGAAAACGGATGCAACAGTATCACAAAGATATTCGTTTATCGAGCCTTCGGAATCGGAGCGCATATTAAGGTTCACTATCATAACGCCGTCCTCGGTAAGATGTTCCTTTACCTCGGTAAAAAACTCCGCGCTGGACATTTGAAAGGGAATTGTTATATCCCTATAGGCATCGACCATAATAACGTCGTATTTTTCCGCACCGCGAAGAAAAGCTCTGCCGTCAAATTCCACACAGGAGATGCGCTCATTTTCCAAAAGACCAAATCTTTCGTAAGCAAGGTCTATTATCTTTTTGTCGATCTCCACGCCCTCCATAACGGTATTATCAAAATATCTGTAGCACTGCATAGCATATGTGCCCGTTCCCATACCGAGAATAAGTATTTTAAGCTCATCCTTCTGATTTACCCCCGCCATATAAGGTGCGGCAAGCGCGTAATCGTAATACATCCCCGTAAGAGATCCATCCTTTTGCGTTACGGATTGAACGCCGAAAAGCACGTTTGTGGAAAGGCGAACCTTTTCCTCGTCCTCTGTTACCTGAAGATAATTATATATAGATTCATCCTCATAAAGCGTTGTTCCTGCCTCCTGCCAGAACGCAAAGCCCGAAAAAGAGCCGAAAACGGAAAATACAACCGCAAGGCAAGCAGTTACCGCAACTTTAACAAGGCTTTTTCTCGCGCTTATGAAGTAAACAAGCGCGATTATAAGGAGTATCGCCGCAAAAATTATGAAAGTCCAAGAAGTACCCACAGCAGGTATAGTTATAAAAGTAGGGGTAAACGTGCCGATGATAGAACCTATCGTATTGAGCGCGTTGAGTTCGCCGACGGTCTTGCCGTTTTCATCAAGGCTTGTAACGGCATATTTTACAAGCGCAGGTGAAACGCTGCCAAGCATCATAAGAGGGAACACGAAAAGAAGCAGACAGGATACGAGAGATGCCCATATCAAAAAGTTTTGCCCCACGAGCATCGCAAGAAGCAGGGAAACACCTGCTATAACGTATTTTCCGAGCAAGGGTATAGCCGCAGTCCAAACAGCAACTATAAGTATGCGGAAGTACATCTTATCGGGGGAGGGGTTTTTATCCGCCAAACGGCCGCCCCATATGTTGCCGAGTGCCATAGCGATCATAATCGTGCCGATTATGATCGTCCAAACGATCTGCGAGGAGGAGAAGTAAGGTGCGAGCAAGCGGCTTGCGCCCAGCTCTATCGCCATAACTGACATTCCGGAAAAAAATTCGGTCAAATAAAGAAACCATTTCTTTTTAAGCATAAAAGTGTTTCCTTTCAAATGAAAGTTTTTTAATGTTTATTTTTATGTCACGGCGCAAGCCTTTGTATTATTTTTTCAAAAGCTTTAAGCCTTCTCTTATATCGTCGTATGAAAAGCCGTAGCGCATAAGAGATGCAACGGCTTTTTGCTTTTGTGCTTTATCGGCAAAAAGAGCTTTTCCGCCCATAGCTTCAATGCGTTTTCCACAAATTATGTGGAAATCCAAGTCGAGTTCATCCATTGCAGCTTGGACAGAACTTTGAGAAAATCCTTTTTCGTAAAGCGCAGCGGAAATTCTTCGCGCACCGTAGAGTTTTTTCTCAGCCATATCGCGAGAAAGCGTTTTTGCCGCCTCCGCTTCGTTAATATAACCCGTTTTTTCAAGGTTATCTGCCGCCTCTGTCGCTATCTCCTTTGAAAAACCTTTCATTATAAGCTTTCTTACAAGACTTTTCTTCGTATTATCAGCAAAAGAGAGGATATAAAGTCCTCTCTTTATCGCCGCGGTCTTTTCCGCAAGATATTCTATCTCATCGAGTTTTCCACAGGATATTTCCACTTTTCCACAAGGAAAATGTGGAAAACACAATTCAAAAAACATTTCTGCCGTAATTACAAGCTTTTTTTTCTCAATATGTTCGCCGTCGGAAAGTTCAAAGCAAAGCTCCGTTTCCTCTCCGCCCGAGATAGGGTTCACTGCATAAAGCAAAATTTTCATCTATCAATCGTCCGCGGAAACGTCGAGTATGCGAAGATCGAGGTTTTCCTTGTCTTCGTCGCTGTCTTCCATATCGAAATCTTCATCGGGGGGAAGATCATCGTCATCATCAAGAGAATAAGCGTCGCCCGAAGTAAGGTCGATCTTATCCTTCTGAGCTTTGATCTTTTCCTCTATCTCCGCAAGGAGTGCGGGGTCGGATTCTATATAATTTTTAGCGTTTTCCTTACCCTGACCGATGCGTTCGCCGTTGTAAGAGAACCAAGAACCGCTCTTCTGAACTATGCCAAGGTCTATACCAATGTCAACTATCTCACCCGACTTAGAAATACCCTTGCCGTAGATAATATCAAATTCAGCCATTTTGAATGGGGGAGCAACCTTGTTTTTAACAACCTTGCATTTAACTCTGTTACCGTACATTTCGCCGCCCTGTTTGAGCGTTTCCGTTTTGCGAACATCGATACGCACGGAAGCATAGAATTTGAGTGCTCTGCCGCCGGGTGTCGTTTCGGGGTTGCCGTACATAACGCCGACCTTTTCGCGGAGCTGGTTGATGAAGATAACAACGCTGTTTGTCTTTGCAATAGAGCCGGAGAGCTTACGAAGTGCCTGCGACATAAGGCGCGCCTGCAAGCCAACGTGAGAGGAACCCATAACGCCGTCTATTTCCTGCTGGGGAACGAGAGCCGCAACGGAGTCAACTACGATAACGTCAACAGCACCGCTTCGTACAAGTGCTTCCGTAATTTCGAGAGCCTGCTCGCCGCTATCGGGCTGAGAAACAAGGAGTCTGTCTATATCAACACCGAGAGCCTTTGCATAAACAGGGTCGAGCGCGTGTTCTGCGTCGATAAACGCAGCCTCACCGCCGAGCTTTTGAACCTCTGCCGCAATGTGGAGAGCTACCGTTGTTTTACCCGAGGATTCGGGTCCGAAAATTTCCACGATTCTGCCGCGCGGAACGCCGCCTATACCGAGAGCAAGATCGAGCGTAAGCGAGCCTGTGGGCACACCCTGCACGTTCATACGCGCGTTATCGCCGAGCTTCATAATAGTGCCTTTACCGAAATCCTTTTCGATCTGTGCAAGCGCTGTGGCAAGCGCTTTCTTTTTTTCTTCCGCATCCATAGGAGCGGAAGAAACAACTGTCTTTTTCTTTGCTTTTGTTGCCATATATACTCCTTAAAATATAGTTAAGAGTTAAAATATCATATTTTTGCGTTTTTTCAAAAAATCGCAGATTTTTAATAAAAATTCAAATTTTTCATCGTAGGGGAGGCGTTTTGCCTCCCGTTTTAATCAAAATTTTCTCAAAAATCTTGATTTTTTAATAAAATTTCAAAATTTTCACCGTAGGGGAGAACCGTGTTCGCCCGCTTTTGTTTGATTTTTCATAAAAATTACGTTTTTTATAAAAATATCATTTTCGCTCATTTTGCGGACCGTCGGGGACGCCGGTCCCTACAAATAAAATTATTTTTTAATTTTAAATTTCGTCTTCGTCAACTACGGAAGAAGCGGAAGCACCTTCAAGAGAAGAAATACTTTCCTTTTCACTCTCTTCTATAGCCGCGTTTATCTCTTCTTCTTCTTTATCCTCGGACTTGGTTGCAGCGAAGTTTACAATAACCGCATTCTCGTTAAGACGCATTACGCGAACACCAACCGTGGAGTTGCCGTCGTACACGTTAACGTCTGAAACAGGCATACGAATGAGAATCCCCTCGTTCGTGATGATCATAATATCGTCATCCTCGGAAACGGTTGCAATACCCGCAAGATTACCTGTTTTATCGGTAAGTTTATGACAAAGCACGCCCGTTGTGCCGCGGCTGTGAGCTGTGTAGCCGTCAAATCCATTACGCTTTCCGTAACCCTTTTCCGTTACGGTAATAAGCATCTTTTCTTCATCTACAACGGCAACGCCAACAACGTAATCGTCGCCTTTGAGCTTGATACCGCGAACACCGCGTGCCGTTCTGCCCATTACTCTCGCTTCTTTTTCCTGGAAGCGAACCGCTTTACCCTCGCGCGTTGCGATGATAATATCGTTTTCGCCCGTCGTGTGCTTAACGAATTCAAGCTTATCGCCTTCGTCAAGGTTCATAGCGATCTTGCCACCCTTGCGCTGGAACTCAAAATCTTTTACGTTTGCACGCTTAACAACGCCGTATTTCGTTACCATAACGAAATATTCGTTATCTTCAAAGCTCTTTATCGCAATAACGGAAGTTACTTTTTCGCCTTTTTCAAGGTTTATAAGGTTTACAAGGTTCGTACCCTTGGAAATATTGGAGGATTCGGGTATCTGATATACCTTCTTCATAAATACCTTGCCGCTGTCCGTAAACATAAGCAGGTAGCTATGAGAATGAACTACAATAATATCGTCCACAAAGTCTTCTTCTTTTGTCTTCATACCGCGGATGCCTTTACCGCCGCGGCGCTGTGCGGAGTAAACGGAGGCGGAAGAACGCTTGATGTAGCCGTCGCGTGTGATAGTTACAACGCATTCCTCTTTTTCAATGAGGTCTTCGTCGATAATATCGTCGATAGCGCCTGCAATTTCCGTGCGTCTGCCGTCCGCGAATTTTTCTTTTATTTCAAGAAGCTCGTTCGAGATTATTTCAAGGAGCTTAGATTCATTTGCAAGAATTTCTTCAAGCTCTTTTATAAGAGCAAGTTTTGCGGCAAGTTCTTCTTCAACCTTGATTCTTTCAAGACCGGAAAGCTTACCGAGTGTCATATCAACGATAGCCTGCGCCTGAACCTGTGTAAGGTTAAAGCGTACAACGAGCGCGTCTCTCGCTTCCGCAACAGATGCCGATGCGCGGATGGTCTTGATAACCTCGTCGATATTATCTATAGCTATCTTCAAGCCTTCGAGTATGTGCACTCTCGCGCGGGTCTTTTCAAGGTCGTATTCCGTTCTGCGGCGTACTACGTTTTCCTGGTGTTTAATGTAATGCTCAAGTATCTCTTTAAGACCGAGGAGCTTTGGCTCACCGTTTACAAGCGCTATCATATTAACGGCGCACGTATCCTGGAGCTGTGTATATTTATAAAGCTGATTAAGTATCACAGCGCCGTTTGCGTCGCGTCTGAAATCTACCACGATCTTCATGCCTGCTTTGCCGGATTCGTCGCGGATGTCGGTAATACCTTCTATTTTTTTATCCTTAACAAGGTTTGCCATGCTTTCAACAAGCATGCTCTTATTTACCTGATAGGGAATTTCAGTAATTACGATGCGGCGCTTGTCTTCTTCAACTGTTGCGCGGGCGCGAACAATAATTCTGCCTCTGCCGGTTCTGTATGCGTTGTAAATACCGGAAGTTCCGCAAATAATACCGTTTGTAGGGAAGTCGGGACCCTTGATGAACGTCATAAGATCCGCAACGGTCGCATCGGGGTTTTTAATAAGGTGGAGAGTGCCGTCTATAACCTCGCCGAGGTTGTGGGGCGGCACGTTTGTCGCCATACCAACGGCAATACCAACGGAGCCGTTTACAAGAAGGTTGGGGAAGCGTGCGGGAAGCACATCCGGCTCGCGGAGTCTGTTATCGAAGTTGGGCGAGAAAGGAACTACTTCTTTTTCGATGTCCGTAAGCATAGCGTTTGCTATTTTGCTCATTCTCGCCTCGGTATAACGGTATGCAGCGGCGCCGTCACCATCGACGTTACCGAAGTTACCGTGGCCCTCTATAAGAGTGTATCTCATATTAAAGGGCTGTGCAAGTCTTACCATAGAGTCATATACAGCCGCGTCGCCATGGGGATGGTAACGGCCGAGCACGTTACCGACCGTCGTTGCGGATTTGCAGAACGGGCGGTCAAACGTGAGCTTATCCTCGTACATAGCGTAAAGAATTCTTCTGTGTACGGGTTTAAGACCGTCGCGCACGTCGGGGAGGGCGCGCGCCACTATAACGCTCATCGCGTATTCGATAAACGCCGTTTTAACGCGCTTCTCCATTGGTATATCGACTATCTTCTGGTTCTGATATGATATGTCTTTATGTTCCATTTTTTTACCGTCCATTCATTAAATATCGAGGTTTACCGCGTATTTCGCGTTCTGTTCGATAAAGTCGCGGCGAGGTTCTACCTTGTCGCCCATAAGTATGCTGAACATTTCGTCGCAAGCCATAGCGTTTTCTATATCAACACGCAAAAGCGTTCTTGTTTCGGGGTCCATTGTTGTCTCCCAAAGCTGTTCAGGGTCCATTTCGCCAAGACCTTTGTAGCGTTCCGCCTGCGCACCGTTTCCAAGCTCGGAGAGGTACATATCTCTCTGGTCGTCGGAGAAGGCATAGCGAACCTGCTTGCCCTTATAAACCTTGAAAAGCGGAGGCTGTGCAAGGTAAACGTGGCCGTCCTCTATAAGCTTTCTCATGTGTCTGAAGAAGAAAGTAAGAAGAAGTATCTGAATGTGAGAACCGTCCACGTCGGCGTCGGCCATAATGATAATTTTACCATAACGAAGTTTTGAAGCATCAAATTCTTCGCCGATGCCGCAACCGAGCGCCTGAATGATCGGAATAAGGCTGGTATTTGCATAAACTTTATCAAGTCTGCTCTTTTCTACGTTAAGAACCTTACCGCGCAAGGGAAGGATAGCCTGGAAATGGCTGTCGCGTCCGTCCTTTGCGGAACCGCCTGCGGAGTTACCTTCGACAAGATAAAGCTCTGTAAGCTCTACGTTCTTTTCGTGGCAGTCGGCAAGCTTGCCGGGAAGACCGCCGCCCTCAAGCGCGCCTTTTCTTCTTGTAAGCTCGCGCGCCTTTCTCGCCGCTTCTCTTGCACGGGAAGCCGCGAGGGATTTTTCTATTATATTTTTAGCAACACTCGGATTTTCCTCGAAAAATTCGGAAAGCTTGGAGGAAACGAGAGAATCCACAAAGCCTCTCATTTCGGAGTTACCGAGTTTTGCTTTTGTCTGACCCTCAAACTGAGCCTCGCGCAGTTTTACGGAAACAACGGCGCAAAGACCTTCGCGCACGTCCTCACCCGTAAGTGCCTTATCGGAATCTTTAAGTATATTTTTCTTTCTTGCAAAATCGTTTATAACTCTCGTTATAGCCATCTTGAAGCCGAGCTCGTGCGTACCGCCCTCGACTGTATTGATGTTGTTTGCAAAAGTCATAAGAGTTTCATTGTAGCTATCGTTATACTGGATAGCGATCTCCGCCGTTTTATCCGCAGCTTCCGCTTTCATAAATATAACGTCGTGGAGCACCGCGCCGTGCTTTATTTCGTTAAGGTGCTCTACAAAGCTCTTTATACCGCCCTCGTAATAAAGCTCTTTTACAACAAGCTCTTCGCCGCGGGCGTCCGTTACAACTATTTTAATTCCCGCATTAAGGAATGATTGCTCTCTCATACGGTTGAGGATAGTTGTATAATCAAATTCTGTCGTTTCGCGGAAGATCTCCGGGTCCGGCTTAAAGCGCACGTAAAGACCGTGGCGTTCTCCGCATTCTCCAACGTTGCAGAAAGGACGAACAACTCTGCCGCGTTCAAATCTTTCCGTGTACATCTGACCTTCGTGACAGTTTTCGACCTCTGTCCATTCGGAAAGCGCGTTTACTACCGACGCACCAACGCCGTGCAGACCGCCGGAGAATTTATAACCCTCTCCGCCGAATTTACCGCCCGCGTGGAGCACCGTGAAAACTACTTCAAGCGTGGGAATACCCGTTTTTTCGTTTATACCGCCGGGGATACCGCGTCCGTTATCTTGAATGGAAACGCTGCCGTCGGCGTGGAAAGTAACCTCTATTTTATTACATTCTCCTGCCATAGCTTCGTCGATGGAGTTATCGACGATTTCGTAAACAAGGTGATGCAGACCGCGCGCCGAGGTGGAGCCGATATACATACCGGGGCGTTTTCTTACAGGTTCAAGACCTTCGAGCACTTGTATTTGCTCGTCTTCATAAACGTGTTTTTCTTCTGCCATTTTTTATTCCTTTCAAAAGATAGGGTTCAAAGCCCCTTATCTTTTCATTTATCGTTTTCCGTTTCGTTTCTGCGGACCAAAGTCTTTGCAGAAAGAAGCGAAAAGCATATGTTTTCGTTGTTTTTATCTCCGTAAAGGACGAAAGCACGCGGAACTTCATCCGTTGCCGTGGTAAGAGCGCCTTTTTTCTCCTTTTCGGAAAGGTACGCGCGCGTAGTTTTGGAAACCGTTGCCGTATCCGCATCGAAGATGCCGATAACGTCGCGCGTGCGCACGATCTTGTTGTTGCCGATGTGTAGGTACATATTTTTCATATTTGACCTTTCCGAAAGAAAGTCAATATGAAAAATCTTTCTTTCAAGGTTATTTTATTCACTTTTTCTTTTTGAAAGAAAAAGTGACAAAAAGAAGCAAAAAGCCCTTTGCTTTATCTGCTTGTGCGGACTTGAACTACATTTTTCGTTCTCAGACACTCGCGTGCAAGCACGCTCAACTCGAACGTCGGGAAGCAAATTCTGACTTTCATTGAGGCGCGTGATATTTTTAATTAAAATTTTTGCTTTAGTTATCACGCGGTTTAAAAATAAAATCAGAACTCGAATGATCTCCGCGTTACGCCTTCAAATTCGCAGAATTTGAATTTTGTTGCATTTTTAATTTTTGGCGTAATAAAAATGGCAATAGATTTGTTCGCTCTATGAGATTGCGTGCGTTTTTTGCAAGTTTCGATAGCGATAAACCGGAACGGTTTTTTATATTTTTACAACTTTTTCTTTAAACAAGAAAAAGTTTAATTTTATCTATAAGAAAACGTTCCGTTTTCGACATAAATTTTCTGTGAAGCGTTTGCAATAAATTTATCAAAATCGCTCTCCGCGCAGGAGGTGATTATAACCTGCCTGTCCGCAAGCTTGGA
The DNA here is from genome assembly GCA_017621475.1 of Clostridia bacterium. Taxonomy (GTDB): domain Bacteria; phylum Bacillota; class Clostridia; order Oscillospirales; family CAG-272; genus UMGS731. Next base: position 22,430 of record JAGATA010000037.1, read on the forward strand.
AAGAATATAATTTTTTCTCTCGGAATCAAGCTCCGAAAGTACGTCGTCAAATAGGAACACGGGCATCTCGCCGCTTTTTTCCCTTGATATCTCGCCCTCGGCAAGCTTCATTGCAAGAGCTATACTGCGCTGCTGCCCCTGAGAGCAGAAGAGCTTTGCCGCGTGACCGTTGAGTTTTATTTCAAAATCATCCTTGTGGGATCCCGAAAGCGTTACGCCGAGAATTTTTTCTTTTTCCGCATTTACCGAAAGTGCGCGCCTGTATCTTTGTTCGTTTTTGGAAATATCAAAAAGTTCTTCGCCCGGTCTTGCGCTTATGCTCGTTATATATTCAAAAGAAACCTGCTCCGCGCTGCCCGTCATATCTTTAAGGCAAATGTCAACTATTTCGGAAAGCCTTTCAAGGTATTTCGCGCGCACGGCGGTTATTTTCGCCGCGCACACGGCAAGCTTTTCCGAAAGTATGGAAAAGGTCATATCGAACGACGTGCCGTAGCTCATATAATTTTTAAGAAGCGCGTTTCTTTGCTCCAATATCTTTGCGTATTCCATAAGGTTTGCAAGGTAGGATGGGCTTATCTGCGAAATAGCGCTGTCTATAAAATTACGGCGGATGGATGGCTCGTTTTTAACGATGCCGAGGTGGTCGGGAAAAAACAAAACCGCTTTAAAATTCCCGATAAATTCGGAAGATTTCAAAATTTTCACGCCGTTTTTGAGCATTTGCTTCTTAACTCCGCGTGAAAGACGAAGCTCCATTTTATTTTGGCGTTCCGCCGTAACGTAAGAGATGGAAAGTCTTGCGTTTTCCTTTTCAAAGCATATCATATCGCGCTCTTTTGCGTGGCGGAAGCTCTTTCCGCCGGCAAAAAGATAGATTCCTTCGAGGACGTTTGTTTTTCCCTGTGCGTTGTTGCCGTAAAAAATGTTTACGCCGTTCACAAGCTCGCAGGAAAATTTATCTATGTTTCTGAAATTTTCAAAAACAGCACTTTCAAGGTACATAATTTAGTTTTCTCTCATCTTAACGGGGAGTGCAAGGTAAAGGAACTTGGAATCTCCGCTTTCGCTTTCACCCTCGATAACCATGCTCATAAGCGCGGATGTAAGGGAGAGCTTGAGCATGGGCTGGTCCGTACTGCGCAAGATTTCGATAAGGTATTTACAGGGGAAGCCGATAACAAGGTCGTCACCCGTCTTTTCGATCGGAATTTCATCAAAGAATTTACCGTTAATGGAGATTGCGGAAACGTTAAGAAGTCCGTTTGTGAAATTAAATTTAACGGCGCTCTTAACCTGACCCTGAACTCTGTCCTCCGTTACAAGGGAAGCACGTTCAAGTGCGTCTTCAAGTGCATCGCGCTCTACCGTTACGAACGTCTTGCATTCTTTCGGATAAAATCTTTCGTATTCTATATAGTTTGCGTCAACGAGGCGGGAGAACATAATTGTTTCTTTTTCCTCGGAACCGTATTTCATTTTAAGGGAGAAAATGATGTGTTTTCTGGTAAGGCTGAACTTGATAGGTTCTTCTTTATCTTCAAGCAAGCGCAAAAGCTCTGTTATTGTCTTGCCGGGGATGATGAAGTAAAGCTCTTCTTCGCCCGTTTTGGAGTATATTTCTGTTTTTGTAAGTATTTCGCGCACTGCAAGGCGGAAGCCATCGCACGCAACCGCTTTTATTTTATCGGAGTTGATCTCTATATAAAGACCTGTGAGAGCCGGGCGAGTTTCGTCGTTGGAAATTGCAAACGCAGTCTGGTTGATTATCTTGCGGAGCATATTCTGCGGGAGAGAGAAATGTCTTTCTGGCATAAATTCGGGAATTTTGGGAAATTCGCTGCCGGGAAGATAATGTAGCTGGAACTTGGATCTGCCGGAGGCAACCGTTACGATATTATTGTCACCCGTTTCAAGTGTTACCTCTGCGGGCATATATTTTACGATGGACGCAAGCTTTGCGCCGTTGATAACAAGGCTGCCGGGGTCGTGGACCACCGCGTTTATTTCTGTTTTGATACCTTTTTCAATATCGTAAGCGCAGACCTGGCATCTGTCATCGCCTACGGTATTGATGAAAATGCCTTCTATTACGCTTGTCATCTTTTCCGCAACGCAGCCGAGCGAGCGTGTGATGGCAAGCAAGAGAGCTTCTTTTTCAAACGTAGCTTTCATTTTTTATATCCTTTCTGCCGCTTTTCTTAAAAAAGCAGCCTAAAATGTTTATATAAGGAGTTCAACTTATTCTTATTTAAAGAAAAGAGGAGTTAAAACGATAAATCGTTTTAACGAATTATTTACTATACTCAATACTCACTTTTTCTTTTTGAAAGAAAAAGTGACAAAAAGAAGCAAAAAGCCTAACGCCGGCTTTATCGGCGTGTGTAGACTTGAACCACATATTGCGTATAAGCTTAAAAGAGAATGTATCTATACCCTTTTAAAGCAAGTTCTAAATTATTATTCAGTTAAATTCTCGCTATAAATAGCTCGAAGGGCAAATCTCAAACAATCGCGTGCAAGCACGCTCAACTCGAA
>JAGATA010000038.1 GCA_017621475.1 Clostridia bacterium
TCAGGTGCTTTGCAAAGAATGAGCTAAGCTCAGTTGGTTAGTTTGCGAGTAAAAACAACCTGAACGGTTGTTTTTACGATGCAAAAGCTTAGCGGTCGGATTTTTCGAGCGAGCTTTAGCGAGAGAAGAATAAATCCGCTAGCTGCAAGCGTGTCGCCCTCGATGTGTTCGCAGAGAATAGAGGAGTCTGAACGTTGCCGGGGTCGTTGGACGCGCCATCCTCATAGCTATTGCAACATATGCAAAATATTTGACCTTTTTTATTAGCAACAATGATTTTCCAGTTTTAATATTGATGTTTGATTATAAATTTTTCTTCATAGAGCTCATAAAAATCTTTTTTGATAAGATACAAGTATAAGTTGTAATTGGAAGACCGTTCTTATTCCACGAATTCTGTATTACTGAGTGCTCTTTAAATCCGATTTTTTCAATAACTCGTCTTGATTTTTTATTACCTTCATCATATCCGCACAAAACATATGCAAATCCTATTTGAAAAAGGTAATGAAGTACTTCAATTGTTGCTTCCTTAATATATTCATTCCCCGAATAATTAGGATGCAAATTAAATGAAAGTTCAATAGAATTATTTTTTTCATCCACACGGTCAGCAACAAAATTTCCATCGGCTTTATACTATTTTTCAAATATAGGATCCAATCAAATACATTTTCTTCATCCGCATAATTTTCAAATCCATCAATTTCAGCAATGGCCAAATGAACGAGCTGTGAATTGCACAAATGATGTTGCGCTTTGCGCAAAAGAAGACCTGCTTTTTTCTGTTCGCTCCGAAGGATCGGCATTTACTCCCCAAAGGCATATGGTATCACGCGACAGCATACCGGCTTTTTTTATCTTTCTAAAGTGTTCCCTTAAATCGGGAATGTTTCTGGAACTTACATTTGAATTATAGTGAAAAATTTGTTATAATATATGTGAAAGATGACATATGATTCGAAGTTGATAATGTTATGTTTTCAAATTAATATGTGGAGGTGCAACAGATGAAAAAGCTGTTTGTTTTTGTGCTGAGTGCTTTAATGAGCGTCAGTGTGTTTGTGATAAGCATATCGGCGGCTACTACTCACACGGTAGTATCGGGCGATTCTATGTGGAAAATCGCCGTAAAATATCAAGTGGGGTTAAGTGAGATCAAGGCGGCCAATCCGCAGATATCTAATCCTAACTTGATCTATCCGGGTCAAGTTTTAACGATACCTACAACCGACTCCTCGGTTTTAAGCTATGAAAAAGAGGTCGTCAGACTCGTGAATGAGATCAGAGTTCAGAACGGATTGAAGGAGCTTACATATAACTGGGAATTAAGCCGCGTTGCGCGCTATAAGTCACAGGATATGAAAGATAACAGATATTTTTCTCACACAAGCCCCGTATACGGGACGCCTTTTCAGATGATGAAGAATTTTGGTATCACATACAGAAGCGCGGGGGAAAATATAGCGCGAGGACAGAGAAGCCCGCAGGCTGTTGTGAATGCGTGGATGAATTCCTCGGGTCACCGTGCAAATATTTTGAGCACTTCATTTACGCAGATCGGCGTGGGTTATGTTGCTGACGGAAATTATTGGACGCAGATGTTTATTGGTAAATAAGAATAGACAGGGTTACCTTTTTGTCTTACGAGCCCAAAAAGAAAACGAGAGGTTTTTGTGAACTCTCGTTTTTCTTTTTGCTCTCGATTTGGATTCATCAATCCCCACGATCAACAATCACGGTGCTTTGCAAAGACGGAGCTAAGCTCAGTTGTACCTCATCCACCGCAGCCGTCCCCCTTCCCCAAAGGAGAAGGCAAGGGCAAACGTGTTCTCCTCGCTATGTTCGTACACATTGGGGAGTCTGAAATGACCTGTGATGTCACAGGTGTAACTTATTGTCGATTGATTTAAGTATATATCTCAATTTTTTTGTGTTGAACAATAAAATTTTCAAGTGTCTCCGTGAGGGAAGTCGCAGTTAGTTTTGGAATTCTTTCTTTTTCGATAGAAAAGCCCTGTAACAGACCTTTTTCACACACAAGGGAATCTTTTGCTGCATCAATTTCTTTTGCAAGCGCAAGACTTTTATGAAGAAGTGTTTGTGCTTTTTCCTTTTCTCCGTTTTCGTGATAAAAACAGCCGAGACGCATCATTACATAAGCCATATTAACTGCATTTTTTCCATATCCACCATTTTCGTAGAGTGTATCGTTGATTTTCAAAATGGTTTCCAATGCATAAATTCTTTCATTAAGTGTATAAATCGGGTTATATACATAGTCACCAAAGATTACATTGGTCATTAAATATGACATTTCTGCAATAGCTGTTTGGCTTGAAGTATGTCTTTTCATATCAGTGTGCAAAAAACACGCCATATAATCGCGAGTGTTTTGCATTAACGGCATTTCACTTTGAATTTTCTCCGCATCGGAAAGGGTAATTCCGCTATTCTCAATAGAACTGAGCTTTTGGTAATAGTCAACCATAATTTTTTTGGCCCATATACGGATGCTGTCAACAGTACAGTGCGAGTTGATGCGTTCATAAATTGAGATGGCATCATTTTTCATCGCAAGGGGGTAATCAGGGTCAGATGCACACCAACCGATAACATTTAGATAACGTACGAGTAAACGATACTCTGATGGATATCGAGAAACTGCTTCTTTCATTACATCCAAAAGTGCGAGTTGCTTGTTTTTATGCCAAAGATCGTAATATTTTGCTTCATATTCTTTGATTTCTTTCTCGTATTCATCTTTATCCGAGAGAAAGAGGTAATCAATTGAAACATCAAAGTATGCGGCAATTGTAGGAAGCATATAGATGTCGGGAAAGGTTCGCTCACATTCCCATTGAGAAATTGCCCGTGCTGTGATTCCCAGATATTCGGCAAGTTGTTCTTGTGTAATATCTTTTTCGCGACGCAAATGTTTGATGGTAGATCCAATAGACATATATTTGTCCTCCCAAAATATATTCAAAAGCGCTTTTGTAATTCTATTATAGCAAATTAGAAAAATAATTCAACGAAACATTTGTAGAGAAAAAGTATAGTTATACTATGATTTGTGAAGCAAAGTGAGATGTTGAATGTTAGAAGATTAGAAAAACTATAGGTCAAAATCGCTGTGTGAACTCATAGAAAGATGGATTCGAAAGGGGCATTGGTTCGAGAGGGGAATTGGGAGCCATAATGGGGCGACAATTTTGCACCCTAACACAAAAGTCCTTGTTTTGCAAGGGCTTTTCGTGTTTATTGGAGCAAAAGCAATGTAATGTTGCTTGATTTCTATGCAATTTATGCTTATACTATTAACAAACATAAAATTAATAAACATAAAAGGAGACAATTTTTATGATAGAAAAAAATATTAAAAAATTTAGGGAGCAAAAAAATATTAGTCAATCTGAACTTGCTGAAAATTTAAATGTCACAAGGCAGGCTGTCTCAAATTGGGAAACGGGTAAGACACAACCGGACATAGATACTCTTCATAAAATTGCCGATATGCTTGAAATTAGCATTGATGAATTGATTTACGGCAATAAAAGAACGAATAATGTGGTACATAATCATATTCACAATACAAATGTTACCGAAAATGTGGGCAGAGGCGTTGGCTTTGGTGCTGTTTTAGCTATGATAATATCTTATGTAAGGTGGCAATCTATAGGTTGGGCAGTTCTTCATGGCATTTTTAATTGGGGATATATTATATATTATATTATTAAATATGGATGGTCATAATACAGTAAATGTTAAAAATTGTTGTGTTAACTAAAAAACGAGAGGTTTTGCCTTTGATATTCGGGAGCAACGCAAAGCGGCCCGAAGGAAAGTATCTCCTTGCGCTTGCCGTTTTCATCCTCAATCCACGCCTTGGTGTACATGATGTTGCCGATGATCTCGCCGTCCTTCTCAAGCACGAATGCCAGCTCGGGGATAAAATCGGGATGATTACGCATCATATGAACGAAATAGTGTTCGTCTGCGCCCGGTTTATAGATGTTCCAAAACGCCTCGCGTGTGAGTTCTTCTACTGCTCTGTAGTCTTTTTCTGTTTCTAAACGTATCGTCATATTTTTCATTTTTAATCCTTTCATAATTTTGACGCTCAAAGTACGAGAGGATTGCCGAGAATGTATTTGCAAACCTCTCGTTTACAGTACAATCTCCAAAAAGTTGGTGTTTTTCAAACAGCACACTCCGATAAAAATATTCAAACCGAGGCTTGTAGATACATTATACCACAAAAATGTGAAAATTTCAATACGGATCTCGCGTGTTCACATAATGCGGTTGAAAGAGGACGAGTTTTGTGGTATAATTAGGTAATAAACAATTACGGAGAGAATTATGCTAACCTACACATACATATCAAAAGGAAAATTCGGCTTGGTTGAGAAACCAAAGCCAACGATACAGCACGAGAGGGATGCTATCGTTAAGGTCACGCTTGCGAGCATCTGCTCGAGCGATTTGCACATAAAGCACGGCAGCGTGCCGAGAGCGGTGGAGGGAATTACGGTCGGTCACGAGATGGTCGGCATCGTGGAAGAGGTCGGCTCTGCGGTTACGAACGTAAAGCCCGGCGACAGAGTTACGGTTAACGTGGAAACCTTCTGCGGCGAGTGCTTCTTCTGCGAGAAGGGCTTCGTCAACAACTGCACCGACAAAAACGGCGGTTGGGCTCTCGGTTGCCGCATCGATGGCGGTCAGGCAGAGTACGTTCGCGTGCCGTTTGCGGATCAAGGCTTAAACAAGATTCCCGATACTGTGACCGACAGACAAGCCCTGCTTGTGGGGGACGTACTCGCCACAGGCTATTGGGCGGCGAAGATCTCCGAGATAACCGAGGACGATACCGTTCTCATCATCGGAGCAGGCCCCACAGGAATCTGCACGCTACTTTGCGTGATGCTGAAGAATCCCAAGCGCATTATTGTGTGCGAGAAGGATGATAACCGTATCAAGTTTGTGAACGAGCACTATCCCGATGTGCTGACTGTTACGCCTGAAGAGTGCCTTGATTTTGTTTATGAGAACAGCGATCACGGCGGTGCGGACGTGGTGCTTGAAGTAGCCGGAGCAGAGAACACCTTTGAGCTTGCATGGCAGTGCGCTCGCCCGAATGCGATCGTCACGGTGGTGGCGCTTTACGACAAGGCGCAGACCTTGCCTCTGCCCGACATGTACGGCAAGAATCTGACCTTTAAGACCGGTGGCGTTGACGGTTGTGATTGTGAGGAAACGCTGAAGCTAATTGCCGAGGGCAAGCTCGATACCGAGCCGCTGATTACGCATACCTATCCGCTTGCGAAGATCGACGAGGCGTATGAGCTTTTTGAAAATAAGCGCGATGGAGTTATTAAGGTCGCGGTGGAGTGTTGAGAATAAATTGAAAGGTAGGGTTTGGGCTAAATCCTACCTTTTACATTTGATACACCAAAAATGTAGCATTAAACAAATATAATACTACAAATGTATTGACAAATAAGCTTTGATGTGATATACTACTATCGAAAAGGCGGTGATGGTAATGAAAACGTATAGCGTCAAAGAAATCGCGGATATGTTAAACACAAATCCAGAAACAGTACGTAGATGGATTCGCGATAAAAAACTTGAAGCAACAATCGAATCAAAAAAAGGTGGGCACATTGTATATGAGTCTGCCTTGCAAGCTTTTCTTAAGTCATCACCCAAGTATGCATCTATAGCATCGACAGCGGTTTTTTCAACCATGATGGTTGGAGGATTAATCGCTCAAAAGATAATAGATGTAGAACAATTGAAGAAGGCTCGGATATCAGATGCCGATATTATTAAGTTTTTGCAATCCGAAATAGACGCTCGGACAGCTTCTATTGAAAGCAAACGAGAAAATATCAAGCAACTTGATATTCAAATAAAAGCGGATCAAATACAGATTGAAGCATTTCAAAAAATGATAGATGCTTTGAATTCTTCTAAGGAGGACACATAACAATGAACGAAACCGAAATCATTATAGCAGAACCCCAAGAAGCAAAGGTCCAGAGATGGTTAAAGAAGCACAAAAAAGAAATAATCGCTGCTGGCATTAGCATTATTGCTATCACTGGACTTATTATTTGTGTAAAAAACAAAGATGCGGTTTTGGAATTTCTGAAGAGATTTGAAGCAGACGCAAAGTGCGCTCCTTCGGGAATAAATTCTTTGACAGTTGAGAATGTTATTGCAGGGAGCACCGAAAATGTTCGTATGTATACCGCTCCTACAAGTCCTTATAATGTTGAGCAGCATATTAGAAATTTGCCTGAAGGTCGGCATCACTCTGCAGAAAAAGCAGCACAAGCAATCATCTTAGGCATTGATTTACTGCCAAATCAAACAATTGTTAATTCATATACAAAAGGCTTAGCTGCATAAAGGAGGAAGGGCATGGAAAAAGAAAAAAAGACTACAAAAAGTATTATAGATCGTCTTACTTATGCTTATATACGCAAAATCAAGAAATGGATGTTTTGTCCAGCGTGTCAAAACGGTAAAATGACAATAGATAAGAAATCTACGGTATGGAATTGTGAAGATTGTGGATATAAGCTGTCTGCCGATGAATTCGAGGATAATTACGTTTTTTGGTTCTGCGATGAGTGTCAGACATACCTTAATAACCAAGAAGGGTTTGACTGTAACGCTGTAAAGCATATCTGCAGAAACTGTGGTTATGAAAATGACACAACCTTTGAAAATGTAAAAGGGATTTGCTCTGATTGTGGAAAGATAATTCCGGATCCCGAGGCTACATTATGTGCTGATTGCAGACAACGACGTCGTGAAAAAGCGAAGGAGTGGCTTATAACTGTCGGGAAGGTCGTAGGTGTAGCAGCAGCTGTGGTCGGAGCGGTTTGTGTTGCTGTGGCTGCTTCTGGCGATGAGGAAACGAACACTACTGGTCTTAATGTTTTGCCACCTGATAATGAAGGGGGAGTTGATAATATCAAAACTGCCAACAGCGAAAATACAGCAGCAAGCACACTTAGGAGAGAAGGCGATATAGTTTGGTATTGCGATGGGTGTGATGCTGAACTTAACAGGCAAAAAGGGTTTAGCACATTATTAGGCACTTGGACCTGTGCGAAGTGCGGTTACTTAAATGATGTAACAGATGCTAACATACTATCCGAAGAGGAAGCAGATATTCAAGCATCTTTTCAGACTGAATGTCCTTGCTGCGGTGGTCATATGTGCATAGGCGAAGGATATGCTAAAACTGTTTATGTATGTGAAGACTGTGGCAAAGAAGCGTGGTACGATGATGATAGTGGTCTTTTGGTGTTTGACGCATAAAGCGTTGCAGTAATCAAAGAAAAAGTCAACCTTAAAACTTAAAACGGCGGTTCTCAAGAGCAGAGAACCGCCGTCATTTTGTATAAAATAAAAATCATAAAGTGCCGAAAACCCTTATGGCATATGGCTTTTTTGTGACAAATGTGGTCAAACATGTGGTCGTGCCCGATTTTGAGCCGATTTTGAGCAAAAAAATAGCGGACGTTTTCGAGGTGGTGCAATCACAAAAAAGCCCGAAAAAGCCCGTAAAATAAAGAAAATCGGAGGTTCGGTTGAACCTCCGATTTTTGGTCTGAGTGACAAGACTTGAACTTGCGGCCTCTACCACCCCAAGGTAGCGCGCTACCAGCTGCGCCACACCCAGACATATGTTACTCTTGCCATCGGCAGGAATTATTATAGCATAATGAACCTGCCGTGTCAAGAGATTTTTGAAAGTTTTTTTAGTTTTTTTGGATTATTTTATGATTTTATAAATATCTTCGGTTTTGCCGAATACAAGGGTATGCTCGTCCTCTTTAAAAGTGTAATCCGGGGTTGGAAGCGGGAGCATCGTGTCACCTTTTTTAATGGCAAGGATATTGAGGTTATAGCGGGAGCGGAAGTTAAGCTCTTTAATGCTCTTGCCGAGCCACTTTTTCAGAGGCTGTATTTCGTATATCGCGTAGTCCTTCGTAAGCTCTATGCAGTCGAAGATATTGTCATAGCTTTCGCGAAGAGCTATCTTTATCGCGGAGTCGCGTTCGGGATATATTACTTCATCCGCGCCATTGCGTAGCAAGAATTTTGCCTGAAGGTCTTCTTCCGCTTTGCTGAACACTTTTTTTGCGTCGAGCTCTTTAAGCAAGCTTGTGATTTCAAGGCTATCCTGAAATTTTGATGCTACGCAAACAAAGCAAGCATCGAAATGGTCGATACCGAAGGATTTAAGCACATCAACGTTTGTGCAATCGCCTATTTTCGCGCTTGTGACATATGGGAGCATATCCTCCAGCGCTTCCGCGCGTTCATCAACTATCATAATCTCACATTTCTGCTCGCAAAGCTTGCGGCAGAGGTGGTGGCCGAAGGAACCCATACCTATTATCAAAAATGATTTCATAAATTACACCTTCCTTGTTTTAACCGATTACTATTTTTTCTTCGGGTGGGAGTATTGCCGCCCTCGTTCTGCGTTCCATAAGGGCAAGAGCGAACGAAACGCTTCCTATTCGCCCAAGGTACATAAGGAATATTATAACGTAACGCGAAACCGTGCCAAGCGACCGCGTGATACCCGTCGTCATACCTACAGTGCCTATCGCGGAGAAGGCTTCGAACATAACGTCCACAAGCCCAAGCGAGCTTTGCGTTATGCAGATAACGATAACGCCGCCTATTGCAAGCGTAAGATTCGTAAAGAGGACGGACGTTGCTTTTTGGAGCGAATCGTTATCAAGCCTTCTGCCGAATACGCCAACGTATTGGCGATGTGTAACGCCTGCAAGCGTTTGAAGAATCATAACGACAATAGTTGTTGTTTTGATACCGCCCGCGGTGGAGCCCGGGCTGCCGCCGATGAACATGAGGAGTATTGTAACGAGCTTGGAGCCGTCTGCCATAGCTGCTACGTCAATGGTATTGAACCCTGCGGTTCTCGCCGTACAGGATGCAAAAAACGCCGTGAGAAGCCTTTCGCCCGTTCCCATATCCTTTCCCGTTGCATAAAGCTCGAAGAAATAGATGATGAGTGTGCCGCCGAGAAGGAGTATTGCCGTTGTGCAAAGGACTATTTTTGTGTGCAGGGTATAGCGGTGTACGCGCCATTTCTTTTCGCATATATCGTCCCATACCCAAAAGCCTATACCGCCTATGATGATAAGGGCGCATATTGTAAGGGAAACAAGCGGGTCATCATAAAAATTTACAAGAGAGCAAAACTCGCCGTATTCGCTGCCCATAAGGTCAAAGCCTGCGTTGCAAAAAGCGGATATGGAATGAAAAACCGCGTAATATATGCCTTTTTCCGTGCCGAACAGCGGCACAAAACGGAAAGAGAGGAGCAGCGCGCCGAGCGTTTCAAAAAGTGCCGTACCGATTATTATTTTTTTCGAAAGGCCCATAATTCCGCGGACCTCGAAAGCGCCGATACTTTCTGCCATAATTTCTCTGCGGCGCAAACCCACGCGCTTGCGTAAAAAGAGCATGAACATCATAGAGATGGTCATAAATCCAAGACCGCCTATCTGGATAAGCAGTATTATGACTATTTGCCCGAATAGAGACCAATATGTAGCGGTGTCTCGTAGAATGAGCCCCGTAACGCAGGAGGCGCTCGTTGTGGTGAACAGCGCATCGGTAAAGGATGCGCCTTCCCCGGATGCAGTGGAGATTGGAAGCATGAGCAAAAGTGTTCCGAAGGCTATCATTAGCAAGTATCCGATGGAAATGATTTGAATGTGCGAAAGTTTTCTTTTTTTTATTTTGTTTGTTTCTTCCATTTTATATTATTCTTTTCTTATAAAATTTATAGGCGAAAATGCTCTTACAAATCTTTGCGAATGTTCGCAAAATGGGAGTGAAATAGATTTTTCGGGTATAGCGTTTTTTTCTATCTAAATATCAAATCCGTTCAATAAACAATAAACTAATTGTTATGAACATTTAACACGTAATAAATTTTGTATATTCTCAAAATGTTCTGTACATTCAACACGATAATTTATCCAACCACCATCCCCACAAGGATATCTATTGTCTATACATTTTTGTGTATATTTTTGAAGTTGTTCATAAACTGTTTTATATTGTTTGTCTTATAACCTTATCATAACAGTAAAAGCGTTATTTTCGGCAAAGATATTACAAATAAGTTTATTTTTCTTTCTGTGAGCAATTCCCCAACCATAATTATTACCATAAGGAAAAACTATTTTCTGCTCTGTTCCGAAAACGGATGTCAGATACTCATTAAGTAAAGAAAATCTTTTTGCATTTTCACCGCAAAATTCCGTCATTTCTTCTCTTGTCGGCATTACTTGTTTATTGAGCATTCTTTCATGCATGAAAATATCTCTGTTATTTTTTATAATGATTTATATCCACATAATATCACAATTGTTTGGCGGTGTCAATATTTTGGCAAGGAAACTGAGATATCCCATTGACAAGTTCTGCGGCAAAAAGGTATAATGAACAAAATTAATTTGGTTTTGCAAGGAGTTTTATTATGGAAAATAAACTGCAATATTCTGCCGCTGCGGAATATTTTGAAGAAGCGCTTCCTCTGGGCAACGGTTCTTTAGGTGCTATGGTGTACGGTAAGTGCGGTAAGGAGAAAATTTCTCTGAACCACGATACGCTTTGGTCGGGCAAGCCGAGGCGTTACAAGAGAGAGAATGCTTACGATGCATACATCAAGGCTCAAAAGCTTGTGCTTGAAGACAAAATCGCAGAGGCGTCAGCTCTTCTTGAACAGGAATTTACCGCGAATTTCGGACAATCTTATCTTCCTCTCGGAAATCTTTACATTGAGCGCAAAGGGGGGGCGGAGTTTTCTGAATACTGTCGTGAACTCAATATGGAAACGGGAATTGCATCCGTTCGTTACGCCGAGGACGGAATTAAGTTTGAAAGGGAGTATTTCGTTTCCCACCCGGATAACTGCCTTGCCATACATATTGCCTCGGATAAACCCGCAAGCTATATCATTTCCGCAGATTGTCAACTCAAATACGCTGTGACCGCAAACGGTGGAGAACTTTGCCTTACGGGAGAATGCCCTACGGATATTTCGCCCGATTATGCAAGAGGTTTAACACCGCTCGTCTATGACGGAGACGGAATTAAATTTGCCGCTATCGGCGTTGCTGTGTCGGACGGAAAAATTCGCTCCGAAGATTCTTGTGTTATTGTAGAAGATTGCACAGATCTTACCTTTACACTTTGCGTGGAGACAAGCTTCATTTCCTTTGATGTTCTGCCCGAAAAGAAATTCTATTACCCTTGCGAAGGGCGAGCTTTTGCCATAGCGAAAAAAGCGTATGCCGACGTTCGCGCCGCGCATATAGCGGACGTATCTGCATATTATAACCGAGTACAATTGGATTTAGGCTTTAAAAAATCAAATCTTCCTACTGATGAGAGAATAAAGTATCCTGATAAGTCGAGAGACCTCGGTCTTGCGGAACTTATTTTCAACTTCGGTCGATACCTCGTTATCGCGTCCTCACGCGAGGGTTCACAGGCAACAAATTTGCAAGGCATATGGAACGAAAAGCTCTATGCCCCGTGGTCCTCTAACTACACAGTTAACATCAACGCCGAGATGAACTATTGGCCCGTACTTATGTGCAACCTCGCAGGGATGGACATGCCGATAATCGAACTTGTGAAGAAAATCAGTGTTACAGGAGTAGACGTCGCGCATGATTTCTACCGAGGAAAAGGGTATTGCAGTCACCATAACATCGATCTTTGGGGGCTTTCTACGCCCGTCGGCGCGGGTAGGGACGGGTGCATCGCTTACGCATATTGGAATATGTCCGCAGGCTGGCTTTGCCGCCATGTTTGGGAGCATTACGAATATACGCTTGACCGCGAATATTTGAAAGATACCGCATATCCGCTTATGAAGGGCGCGGCGCTTTTTTACCTCTCCGTTTTAAAAGAGGTTGATGAAAATCTTGTAATTTGCCCCTCTACCTCGCCAGAAAACAGGTATTATTACAGGGAGGGTGAAGCTCTTGCGCTTGCGCGATATACAACAATGTCGCAGGCAATAGTGATGGACCTTTTTGAAAACATCAGCCGTGCGGCAGATATATTGGAAATAGAAGATGATTTTATTGCGCAAATAAGAGAAAAGCTGCCGCTTCTTAATCCTTATAAAATAGGCTCGGAAGGTCAGCTTCTGGAATATGATATGGACTTTGAAGAGCAGGATATACACCACCGCCATACCTCCCACCTTTATGGTCTTTATCCCGGAGAGAGTATAACTGTGGGTTCAACACCGGAGCTTGCCGATGCTTGCAGAAAAACACTTCTGCGCCGAGGGGACGTAAGTACCGGTTGGAGTATGGGATGGCGCGTTAATCTTTGGGCGAAGCTCAAGGACGGCGACCACGCACTCTTGCTTATCAAAAATCAGCTTGCCTACGTTTCGCCAGAGGAACAACGCAGTTGGCGCGGCGGCGGAACGTACCCGAACCTCTTTGACGCTCACCCTCCGTTCCAGATAGATGGCAATTTCGGCGTTTGCGCAGGCATTGCACAGCTTTTTCTGCAATGCGAGGATGGGAAGATATGCCTGCTTCCCGCGCTTCCCACAGAGTTTGAGAACGGCTCTGTAAAAGGCTTGAAGGCAAAGGGAGACATCACGGTGGATATTTCTTGGAAAAACGGAAAACTCAAAGCTTTTTCGCTTGAATCTCCTTTTTCGCAGACGATTTGCGTAAAAACACCGGATGCGGAAAAGACGATAGAGCTTCGCGCTTTTGAAAAGGCAGAGTTTGAAGCTATGTAAAGAACAAAAGGGAGGGGGAACGCCTACACTGTGAAAAATTGAATTTTAGATTAAAAATAAAATTTTTTTCAGAAAATCGTTTAATACAAAAAAACAGACGGTATGCAACCGTCTGTTTTTGTTTATCGAAACTATAATTATTTGATTTCGATTTCTGCGCCTGTAGCTTCGAGGGAAGCTTTGATCTTTTCAGCTTCTTCCTTGGAAACGCCTTCTTTGATAACCTTGGGAGCGGACTCAACGAGTTCCTTAGCTTCCTTAAGGCCGAGACCGAGAAGTTCACGAACAGCCTTGATAACGTCGAGTTTCTTAGCGCCGAAGCTCTTGAGTTCAACGTCGAATTCTGTCTTTTCTTCAACTGCTGCTGCTGCGGGAGCTGCTGCACCTGCAACTGCTACGGGAGCTGCGGATACGCCGAATTCTTCTTCGAGAGCCTTAACAAGGTCTGCTACTTCAAGTATTGTAAGAGTTTTGATTTCTTCGATTATAGCTGTGATTTTTTCGCTAGCCATTTTAATTATCCTCCGTTAAAACGATTTTTTTAATAAAATAAAGTTAGATTTGAATTGTTACGCGATTACGCGTTTGCTTCAGTGCCGTTTTCTTTATCAACGTAAGCCTGAAGAACGTAAGCAAGACTGTAGAGGGAAGACTGGAGGCTTCCGAGAACCTTGCCGATGAGGACTTCCTTGGAGGGAAGTTTTGCGAGCTGGTCGATACCGTCTTTATCAAGGATCTTGCCATCAACAAAACCTGCTTTGATTTCGAACGTGTCGATCTTTTCAGCATACTTGCTGAGAATTTTTGCTGCTGCAACGGGATCTTTTTCGCTTGTTGCAACTGCTGTCATTCCTTCGAGAACGTTTGTGAGGTCTTCGTAACCGGAATTTTCGCAAGCTCTTTTGATAAGAGTGTTCTTAATTACGGCATAATTTACACCTGCGGCTGTGAGCTCTTTTCTGAGAGCTGTGTCGTTCTCGACTGTGATGCCTGCGTAGTTAACGATAACACACGCCTGTGCGTTTGTAAACTTGTCAGAAAGATCATTAACGATCTGCTGTTTTCTTTCAACAA
Source organism: Clostridia bacterium (assembly GCA_017621475.1). Lineage (GTDB taxonomy): Bacteria > Bacillota > Clostridia > Oscillospirales > CAG-272 > UMGS731. The sequence goes on from JAGATA010000038.1 coordinate 13,922, forward strand.
CCTGTGCGCTAGGCATTTTTTCACCACCCTTCTAAAAAATAAAAAGCTAAGCTTTTTTCGTGCAATAGGGCACAAAATAAAAAAGTCTTTCCGCAACCCAAAGGCGCAGAAAGACAGAAAAAATCATTTTCATATCTCCTCGGCAGGAAAGCTTTGCTTTTACATAAACCTGCTGTCTTCGGATTACTGAGGTATAATACCACATTTTTTGTATAATGTCAATACTTTTTTTGAAATTTTTTGTGATTTATTCACTTTTTCGCAAGTTTATTTTCCAACGCAGAATTTATGGAAAATATGGTCAACAACATCAACGGATACCTCTCTGCCGTCAAGCTCGGAAATGGCGGAAGCGGCGCGTTCAAGCTCCGTTCCGGCGATATCGTCCCCGAAAGAAGAGAGCGCATATTTTGCGGAAACTACGGAAGCAAGGCAATCGCAAACGCTGCTGTACTGGCGCGCGTTTGTGAGAATCTCCTCGCCGGAATTTTCTATATCGCCGCTTATGAACTTTCTCTCTATCTTGTCCGAAAGTGCTTTGCGGTCTTCCGTTTTCGCGGAAATAGAGATGGTATCAAATCCTTCGAAGCGCTCATCCCCGAAAAGCTTTTCTTTATCCTGTTTGTTGAGGATAACGATAACGGTCTTTCCTTCGTCCTGCGCGCTTCCTATTAGTGCGAGGACTTCCTCATCCTCTTCGTCAAACGGGCGCGATGTGTCGAATACGGCAAGTATCAGCTCGGAATTTTTAATCTCTTTTCTGGAGCGTTCAACGCCTATCTGTTCCACAATGTCTGCGCTCTCGCGGATACCTGCCGTGTCCGAAAGGCGCAAAAGTGCGCTTCCGCAAACAACGGTTTCGGAAATAACGTCGCGCGTTGTTCCTGCTATGTCCGTAACGATGGCGCGCTCGTTTTCGGCAAGAAGGTTGAGTATTGTGGATTTGCCCGTGTTGGGCTTGCCGCAGATAACGGTGGGAATGCCCTCGCAAACTGCGTGACCCGTGCGGTAGGATTTTTTGAGGGAATCCAGCTCTGCGATAATGGAGTCCATAGCGTTTTCCATATCGTTTCTTGTCATTTGCTCAAGGTCTTCGTCGGGAAAGTCGATTATAGCATATATGTTTCCGATAACGGAGGTGATATCCGTATAAATCTTCTCCGTTTTTTTGTGGAGCGAACCGGAGATTCCCCTCTGCGCAAGAGAGAGAGCCGCGTTCGTTTTTGCATCTATCATACCGATTACGGATTCCGCCTCCGTAAGAGAGAGCTTGCCTGCGGAAAACGCACGGCGTGTAAATTCTCCGGGGCCTGCCTGCACAGCTCCTGCGGAGAATGCAGCAGAGAGGATATTTTGAGTAAGCAAAATACCGCCGTGGCAGCTTATTTCCACGACGTTTTCGCCTGTATAGGAGCGCGGTGCGCGGAAAATCGTTATAAGAGATTCATCAAGAAGCTTTCCTTCGGGCGTTTTAACGTCTGCAAGGAAAACGGAGTTTGCCCGCATTTCGGAAAAGCTTTTTTTATTTTTCGGGAAGATGAATTTTTCGGCGATGGTAAAAGCGTCTTCACCGGAAATGCGTATAACAGCCACACCGCCCTTGCCGTGGGGCGTGGATATTGCGGCTATTGTATCTGAAAACATTGTGTACATAGGAATACTCCTAAAATATTATATGGTCTCGTTATTAAAACGGGAATTTTGAGGAAAGTTCTTTGCCCCGCTTTCTTCGAAAGAAAGCGGGCGCACCCGAGGGTGCGCCGTATGGATTATTTCTTTTCTTCTTCGTTCTGCGCGTTGATAGAGCTGCCGAATTCTTTAAGACGAGCAAAGTAGCTGTCAAGGTCTTTGGCTTTTTCTATCTTACGGGGTGCGGGGCGGGGAGCATCGCTTGTCCTGCGGGGACGGGGCGTATATTCGCTCTGCTGGGGCTTTTCACGCTTTTCCTGTGTTTCCTTTGCGGGAGCATCGTTTGTGCGTTCTGCACGGTCGTTTTTGCCGCCGCGTCTGCGGTTATTGTTTCTGCCGCCCTGCTTGCCGCCTCTGCGGTCGAATCTAACGCTTGTGGGCTTTTCGCCGCCTTCGGGAAAGAGGATAACACGGCGGTTTCCTTCCGCACCAACGGAATTTGTGGAAACGCCTTCGATATTCTGAACCTCAGAGTGGATGATGCGGCGCTCGTATGCGTTCATAGGCTCGAGAACTACGTTTCTGCCCGTTCTCTTAACCTTGTCCGCCATATGACGAGCGAGCTTTTTGAGCGTTTCTGCTCTCTTTTCACGGTAATTTTCGATGTCAACCGTGATGCGTGTATATTTGCGCTCGTCAGCTTCCTTCTTATTTGCCGTGAGGTTGATAAGATACTGGAGAGCATCGAGTGTGTCGCCGTGGTGACCGATGAGTGTGCCTGCGCCGTCGCCGGAGATGGTGAGGAGCGCTTCGCCGTTGCCGTCGTCGTGGATGGTAACGGTAGCTTCAAGACCCATATCCTTGATAAGTGTTTCGGCAAAGCTTCTTGCCGCTTCAAGGGGCTTGAATATATAAGTTATTTTAACTTTTGCGGGTGTTGCGCCGATACCGAGGAAGCCTTTTTTAGCTTCTTCCAAAACCTCGTATTCAAGGCTTTCTACCGCAACTCCAAGCTCTTCTGCCGCAAGGGCAAGAGCTTCTTCCGTGGATTTAGCTGTTTTGATAAGTTCCTGTTTCATTTTTGAAAGTCCTTTTAAAAAATTATTCGTCGTCTTTCATTTCGGGTTTGCCGAAAAGCTTTTTCTTGCTTTCGGATGCGGGCTTGCCGTCTGCCTGCGGTTTTTCTTCTTTTGCTTCTTTGTCGTAAACGGAAACGTATTCGCCAAGGTCGGCCTCAACCTCTTCATCCGTAAAATCGATGCTGTGGAGAGAACGGATGGGGGCGCGGTTTGCGCTTGCCTTTACGTTCTTGGGGGCTTTGCCCGCAAGCTCTCTTTCGGCGGCCTTGATATCCTCTTCCGTGCAAGTGGGCAGAGGCATAGCTTTTTGGAGTATTATGGTCTGGATAACGCCGAGAATGTTATTAAACATCCAGTAGATACCGATAGCGGCGGGAACTCTGAACGCGATGAGCGTTGTCATAGCGGGGAGCATAATGTCCATAACCATCATTGTTTTTTTAGTCTGCTCTGCCTGCTCGGGAGAAACACCGGGCTGATAGGTGAATTTTCTCTGTATTTTGGAAGCAAGGAACTGGAACACGAACGTGAGCACGGGAACGATCAGGAGCAGGTTCCAGAATGCGGGCATTGCAGAAAGGTCGAACAAGCCCATCTTGAAGGTGGGGATGTCCGCAAAATTAACTGTTTCAAGCCCTGCTGCTGTGAGCGCTTCGTTGATGGAAGTGTATCTGTCGGGTGTCAAAAATTCGATAAGACTGATATCGCGCGAAGCAAGTGCCTTTATGTTGTTTTCCAAAAGACCGAGATGCGTTGCGATGGTCGTTATCTGCTCGGCAGTCCAGCCGCAGATGTGCTTGAGGGGGTTGATGATAACGTTGTAAAGGATGATGATAACGGGCATCTGGATGAGGAGTGGGAGGCAGCCTGCCATAGGGTTGTAGCCCTCTCTCTGATAGAGCTCCATAACCTCTTCCTGCATCTTCTGCTGTGTAACTTTATCCGTGCGACCCTTATATTTTTTACGGATAGCCATTTCCTTGGGGCGCATTTTTGCCTGCTTTATGGAAGTTTTCTGCTGTTTGATACCAAAGGGCAGAAGGATGAGCTTAACGAGCAGGGCAAAAATGAAAAGGCCAAAGAGATAATAGCCGCCTGTGATGTCGGAAAAGAATGAAAGTATCATTCCGAAAAATTTGTATATGGCGTTCATTTATTTATTTTCTCCTTCGATTTGTTTTTTGCCGCGTTTTTTCGGGTTTTCGGGAACGGGATCATTCCCGCCGCGGCAAAATGGGTGGCAACGCAGTATCCTTAAAAGAGTAAGCCAAGCTCCGCGGAAGAAGCCCCATTCGGAAAAAGCGTCCAGCGCGTATTGCGAGCAAGTCGGCGTGAAGCGGCAACAGGGAGGCTTTAGCGGAGAGATATATTTCCTGTATAATTTAATAAGGAAGATGCATATCTTTTTCATAGTTATTCAGCGTTGTTGGGGAGCAGCAGCCCGAGCTTTTTGAAAGCGTACAAAAGGTCGCCGTATATATCCTGCGTTTTTGCCGTTGTGGCTGCGTCGCGCGCGACGATGACCACAAGGAATCCTTTTTTGATATTATTATCTTTTTCAAGCTGCTGGTATGCGGCGCGGAGAATCCTGCGTGTTCTCGTGCGCACCACCGCGTGACCGAGCTTTTTAGTAACCGTGAGTCCCACACGGTTTATTCTCGTTTTCAGCGGATTTTCGTGAGCTAAGCGCGAAGCGCGGTAATCGGTCAATACATATACCGCAATATGTTTGCAAAAAATTTTTTGTCCTTTTGCATAGACTTTTCTGAAAAGATGATCTTCGGAAATGGCGATGTTTTTCACACAGTTTCCTCTCTTTTAAAAAAATTACGCAGTCTGCCCGTCCGTACAGCGCGCGCGGCGAAACGCTTTTAGTGCGGTTTTTCGCCTTACAAAAAATCAAAGCCTATGAAATATAACACAGGCTTTGCGTTCTTATTTGCTTTTTCGCAAATCAATAGGAGAGTCTTGCTCTGCCTTTTGCACGTCTTCTCTTCAAAACTTTGCGACCGTTGGCGGTACTCATTCTTTTTCTGAAGCCGTGTTCTTTCTGTCTCTGAAGCTTCTTGGGCTGGTATGTTCTAAGCATTGTTTTCGCACCTCCTTAAGTTAACGACCGGCTGCCGCCGGACGACGGTATGCCGCTTATAATTTACAAAGTACATTATACACATAAAAAGGGGGGCTTGTCAAGTACAATTTTCGTTTTTCATTCCGAAATGCCTAAAAAAACGCCGTTTTTTTGTGAGATATGGCTTATTTTTGGTTTTAAACTGAGTATTGACTAAAATACGGATATATAGTATAATTTGATTATAAATTATTGTTACGCAAGGAGGCAGTATATGGCAAATATATTGGAAGCAAAGGCGCTTGCTAAAGATTACGGCGGCGGTGTTGGCTTGCTTGGTGCGGATATAGTTTTGCCGGAGGGTAAGATAGTCGGACTTCTTGGCTCCAACGGAAGCGGAAAGACCACGTTTTTAAAGCTCGTGGCAGGTATTCTTAAACCGACGGCGGGTGAGGTGCTTGTGTGCGGAGAGCGCATCGGCATTGATACAAAAAGCATGGTTTCATACTTGCCCGAAAGAACGTACCTTAACGATTGGATGCGCGTTTCGGATATAGTGGAATATTTTGACGATTTTTATGAAGATTTTGACAGCGCAAAGGCTTTCGAAATGCTTTCGAACTTGAAGGTCGAACCGAACCGCAAGCTTAAAACGCTTTCCAAGGGTACTAAGGAAAAGGTTCAGCTCGTCCTCGTTATGGCAAGAAACGCAAAGCTCTATCTTCTTGACGAGCCTATTGCGGGCGTTGACCCTGTCGCAAGGGAATACATACTTGATACCATAGTTTCAAATTACAATAAAGATGCAACGGTAGTTATATCGACGCACCTTATAACCGACGTGGAAAAGGTATTGGACGATTTTATTTTTGTGCGCGACGGCAAGGTCATTATGCAGGACAGCGTTGCAAAAGCGAGAGAGGAATACGGAAAAACTCTTGATGAAATTTTCAGGGAGGTATATAAATGTTCGGAAAAAGCTTAAAATATGAACTTCGCGCGTCTTCGCGTATTTTAATACCTCTTTTTATATGCTCTCTTGCGTTGAGCGTATTTATTTCCGTGGGCCTTGGCTTGTTCGGAAATATGTATTTCGGGGAAGGAAATGCGGAAAGCAAATTTTCTCAAACCTTCGAGGTTATCGGAGGGGTCGTTGTAAGTCTTTTGATCATGGCTTTTGCTATTTTGCTGATAGTAACGGCGGTTGCCGTATTCGTTATTATGGTTCGACGTTTCTATACATCATTCTTTACGGATGAAGCTTATCTCACTTTTACTCTCCCCGTTTCCGTGGATTGCCATATTATGACCAAGACGGTTGCAACGGTTATCTGGTATGTGGGGTACGGCGTTGTTACGTGTATCTCTGCTCTTATTGTTGCGATCGGCGCTGTTATAGGTATAGGTCCTTCGGAAGGCGCCGGAGATGCGGGACATATTGTTGGTAATTTGGGAAGTGAGCTTGGCGATATATTCGGCGAAAGCGTAATATTTATGGGGATAAATTATATCGTTTCATCATTTGCTTCTCTCTTCCTTATCTATTTTGCAATATCTTTCGGCTGTATGGTCGCAAAGAAGCACCGCTTTATTTCTTGCGTGCTTTGCTACTTTGTGGTAAGCGGAGCGGTGTCTTTTATCGGCAATATGGCAACTTCGCTTATTATGATTCCCATTACATATAACTTTGATAACGTGGATCTTGCTTTGACGATAACAAGCGCTGTGTCCACGGTGCTTGCCGCAGCAGAGCTTGTTGGCTGTTATATCGGAACTCGAATCATCCTTTCCAAAAACGTAAATCTTCCATAAACGAAAACGGAGCGCGCCGCGCTCCGTTTTTCAATATTATAGGAAATTAGCGAACGCATCTATTGCGTTTTTGCGGGAGGCGGAAAGCCTCCCTTTTTCACGTTTATCCTCCTTCTCGCATAAACTTTATTGCAATACATTTGCAGAAGGAGGAACATATGGCAATAAAAATATTTATAGATCAAGGTCATAACCCGATGAACCCCAACGCGGGGGCAGAGGGAAACGGATACCGAGAGCAGGATCTTGTATATTATATAGGAAAGGAACTTGAAGCGCTTCTTAACTCGAACCCGAATTTTGAGGCGATAACCTCCCGCAATTCTCCCACGGAGATGCTGGGCACAAGCCTTGCAACGAGCCTTTCCGCGCGAGTTAATGCGGCTAACAGCTGGGGCGCGGATTACTTTATCAGCATCCACGCGAACGCTTCGGGTATAGCTTCCGCATCGGGAAGCGAAGCGTACGTTTACAGCGAAAGCTCGCCCGCTTTCGTTCTTGCACAGGATATACTTACGGGGCTTTCCGAAGCTACGGGGCTTGCCGACCGCGGCGTATTTGCCCGCCCCACACTCTATGTGCTGCGCAGAACGCAGATGCCCGCGCTTCTTCTTGAGGTTGGCTTTATTACAAATGCGGGCGACGCCGCTTTAATGGCAGAAAATCCCGCGCTTATTGCACGCGGGATCTACAATGGCATATTAAATTATTTTGGGCTTTGATCAAGAGTTGCGAATCTTATCCATCAAGTAATGGCCGAGGATAACGCAGATGAAAGCGATAGCCGCGCCGCAGAGCACGTCCGAAAGGAAGTGCGCGCCGACAAGGATTCTTGTGAACGCCATAAATGCGCCCCATACCGCAACGGCGATATAAGTTGCTTTTTTGGCATACGGGAACTTGCTTTCGATCTTTTTATCGTAAAGAAGCGGCAAAAGACCTAAAGCCACGGCGTTTGCTGTGTGGCCCGAGGGGAACGAACGGTAGCCGGAAAACGGCTGCATCTTATACCAAGGAGTGAACAGGGAAATATCACCGAACTCCGCCACAAGCTGGCGCATACGAATTCTGCCCCAAAGAAGCTTGCCTGCCTGTATTCCAACGAACATAAGAGCGAGCATCGCTCCACATATGATACAGGGAACAAGCAATCTTTTTGCCGTTTTTTCGGATAGCATAAGAACTCCGATGAAAAGAGCAAGGGACAATATGACCGTCAAGGGTATAACTATCACAAGGTGTTTTGCGGAGAAGACCTTGTCTGCCAGTTCCACGATGCCTTCCACAGAAGCTTCCACGGAGCTGTAAACAAAATATACGGAAATTGCACCAAGCCCTGCAATGCAGAGGTATTTCCAAGGTTTATTTACTTTTATGAATGCGCGCATAATGATCGCCGCACAGAAAGCGCCTAGTATGTTGGAGGGCCATTCTCCGATAAGCTCAATAATAAGCGCAAAGATCGGAACTGTGATGGAAAGCCTGTTGCCTTCTTCAAGGTTTGTAAGGGAGGCGGATATTTTAAGATCGAATATCGTGGCAAACACCATACCTATTACAAACACAGCGGCAAAAGCAAGACATATTATCGCGCGGGGATCTTTCTTTAATGAATTTAAAAATTTCATAGTCATTCTCCCTGATACGGCGATTATTTTGCCGAGTTTACAAGAGCTGCCGCACCGATGATGCCGGCATCGTTTCCGAGCGTTGCTATGCGGATGTCTGTTTTGAGCTTGTCATCCGCAGAATAAACTTCTTTTGCAACCTCTGCTTTGAGGGGAAGAAGAAGCGGGTCGCCTTCGTTGCAAACGCCGCCGCCGATAAGAAGAACATCAGGCTGGAAGATGTTTACAAGGTTTGCAACGCCACACGCGAGGTGCTTAATGTAGTAATCAACTACGGCTGCGCCGGTAGCATCGCCCTTTCTCATGGCGGCGAATGCTGTTTTGCCGCCGATCTTGTTTATATCGCCTTCGCACATTTCCGCCATAATGGGGGATCTTGTTTCGGCAAATTTTTCTCTTGTAAGAGCAACGAGGGCTGTTGCGGAGCTATAGGCTTCAAAGCAGCCTTTTCTGCCGCAGGAGCAAGCTCTGCCGCCGTATTCGATAACCATATGTCCAAGCTCTGCACCGCCGAAAGCGCAACCTGTGAGGACTTTTCCGTCGATAACGACACCGCCGCCAACACCTGTGCCGAGTGTTATCATAACTGCAATCTCTGCATCCTTTGCCGCGCCTTTTGTTGCTTCGCCGAGGGCGGCGAGGTTAGCGTCGTTTCCGATAGCCACGTTTTCTTGTGCAACACCGGAATTTTCGCAGAATATCTTAACTACGGGAAAATCGCGCATTTTGATATTGTTAGCGTATTCGATAAGACCTGTTTTTGGGTTTACGGTACCGGGGGATGCGATACCTACTTTCACACCGTCGCGAACAATGTCGACTCCGCATTCTTCGCAAACTCTCTTTGAAAGAGCTGCCATATCCTTTGTGATCTCTTCGGGACCTCGGCTTGCAAGCGTGGGAGTGGAGATCTTTTTAACTATATTGTAGTTTTCGTCAACGAGACCAACGGCAATATTTGTGCCGCCGAGATCAATACCTATTGTGTACATTTATTTTTCCTCCGTTAAGGTTATTTTTTCTATATTTACTGATTATATTATAATTGGAAAATTCCGTGTTGTCAATAACGGATTGTATTTGAAAACCAAATCACGCAAGGCTTTGAAAGCTTACGCCGAACAAAACGGTAAGCCTTTGCAGTGTATCTCGAAATTTTATTGCGGCAGGCAGGAATCCCGCCGCGTCCCGTGCCTTGTATGCCCCGTAAAGCTCCCCCATTGCCTCATCTGCGCGATCAAGCAGTTCATAGCTTGAAACATAGGAAAGTTTTATGATGCTCTTTTGCCAGAGCATACGTATTTTCTCTACGTTTTGCGAAATATCTTCCGCTTCTTTTTCAAAGCTTTCCGCATCTTGTGGAAGAGACTCTGTTATATCCAAAATTTCATGAAGTGATTTTGAGATAAAATAAGAATCTGCAAAAACAAACGTACACAAAAGTATAAATATAATGAGAACACTTATGAAAGTTTTCATAAAGCACAGTCCTTCCTTTTGATTATTTCGATTTTATCCTCATCGTCGACGGTCATAAGGAAGACGGCAGAAAGCTCTGTTTTCTTTTTTTTCAAGGTATCGAGTACCCATTTTTCGCTTTTGCCGCTGTCCTCAAGAGCATACTCCACAAGATTTCCGTCTATAATTACGGGATGAGCTATGCCGCAAATGTTCGGCGCTTGCTCCGAGACAAAGAATGAAAGTTTCCCGTTGGATTCGAGTATGGCATAGTCTATCTCTTTTGCGGAGCTGTAACCCGCTATGCGAAGCTCGCAAAGCAGGTCCTCCACCGTCAGGCGCATCTTACTCATTTGGTTTATGTCTATTTGCCCCTTGTTTATGATTATGCTCGGTTTGCCGTCCAGTATCTTTTTCAAAAAAGTTATCTTTGTCGTAAGAAAAGAAAAAAGAACCTCCATGCATATAAGCGTAAGGATCGGGACAACTGCATAAAGTATGGGTATATCCGTACCGGAAAGAGGCGCGCTTGCAAGGTTAGAGAGCAGAAAAGTCGTTACAAGCTCTGAAACCTGCATCTGACCTATCTGCCTTTTGCCGGAAAAGCGCATCACCCCGATCAGCACCGCGTATATGACTATTGTTCGTATGAATATCGCCGCCAAAATAAAAATCTCCTTAAAAAATTATCCTTGTTTAATTATTATTTACAAGTTTATTTGCAATATCGGTTGAAAAATTTTGCGCATTAGGATATAATTACTATGTACAAGTATAGATTTTAACAGAAATCAATATAAAAAGCTGAAAGAAAGGAAAATAATATGAGTATCGACGTAAATAAAACAGAGGTTATGGAAGAAGATTCCAACGTTATCTATGAAGCGCCGCTTTCCGCTATCGCTAAAGAGTTCAAACTTGAAACGATATACGGCCCCGAAGGTTGGGGAGACAGAAAGGTAGTTTGCTCCGATGTAAGCCGTCCCGGTCTTGCGCTTACGGGTTTTTTCGATTGCTTTGACGCAAATCGTCTTGAGATCCTTGGAAAAGCAGAGCACGAATATATGGAAACGTTTCCTCACGACGTAAGAATGCAGAAATACGAAGCGCTTTTTGAAAAAAATATTCCCGCTGTCATCATCTCCTGGGGTCTTCCCATACTCGAAGGGCTTGTTGACGCGGCGAAGAAATATGGTATTCCCGTTTTCCGCACCGTCGAAAGCACAACGGAGATACACCACGCGCTCATCTCTTACCTTAACGTAGAGCTTGCGCCCCGCATCACGCGCCACGGCGTTCTTGTTGAAGTGTATGGCGAAGGTGTTCTTATCCTCGGCGACAGCGGCATCGGTAAGAGCGAAACTGCAATAGAGCTTGTTAAACGCGGTCACCGCCTTGTTGCGGACGATGCGGTAGAGCTTAGAAGAGTTTCTGCAAAGACTATTGTAGGTTCTGCGCCCGAAGTGCTTCGTCACTTTACAGAGCTTCGCGGTATCGGCATCGTTGACGTTAGCAGAACTTTTGGTATCGGTGCTGTAAAGGAAACCGAAAAGATCAATATGGTTCTTAAACTTGAGCATTGGGATAAAGATAAATTCTACGACAGAATCGGCCTTGAAATGCAGACAACAAATATTCTCGGCCTTGAGATAGCTACAACGACTATTCCCGTAAGCTCCGGTAGAAACCTTGCGGTAATCATCGAGGTTGCCGCGATGAACAATAAACAGAGATGTTTGGGTTACAACACGGCAGAGCATTTTACAGAGCGTCTTACGGAATTTATGCTCAACGGTAATGGCGTACCGCTCTTTTAACCGTGAAGTAAGGTGAGAATCGATGAACAGTAATACTATAAATCCAAGGAAGATATCAACGCTTCCGCTTGCGATAACGCAGGTGCTTGCGGCGCTTATTCTTGCAATTTCGGCAAGGTTTGGTTTCCTACATATCGGGGTGCTGGGCGTTGCTGTTATCACGGCGGTGCTTGCGCTGCAGATAAGAATATCAAGAAGCTATTGGTATATCTTTGTTTGTGCACTTTGCCTTTGTGTCTGCTTTATGGTAGGCGGAGTTTATTCTATGGCACTTTGCCTTTGCGCTATTATCACCGGTATCGTCTTTTTTGTGATGATAAAGAAAAAACAGACTAAAATATCCGTAAGCCTTGCAATGCTTGTGCTTTATACGGCGCTTTTTGTCGGCGTTTTTGTGATAATATACGCACTTGCGGGATTTGAACTTTCTGTTTCTGCCATAACACAGTATTTTTCCGATATTGTGGACTCGGTGTATGAAATTGCCGTTGAAAACCTTGAACCCGTTATCGAACAGGTTGCAAAATCGGAGGGAGTGACGGTTGAGGAATATAAACAGTTGATTGCCGCCGCTTTTGATTATCTTAAAGTAATGCTTCCCGCATACTTTGTTGCGGTTATGGCGGTGCTCGGATATATCACGGCTTGCATTTTTAAATTCTTTACAAGAATTCTTGAATGTGAGATCGTTCTTCCCGATCCGAGATGGGAAACCCTGCCGACGTCCGTTTGCGCTTGGGTCTATATTGTTTCTTATACGATATACATTTTCACATCTTTTTCTTCGAAGATCGGCGTTTTCGGCATAGCGGCAAACAGCATCGTTGCCATATTCACTCCGATAATGCTTCTTATGGGCGCGAAATGGATAGCTTCCAAGAAAAATCACGGCGTGATGGTTGCGCTTTTTGTGGCGGCGTTTATCTTTATCGGCCCCTTGTCGCTTACATTACTTTGCCTCTTCGGCGCGCACGAAACTTTGCGCCGCAGAGCTTTGCTTAAAAAAACAGAACCCAAAACTTAAATTAACAATTTTATCAAGAAAGAGGATCAACATATGCCTGATAAGAAAAAATCACCTTCCGGTTTCGGGCGTGTACCGCTTGGCGGCATTCTCTGCACATGCTTCGGCGTTCTTGCTCTGGCTGTGTGCGTTATATCCATCATATATACGGATTATCCCGCAGAAAAGATCGCGGTATTTTCCCTTGCGGCGTATCTTGCACTTATGGTGCTTATGCTCGTTATCTATATAATCGCTTGCGCGGTTTCGCGCACCGGTTCTGCGGGTATGGCACTTTCGGTAACGCAGGGAATCTCCGTTCAGTTTTTGCAAAAGATCAAAAAGCCCGTTGTCATCTGCGATGAAAAGGGCAAGATCATTTGGTATAACCAGCATATGAAGGATTGCTGCAAAACGGACGGTGTGCTTTACAACAAATACATAGACAACATTTGCGATGCGACCATTGAGCGTATTGTTAAAAGCGACCCAAAGGTGGGAACGGAGGTTCGTTTTTCTTCCATTGAAAACGCGGATAAGGGCGAAAGTGCTATCTTCAGCGCTATCGGTGAAGAAATAATGCTTGACAGCAAGTGCTATTATATGGCTGTATTTACCGATATAACCGCACTTAAAGAAGCGGAAAAACGCCTGCACGAAGAGGATACTGTCATTGCTTATGCGATGATAGACAACCTAGACGAGCTTTTGCAGTACGTTCAGGAGCTTTATGCGAACGCCTCCAATGAAGTTGAGCAAAAGCTTGAAAGCTATTTCGAGCGCGTGGGCGGCTTTGTGCGCGAATACGGCAACAACCGTTTCATCTGTATGTTCGCGGCAAAATACCTGCCCGAATTTGAAAAAGATAAATTCTCCTTGCTTGACGATGTGCGCGAGATCCGCGTGGGCGATTCCACTTTGCCCGTTACCATCTCCGTTGGTATAGCCAAGATAAGCGGCACTCTTTACGAAAAAGAGCGCGCAACGCAGGCGGCGCTTGATATGGCGCTCCAGCGCGGCGGCGACCAGGTCGTTATCAAAACTCCCGAAGGCACGGAATTTTACGGCGGTAAAACGAAATCCGTGCAGAAGCGTACAAAAGTACGCTCCCGCGTTATTGCAAACGAGCTTATCGCGCTTATTTCACGAAGCGATAACGTGCTTATTATGGGTCATAAATTCCCCGATATGGACTCTTTTGCCTCTTGTATTGCCGTCGCGAGAATTGCGAAATTCTGCGGCGCAACTTCCCACATTATTGTGGATAAGAACGACAAAAATCTCAAGAGCGCTTTCCGCCTTGTGGATGAAAGCCCCGAATATAACGGTATGTTCGTTGACAGAGCGCAGGCGCAGGATCTTCTTATGAGCGAAACGCTAGTTGTTGTTGTCGACGTAAATAACCTTAATTTCTGCGAAGCTCCCGATGTTGTAAGCGGTGCTTACAACGTGGTCATCATAGACCATCATAGAAAAACTTCCGAATTTGAGAAAAAACCGAATATCGTTTATATCGAGCCCAGCGCCTCCAGCGCCTCGGAGCTTGTTTCCGAGCTTCTTGAGCTTATCCTCCCGCAGGGTACGCTCACAAAGACAGAGGCGGATTTGCTCTTTGCAGGTATGCTTCTTGATACGAAGCAATTTACGCATAACGCCGGCGTCCGTACCTTTGGTTCTGCGCTTTATCTGCGCAGCGAGGGCGCATCCCCTATCGATGCTCAAGCGCTCTTTAAGACCGATATTTACGATTTCCTTAACGAAGCAAAATTCGAAAGCAATGTTTCCATTTATAAAAACGTTATTGCCATTGCGCTTAATGAAACGAACAGCGAAAACCCCGGCATCCGCGTAACGGCGGCGAAGGCGGCGGACAGACTCCTCCACGTAGAGGGAATTTGCGCCGCGTTCACGCTCTGCTCTCTTGACGATGCCATTCATATCTCCGCGCGCTCGGACGGCTCTGTAAACGTACAGCGCATACTTGAAAAGCTTGGCGGCGGCGGTCACTTCGATGCGGCGGGCGCACAGCTCAAGGGCGTTTCTATGAAGGAAGCACTTTCCCTCTTGCGCGAAGCTATCGACGATATACTCGATATGGCAGAGTGATGATAATGAAAAAATCCACCGAAAGGTGGATTTTTTTATGCGCAAAAACGCACCCAATTGACATATCGGGAATTTTATGGTAAAATAAATATGCAAATAATATCCAAGGAGGTTCTTATGAAAAATATTTTTAAAAAGATACTACTCTGCCTTACGGCTTTGCTGATGCTTGCACTGCCGCTTTCCGCCTGCGCGGACGGTGAAAAAGAGGCTCCTGTTCTGGAGCTGTGCGGTAACATTACCGTAATGCGCTTTCGTGAATTTGAAATTGGAGAGGTAACCCCTGCGAAGAAAAATACCTCAAACGAAGCGGAAATGAAAAGGATAATAAACTATATCAACTCTGCCGAAAAGAAATATTCCGTGCATAACGATAAGGATGATGCTTTGGCAGATGGCGGCGGTAAGGTATTTACCGTTTCGCTTTCAAACGGAACGGCGGTAACAATTGTTTACGAAGAAAATATACCGCATATCTCCATAGACGGGGTGCTTTATTCCGTTTCCGATCATTTTATCGAAGGCTTTTACGATATTTACTCGGCTATAGAAGCGGAAGAAACCGAAATATAAAACGAAAAAATCCACCGAAAGGTGGATTTTTTATTCGCGAATTTGTGAGAAATAAAGGACCGTCGGGGACGCCGGTCCCTACAAAAAACGGCGCATTGCACTTTTTTAATTATTTCTTTATATCCTCGTCGCTGCAATGCACCGTGTAGTTTGCGGTGAAGGCATCCCACTGCTCGTCTTTTTCGATGGCGAGCCATTCAGCCGCCGTGCCTTCAAAATAGATGTCGCGCAGCACTTCGCAGTTGGATATGACGGAGTAGCCTATCTTTTCCACTGTTTTTGGGAGTGTGAGCGAGGTGAGCGCGGAGCAAAAAGCAAAAGTTTCGTCTTCGATAACTGCCACACCTTCGGGAATTGCAAGCTCGGTAAGACTTTTGCAGTTTCCGAAAACTTCGCTTGAAATGCTTACAAGACTATCGGGAAGAACGACGGTTTCAAGTCTTCCGCACCCGTAAAACGCGGCGTTGCCGATGTGTGTTACGCTGCCGCCGAGGGCAACACGCTCTGTGGAAGCATCCCAGAGGGCGCATTCCGCGATGACTTTTGTATCTTTATGCGTTTTGAAGATGCTTTTTGCATTTTCAGTTATGTCGATAAGAATAAGATAAGGGTTTTCATCGCTGCCAAGGTATTTGCCGCCGTCATATACGTTATAGGAAAGCTTCGGACAGTTTTCGAAAGCGTCGTAAGCTATCTGCGTAACGCTTTCGGGTATGATGACTTCGGTCACGCCGCTTTTTTTGAAAGCGTAAGAGCCGATTGCGGTAACGGGCAAGCCCTTGTATTCTTCGGGTATTACCACGGAGCTATCCTTGCAATCTCCATAAGAGAGCAGAGTATATGAGCTTTCATCTTCATTTAGCTCAAATTCAAGTCCTTTGCTCGGTGTACGGTCGTTTCCGCAGGAGCAAAGGCAAAAAAGAGTACAAATTACGGTGAAAATTGATAAAAGTTTCTTTTTCATATATGTTCCTCTTGGGCCTTAAAGGAATTTTATAATTTTGATGGCACTTCCGTTTTCATATTCCAAAACTTTTCCTATGCCGAAAAAGCCGTCCTTGCCGTGGACACGCAAAAGCGTGTCGATGGGGAACTTTGTGCTGACCTTTTTCTGGTATATTTCTGCGCCGTTTTTGGCAAGGCGCTCGTAAAATGCGGCAAGGCTTACCTTGGGAAGCTCGGAAAAAAGCGATTCTGTTGGGATAAGTAGAGCGTCTCGTTCTTCTTGGCTCATCTCTGCAAGCTCATTGAGCGTGTGCGCCTGCGAAATATCAAAGCCGCCCGTTTGCGTGCGGAAAAGGGAACTCATTGCGCCGCCACACCCAAGTTCTGCACCTATATCAGCGCAAAGCGTGCGGATATACGTTCCTGCGGAACAGCAAACGTCGAGTGTGTAATCGCGCCCGTCTCCGTCTATTTCAAGCGAATATACCGTAACGGTTCGCGGTTCGCGCTCCACGGTGATACCTTTGCGCGCAAGGTCGCAAAGCTTTTGCCCATTCACCTT
Source organism: Clostridia bacterium (assembly GCA_017621475.1). Classification (GTDB taxonomy): domain Bacteria; phylum Bacillota; class Clostridia; order Oscillospirales; family CAG-272; genus UMGS731. Next base: position 30,605 of record JAGATA010000038.1, read on the forward strand.
GAGCGCGGAGTACATCGGAGGTACCTGCATAATTTCGCCTTTGAATTTTTCTGCGGCGGCAAGCACCGCGCTTTTGTCTGGAATGCTTTCACATTCCGTAAGTACTGTGCCGCTTGTGTCCTCCGTATCCGTCGTGATGCCGAGGCGAAGCCTTGCGCGGTAAAATTTCTTGCCTGCAACGACAAATTCCGCGGCTTTTGCCGCCCTGCCGATAAGTATTATGAGAAGCCCGCGCGCATCGGGGTCGAGCGTGCCTGTGTGGCCCACTTTTTTTGTGCCGTAAAGCTTCCTTATTTTATATACAACGTCGTGCGAGGTCATTCCCGCAGGTTTGTTTACGGGAAGAACACCGCAAATTTCTCTGTCAGTCATTAAATCCACATTCCTTTACAATGCGTTCCACAGCGGAATCTACCATATCGGGGGCGACGCTGCAGCCTGCAGCGCCGGAGTGACCGCCGCCGCCGAATATACCGCATATCTTCGCAACGTCTATTTCACAGGAGCTGCGCGTGGATATTTTGTAAGAGCCGTCGTCTTTTTCGCGTGCAAAGATGGCTATCTTGACACCGTCTGCACGGCGGATGACGTTGATAACGTCGTATGTGTCCTCGTCTTCAAAGCCGTGTGAGTGCTTATCCGCAAGGTTTATTTTTACGTAAGTGATCTTGCCGCCACAAAGGTATTTCACGTGTTCCATAGCGAAAGCTTCTGCGGCAAGCGCGCTCTTGCTCTTACATTCGAACAAATTGCGGCATATCTGCGCGTGGTTTGCGCCGTGTTCGATAAGCTTTGCCGCAACCTTGTGCGTGATGGGCGTTGTGTTTGCATAGCGGAAACCGCCTGTATCCGCCGCAAGCCCTGCATAAAGCAGGGAAGCTATCTCTTCCGGAATGTTACCGGAAAGAAGGTTGTTTATAATTTTGTAAACGATCTCTGCGCAAGCGCCGGCTTTGGGCTCAACGTAGAGGTATTTTGCAAAACGCTCGTGCGTTGCGTGGTGGTCGAGCGCAAGGTTTACCTTGGTTGCATAAGACTTGAGCGCACCGAACTGCCCGGGAGAGGCAACGTCCGCGCTCATAAGAAATTCGGGGATAAATCCGTCCGGCAGGTCATCAATACCGAATTCTCTTTTTCCTTCCGTCATAAAAGAAAGGGAGGAGGGGACTCTGTCGCAACAAACGGGGTAAGCCGTTTTGCCGAGCTTGCGAAGAGTATAAACGAGCGCAAAGCAAGAGCCGACCGCATCCGCATCGGGGTTTTCGTGCATAAATACAAGAAAATTATTTTTTTGTTGGAGCATTTTGCAAATGCCCATAACGGTGATGTTATTCATTCGTTTCTTCCTCCGCTTCTTCTTCAGCGGGCGAGGAATTTTCCGTTTTTTCGATCTTCTTGAGAAGCCTCATAATGTCTTGGCCATGTTCCATAGCGTTGTCGTATTCAAAAGAAAGTTCGGGTGTTATGCGGAGATTTAGCTCGCGCGCGATATATGAACGCAGGTAGCCCTGCGCGCTGTAAAGACCTTTTGTGATCTGTTTAGCGGTTTCGTGATCCGCACCGAAAGAGGAAAAATATATCTTCGCAAACTTGAGGTCGCCGGAAACGTCCGCTTTTGTTATTGTAACGATGGAGTCTGCAACTCGCGGGTCTTTGACGGTGCGAACAGCTTCCGCCATAACACGCATCACTTCATCGTTGATTCTTGTGCGTCTGTATTTGGACATTCTTGGTCCTTTCCGCGCCACGAAAGGCGCTATTCAAATTTAGTAAAAATAAATATACATTTTTATTGTATCACATTTTAAAAATAAAATCAATAAAAATAAAATACAGTTTTTGCTTTTAGATATAAACTATCAAAAAATATCAAAGTTTTATTTGATAGTATAGACTTTATTTAAATTTTATGTTATAATATAAAAGTATAGATAAAAAATCAAGTCCAACCATTGAAAGGAATTATAAAACTATGGCAAACAAACTTGAACAACTCACAAACAAAGTAGGCGTACAGGGTCCTGTTGTAACTATCGTTATGGACGGTGTCGGTATCGCCGCAGACGGTGCGGGCAACGCGGTTAAAAATGCATATACCCCCACACTCGATATGCTTATGGAGAAATATCCTTGGGTTAAACTCCAGGCACACGGTAAAGCTGTTGGTCTTATGAGCGATGACGACATGGGCAACTCCGAAGTCGGTCATAACGCACTCGGCTCCGGTCAGGTTTTCGCTCAGGGCGCAAAGCTCGTTACGGAATCTATCGAATCCGGCAAGATTTTTGAAGGCAAAACATGGAATGAACTCGTTGACAACGCGAAATCAAACAACAGCACGCTTCACTTTATCGGTCTTTTCTCCGACGGTAATGTTCACTCCCACATCAACCACCTTCGCGAAATGATCAAACGCGCAAAAGTTGACGGCGTTAAGTCCGTTCGCGTTCACATCCTTCTCGACGGCCGTGATGTTGGCGAAACCTCCGCTCTTGACTATGTTACACCATTTGAAGCGTTCCTTGCAGACCTGCGCGACGACAGTTTCGACGTTATGATCGCATCCGGCGGCGGCAGAATGCAGATTACAATGGACAGATACGAAGCTAACTGGAAGATGGTTGAAGAGGGCTGGAAAACTCACGTTCTCGGCGAAGGCAGACAATTTGCTTCCGCTGAAGAGGCTATCACAGCTTATCGCGCAGAAACGGGCGTTATCGACCAGGATCTCCCCGCGTTCGTTATCGCTAAAGACGGCAAACCCGTTGGTACTATCGAAGACGGTGACAGCGTAGTATTCTACAACTTCCGCGGCGACCGCGCTATCGAAATTTCCAAAGCGTTCGACAGCGGCATGGAATTTGATAAATTCGACAAAGTTCGCTCTCCCAAGGTAGTATACGCAGGTATGCTCGAATACGACGGCGACCTCCACATTCCTTCCAGATACCTCGTTGCTCCCCCTGCTATCACAAACACAATGGGCGAATACTTCGCAGGCACGGGCATTACACAGTTCGCAGTTTCCGAAACGCAGAAATACGGTCACGTAACATACTTCTGGAACGGTAACAGAAGCGGCAAGTTCGATGACGCTACAGAAACGTATCTTGAGATCCCCTCCGACGTTGTTCCTTTCGAGCAGAGACCTTGGATGCAGTGTGCTCTCGTTGCGGATGCAGTTATCGATGCTATCAAGAGCGGCAAGTACCGGTACATCCGCGCTAACTTCCCCAACGGCGATATGGTTGGTCACACAGGTAACTACCTTGCAACTATTGTTTCTATGGAAGCGCTCGACATTCAGCTTGCGAGAATCATTTCCGCAGTTGACGCTGCAAAGGGTGTTGCTATCATCACAGCAGACCACGGTAACGCAGACGAAATGTACGAAGTTGACAAGAAGGGTAACGCGAAGATGAACAAAGACGGTTCTTACAAAGCAAAAACGAGCCATACTCTCAATCCCGTTCCCTGCATCATCTACGATAATTTCACGGCTGATAGATACACTGTTAAAGAAGGCAAATTCGGACTTGCTAACGTAGCTGCTACAACGGCTGAACTCCTCGGCTATAAAGCTCCCGAAATGTGGTGCGAAAGCCTTATCGACATAAAATAATCGGAGTGAAAATGGAAACGAGAAAAGTCAAAATCGGAATATCCGCAAAGCAAACGGAAGGCGGGGAGGGCTATAACGCCGAACCCGTTACGATGAACGTTATATGCGAAGCCGATCTTACGGATGATGGCGATAATATATATATAGAATATGAAGAACATCTTTCCGACGATGGCGGCGTAACGCATTCCAAATTGGTCTTTTCCAAAAACAAGCCGGAAACTGTCTCCCTTATCCGCTCCGGCGAGGTCAGCACGGTTTGCTCCTTTACGGCGGGCGAACGCTATGCTTGTTCGTATAATATGGGCGGTCTTGTCCTCGATTTTTGCATTGTGACAAAAGCGCTTAAAAACACTCTTACCTTCGGCGGAGGAAATATAACTCTTAATTATAATATGGAAGTCCGCGGAATAGTTATGAGCAGAAACGAGTATAAGCTTACGGTTATAAAGAAATAAACATAAAGAAATGCACCCGAAAGAGGTGCATTTCTTTATGAGTGCGCTTGTTTGAGTGAAAGAAAAATCTAAAAAATAATAAAAACTTTTTGAAAAAAGATTCTAGTGAAATAGAGAAAAACAGGAAGGGAAAGGGCATTTAAAATGGTAAAAAGGGCGATTTTGAGGGAGTTAGCTAGTAAACCTGCACAAATGTAATGGTACAAAACAGTCAGGTATAGGCAAAAGTTCCAAATGCAAAAAAACTCGAAAAAAATTCAAAAAAGGTGTTGACAAAGAGGGGATGTTATGATATACTAGTGGAGCGCTGTTGAGGA
>JAGATA010000039.1 GCA_017621475.1 Clostridia bacterium
ATAAAATACGTCAAATAACCTTGTGCATTGATGAAATCAATAATCTCAACGCGATCAATATCCGTTTGAATCACAAGCTGCCTGCCGGGTGCGGGCGGTGTAAACAACGGAGTAGTCGGCGTGCTTGGCGCGGGGACGGTAACGGTCATCGGAGGATTATATTCCGGTGCATTGTTTTCTCCTACAGGAGCAGAATGAGTACGGGACGGAACAGAAGGATTATCACTTGCCGGTGCAGTGGTGACAGGTGCCACAGAGTTTGCATCGGCTGAAGCAGGTGTATCAAACATACTAGTCTGTCCGGGAACGCCAACCGGCTGGCGCGTGTTTCTCGGTGTGTGAACCGTCCAAGTAACGTAGGTGGGCTCTTCAAGCGATTCTCCGTTGATTTCCGTAGGAATATCTCCGCCCTCATTGCTTTGCAATTCTTCTACTACTTGTTTAACGGTTTCCTTGTTAAAGTAAGGCAAGTAGAGCTTTACGTCGTTCAAAAACTCATCGCGCTGTACGCGCATCTGCAAGGGAGTTCTAACCATTCTACCGAGCAACTGTGCGATATAGGTGGGATCATTGCGAACAGCAAAGGACATCATCGTTTCTGCTCTGGGGCAATCCCATCCCGTTGACAGTGCTTCCTTGAAGAATACAACCTTGATCTTGTGATCGTCAGCAATTTCAGATGCCTTTACGTGCGGAATTTTAAGACCGTTTAATTCAACAGTCGTATTTTCGCCAAAGCAATGGACAACCTCGCCCAGTGCAAATCGTTTTCCGAGTTTTTCTTCGATTTTGGCAAGAACGTCTTCAAGGTTGGTATCGGATAACGTTGATCCGCTTCCTTTACGAACCTGAACTACAAAAACAGGATCAACGTTTGCATAGTGCTGCTCGGTCGTATACTGCTTCCATCTTAGGCACTTTTTCTGCCATTCTTCCACGGCGGCTTCCAAAAGCACCATATCGTTATTCTTTTCGGGATCCTCGGGATAAGTTATCGCAATTCTGTCCTTGAGAAGACCGGAGCTGCGAACGTCATCCGCTGTGATGACGTACTTCTGAAGTCCTACGTTTGTTATATTACCAACCAACGTATTGAATCTATCTGCCGTTGCACTGATACCGAGAATTACGGGCATTGAACGCATCGTGCGCTTAATACCGTTTTCCATATATTCGTAGCCCTTGATAAAGCGCTGCATAATGGTTGTGTCGGTACCTGCTTCGCGTTTGCTTTTTGCTCCGCGATGTGCTTCATCAATGATGAAATAGAGATGGTCTGACTTGTTTTGAATCGTATTATCAAGCGTTTCCCAAATCGTATACTGACGGGAATCGGAATGCTGACTCAGTTTGGCACTACGACTAATTTTCTGCGTATTGAGAAAATAAATATTGCCATCTTCAAGCATTTCCATATCAAAGGAATCCTCGGATATGGTAACACACTGACCGAAACGAAGCTTGCTCGTTTTAAGCTCAATCTTTGCCTTGGACTGCTCGTTCAATTCCGGAGAATCTGATAGCCAAACAAAGATAGCTTCGGGCTGCTCGGCATAAGTCGTCCCATCCGGCATAGTTGTGCCAAAATAAATATTCTCAATTAATGCTGCGGCAATAATGGTTTTACCGGCACCGGTGGGCGCTTGCAGAGAAACGACCTGAGTCTTATGCCTGCGCTGATATGTACCAAGAGCTTCCGCAATATCAAGACGCAACTCTTTTACGGCTTTTTCCTGAAAGGATATTAAATCTACCTTCATCTACTGTTCCTCCCTGCATTTATTCTGAAGTTATCGAGATAATCTCGATATAATTGATACGTTTTCTTACCTTCAAGTGCTTTTGTCATGGATACAAATCCCGCCTCATAATCGGTAACAAGGTAAACAACATCAATTTCGGGATGCTCGTCCAACTGATTCTTGAATTCCGCAAAAGCATTTTCATTATTCAAAATAGCCATTTTGTTTTTAGGCAGAATGAGTATCTCAGGAATATTCCCATCAATTGTGGGACACTCACCGATAGCCCCTGCCTTCATCCACAAAGTAGATAACAGTTCTTTGAATTGCATACCAAGCGAAACCTTGGTTTTATCAAGGAATCCGAGTTTGAAGAATGCGGCATTGGCATAAAAACCATCGGATCGTTTGATTTCTGCCAATTTGGGAAGCTTTTGTACTTCTTGTTTGATATATATTTTTTTTGAAGTGGGCTTTCCAGTTTTTTTAGAAATGATAGCATCCTCATCATCTATTACATATTCTTCTTCGATCACACCATAATCACCATCTAAAGGATTACCGTTCACATCCTTGCCAAGAATACTGCAAACTGTTCGGGGCCATGTTACATATCGTGCTATACCCTTATTTTCCCATTCTTCGTCTCCTTGCTTAATACCACGCGCTTCAAATTCATTTTTTTCAGCTTCGCTGATCTCATTGTTTGTTATCATTATGCAACGACGGTTACCGCCATCTTCCGCATTAAGAAGATTGGTAGCGTGAAGTGTTGTACCAGAACCGGCAAAGAAATCAACAATTAAAGCGTTTGGTTTGTTGGCGGTTGCATAATACAAACAATCTTTAACCGCATATAAGGATTTTGGATACGAAAATCTGTTTGGTGTAAGAATTGACTTTACAATGTTTGAGCCAAACCACTGAGCATCATGTGTGTGCTTGTTCCAATTTGTTGTTGGGGGAATTTCTTTGCTTTCATAATAAAAAGCATTAACACTGCCATCTTCGCAAATATTATTAATAAAGGCTTTCCCAGATTCAATGTCAGAAATTATTCCTCCAGTTAGGTATGAGATGACGTATTTCTGCGGTTTATTCGGTGTATGTTTTCCAACTCTTATGTATCCCTTATTTAAACGAGCCAGAAATTCTTCTTTCACACATCCCCACATCATCTCCATCCCATTATCGCGAATTGGGAAAACGGCAGTACACCCTGCTGGAACAACAACATCACTCATTTTGTCAACTCCAAAAATAAGGGGATCTCCCACAGAATGTACCTTTTTTGTACCGTCATCGACAAATATAGGATAGAACTGTTTTTTTGTTTTGTTCCATGTGTTTGTCGGTCCAGATCTACGCAATGTGTCCCAAACTACAGGCGTGTTTTTTCCTTCACTGCCGTCCAACGCAATAGATGCGGAGCCTATCCTAACAAAGAACAAATATTCGTCGGTGCGAGAAAATTCATATTTACGTCCTGTACCTGCTCGATTAATAACACTGCTGACCATCTGTATATTTGCATATGAAAACATTTCTTCAAGCAAACATCCAAGATGTAAATACTCTTTTTCATCAATTGTAACAATTAAAATAGAATCATAGGGATTAAGCAAACGTTTAGCTATTTCTAACCGCTTTTGCATAAAAGATAGCCATTTGCTATGCTTATATTCATCATTTTCATCAACATATTTATTGTTGTATTTCCAATCCGTAGCACCAGAATTATACGGTGGATCTATATAAATGCAATCAACCTTACCCGCATAGAGATATTCGAGAAGCTGAAGCGCATGATAATTATCTGCTTCAATAAGAGTATGCCACAGATCGCTGTCGGGAGCATTACAAACGCTATCTAGCGGCTTGAGATAAGGATAGATTGCCTCACCAAACTCTGCTGTAACAACCAAATCTTCAACGGGGTATTCTATTGCTGTATTGCCGCTTTTCGGCATACACCAAGCTTTGCCGTTCTCAATTTTTAATACCGTATAGGTTTTATTGACCTCTCCCGATTTCTTCACGGATACGGTTGCACCCTTCTTAACAGGAATATCGTAAAGTGGAGTGCATTCGGGCAAATGCTCCTCAAATACCAAACCAAATTTCTTTTGCTTTGCGAGCTTATTTGCCGCTTCCTGTATTTGGGCGCGAAGCTCGGGATTTTCTATTTTATCAATCAATTCATTTAATGCTGCCATTTTTGTTTTCTCCGTTTCTCTTATCCACTAAAAATAGAAGCTGTTCGCCCAGAATATATCGAAGATCAATTTCAGTTATTTGATTTCGAGGTTTACTTACTGTTGTGGGCAACGAATTTACTTTCGCGTATATATCAGAATGATTTCCATAATTTGATACAATTTGTCTGTTGGCAGAATCCATATCAAGCGGATTTTTCTGATACTCATTCCACGTATCCAATATATCTTTTTCCAACGGTGTAATCATCCGCTGACTTTTTAAAAATTCAATTAAAATACTTACTTTATCCATCTTATTTTCCCAAACTCAAATCATTTTCTCATACTCAACCAGCGTTACGTTGCCCATCTCTGCTGCTTTCTCTACGCAGCCTTTTGTGAAGCCGGATTTTGCGAAAAGGTAGTAATGCACGTTCTTGTAGTGGAAGAGTTTGCTGCGCTCAACGAGCAGATCGAGCACGCCGACGTCAACCTTTTCGTTCGTCCACTTGCATTCGCCGAAGAGAGCGGTGTTTTTATCGGCTTCGCCCATAATATCGATCTCGGTCTGGGATTTTGACTTAGGATCGTTACCCCACCAGCGTCCGAGAGAGGTAAACTCAACAGGGGAGTTGCCCGAGAGAAGCTGCTTCCAAAGATACTGCTTGCAGATCTCCTCGAACACTCTGCCCATATACTCGGATAGATGTGGTTCGATACGCTTGTATGCCAAATCGTCTGCGCCGCGCGCGATGATGGAATTGTTTTCGGGCACGAAGCGATACCAGAAGCGGAACATATTATCCTCAACGGAGTAGATCGACTTGCGCGATGCCTTTTCGCCGTAGGGTGTTTCCTTTTGAACGATGCCGAGCGAGAGCAGATTCTTGAGATAAATGGAGCATACGTTGGTATCCTCGCCTACCTTGCTGGAAATCTCGGACATACGTGATGCTCCCGTTGCGATGGCGGTAATGATCGCATTATAGATTGCCGGCTCGCGCACCTCCTGCTTAAGCAGATTGGTTGTTTCCTCAAACAAGGGAGAAGTCGGATTCAGGTAGGTATTCTTGATGTTTTCCTCAATGCTGAGCTTATCGTCAATCTGTAACAGATACTGCGGAGTTCCGCCGACGATGCCGTAAATGAGGGCTTTGTCCTCGCTCGATGCGTTCGGGAAGTAACGGCAGGTTTCCTCAAAATCGAAGGGATTGATCTTCATCTGTGCCGTTTTCCTTCCGTAAAGAGGGGCTTTGTAGGAAAGCACGTAATCCTCCATAAAGGACATGGACGAGCCACAAAGAATCAGCATCAGCTTGGAGGTATCCTTATATTTATCAATCAAGAGCTGGAGCGTGGAAGCAAGGCTCTTGGAGGAACGGGCAACGTAAGGATACTCGTCGATTGCAAGCACGATTCTCTCGTTCTCAGCCATCTTGAAAACATACTCCAATGCCGCTTGGAAGGACGAGAAGGAAGTTTCAAGAGAGAACCCCGTACCGTATTCAAGTATGCTCTTTGAAAAGTTATCAAGATTTTGCTTGGCGTTGCTCTCAACGCCCATAAAATATATCGCTTTTTTATCACGAACAAACTCGTTGATCAGCGCCGTCTTACCGACACGGCGGCGACCGTAAATAACCGCAAATTCAAATTTATCCGAAGCGTACAGCTTGTTGAGCGCCGTCAGCTCACGTTCTCTGCCAATAAACATAAAAATATGCCTCCTTGTATCAGTTGACACTATTATATCATATCTTTTTAATTTAGTCAAGTACGATTTGGTAAATTGCGATTATATATTTTGAATTACGGAACAAAATGCGGAACATTGCACGTTTTCTGTTCCGCATTTTGTCCTTTTGCGCCTCTTGTGAGAAAAAGAAGACTGCCGGGGGCGCGCTCCGGTGGGCGATATACCAGACTCATTCTGAAATCTTATGGAGCTTTAATTTTGAAACGGGTATGGTACAAAGCCGTGGCGATGCACCATACCCGTTTTGTTTAGCTATCCAACATCTCTTTTTCTACAAACTCAAACGAAATTTGTTTGATGATTGCATTGCTGCCTTCCATATACTTTTGTACGAACTTTGCCATCCAATCGTAACAGATAATTTCGCCAAGCACATCCGGATACAACGCTAACGCTTCCTTAAATCGTTTCAATCTGGCAAGATCGCAATCAAGAAGTGATAAAACGTGTTTCTTTCCTTCTTCTGAGGCGACCAAAGCATCGTAATCAAATCGACCACATCCAAAGGTGCGCTCCTCGTCATCAAACAACAGTTCCAAAAGCTTTTCATCCCATCTCGGTATGGTGAGAAATCTTAAAAATCTTGTTCCATACTCATTCAGTGGGATGTAGTGAATGTTCCAGAACTGACTGTCAAACCGATATTCCTTACGGCTGATCTTCTTGGTTGATTCAATCGAGCCCATTGCGATCTCTGGTGAAACCCCGAAAATGATTGCCGAATGGATACGGTCAACGCTATACGCCGCATTAGCCTCATAAATAAATTCAAGATTTATTCTCGCCTTCATCTCACCTTCGCCCGACCATTTCATCACGGAATCGCGGGTGTTGAACACGCAATAACAATCGTTACCGGCGAATAGCCCGCCGACCATTCGCGTGAAATTCGTCTTGTTCGCCTCGCTCTCCTCGCCGCCGATCTGCTTGATCGCGCGACTTGTGAGGAAGAAAGGACTGCCCGGGGCGATCAGGTATGCACGTCTGCCGATTTTGAGTTTGGGCAGATTATGCGGCAATACTTCGATCCCCGCGTCCATACAGACTGCCAGGGATTCACCGACTCGGTGGTTTCGGTCAAGGTGTGATGCGTTCATCGGTAGGCTATAACCGTGAGTGATGCTTTCGTAATACTCACCCTCGCCAAACCAAGTGAGTATGGGAAGCGCCCCTGCATAGAGGCGAATGGTTTTCGTTTTGCCTCTGCCGCAGAGATTGAATAGCTTCGGGAGCGATAACGTTTCGACCGTCACGCTGTTCTTCACCGTCATCGGAGACAGCCCCTCCTTTACCAGCTTTCGATACATCCGCTTATTACCGAGAAGGTGCAGAGATTTGACGGGATATTCACCCGCAACAGATAATAGGCACATCAAGCGATAGAGCTGGCTGCCCGATTTCATTGTTTTCATCATATAGTTTTCCTCCTTGTGTGTAAGTTTTTTAAGAATTGTGTCATCGGGAGAATTGCGACATGATGACTGCTCTCAATGTCGCAACGCTCCCCTTAAGAACTCCCGAAAAGTCAGGTTTTATAAGGCTTTTTCGACCTTTCGGGAGGCGTAAGAAATTTTTCGCGAAAAACGGCTGTTTTTACATCTGTCCGAGTATGCTTTCGGGCGGGTTTTCGAGCAGGAAAACGCCATTTTCGGGGAACGTAGGCTCTGCGTTCTGCCACATTTGAAAGTCCGATTTCGGCACAATATAGACCTCGGTGCGATCCTCATCACCCGCCGCCGTACAATAGAAATGCTCACAAACGCGAGGGCTATCATCGGGCAGAACGTACATCGCAACGGCATCGGTGGTCAGATTGATTTCGATGTTATCGTGATCTCGCCGCTGCCGTTCCTTGAAATCCCGATTGTAAACGTGGCGGTAGATCAGTACACAATCACGGTAACGGACGATGGGCTTTCCTCGGAAGAACCGTTCAAGCGCGGGATAAAGGATTCCTCGTATGTAGTCCACAGAGCCTTTCTGCTTTTTGGGGAGTAACGCGGGGATCTGCAAGCAGAACCAGCCCTCCTTGGTAAAACCGATTTTCACGGGTACGACCTCAAGCATCGTGTCCTCAATCATTTGGAATGCATTTGGTTTTCCGAAATAGGCGGGCATCATACGGCAGATGAGTGTGGTGCGCTCGGTTTTCTCGTAAGCTCGCAGGGCATACTCGTAAGCGCGTTCCGCATTTTCATTGTTGAACGCTTCCTCTGCCATAGCGAGCCAACTCAAAAACTCGGCATTTTGTTTTTTTGCTTTTCTAAGATGATCCATAAACGGATGTATAGTTTTGGTTTGTTTCATAAATTTTCTCCTTTCTAAATCAAAAAATGGTAAAAGAAAAAGCGTGCATCAAAAGCAAAACACGGTTTGTGTTAAGCTCTGATACACGCTTTTAGCGTCTGATACAGATTTATTGAGTTTTGAGACAAGACTGTTTTTGTTGCATTGTTCCTTTTTCGGATGTTTTTTTCGGCACACCATTTTGCCGTGTTTTTAGGCATTTTTTCGCCTACTCCACCAAATCCTCCACCAAAACCGCATTTACTTGCATAAATTTTTATGGAGTTTTATGATCGAGTGGAATTTTTGAACGTCCGAAGATCCCTTGTGCCATAAGGCTTTATCGACTTTTATGGAGATATAAATTTATAATGAAATTGGTCGTTCTTCACCGATACCAAGTTTCATATATATAAATTCCTTTTCATTTTATTTGTTCCGAGATACAAAAAATTCGGATATATTCTATTATATAATACAATAATATCGCAGTTAAGTCAATGATTTTTCGGATTTTTTGAAAAATATGTGCGCTGAAAGTTAATTTTCTATAAACAAATTTTTAATTCTTTAGATTATTCTTTACAAGCCTTTTTTTAAGTGGTAAAATATACTTGTACATAAAGATTTTTAATTCAAAAGAAAGGATTTTTATATAATGAGTGCAAAAGTTTTGATAATAGATGATGACAGCAACATTTGCGAATTTGTAAAACTTTATCTTGAAAATGAAACATACGAAGTAAGAACCGCATACGATGGCGCGAAGGGCGTGGAAATGTTTAAAACTTATGACCCCGATATTGTGCTCCTCGATATTATGATGCCAAAAAAAGACGGTTGGCAAGTCTGCCGTGAGATCAGAGAAATGTCTGCCAAACCCATAATTATGCTTACGGCAAAGGGTGAGGTTTTCGACAAGGTCTTGGGTCTTGAGCTTGGCGCGGATGACTTTATGACAAAGCCTTTTGACATGAAAGAGCTTTCTGTGAGAATCAAGGCTGTCCTTCGCCGTTGCCAGGCAAAGAGCGATAAAACAGAAAACGAAACTCTTCATTTTGATAATATGGAGATCTCTCGCCAGAAATATGAGCTTCGTCTCTGCGGAAAACCTGTGGATGTTCCTCCTAAGGAATTGGAGCTTCTTTATTTCCTTGCATCTAACGAAAATCACGTTTTTACAAGAGATCAGCTTCTCGACAAAGTTTGGGGGTTTGATTACCTTGGTGACTCCAGAACGGTTGATGTTCACGTAAAGCGCTTGCGCGAAAAGCTTGACGGCGTCTCTAATAAATGGACCCTAAAAACAGTTTGGGGCATAGGCTATAAATTTGAAGTCTTTTCTTAAAAGACCGTCCGATTAAAAGACAGAAAAAACTATATCACGAAAGGGCGGAAACGTGAAAAAGAGCATTTTTTATAAATATATTTCTGTGTTTTTTGTTATTCTATCTGTCGGATTTATGTTGCTTACTATCATTGTAAGCTCTATGACGATAAAATCTGCAAACACACAGAGAATAAACGTTGCGCAAAATACCGCCGTATATATGCTCGACTTTTTGAAAACTGAATACAACTCCTCTTTGCAAGAAACTCCATATAATCTTCCGTTTGATTATTTTGTTCTTATGAAAAAGGAACAATTTTCAAGTACGATAGACATTCTTTCCAAAAATGCGGAAAAAATGACTATTATTATCACAAACGAAGATGCAGAAATACTTATCTGTACGGAAGATCTATACAGCGGAACGATAACCGACGAGGATATAGTTTACGATATTGCGAATGCTCAGAGTGAGTTGCTCTATACCAATATGGGTGGTATGTTCAGCGAAAAATACAGTGTCTATATCGTACCGATGAAGTATAAAGAAAACGACACAACTTCCGCGGGCGCGCTTATGGTGTGCTTCAGCACGAACGATGTGGACGAACTTACTATGAGTACGGTAAGGACGATTGTTCTTTCCAGCCTTTGGGTTATGATAGCAAGCTTTGTTGCAGTTTATTTTATAACGGAGAAGATCGTTTCTCCGCTTCGACAGATGAGCTATGCTACAAAGCAATTTGCCTCGGGTAAATTTGATGTGCGCATAACTGTTGACGGTGAAGATGAGATTGCGGAGCTTGCAACTGCATTCAATACTATGGCGCAATCATTGGCGGAAATAGAATACACGCGAAGCAATTTTATTGCTAGCGTTTCTCACGATCTGCGCACGCCTATGACAACTATATCGGGCTTTATAGACGGGATACTCGACGGTGCCATTCCTCAGGAAAAACAGGCGCATTACCTTGCGATAATAGGGCAGGAAGTACGCAGGCTTTCAAGACTTGTAACACAACTACTTGACATTTCACGAATGGAAGCCGGAAACCGCAAGTTTGAAAAGAAACCTTTCGATATTTGCGAAATGGCAAGAATAATCTTGTTTTCTTTTGAGTCCAAGATCGATGCCAAACGCCTGGATGTTGAGTTCAATGCTCCGGATGACAAGCTTTATGTTTATTCGGACAAGGATGCGATAAATCAAGTTATATATAACATCTGCGAAAATGCAGTCAAATTCTCAAATGACGGAGGTAAATACAGAATAACTATTTCCGATGAGGGCAGCTTTGTCAGAATTAGCGTTTATAACGAGGGAGAGGGAATTGCTCCCGAAGATATACCTCATATTTTCGACAGATTCTATAAAAGTGATAAGAGTCGCGGTATGGATAAGACGGGCGTAGGTCTTGGCCTTTATATTTGCAGCACGATAATGGATCACTTGGGAGAAAAGATATACGTTGAAAGCGAATACGGCAAATATTGCTGTTTCGTTGCCGAGATAACCAAATATAAAGGCAAACTTCCTGTCACAGAGGATAATGAACAGTAAAAAACCTACAACAATCTTCTTATAAAGCAAAAAGTATGTTCCCGCAAAAATGCGGGAACATACGAAATATATGTGAAGCCGAAACGTATGCGATAAATGTCACATGGGGTTGATTTTAACGTCTGCGCATACGCTCTTCGACAGAATTTTCACACTCTTATTCTATGCCGAAATCGGCATAGGTTGACGTAAAATTTTTTTCAGTTAAAGGAGAAACAGCAATGATAAAGATATCACCTTCAATTTTGGCGTGCGATTTTGCGCGTATGGGCGAAGAAATTGCGAGAGTTGATAAATTTTCGGATTATCTTCATGTGGATGTAATGGATGGAATTTTTGTTCCCAATATATCCTTCGGTATGCCGGTTATTAAATCTATCAGAAAGGTAACGGACATTGTTTTTGATGTTCATCTTATGATAGAGCGCCCGGAAAGATATATCGATGAGTTTGCAAAGCTCGGCTCCGATATTATAACGATACATTATGAAAGTACGAAGGATCCTGCAGCTGTGCTTAAAATGATAAGAGAAAAAGGCAAGAAAGCCGGTATTTCCATTAAACCGGGAACGGACGTAAGCGTGCTCTTTCCCTTACTTCCTCTTTGCGATCTTGTGCTTGTTATGACGGTTGAGCCGGGATTTGGCGGACAAAAATTTATGCACGATATGATGGATAAGGTGAGCGTACTTCGAAATATCGTGGAAAAAGAGAATTATAACATAGAGATAGAAGTTGACGGCGGCATAAACGCCGAGACTGCGGCGATTGTTGCGAATGCAGGTGCAAACGTGCTTGTTGCAGGGGCTTCCGTATTTGCTGCAGAGGATGCGCAAAAGGCGATATCCGATATGCGCGAAGCGGCAGAGAAGGCTTATAAATATTGATAATATTAAAATCGGACAGATACAGCAATATCTGTCCGATTTTTGGCTTTTGTTGGCGTTGACAAAGCAATTTTTATTAACTATAATATCAATATATAGTATAATTCAAGGAGAGATATTATGAAACAGTATTCTGTTATTCTTATCGGCGCGGGCGGCAGAGGCATGACTTATACGAGAGAAATGCTTAAAATGCCCGAAAAATACAAGCTTGTGGCTATGGCAGATCCACTCGACTACAAGCGCGAAAGATGTATGAAGGAATTCGGGCTTACGGCAGAGCAGTGCTACTGCGATTGGCGCGATATTCTTGCAAAGCCGAAAATGGCAGATATCGCAATCATTGCCACGATGGACGATATGCACTATGAGCCTGCGATGAAGGCTATAGAACTCGGCTATGACCTGCTTCTCGAAAAGCCTGTTGCCAACACGGAAAAAGAGTGTATAGATATTGCAAACGCGGCAAAAGCCAAAGGTGTGCGCGTGCTTGTTTGCCACGTTCTTCGCTACACGCCTTTTTACAGAACGGTAAAATCCGTTATAGAAAGCGGTATGATAGGCGAAGTTGTTTCGATCGACCAAGTTGAAGCTATAGGCGATGTGCATTTCTCTCACAGCTACGTGCGCGGTAACTGGCACAGCACTAAAACAGCCGCACCTATGATACTTGCAAAAACTTGCCACGACCTTGATATAATTCAGTGGCTTGTCGGCAAACCCTGCAAAAGTGTTTCTTCCTTTGGTAGCCTTAAGCATTTCAGGGCTGAAAACGCGCCCGAGGGAGCGCCAAAAAAGTGTATAGACGGAACTTGCCCCGCAAAAGAAGAATGCCCCTACTACTGCTACAGAGTATATGTAGATAACGAGGGCCGTGTTTGGTCGGGGTGGAAAGATATTATTAAGGCTATGTACGCCACACATCCCGATTTTACCGATGAAGAAATATGCGAGGTGCTCCGAAATACAGATTTCGGAAATTGCGTTTACTACTGCGATAACGACGCGCTCGACCATCAGGTAGTCAATATGGAATTTGAAGGCGGTGCTACAGCCGTGCTTACCGTAAACGCATTCAACGCGGGCGGCAGATATACGCGTATTTACGGCACCAAAGGCGAACTTTGGGCGTTTATGTCCGATAAGGAAATTTATGTTCGCACCCTTTCCAAAAGAGAAAGACACTATATTCCCGTACAGGAAACGGAAGAAAGCATCGCTGGCGGTCACGGCGGCGGCGACTACGGCATTATTGCTGACCTCTACAAATTCCTTAACGGCGATGAGGTTAATTTTGGCGCTTCCGAAATAGGCATTTCCGTAGAAAACCATATGATAGGCTTTGCGGCAGAGGAATCGCGCCACAACAAATCGGTTGTTTCGCTTGAGGAATTTTGCAAGCTCAAGGGATTGAATATTGGAGGTTAAGGGATTATGAAACAGCTTTCGTTTATAGTTATCGGTGCGGGCGACAGGGGAACAACATATACAAAAGAGATGCTTAAAATGCCCGAAAAATATAAGATGGTTGGCGTGGCGGATATCGTCTCCGAAAAGCGCGACAGATATAAAAGAAGATTCGGTCTTACTGATGAGCAGTGCTACAGTGATTGGCGCGAGATACTCGCCAAGCCGAAAATGGCAGATATCGCAATTATTGCAACGTCGGATTTTGACCATTACGAGCCCGCTATGAAAGCAATAGAGCTTGGCTACCATCTGCTTCTCGAAAAACCCGTTGCACCAACAGAGCGCGAATGTTGCGAAATTGCAAACGCGGCGAAAAAAGCGGGGGTTAAGGTTATCGTATGCCACGTGCTGAGATATTCACCTTTTTATAAAAAAATAAAATCCATTATAAAAAGCGGTATGATAGGTGAGGTTATGTCTATAGATCAGACGGAGGCTATCGGGGATAGACATTTTGCACACAGCTACGTGCGCGGCCGCTGGGGCAACACGAGCAGATCCGCTCCTATGATACTTGCCAAAACCTGCCACGATATAGATATTATTCAGTGGCTTATGGACAAAAAATGCGAAAAGGTAAGTTCATTTGGCTCGCTTACCTATTTCACAGAGGAAAATGCCCCTGAAGGCGCACCCGCGCATTGCTACGGCGGCGATTGCCCAGCATACGAAAAATGCCCATACGCCAGCGAGAAGATATATATATATGACGTTTTTGGAGATTGGTTCAAGTGGAGCTTCCGCAACACCGTTGCAACGCACAAGGATTTTACCGATGATGAGCTTCGTGAGGTGCTTAAAACGAGCGACTACGGCAAATGTGTTTTCCACGCGGGCAATAACCTTTGCGACCATCAGGTTATGAATATGCAGTTCTGCGGCGGTGCTACGGCACAGCTTACGGTAAACGCTTTCAATGCAGGCGGCAGATATACGCGCGTTTACGGCACGAAAGGCGAACTTTACGCCCGTATGTCCGATGACGAAATAACGGTATATACTTGTTCGGATAATAAGAAGCACGCAATTCCGATTCAGGAAATGGAAGAAAGCATCACGGGCGGCCACGGCGGCGGCGACTCAGGACTTGTTTCTGACTTTTACGATTATCTTTGCGAAAGCTATGGCGGTTTTTCGGTTGCGGATATAGACGTTTCCGTTTACAACCACCTTATCGGCTTTGCCGCAGAAGAAGCAAGACACACCGATACGGTGGTCTCCATAGATAATTTTTGTGAAAAGCAAAAGTTTGAAAGCAAATAACAACTTTGGATAAGGAGGAATAAAATGAAGAAACTTTCTGTTATCATTATGGGCGCGGGAAGCCGCGGCGGTGCATATGCGTACAATATGAACAGTATGCCCGATAAATATGAGATAGTCGGTGTTGCCGATCCTAACCCTCTTAAGAGAGAAAAATTCAAGGTGAATTACAATATCCCCGAAGAAAATTGCTTTTCGGATTGGCGCGATATTTTGAAAAGACCGAAATTCGCAGATATTGCCGTTATTGCAACAATGGATGCAGAGCATTACGAGCCTGCTATGCAGGCTATAGAGCTTGGCTACCACCTTTTGCTTGAAAAGCCTATCGCACCCACGGAAAAGGAATGTATAGATATTGCAAATGCGGCAAATCGCAAGGGTGTTTCCGTTATAGTTTGCCACGTTTTGCGTTACACACCTTTCTATAAGAAAATCAAATCTATCATAGACAGCGGTATGATAGGATGGGTAATGTGTGTTGACCAGGTAGAGGGAGTTGGCGACCTTCATTTTTCCCACAGCTTCATACGCGGAAACTGGCATTCATCAAAAGAAACGACACCTATGGTGCTTGCAAAAACGTGCCACGATCTTGATATTATACAATGGCTCGTTGGCAAACCATGCAAAAAGGTTTCCTCTTTCGGTGACCTTACATATTTTAAAGCCGAAAACGCACCTGAAGGCGCACCTGTTCGCTGCTCGGACGGCACTTGCCCCGAGAAGGATACTTGCCCTTATAGCTGCCACTCAGTCTATATTGAAAACAAGCATAAATTCTGGGCAAAGGGCGCGTTCAGAAGCATTATGGCAACTCACCCCGATTATTCCGATGAAGACATTATGGAAGACCTCAAAAGAACGGATTACGGTCTTTGCGTTTTTCACGCAAATAACGATATGCCCGATCACCAGACTGTAAATATGGAGTTCGAGGGCGGTGCTACGGCAACGCTTAATCTCAACGCCTTCAATGCAGGCGGCAGATATACCAGAATTTACGGCACAAAAGGCGAGCTTTACGCCTTTGCTTCCGATAACAGTATACACGTTCACACCTTCTCCGATAATAAGGATCATAGCATTTCCGTTCAGGAAACGGAAGAATCTATCACAGGTGGTCACGGCGGTGGCGACTATGGTATCGTTTTCGATATGTACGATTACCTCAACGGTACATACATGGGTTGCTCTGTTTCCCAGATAAGCACATCTGTTGCCAACCACCTTATCGGCTTTGCCGCAGAAGAAGCAAGACATAACGACACTGTCGTTTCCATGAACGAATATAATAAAAAATACGGATTTTAATAGTAAAAATAGCCTTGTGCGTGCGCACAAGGCTATTTTGCGTAAAAACTTATCTTTCGGCTATTGCGCCGCTGATGTGAATAAATTCTTCGTTATAGCTTACTTTGAAGTATTTGCAGTAGGAAAGCTCCTCAAGGGTCTTGATAAGGCATTCTTTAACTGTTTCGGAAAGCTCGGCATCTCCTTCAAGCGTAAGAACAAGAGTCTTTTCGCCGGGTGTGTGAACAACGATAGTTTCGCCGCCGTAATCCTTGGTTTCGGTGACATCGTTTCCCTCGACCTTTGAGCTTACTACGGCAATGCCTTTAATACCGCAGAACCCGAAAAATCTGTCCATATGTGTCTGCATAGTTTCGGAAGTCTTACCCTCGTCAAGCTGTTCTGTGTAAGTTGTGGAAGTGATGCTTCCGTTCTCTGAGGGGTAGAAATAGGTGTATGTCATTTCCTTTGCCCAAGCAAGCCCGCTTTCGGTTTCTTCGGGATTTTCATTTTGCAAAAAAGGCTCCGTTTCAAAAGGTTCTGTAGTATTCAAGTCGTTTTCGGTGCAGGAGCAGAAAAGTACGAGAGCCAATAATACTGTAAGAGTAAGAGCAAGTAAACGTTTTGTCATAATAGTACCTCCTTTAAATTACCTTGGAATGTATGGTGCAGATGTTTCGGGAATGTAAGGGGGAAGTGCTTCCGTTGTCGTTTCCCAAGCTATCTCGCCGTGGTTATAAGGCGGAAGAGACTCTGTGGAAGATGAAGGGTAAGCGGGCGTTGTATCATCGGTCGAAATGGGGAGAGCACCCGTGAGGAAGCCGCCGGGAAGTGCGCTCGGGGTGGTCACTTCTTCAGCATTGAGTTCAAACCTTGCAAATCCGTTTTCGGGTGTTTCGCCGTCTATGGAGATGTATTCTCCGTTGTAGATCACCTTGAAGTATTTGCAATAGGAAATATCATCAAGCGTGTTTATAAGGCATTTTTTCACGTCTTCGGAAAACTCGTTATTGCCCTCAAGTGTAAGAATGAGCGTTTTTGCGGGAGTATGTGTAACTATCGTTTCGCCGCCGAAATCGGAATATTCGGTTTTAGAGCTATCCTCAACCTTGGAATCGAGCACGGTTATGCCTTTGATGTCGCAAAGCTTGAAGAAACGCTCCATATGCGACTTCATCGTTTCCGACGACCTGCCATCGGTAAGGACCTCTTTGAAAACGGCGGAGGCGATGCTTCCGTCCTCAGCTGGGAAGAAATACCTGTACGTCATTTGAGATTCAAAGGCAATCTCCTTAGAGAGTTCCACATTCTTTTCATCTGTTGCAAATTGAGGTATAAAACCACCTGCCGCACCCGTTTCTTTTATTATCTCCTGCCCGTCCTGCGATAGATGCTTTACCGCAGGGTAGGCGCAGAGCAGAAGCGCAAAGCAAGCTGCCGCAGCACCAAAACGTATAAAGCGCGTGCGGGAAAGCTTCTTTTTCGGCTTGACAACGCCCGTTTTGGCAAAAACTTTTTCCTCAATATTTTTTAGCGAAATCTCGCTCGGTGTACCATATTCGATATTTTCCGTCAGCTTTTCAAGCTGATGTTCATTCGTATTTTCAAGAATTTCGCAAATATTTTTTTTCATAACATATATCCTCCTAATTTTTCTTTAAGTTTTTTGAGGGCTCTGTGCGCTCTCGTATCAACGGCGCTCACGGTAAGACCGAGTTTCTTTGCAATATACTTGGACGGCTCTGCAAAATAAAACTTGCGAACGATTATTTCTCTGTCGGGTTCTCCCAATACGTTTATCTCGTTTATAAGTGCATCTTTTAGTTCTTCCGTGACTATTTCTTCTTCAAGGAGAAATTCACCTGCAAACTGCATGCCGCTTTCTTCATCGTCTATGGATATTTGCTCGCATAGTGCGCCGCGCTTGCGTATTTCGTCTATGGCTTTATTTTTGGCAACGGCACAGAGAAAAGCTTTAACAGAGCCTTTTTCGTGGTCGAATTTATCTACATTATTATAGAATTCGCAGAAAACATCGCTTATACACTCTTCTATATCCTCCGCTGAAAAGCAAGGAAAGGACGCGAATTTTCCTTTCACGACCGCGCAAACAAGGCCTGTATATTTTTTCATAAGAAGCTTTAAGCCGTTGTTTGGGTCTTCGCGGAGCATTTTTATAAGTTCGTTGTCATACATAGATACCTCCGTTGGTGTTTGAAACGTTTCACCTATTATTACGAATAAAAAGCGAAAATCTTACAGGAAATACGAATTTTTTCTAAATAAAAATGCCCTTGCGGGCATTTTTACTGTGTTATTTAAGCATAAGGTATTTGGGAAGACCGTCCGCGGCGTGGGAAACTCTTTGGTAATCGTTTGTGAGTATTACATCTGCGCCAAGCTCAAGATAATGCTTTGCATCTTCATAAGTGTCAGCATAGAATACGTTTACAATTATTCCGTGCTCGTGAGCTTTGTCGATGGCTTTTTTCACGTAATCGGGCTCGTTCTTTGCAAAATGAGGCTGGAAGAGCTGAATCTTCTTGCAGTCATATTTGAGAGCCTTTTCAACGAGGTCTTCATAGGGGTCATTTGTAGCACCTGCACAGCGTGTGATATCGGGTACAAGTTCCTTGAGCTGACCGAGAATTGCCGGGTTTCCGCTCATAAAGTAGGAATACTTTCTGCAATCGTATTTATCGATAAGACGAATTATTTCACGGAGGTTTTCTTCGGGAACGGGGTTTACGTCATCCATTGATTTTATGTGGATGTTCATAACCGTATGGCACGCGAACTTTTTGAGAATATCTTCAAAAGTGGGTATTTTAAGTCCCTTGAATTCTTCGCTGTGCTTGATGCCGAAGTCATACTGAAGAAGCTCTGCATACGTGTGCTTCCAAACGGCATCGCAACCCGTTGAAACGCGGCTGAGCCACGGATCGTGGATGGAAACTATAACACCGTCCTTGCTAGGCCAAATGTCGAATTCGATCTCTTCTGCTCCGAGAGCAACAGCTGCACCGAAAGCCGGCATACTGTTTTCGGGAGCAATGGAGTTAAAGCCTCTGTGCGCGCATATTCTGGGATAAGCCATGATCTTATCGTGGCGTACAACAGCGCTTCCGCTGTTACGGTATTTCCAGGGTCTTCTGCCGATCTCAATATAGCTGTGGTGAGTTGCGGGAGGGTTGCCGAAGCCTGCGGCTTTAAGGTAACGCTTGTGCGGATCAAACTCTGCACAGGCAAGACCAACGTCATTCTTCATATTGAGAAGCACCTTGGCATCGGGACCGACGATCATACTGCAACCTCCGACAGGTGAGTTTTCTCCAAGGCTTACGGAGGAGCGAACAACGTATGCGTTGCAGTTGTACGCGCAGAATTTGGACATCATTTCAAGCGCATCGTGCGTGTCGCTTCTCTGATAAGCGCAGGCGATGATGACCTCGGGATTGTAACGCGCCATATTTGCAAATGCTTCATAGAAGTAAAAGTCGTAGCAAACGAGGAACCCGTATCTTACGCCGTCTATTTCAAGGATGGTGGGTTCGTTATGTTCCCATGTGTAATCCTTGTCAAGATCGTAAACGTACATTTCGGATTCGATAAGGTGCTGTTTGTAATAGCATCCTGCGTGGTTGCCGTTTCTATCAAAAGCCACCGTTGTGTTGCGAAGTCCCGTTTCCGTGGGGTAGATGCAGTTTACAAAGAGCGTTGCAGAGCAACGTTTTGCTGTTTTTGCGGCGGTATCAAGAAGTCTTTTGCTGTATTTTTCGTAGCTTATCTCCATTTCCTCTTTCGTTTTTGCAAGGCAGGGAACGTTGGAGTATTCGGGCAGTACGATAAGATCCATGCTCTCGTCGCATTTTTCAAGAGCTTCTATCTCCCATTCGAAAAACTTGTCAGACTCCGAAAAGTCAAGGCAATATGCAGGTTGTACAATACAGGTTTTCATATATTTTCCTCCGTTAAAAAATTTCAGATTTAGAGAAAAAGCGCTTCAGGAGCGCTTTTTCAATGTGAATGTTCTGCTTTTTCCGCTTCCGTATCTGGTGGCGGAAAGTGTATATTCTTCGGGGTCAAACGTAAAAATATCCATACTTGTTTCAATAGCGGAATAGGGCTCTCTTTCATATAAAACACCGTCATCACCCGCAGCCATACCTGAATTCTTTCTTCCCGCAAGCATTGTGGTAACTGAAAGGAAACCGGCGGGGTCGATGGTTTGCGTATCTATATGGCAATGTGCGCTTATTCGTGCGGGAATGTTGTGTGTTTCCCCTTGAAAGTCTACGGATATGTTATATCCGAAATCTTCGTGTTGGCTTTCAATATGAAGTTTCTCTGCACAAGAAAAGGCAGTTGTGATAGCATCAACAGCATCCTCGTTATAGATATTCTCGCCGGAATAATTATGACGGATATGGTCAAACGGCATATGCTCAATGAAAATTACGTTTTCCGGAGCGTTCGCAAGAGCCGTGTGGCATAGCCATGAAAGCTGCTTCTCGGAATAGCCAAAGTCCCATTGCTGGTTGTATTTCATAATGCCATCCCGAACGATATAAGGTACATCGGAGCTGTTTAAAAAGACAACTCGAGTATTTGCTTTCTCTGCATCAAAGTAGCCGTAAAGCGCTTTATTTCCTGCAAAATGAAAAGCAGGGCATTTCTCGGCAATGGAAAAGAGCGTATCGTATTGAATGTCATCTTTTACTTCAAAACCGATTCTGCACGTATTTGTACCCGGTATGCTGCCGTGGATGGAGTTATCATCGTGGTTGCCCTGAACAAAGATGACCGGCACTTCCGAGTTTTCGAGAAGTGCGCGAAGTTCCTCCATCATTTTGATATGATCTTCAGGCGAGGTGGGATAGTTACCTACGTTGTCGCCTCCAAGGCAGAGAAAATCTATCTTTTCCGTTTTGTTGAGCTCGTTTACGGCGTGAATGATATTGGATACGGTCACTCTCATTTCATCGATGAATTTGTAATGCAGATCGGAAATGAAAGCAAAGCGCAGAGAAGTTTCTTTTAATTTAGGGAGCGCGTTTTTCACGCGCTCCGTTTCGTTTTTAGCGTAATCTTGAAAATCTAAAAGTTTCATAATTATTTTGTAATAAATCTATGGAACACTTTTTTGCCTTTTTTGATAATAACACCTTCCTTGAGAGCATCGGCGTCGATGGTTTGGAAGAAGGAAGAAGCCTTTTCTTCGCCAACGAATACGCCGCCCTGCATTACAAGACGTTTAGCTTCGCTTCTGGAGGGAGCGAGTTTGCCGAGAGTGAGAAGATCGAGAAGAGCAATCTTGCCGTCTGCAATAAGCTCTGCGGGAACTTCCGTTGTGGGCATATTTTCGGAAGCGCCGCCTGCAAAAATTGCGTGGGAAGCTTCTTTTGCCTTAACAGCTTCTTCTTCGCCGTGAACGAGCTTTGTAAGCTCGAATGCAAGAATTTCTTTCTTTTCGTTGATCCTGTTATCTGCCCAAGTTTCCATATCTGCGATCTCGTCGAGGGAGAGGAACGTAAGCATCTTGATGCACTTCATAACGTCTGCATCGCCTACATTGCGCCAGTACTGGAAGAATTCGAAGGGACTTGTTTTGTTGGGATCGAGCCAAACTGCGTTGCCCGCCGTTTTCCCCATCTTCTTACCGTTGGAGTCTGTGAGAAGAGTGATAGTCATAGCGTGAGCATCCTTGCCGAGCTTTTTGCGGATAAGCTCCGTACCGCCGAGCATATTGGACCACTGGTCGTCGCCGCCGAATTCCATATTACAGCCGTATTTCTTGAACATATAGTAGAAGTCATAGGACTGCATTATCATATAGTTGAATTCAAGGAAGGAAAGACCTTTTTCCATTCTCTGCTTGTAGCATTCCGCGCGGAGCATATTGTTTACGGAGAAGCAAGCGCCAACTTCGCGAAGAAGCTCAACGTAGTTGAGGGAAAGGAGCCAATCCGCGTTGTTTACCATCATCGCTTTGCCTTCGCCGAATTCGATGAATTTTTCCATCTGGCGTTTGAAGCATTCAGCATTGTGGTCGATGTCTTCTTTTGTGAGCATTTTTCTCATATCTGTACGACCGGAGGGGTCTCCGATCATAGTTGTGCCGCCGCCGATGAGGGCGATGGGCTTGTTGCCTGCCATCTGCAAGCGTTTCATAAGTGTAAGAGCCATAAAGTGGCCTGCTGTAAGGCTGTCTGCCGTGCAGTCAAAGCCGATATAGAAAGTAGCCTTACCGTTATTTATCATTTCACGGATGTGTTCTTCATCCGTCACCTGCGCGATAAGACCGCGGGCTCTGAGTTCTTCATAAATTCCCATTGTTTTTTTCTCCTAAAAATAAAAAATCCTCTGCCTGTACAGACAGAGGACGAAATAGTTCGTGTTACCACCTCAGTTTGCGCATACCTCACGGTATGTGCCTTGGCGAGTGCTTGGCACTCTTGCGCTGTAACGGGCGCGCCCGCCGTGCGCTACTTTATTCACACACGATGCTCCGGAGTGTATTTCTGCGTTTTACCTGTTGCCTTGCACCAAACGGCAACTCTCTGAAAGGGATATTGGCGCATACTTCGTTCCATCTTGGCATTTATATATACTAAAGTGATTATATCATTTTAAAATAGTTTTGTCAAGCGTTGTTTTGAGAAAGAAAGTATTTTAAAAGAATAAGGTTATTTTCCCATAATTTCAATGCTATATCTTTCTTTTGCTTTTTCTATAAAAGTTTTAAATCTTTTTTCATTTCTTACATCATCAAACTCTTTAGAGCATAGATGATGTATCATACATTCAAGCCCGTGTTCTTTGGAAATTTCGGCATCATGTGTATATACGGTTAAGTTAAGGAAGATATTATTTTTATACTGATAATCTCCTAAAGGAAGAGAATATTTGAAAATGACCTCATCAAGCCATTTTTCCATTTCCGCATACATACTTTCATAATCTTTTATTTTTGCGAGCTTTTTGCAAAGGAGTGTATGTAACCAAATATAAACGTAACATATCCCTTCTTTATTTTTATCATAATAGAGAAGATCGAGGATTTTCAGAGCTGTGCGGTAAGCAAAAACAGCTTGTTGATCCGTTTCATATGATTGGCGTATCAAGCACCAAACAGCCTCTTCAACGCAGTATGCCAATAGTTCTTGGTTGGCTTTATTTCTGTTTTCATATTCGTCTATATTTGCAAGCTGCGCTGTTTTAGAGATGTGGATAGGCGGTAATTGTTCTGCGGCACGAACTGCATTTCTTACATCTCCCATACGATTATAGCAAAAGCAAAGATTATCGAGTGATTTCCATCTTAGCTCGGAATCCGTACATTCATCGAGTATTTTTTGAAACAATTCTGCTGCTGCGGAATAGTCACCTTTTTGTTTGCGGTAAAGATATACATTGGCAAGCTCAAAGCGAATTTTATTATTTCTGGGATATGATTTAAGCAGTTCTCTCCATAATTCTATACTGGTGTCATTAGTTGTTTCGGGATGTTCTGTAATCTTTCGGGTATTTTCTATGGCAGCTTCTACGCCGTCTCGGTTTAATCCGAAAAGAACATCGGTTGATACTCCGAATACTGAAACAAGTGGTATTACTTGTGAAATATCGGGCATCCCAACATTTGTTTCCCATTTGGAAATAGCTTGGGATGTAACTCCTATTTTTTCTGCAAGTTCTTCTTGCGTTAAGTTTGATTCTTTCCTAAGCGTTTTTATGATTTCACCCATTGTTGGCATAAAATTACCTCCTAAACTATAAATTTATTTCTGTATATATTATTACATGGATACAAACAATTTTGAAGCGATTTAAAAATGATTTTATTTAAACGAAGCGTTGATATATTTGAATAATAAAATACGGCGAGTATTTTCTCGCCGTATTTTATTATTCATTACCATCAAGCAGATCACGTGCTGCTGCCATTGTCTGCGGCGTAACGGAAACACCGCCTATGATGCGCGCTATTTCTGTTATGCGCTCATCGTAAGAAAGCGGACGTATGCTCGATTCCGTTCTGCCGTCAACCTCGCGCTTGGAAACGAAGAAATGTGTGTCTGCCGTTGCCGTTATCTGTGGGGAGTGCGTTACGCAGATGACCTGTGTATTTTGAGAAGCAACCTCTTTGAGCTTGATGCCTATTTTATGCGAAGTCTTGCCAGAAATACCCGTATCAATCTCGTCAAAAATAAGCGTGGGTGTTTTTTCTTTGTCCGCAAGGGCGCATTTGAGCGCGAGCATAGTTCTTGAAAGCTCGCCGCCGCTGGCTATTTTGGAAAGGGGAAGAAGAGGTTCACCGGGATTCGCGGAAACGAGGAAGGATACCGCATCTTTTCCGTTTGTAGCAAATTCCGAAAGGGGCGATACGGCTATTTCAAAGCGTACCTTGCTCATTTCAAGGAATCGAAGTTCTTCGACTATTCTTGCTTCAAATATTCTTGCCGCTTCCTTGCGTTTTTGAGATATTTCGGCCGCTTTTGCCGCAAGGCGCACCTGAACGGCTTTGAGATCGTTTGCAAGGTCGGTTATCATCTCTTCGGAATGTTCGAGCGATTTAAGCTCTGCGGCAATCTTTTCGCGGAAAGCTAAGACCTCTTCGATAGACGAGCCGTATTTGCGTTTTAGCTTTGAGATCGCGTTAAGTCGCGTTTCTATCTTGTCAAGAAGCTCTGTCGGATTTTTAACGCCAACGTCGCATTCCTTATATACTGTTTCGGCAAT
This sequence comes from Clostridia bacterium, assembly GCA_017621475.1. Taxonomy (GTDB): domain Bacteria; phylum Bacillota; class Clostridia; order Oscillospirales; family CAG-272; genus UMGS731. The sequence goes on from JAGATA010000039.1 coordinate 24,529, forward strand.
GTCCTCTATACGGTACATAAAGTCGTTGAGTGTTTCTATGTATTCTTCTGAACTCGGAAGCACGTCGGAAAGCGCGGAAAGCGCGTCCGCGGCTTTACGGATAAGGTCCGATGCGGAATTACCTTTTTCGTTTTGATAAAGCGCGCGATAGATAAGAGTTGAATACTTCGATATTTTTTCCGCGCTTGCAATCTTCTTTTTCTTTATTTCAAGTGCTTCTTCTTCGCCTTCGTGCGGCTTAACGGCATCAATATCCGCAATTTGATATTTGAGAAGCTCTATTGTCCGCTCTTTTTCCGATTCTTTACGTTTGAGCTCGCGTATTTTTTCGCGTATTTCGGAGTATTCGGCAAAAATTTCTCCGTATTCTTTAAGCTCTGCGGCGTTATCCGCCATAGCATCAAGGTAAAGAATGTGATTCTCTTCGTCGAGGAGTGCCTGGCTTGCGTGCTGACCGTGGATGTTTATTAAAAATTCGCCCACCTCGCGCAATATAGAGATAGAAACACTTTTTCCGTTTATTTTTGCTGTGGAAGAGCCTGAAACGCTTATTTCACGGCGGATAAAAAGGGTATTATCCTCTTCGGGGGCAAAGCCGAGCTCTGCAAGCTTTATACTCTCATCTTTCGAAATGTTTGTAAAAAGAGCGGAGACGGACGCTGTGTCCTCTCCGCTTCTGATGAGCTCCTTGCTGGCACGTGCGCCCATAATAAGACCTATGGAATCTATTACGATGGATTTTCCGGCACCGGTTTCACCCGTGAGCACGGAAAAGCCCTTATCAAAAACAACGCATTCTTTTTTTACTATAGCGACGTTTTCTATGCAAAGTTCTTTAAGCATATCGAGCTCCTTGTTTTGTTTATTAAACGACACGCATTATGGCGCGTACAGTATTTGTGAATATCTCCGCCTGCTCATCGTCTTTGACAACGATGAATATCGTATCATCTCCGGCAATGCAACCGATTATCATTTCACCCGCAAGCGCATCAACTGCGGCGGCGGCAGCATTTGCCATGCCGGGATAAGTTTTTATAACAACGATGTTTTCGGCATTTTGCGCGGAAATTGCCGTTTCGTAAAGGATGTTTTTGAATTTTGCATTTGAAGTTACGTCATCTCTTCTGGGAAGAGCATATTTGTATTTACCGTCTTCCGTGGATATTTTTACGAGCTGAAGCTGTTTTATATCGCGAGAAACCGTTGCCTGTGTTACGTCAAAACCGCTGTCGCAAAGTTTGGTTATGAGTTCATCCTGTGTTTCGATATTATTTTCTGAGATGATTTGAAGTATTTTATTATGACGTAAATTTTTCATATTGGTTTCTCCTTATTTTTTATACATCTTGGTGCTTAAAATGTCAAAAAAGCGATTTTGCTTTACTTTTACAAGCTTTGTTTTAAGCGGTGAGCGCATTATCGTAATTTCTGCGTTCTCGGAAACAGGAATGCCGTCCTTGCCGTCTGGAGTTACTATAATGCCGCTGTTGTTTTTGTCTTTCGTTCTTCCTTTTACGGCAAGTTTGGCGCCTGCACCGAAAACAAGAGGACGCGCCGTAAGAGAATGGGGGCATATAGGCGTTACGCATATAGCCTCCATATTCGGGTCGATTATCGGTCCCCCGGCAGAGAGGGAATATGCCGTAGAGCCTGTGGGGCTTGCGATTATTATACCGTCGGAAGAACATTTCATAGCAACGCTGTTGTCGCATTTAAGCTCTACCTCGGTGATTTTGGCACAAACGGAGGAGCTTATGATTATCTCGTTCAAAGCGTGAACGGTTTTTGAAAAATCTTCGTCTCTTATTTCTGCGGAAAGCATCATACGTTCTTCAACCTCATACTTTCCATTAAATATATCTGAGAGAAAATCGAATTCGTTTTTTTCAAGAGCGGTCAAGAATCCAAGATTACCAAGATTGATGCCAAGCACGGGGCAAGAAGTTTGCGCCGTTTTTTCGCAAGCATCAAGCATGGAACCATCTCCTCCAAGGGAAATAGCAATATCGGCGCCTATGCCGAGAAGTTCAGCTTCACGAATAAATGTTACGGGGAAACCCGATAATCCTTCCTTGAATTTAATATCTGTATATATAGATATATTGAAGCTATCGGCAAGGGATATGATCCTTTTGGCGTAGTCCAGCTCCTTGTCGCGTTCGGGATTGATGAAAATGATTATTTTTTTTATCTTATTCACTTTTGTCCCTCCATAACGCATCTTTTTATATCTTCATCAGAAACTTTTGACTCATTGTTTTTTGCCAAGCAAACGAGGTATTCTGTGTTGCCGTCGCCTCCTGTGATGGGGGAGCGTGTAAGGGCAACAGGGAAGAGCCCTGCATTTTGAGCACTTTGTAAAAGCTCCGAAATAACTTTTATATGTATTTTTTTATCCTTGCATATACCGCCGGAGGCGAGGTTTTGCTTGCCGCATTCAAACTGAGGCTTGATTAGACTTACGAAAATCCCGTTTTCGCTCAAAAGAGCACGAACCGAATCATATATAAGGCTTTGCGATATAAAAGAAACATCGGAAACCGCAAGAGGGAAATCTCCTCTTCCTATCATATAGGCAGTCATTGATCTTGCATTTATGCCTTCAAGATTTACAACGCGGTCATCATTAGCAAGAGAAGGATCAAGCTGACCGTGACCAACGTCAACAGCATAAACTTTTTTTGCACCGTGCTGCAACAAGCAGTCTGTAAAACCACCTGTAGATGCACCGATATCGAGGGCGGTAATTCCGTCTGTTTTCAGATTAAATACAGCAAGAGCCGCTTCAAGCTTAAGCCCGCCGCGACTCACGTATTTAGATGGATTTGTAATTTTTATATCTTCCGCGGAAGTGTTTCCCGGAATATCTGTAGAAGGCTTGGATATTTTTTTGCCACAGACCAAAACACCGCTTTTTATAAGCTCGGAAGCATGAGTTCTGCTTTTTGCAAAACCGTGAGAATAGAGGAATACGTCTGCACGCATCGTTTTATCTCCGAAAGTAATTTATTTTTTGTCCTCCGCAGGAGAGTCTTTCTTTTCTGCTTTTGAGGAAACTTTTTTTGCTTTTTTCTTTGCAGAGTTTTTGTTCTTTTTTGAAGAACGAGAAAAAATTGAAAGTATTTTTGCAACGATCGTTACGATCTCGACACTGTAATTAAGACCAAGGGCTTTACCAATAGCTTTGCCGCCTACCGTAATTGCAGAAACAAGACCGCAGAGAAGAAGGTTTACAACAAGCTGTTGAACGGATGCACCGCCCATGCTTGATGCTATTTTTATGGCGATCGTAGCTGCGGCAGAACCGGAAACGACACCGCAAATATCACCGATAACGTCATTGCAGAAGCTGGAAACCTGGTCTGCTTTTCTGATAAGTGCAAGACCTGTTTTGCCTGCTTTTATTTTTTGTGCCGCCATAGAGTTGAAAGGTTTTTCGTTTGCTGTTGCAACGGATAGACCTATAACATCAAAAACAATGCCCAAAAATACGAACATCAAAAGTATCAAAAGGGCAATGGCTATGTTTACGGCGTTAAGAACTTCCGAGGAAAGTATGGAAAGAATTATCGAAATTACTAGCGATGAAAGAAAAGCAGTTATTGTCCATTTCCAATTTACCAAATTAAAGAATGATTTTTTCTTCGTTGGCTTGGGTGCCTTTTTGGGGTTGACATCTTGTTTTATGGGCTCTTTTGTTGATTCCTGCTTTGCAAATTCCGCGTTGGGAGTGCTTTCTTTTCTATTATTTCGGTGTACGTCTTCCACGTTAAAGTTTCCTCCGTTTTATTTATATATGTAAATTTAGTTAATATCAGATTTATAGTGACGGTAATGCAAAAAGTAAACTTTGCGACATAAGGTCAAGTTGGTTTTCCCTCTTTCCTACCAATATCTGTTACCATCAGGCAGTTTCCCTTTAAAGGAAAGAGCGGTGCGTTACCGCGGCCGCGACTTGATTGCCGGTGAGTTCGCACTGCAATCCCTTTTACATCTCAAAACACGAACAGTCTAGGAGATTTCCTCGATAAACACCCGAACTTACCTAGCTTTTTTTGCAGCGGCGGTTTCAATCGGCAATAGGCATATCTCCCGGCCAAAGGATAATATATGCTTCAAATCCGATATTCGCCGCAACCACTCAAAGCAGGCTACGCTATTCACAGCAGCGAAAACGTCGTACTGCATAATAGGTTTAATCTTCCAGCCGTAACCGTTACAAGGTTATAACGCGCCACAAAAGGAAGCCTCAAAGGTGAGAGGAACGAGGTCCGCATGCCATTGCGGGTCGCCCTCAAACCACTCTTCCAGCAGCCACCCCAAACTGGGCGTAAGAAGCAACCACAAGAAGCTTCATCGATGTGCCCTTAAACGGATTTTTAGGCCCGTCTTCAATAAGGGGGTATTTAACTAGAATACTGCACCGTCACTTGTAGCTCCACGCTACAAGTTTTATTGTATCATAATTTTATAATATTTTCAAGAGTTAAAAAAGGAATATTTTTGAACATTTTGTGTCGAAATACTCAAATTAAAGCGTTTAATATATAAAAATCTGTGTTTTTTTGAATATTCATTCATTTTGCGCGTGTTATTGAGGAATTTTAAATATCGAAAACACGGCATCTGTTTTTAAGATGCCGTGTTTTGAGTTGGAATATTTTTTCGAGGGAAGTTCTTTTCTTCTTTCTTTCAAGAAAGAAGACCCATTTTATCCATCCAATAGATAACATGGGAAGCAAAGCCATGGTTGCAGCTTGCATTAGTGTTTTCATTTTCCCAAAGAGTTCCCGTAAGCTCTGCCATCTTTAGAAAGTAACCGTGAATATTATCGAGTAATTTTTCATATTCGCCGTAAGAACAAAGTAGCTCAAGACGCAGATAATTTCCTATAAATGCGTTGGCGGGGTAGATGTTTTGCCATTTTGCGTCGGGCTTGAAATTCGGCCATTTTGCGGGAACGATACGTTCGGGACCGAAATCGTGAAGCAATCTTTGCCACAAAACGGGGTTTTTCTCGGGAGATGCCACACCGCAGAAGAAAGCGTAGTATTGGCACGCTTCCGTGCATTCGCCGGAAAGATGAGCTTTGCCGTCTTCACCGTAAACAGCATTGTCGCAGTAAAATCCGTCGGGCATTATTGCTTGCTCGTTTATTTTTTTCCTGATATTTTCGGCTTTTTCGATAAGTATTTTATCACCGTAAAGTTTGGAGGCAGCTTCAAGCATTCTTGCGTACAGCATATTTGAGGGATAGCTTATATCTTGCGTAAGGTCGTTTGCTTTTGACCATTCAACAAACACCCAACGCTCCAGCTTTTCCAATAAGCCGTCTGCGTTTTCATATTTTGCAAGAAATTCAAGAAGTGCATCTATTCTCGGCTTTGCAGCATTTACGAAATCTATATCACCGGTTCTTGCAAGGTGTTCTTCAAGCTCTATAACAAGCCACATCGCCCAGTTGGAAATGTAATTCCCACCGTAATGGTCACCGGGGTAACATTCCGCAAACATACCGTGCGGCAAATCTGTAAATTCGTCGGGCAAGAAGAAATTTTCAAGGAAGTTGTGTTCTATCTCGCTTTTGCCGGTAAGCACCTTTTCAACTCTTGACGTGAAGAAGCTGTCGCAAAGCCAGCCTGCACGTTCACGGGAAGGGCAGTCCATAAATATGGTAAAGGTATTCTGACAGTACGTTTCTACCGCCGCGTCGAATATCTTCTTCATATCGGCATCATTTCCGTTATATTTTTTATCCGTGGGGTTAGCGCCGAAATAAACAAGACCTACATTTGAAATAGCGGCTTTGCCTTTTGTCACAAAAACGTGCATAGCGCCCATTGTGTAAGGTTCAAAAGTGGAAACACGGTAAGTGCCTTTTTTCATTCTCCAAAGAAGCGCGTTTACTGTGTACATACGGCGGAAATTTATAAGTCCGTTTTCTCCAAGAAATTCATCAAAAGTGACGAGAACCTCGGTATCTTCCTCGCAGGTAATGTCCATTTCCACTCGGCCTGTTGTGTTGAACGCCATTTTATATGTAACGCCTTTGCCGCATTCTACGGTTTGAATATCGGGCTTTTTATCCGTTTTATGAACAGCACTTACCTCAATATTTCGCGCTTTCATAAAAACGTCTGTTTCAACTTCGCCGAGCGAAAATGATTTTTTGCTGGGACCTGTATTTTTGCCGCGAGGAACGATATATTCGGGGTAACGAACTTCGCTTGTATCGCCGGTATAAACGTTAAAATCGAGGTGCGAAACTATCTTTTCTGCGTAAATGGTATCATATTCGGTGTATTCACAACCTCGTTCTATGAAGGTTTTATCTTCTGTTTTTTGAGCGTATGCAATGGCATAATCACGTGGGTTTATTTCTTCATCCTGTACCCATTTCCGGATTTTGGGTGTGAGGTTATATATTTCACAGAAAGTGCGCTGACCTGCATAACGCTGTGCTTTCTGCTCATGCTCCGTCATAACGCGGCACAAAAAGCCTTCACTGCCCGTTGCGGCGGTAATTTTGCCATCCTCTATAAGCTCTGCACAGAGGAACGACGGCTGGTTTAGGTGATAAAAAGAATCTGCATTATAGCCGGCTACCTCGATAGTAATAACACATTTTTCTTTTATATATTCGGAGAGGTCGAGCTCATCTACACGGTAAAAGCCGTGCGCACTTCTTGCAGGACCAAAAGCTACAAATTTTCCTCCAACCTTGACGTTGTAGGCGGAAGAACCCGTAAGGCGCAAAACTGTACTTTGTGCGCCGCTTGCAATTGTACGGAAGGAAAGCCAAAGATTCATTTCATTTTCTCTTCCGAGGAGCCAAACGGGCGAAGCTTTTTCAAATTTAACTTTTTTTGCTGGGAATTTTGTTTCCATAATATTTTTCCTCTTAAAACTAAAGCCGCCGATAAGCATCGGCGGCTTTGCGGTTACTTGAGTATTCTCAATTAGTTGAGTTCTGCGAAGTATTTGATTGTACGAACCATCTGGCTTGTGTAGCTGTTTTCATTGTCATACCAAGAAACAACCTGAACCTGATATGTGTCGTCATCAATCTTAGCAACCATTGTCTGTGTTGCATCGAAGAGAGAACCGTAGGAGATACCGATAATGTCGGAAGAAACGATCTGATCTTCGTTGTAACCGAAGGATGCGGAAGCAGAAGCTTTCATAGCAGCGTTGATACCTTCAACTGTAACATCTTTGCCTTTAACAACTGCAACGAGGATTGTTGTGGAACCTGTGCATGTGGGAACACGCTGAGCGGAACCGATGAGTTTGCCGTTGAGTTCGGGAATTACAAGACCGATAGCTTTAGCAGCGCCTGTGGAGTTAGGAACGATGTTCTGAGCGCCTGCACGAGCACGACGAAGGTCGCCTTTTCTGTGGGGACCGTCGAGGATCATCTGGTCACCTGTGTAAGCATGAACTGTTGTCATGATACCGCTCTGGATAGGAGCATAGTCATTAAGAGCTTTAGCCATAGGAGCAAGGCAGTTTGTTGTGCAAGATGCAGCAGAGATGATCTTATCTTCAGCTGTAAGTGTGTTTTCGTTTACAGAGAAAACGATTGTTTTAAGGTCTTTACCTGCAGGAGCAGAGATAACAACCTTCTTAGCGCCTGCGTTGATGTGAGCCATAGATTTTTCTGTGGAGCAGTAGAAACCTGTGCATTCGAGAACAACATCTACGCCAAGTTCACCCCAAGGGCAGTTAGCAGCGTCTTTTTCGGCATAGATCTTGAGAACCTTGCCGTCAACTGTGATTGTGTTAGCTTCGTCATCAGAAGTAACTGTATGACCGTCGTAGCGACCCTGAGCTGTATCGTACTTGAGAAGGTGAGCAAGCATGGAAGGCTTTGTAAGGTCGTTGATTGCAACGATCTCATAACCTTCTGCGCCAAACATCTGACGGAATGCGAGACGACCGATACGGCCAAAACCATTGATAGCAACTTTTACTGACATTTTAAAATTCCTCCGAATATGATTTGAAATTTTTTTGAAAAGTGCGTTGGAAATGAATTTCCATTTACTTATATTTTATCTCCATAAGCGAAATTTTACAATAGTTTTTTAAAAAAATTTTTCAAAAAATAAAAAAATTTAATGATTGAACATAAAAACGGTATGTTTTTTGAATTTTTTTGTACTATTGAGAGAAAAATAATTAAACCAAATAATTAAAAAGGAGTAAAAAATGGAAAACAGCAAAATGAATAACGCAGCTCAAGAACTTATGCAGGCAGTATATAAGAATGCGAAAATGGGTTCGGATGCAGTAACCACGATAATTGGAAAAACGAAGGATGCAAAATTGCGCGAAGAGCTTACAAGTCAGCTTGAATCCTACTACGGATTTGAAACCGCTGCAAAAAACAAGCTTCTTGAAATGTCCGTTGAGGCAAAAGACCCCGGTATGCTTTCGAAGCTCCCGGCAGACATCTCTATCAAAATGAGCACAATGATGGATTCTTCAAATTCAAAAATCGCGGAGCTTATGATAGGCGGATATAATATGGGTATCGTTGATATTCAAAAAAGCATGAACCAAGCAGAAAATGAAGGCGTTTCGGAGGATGTTATGAATATTGCAAACGGTATTATGGCTTTTGAAGAGGGTAGCGCAGAGAAAATGAAAAAGTATTTGTAAATACGGAAAAAGAGGTCGCGCCGCGACCTCTTTATATTATTCATGCACAGTTATGTTTACGGCAATTTCCGTGGTAACTATTTCTTTTTCTCCCGTTTCGCGGTCATAGAACAGCACAAGATATTTGCCGATATACGTTCCTTCAGAAAGAGAGTGCTTGATTTTCGGAACAAGATCGAGAGTTGTAACTTTGTTACCGGGATTAATAAGCCCCGATTGAGCTATAACGGTATCTTGAACGATCAGCTGAACAATTATATCCTGGTTAGATTTTGACGGATTGCCGAACATCATACGGGCTTTTTCCGTTGAAAGGTCTATTGCAATATTTTTTGTATATGCCAAAGATGCCGCACCGCCTCCTTCGGGAGTTTCCATGGTTCCTTGCGAACCATCGTTCATTGGCTCTGCATATTTATCCGTTTTGCTTGGTGCAATATCGGGTGAAAGCACGGGAGCTTCTTCCCTTGTGAGGAAAAGAAAAGCGCATATGCACAGCAGGAACACTATAACGGCAACCAAAACGGATATTATGATTCTGTTTTGCATTTGAGGGGTTTTATTTTCCAAGTTCCGTCACTCCTCCACAGGTATTCGCTTTTTATTAAAGGGACAAACGCTCATACAAATTCCGCATACGGCACCTCTGCCGATATGCTTGTATGTTTTCATATGCTCGGAGCATTTTTTTGCATCAAATATTTCTTTTCTTGGGTGCCCCGGAATATATTCTTCGCCGGTTATTGCATGAGCGGGGCAGGCATCGCGGCAAATATTGCAAGCGCCGCATTTGGAAGTCTGTATCTCGCCCGTGGGTTCAAGCGGCATATCTGTAAGAATGGTTGCAAGGCGCACAAAAGAGCCGTATTTATTTGTTATGAGCACGCCGCTTTTACCGATAAAGCCAAGTCCGGACATAACCGCACCTGTTTTGTGTGGGAATAGCCCCTTGTATTCTTCTTTTTCGTCCGGCGTACTTTGCGAGGCTGCTATTGGAAGCGCAAGGTAGCCTTTCTTTTCTATAAAAGATACAGCATCCAGCGCAAGAAGGTCAAGCTTTGTATTGGTTATTCTGTAATGCTGAAAATACATCATAGAAGGTGCGCCTTGTATGGTATCTGTAACCGCGCGGGAAAGGCGGCGCACTATAGTTATTGCATATGGGTATTTAGAGAGTTCTTGCGGCAGGGAAGTTTTCACACAGGAAAAACCTATAAGATCTGCACCGTTAGCCGAAAGAAGCTCTTTGAGCTCTTTTTCAAACAATTTAATATCACCTCTTGTCGATATATTTGTTATTTTAGCATATATATTGTATAAAGAACAAGCCTTTTTGAGAAATATTTTAAGCTTTACGGCATAAAAATTTATTGATTATAATTTTGGAGGTATATTATTATGCAAAGAGAGAACTTTAATTCGCTTCGTGATAAAGAGGTTATAAACGTTTGCGACGGAAAAAGGCTGGGTTACATAAATGATGTTGAAATAGATGTATGCGATGGAAAAGTATGTGCAATTGTGGTACTCTTTGACTGCCGCGTTTTCGGATTTGGAAAATGCGAGGAGCTTGTCATTCCCTGGGAGAAAATAAATTGTTTTGGTTCGGATGCAGTGCTTGTAAATATAGGCACCGAGATATATCAAAAGCTCGGTTGTGAAAGCAAAAATCAAAAGAAAAAATAATTCTAAAAAATATTAAAAAAATACAAAAAAACGCTTGCATTTTTGTGAAAGTTATGATAATATATGTAGGTCTGTGAAATGTTTATAATCACAGATAAAATAAATATAAAAATCCACACACGAAAAAAATGCATCGGTGCCGCACAGCGGTCTTGCATCTGACTTTTTTTCGTGGCGGACAAAACCAAAAAAGGAGAAAACAAAATGTCAGTAATCACAATCAAACAGTTGCTCGAAGCAGGTGTACACTTTGGTCACCACACAAGAAGATGGAACCCTAAAATGGCTGAATACATCTTCACAGAAAGAAACGGCATCTACATCATCGACCTTCAGAAAACAGTTGGTAAAGTAGATGAAGCTTATATGTTCGTTCGCGAACTCGCTGCAAACGGCGGTAAGATCCTCTTCGTAGGTACAAAGAAACAGGCTGCAGACGCAGTTAAAGAAGAAGCAGAACGTTGCGGTATGTACTATGTAAACGTACGTTGGCTCGGCGGTATGCTCACAAACTACAAAACAATCAAAAACAGCATCAGACGCCTCGAATCTCTCGAAGCTATGAAAGAAAACGGCACATTCGCTCTTCTTCCCAAGAAAGAAGTTGCTGTTCTTGAAAAAGAAATGTCCGACCTTAACAAGAACCTTGGCGGTATCAAGGAAATGCCCGGTCTTCCCGACGCTATTTTCATCGTAGACCCCAAGAAGGAACACAACGCTGTTCTCGAAGCTAAGAAGCTCGGCATTCCGGTTGTTGCTATCGTTGATACAAACTGCGACCCCGATGACGCAGACTACATCATTCCCGGTAACGATGACGCTATCCGCGCTATCAAGCTCATCTCTTCCGTACTCGCTGACGCTGTAATCGAAGGCAACCAGGGCGAACAGAACGCTGCTGCTGAAGAAAGCAACGTTGTAGTTGAAGCTACAAGCGATATTGAAGCTGCTAAGACAGACGCTGAATAATTTCGGTTAAAACTTTACCTATATAAATATAAAGATATACAATACAGGAGGAAACTAAAATGGCTAATATTAATGCAAAAATGGTTGGCGACCTCAAAAAACAGACAGGTGCCGGTCTTATGGACTGCAAAAAAGCACTTGTTGAAGCAGACGGCGACGTTGATAAGGCAATAAAGATCCTTCGCGAAAAAGGTCTTTCCGCTGCTGCTAAAAAAGCTGACAGAATCGCTGCAGACGGTCTTGTTGACATTATGAAAGACGGCGACGTTACAGCAATGGTTGAAGTTAACACAGAAACAGACTTCGTTGCTAAGAACGCTACATTCCAGGAATTCGTAAAAGGTCTTCTCAGAACTGTTATCACAAACAGACCCGCTGATATCGAAGCGCTTAACGCTTGCAAATTCGATGGCACAGACTACACAGTTGAAGAAACCGTAAAAGACAAGATATTCACTATCGGTGAAAAGATCTCCGTTCGTCGTTTCGTTGTTGTTGAAGGCACAACAAGCACATATATCCACGGCACAGGCGTTACAGGTGTTATCGTTAAGTTTGTTGCTGACGATGCTGCTGTAAACAACGAAGGTTTTGCAGAATTCGCAAAGAACATCGCTCTTCAGATCGCAGCATACCCTACACCTTACCTCAACAGAGAAGCGGTTCCCGCAAATGTTGTTGAAGACGAAAAAGCAGTTATCACAAACCAGATGAAGAACGATCCCAAGATGGCTAACAAACCCGCAAAGGTTCTTGAAGGCATCGTAATGGGTAAACTCGGCAAATTCTATGAAGAAAACTGCCTCCTCGACAAAGAATACGTTAAGGACGACAGCATGAAGGTTAAACAGTACGTTGCATCCTGCGCTAAAGCTTTCGGCGGCAACATCGAAGTTGTTGGCTTTGAAAGATTTGAAAAGGGCGAAGGCATCGAAAAGAGACAGGATAACCTCGACGAAGAAGTTGCAAAGATGCTCGCTAAATAATTAGTGAAATAAATTAAAAGAGAGTGCAAAACGCACTCTCTTTCTTTGTTTGCCTTCCCCTTTGGGGAAGGGGGACCGCAAGGCGGTGGATAAGGATAAAAAAAGAACCGCGTGTTGGAAAACAACACGCGGTTTTTTGTATGAGGTATTTTTATTAGCAACCTCTGCGGTTGTAGTCTTCGGAGAGAAGATTGAGTGCTTTGAATATTTGAAAGCAATACATAAATGAATTTGTGAATTTGTAATCAATTCCTCGTCTTTCTAATTCTGCTTCGATTCGTTTCATAGAATTAGGCGCAAATACAGAATCTTTTGAACCTAAAAGAAACCTTTCGGGCTTTGTGTTTTTTCCATCGTAGCGTGTCATGATTGTATTCATGTCTTTAGCAATGGGGTAAGAACCCAAAACATACAAAAGACCAAATGTACAACCTGAAGCCAACCAAAATGAAAATGCACTTCTGTCCGTTCTTAATTTTGTCATATAAAAAATCTCCTTTTTAAATGAATTTTATTTTTCAATAAGTTCGGCTGTGCGTTTGTGAATTTCAGCAACTCTGGAAACGCAATGCTCGTGTTTTTGAATTTTTTTTATTACATTATCGTATCGTTCTTTTAGCATAGAGCGGTAAACTGAATCTTCAGATTTTAATGCGATTTTAAATACTTTTTCTCTGCAACGATTTAGGGAATGATGCCATGACCATCCTATGATTGCAAAGAATGTAAAAAGAATTAGCAGGGAAGAAGAATTTATTATAGAGCTGTTGACTATGAAAACGAAGATAATAAAATAGGTAAGCAGAATAATTCCGTGGATAAAATGTATCTTATTTTTATCTTTTGATGTTCGCAGATCTGGATAAAAATGTGTTGCCCAATCTTCCATAGTGTGAACGTCCGGCGGCATATAAGGAGGTTCTGAAAAGTTGGCGCATAATGCCCAAAATTCTTCTTCCAATTCAACTATTTCATCGTAATTTGGCATTTTCGTGTCGCGTTCGAAAACAAGCTTTGTAAAATCTACCGTTTGCGTTTCGGAATGGATATAAGTCAGATTTTCGTATGAAATAGCCCCGCGCGGAGACGAGGTCTGATTGAAAATACGTTGACTGCTTTTGAGCTTCCAACCGAAGCTTTGAAAAATGGTGATGACTTTTTCCTCTTCTTCGTTTTCAACGTCAACGCTTTTTATCTCCAATGACATAAATACCTCCTAAATTTCGTTTTGTCTTGTCATAGGACAATATTGAACTGCCAATAGTGTAACATATAAATTGTCCTATGTCAAGACAAAAATGTTGAAATTTAAAAATTCTAAGGAGAGGTAAATGGCTAGAATAATTGATGGTACGGAAATGAATCTTATTGGCGATAACGTAAAAAAGTACAGAAAACTCCGAAAAATGAGTCAGCAAGAGCTTTCAAACAAAATGGAGCTTATGGGCGTTTACGTTTGCCGAGGCTCCGTTTCAAGAATTGAAGACAGGTCGAGAACGGTTACGGATATAGAGCTATACGCTCTTGCAACTGTTTTGGAAGTTTCAGTCAACGATCTTCTCAATCAAAAAGAATTAGAAGAAAAATATAAATAAAAAGCTGTTGCGAATTTCGCAACAGCTTTTTTTGCTGATAATTATTATTTTTTAAACTATCGTACACTGAATGGGCACGCGTTTTTCGTATTTGTATATATGCTTAAATCCAAGCTCTTTGAGAAGCGCGAGCGTTTCAGGGAAAGCGTTTGCCGCTTTTTCAACGCTATGCTCGTCGCTTGCGAAAGTGATGAGGTAGCCGCCCATATCACGATACATCTCAATAAATTTGCGTTCGGGAAGAAGTACGTCATATGCACCGCCCACACCAGAAGTGTTGATCTCCATAGCAATGCCGTGATCAATGATAAATCTGAGGATTTTTTTGATCTTGTCCGCGTAAAGATCAATATCAACATCTTTATGATACTTACCGTTAATATAGCGAAGCGGTACTGTGAGGTGTGTCATAATATCGCAGGGCATAGTGCTGATAGTTTCCCAAAGCTCGTCGAAGTAAACATCCATAAAATCAAGGATAGTTTCTTTGTCCCAATCCGTAAAATCAATTATAGAGAACGCATGCGAATCCTTAGGATATCGTACCGTGTGAACGGAGCCAAGAACTACGTCGAAATCACACATCGTAATAAGATTATGAACGACCTCCATTCGCCAGATGGCTTCACCGGGTTCTACTCCTGTAAATACATCAAGCTTACCGGCATATTTTTTTCTCATTGCGAGAGCATCTTTGAATGATGCTATTATATTAGCATACATATCCATCGTACCATAAAGACCGATATCGCAATGATCTGTAAAAGCACATCCGTTTACGTTGCGTTCAATATTCATTTTGCAAAGTTCATCGGGGTCGGAAACAGCATCATGAGAATTTTTTGTGTGTGAGTGCATATCGGGAATATATCCGAAGTTTTTATCGTGCTTGAATTTGCCTGTTGTTTCTATAATATCCGCGCAGAGCTCGTTTACAGCATAATCGAACTGCTCATATGTATTGAAATCAGCAGAGTGGGAAATGCCGAGAAGAGCGTATTTTTTTATTTCCTTGCAAAGCTCTTTGTCGGTGTTAAGGTAAACCCATACGGCAACGGTGCGTTCGCCGGCAAAGCGCTTGATAAAGGGAAGAACATCCGCGTCAACAAAGCCGTTATAATGTATTTCACAATCCGGAAGAAGGGGACAAAGGTCTTTTATATCTCCCACGGTTTTAAACGTGAAAATAGGCTTGGCTCCTAACTTTTTTATAATTTCAAGCAAATCTTTTTTTGCCTTTTCAGGGAGTGAAACGAATTTTTCCGATATATTTACGGTTATATTGTTTTCGGCGGCGAAAGCAAGAACTTTTTCGAAAAGAGGAAGGTTTTCGGCTTTAAATTTAGGTAAAAAAGCCACTCCGAAATCGTAGATACGCGCTTCTTCGTATGTAATATCGGCAATATTTACGGTTTCGGAAATTTCTTTTCCGCTGCCTGTGCGCGCTGTACGATTTATTGTTTTATCGTGCAAAATAACGATTTTTCCGTCTTTTGTAATGGCGGGATCTACGGAAACAATGTCATAACCTTGGGCGACGGCGTAGCGAAAAGCGCTCATCGTGTTTTCGGGGGCTTCTGCGCTCACGCCTCTGAATGCTTGGAGTCTTAACATAAAAATATTCTCCTTAAAATTTATATATTAATTTATTATATAACAATAAAATAGATTTATCAAGGAGAAATCGTATAATTTTTAATTTGTGTAATCTTGATAAGTGCTTATATTTATGTTATAATCATAGAAAAGCCATATTATTTAAAAGAGGGTATTATGACTGACAAAGAAAAGCGCTCGCTCTATATGAGCAAATATTATGACAATAAATCGGAAATAGACCTTCGCATATCAAACGGCATAGAAAAATACAGAAAAGGCGAAAAAACGCTTTTCTTTAAAGATTCCGAGGGAAATCCGCTTGCAGGAAAAAAAGTAAAGATAACGCAAAAAAACCATGATTTTAAATACGGTGCGAATATTTTTATGCTTGACGAGTTTGGAAAATCGGAGGATAACGCGGAATACCGTCGCTTTTTTAAAGAGTATTTTAATTTCGCAACGCTTCCGTTTTATTGGAATACGCTTGAGCCGAATGAGGGAAAGATGCGTTTTGAGAAAAACAGCGAAAAAATATATCGCCGTCCCGCACCTGAGCTTTGTATGGAGTATTGCCGAGAAAATGGGATTACACCAAAGCTACATTGCCTTTATTATGATAAGTTTACGCCGGATTGGTGCGCCGCAGATGATGAAAAAACGCTGCTCTTAAAGCTTGAAAAGCGTTTTTCGGAAATTGCCGAAAGATATTGCGGCAAAATGTTTGAATTTGAGGTTACAAACGAGCTTTTTGTGGTAAAAGAAAGAAAAACCGTTCTTGCACGCAAAAGGGGAATTATAAACATTTGCTTTGAGCTTGCGAGAAAGTATTTTCCGAATGAAAAGCTTACGATAAACGAAGCAAACCCGATTCCCGATATTGCAAGGCTCGATTACTACAGCCCTTATTTTTTGCAGTGTGAAAATCTTTTAAATCAAGGCGTACCGATAGACAGAATAGGGCTTCAAAATCATCTTTTTGTGGGCGCAAGCTCACGCACGCCCGAATCCTATGAAGCGCAAATGAGGGAAAGATATTATTGGAACGATCCGTTTATGTATTACCGAGCGCTGGACGTTATGGCGGAGCTCGGAAAACCGCTTGAAATAACGGAAGCGACCGTTCCTACCTTCGGTACAAGTGAAGCGGACGAAGAACTTCAAGCCGATATGCTTCGCCTTTGGGTGTCCATTTGGTTTTCTCATCCTGCGGTGGATGCTTTCGTCTACTGGAATACGATTGATGATTACGCTTATTCTTCTCCCGGTTGGGATGAAAATAAATGCCGCGGCGGTCTTTTCCACCACGATCTGACGCCTAAAAAATCAGCTTTAGAGCTTAAAAATCTTTTCTCTAAAGAGTGGTACACGGAATGTGAGCTTGTTACCGATGCTATGGGAGAGGTTTCTTTCCGTGGATTTTTCGGAGATTATACTGCGGAATGTTGTGGAAAAAAGATAGAGTTCGGAATACACAATGATAATTAAAAAATTCGCTCCCAGAGCGAATTTTTTGGAATCTTGAAAAATATATTTTATATAAATCAGATAACTAAAAGGAGGCATTTTTTATGAAGGTTTTATTAATAAACGGTAGTCCGCGCATTGGCGGAAACACGTCTGTCGCTCTTGCGGAAATGGAAAAGATTTTTGCGCTTGAAGGCATAGAATACGAAACTGTGCAAATAGGGCAAAAAAGCATAAGAGGATGTGTTGCCTGCGGCGCTTGCAAAAAACTCGGCAAATGCGTTTTCGAAGATGATGTTAATGAGATTGCGAAAAAGTTTGAAGAAAGCGATGGTCTTGTTGTTGCAAGCCCTGTGTATTACGCATCTGCCAACGCAACGCTTATTGCGTTGCTGGACCGACTTTTTTACTCTGCACACTTTGATAAGACCATGAAGGTCGGTGCATCTGTTGCAGTTGCCCGACGCGGCGGCGCATCCGCAACTTTTGACGAGCTTAACAAATATTTTACCATAAGCGGTATGCCCATAGCTTCAAGTAAATATTGGAACAGCGTTCACGGCGGCGCTCCGGGGCAGGCACATGAGGATGCCGAAGGGTTACAGACGATGCGAACCCTTGCAAGAAACATGGCTTTCCTTATAAAGAGCATTTCTCTTGGAAAAGAGAAATACGGTCTTCCCGAAAAAGAAGTTCCCGTTACGACAAGCTTTGTAAGATAAAAATCAAAAAACTCGCTCTGGAAGCGAGTTTTTTGGTTTTATGCCGTTATAATGCGATAAATATCTTCGGCATTTTTTGCAATATGAGTAGCACCGTTTTCAGAAAGCTCATTGTAACTTCCGAATCCGTAAAGAACGCCTATGGAGTCTATTCCGACGGTGGAGGCACCTACTATATCGTGCATTTTATCACCTATCATCAAGACCTTGCTTTTATCCGTCAAATCCATAGAATCCAGCACATAGGATATAACATCTGCTTTTGCGCTGCGCTCGCCGTTTTTGGTTGAACCTGCGACAAAATCGAAATATTTATCAAGCGCAAAATGCTCCAAAATTATTTTTGCAAAATATTCATATTTTGAGGTTGCCAAAACAAGCGTTTTCCCTGCTTGTTTAAGGCGTTTGAAAAGCGTTTCCATATCGGGATACAGTGTGCATTCAAATACACCTTTTTCTGCATAGTATTCGCGGTAAATATCTACAGCCAGAGCGGCTTTTTCAGCAGAGAAGCCATAAAACAGCTCAAATGATTTATGCAAGGGAGGACCAATAAACCTTTTAAGAGAAGCGCGATTCTCTGCATTTATTCCGAATTTGGAAAGCGCGTATATAGCGGAATTTATAATGCCTTCCTCTGAATCAATTATCGTTCCGTCAAGGTCAAAAAGTATTGTTTCGTACATAAAAACCGCCTTTATAAATTGTCGCGTTCAGCGTCTTTGCGCTTTTTCTTGCGCACAGAACGAACAATAGCAAATGCCGCTATAATGATGACCACAACCGCTATAACCAATATGATAACGGAATCTGAGGAAGATCTTGTAGGGAATACTTCTTCCATGTTTTCGACGACGATGACCGCGGGAATGCTCGTTGCGTTTGTAAAACTTTCAAGCGCCGCATTTACTGTGTCTTCCGTCAATGGAATTTTTGTTTTGTTGGTTATGTGTGATTTAACCTGAATATGCTCTTCGTTGCAATCAAAGGAAGAACCGAGCGACAGTGCTGTGACTTCTTTTTCCATCTGGGACATTACCTGAGCCAGATTTTTATCAAGCGAATATTTATAGGAAGAAGCACTGATGGAAGATCCCATAGCAATACCGAGGTCGGTCTGGTTATTTCCGAACATATAGTTAATGGGGTCTTTTATGTGATCTCCCAAAAATGCTATGTAATAATAATCATAGCAAGTTTCTTCTTCAACAAGGAAAACGATCAAAAGGTTGTCCTCGTATGCTGTGGAAGAACCGAATTCGGCAAGATATTGCGAATTTGCATAATCCTGAAAAGCGTTCTCGTCATAAATGACGTTGCTTGAGTTTCCTGTATTTGATGTTGGAAAAATAGAAATAAGCGAGTAGAGAATAAAGAAAGCCGCAAACATTATCACAATGATAGGGGCAAATAAAGCACCAAGGCAACCGCCTCCTCCGTGATAATGCGGGCCGCGCCCCCAATGATGATGGTGATGATGAAACGGCGGCCTTCCGCCAAAATGCGGACCGCCAAACCCACCGTGTCGAGGTCCTCCGAATCCACCGCCAAAGCTGCCGCGTCCACCTCCGCCGAAGCTTCCTCCTCTGCCGCCACCGCCGCCGCGAGAGCCGCCTCCGGGTCCTGGCATAATACATTCCTCCTTTAAATTTGTTTTTAATTATTATTTTAATTATTATATATTATATTTTAATGTGTTTGTCAATGTTTTTCTTGAACAAAGCGTTAATTTTAGAAAAAAATCAGCACAACTTGAAAATATTTCTTTGATGTGCTATACTATGAAAATATATTGCAACTGATAGGAATTTTTGAAATGCTGGAAAAAAGATGCTCTTTAAAAGGAAAATTAAAATGGGATATGCTTCCCATCATTTTTGTTTTGGCTTGGCCGACGATGCTTGAACAGCTTTTGCAAACGGCCGTTCAATATATAGATACAACTATGGTGGGCTCGCTCGGAACTCAAGCCACAGCCGCCGTAGGTTCAACAACGACAGTAAACTGGCTTATAGGAAGCTCTGTTTCTGCCGTTGGTGTAGGTTTTCTTGCTTATATCTCGCAGGCATACGGAAAAGGGGATAAAGAAAGCGCAAAGAAAGCATCCGCGCAATCGGTGCTTGCTGTTTTGATATTGGGTGCATTTTTTACGGCGCTCACTCTTTCTCTTGCAAGATTTGTTCCCATATGGATGCAGGTGGATCCCGACATCCAAGAGCTTACCGCAAAATACTTTTTCATCCTCTATCTGCCGATGTTGCCCAGATGTGCGAGCATAATTTTCGGAACGATACTGCGCGCCGTTGGGGATACCAAAACACCTATGCGCGTTGGCGTATTGGTGAACATAATAAACGTTGTGTTAAACTTCTTCTTTATCTATCCAACACGCGAAATCTCGCTCCGGGGGCGGGTTCTTACGATTTACGGAACGGGTTGGGGCGTTATTGGCGCGGCTATTGCGAGTGCGGTTTCATTCCTCGTAGGTGGAATTTTAATAACCGTCGTTTTGCTTTGCCATAAGGATATTTCACCGATAGGTTATTCCTTGCGCCCCGATCTTGCGGTGCTTCGTCCTTGCCTTAAAGTGGCTTTCCCCAATATGCTTCAAAGATTTGGAACGTCTCTCGGGTATGTTGCGTTTGCCTCTATGATAAATTCTTTAGGTGACGTTTCAACGGCGGCGCACACCATAGCCAATACCGTTGAATCCGCTTTTTATATTCCCGGATACGGTATGCAAACAGCGGCTGCAACGCTTGCGGGAAACGCCGTTGGTGCTTGCGACAGTCAGCGTATGCGCGATCTTGCTCGGATGATAATATTTATCGAAGTTATACTTATGATAATATCCGGAGGACTTTTATTTGCCTTTGCTCCGCAAATGATGAAGCTTTTTTCCAAAAGCAATGAGGTTATATTCATAGGCTCCGTCGTGCTTCGTATGGTTGCGATTTCTGAACCTTTCTACGGCGTTTCCATAGTTATGGAGGGTATGCTCCAAGGGGCGGGCAAGACTATGATGCCTTTTATATTCAACATTATAGGAATGTGGGGAATACGCATTATAGCCACGTTTATATGCACGCAGATATTTTCTTTCGGGCTTGTTGGAGCGTGGGCTTGTATGATAGCGCATAATCTTTGGCTTTTCGCTATGTTTTTGCTATATTATCTGCGAGGAAAATGGAATCCGCTTTTGAGAAATGAGGTTGTGGTTTGACTTTTGAAGAATTTGCTGAAAAATATTCCCTATCGCTTACCGCCCAACAGCGAGAGGCTGTGGTGAGAACGGAAGGTCCTGCGCTCCTTCTTGCCGTACCCGGAAGCGGTAAAACAACGGTTTTGGTTGCAAAACTCGGGTATATGATACATTGCTGCGGAATACCTGCAGAAAATATACTTACAATGACTTACACCATAGCGGCAACAGCAGATATGAAAGCGCGTTTTTGCTTGTTTTTTGGTGAAAAATCCGCTTCAGGACTGCAATTTCGCACGATCAACGGTGTTTGCGCAAAGATAATACAGAGCTATGAGCGCACGATGGTCAGAACCTCTTTCGAGCTTCTGACCGATGAAAAAGAGATAGCTCGGCTTCTTTCCTCGATCTATAAAAATGTTACGGGGCAGTTTGCAACGGAAAGCGATATAAAAAATCTGCGTGCGCTTATAACGTACGCGAAGAATATGATGCTTTCCGAGGATGAGATAAAAAATCTTGACGAAAAGGAAGAGCATTTTTCCGAAATATACAAAAAATATGCTTCAGAACTGAAAAATCACCATTTTATGGACTATGACGACCAAATGGTTTATGCATACAGGATATTGCAAAAATATCCGCCCATATTGGAGCGACTCCGAAAGCAATATCCATATATTTGTGTAGATGAGGCACAGGATACTTCCAAGATACAGCACGCGATAATCTCGCTTCTGGCGGGGAAAAACGGCAATCTTTTTATGGTCGGCGATGAAGATCAGAGCATATACGGCTTCCGTGCGGCGTACCCGGAAGCACTCGTGAATTTCGAAAAAGAGCACGAACACGCAAAAGTGCTTCTTATGGAAGAAAATTTCCGTTCAAATGCAAAAATAGTGCGTGCGGCGGACAAGTTTATTTCGGCTAATTTTTTCAGACACGCAAAATCAATAAAGCCAGCGCGCGGCGAGGGAAGCGATATAAAAGAAATAGCTTTGCCGGGAAGAAACGCGCAATACAGCTACCTTTTAAATGTCGCGGAGAATTGCAAAAAAGAAACAGCCGTACTTTACAGAGATAACGAAAATGTGCTTCCGATAGTTGACCTTTTGGAAAGAAACAATATTCCTTATAAAATAAAAAATACGGATTACACGTTTTTTTCTCACCGTGTTGTGCAGGATATTTCTAATATAATGCTTTTTGCATATGATCCGCGAAACACGGAGCTGTTTTTGCAGATATACTATAAAGTAAGCACTTATCTTAACAAAGCTTCCGCACTTGCCGCCTGCGAAATAAGCGCAAGAACGGGTATTCCCGTGCTTGATGCGGCGCTGATGCACGGAAATCTCACAACGGGTACGGAAAAGAGCTGTAGAGAAATAAAAGCGCATTTGGATAGCCTTGTAACGGAGCGCGCGGATAACGCCGTTTTCAGAATAGCGCATCACATGGGCTATAACGATTATTTGGGAAGAATGGGCATAAGCACAAATAAAGTTTCCATTCTTGAATCTATCGGCGCGGGGCAGGAAAATGCTGCGGCACTCCTTAAAAGACTTACCGAGCTTTGTGAAATACTTAAAGAAAAACGCCCTTGCGGGGAGAATTTCATTCTTTCCACGATACATTCAAGTAAGGGCTTGGAATACGATAGCGTTTATATGCTGGATGTTTGCGACGGTATCTTTCCCGAAACCGTTATAAAGGACAGAAAAAACGCTTCAAAGGACGATATAAAAGCTTACGAGGAAGAAAGAAGGCTTTTTTATGTTGGTATCACTCGTGCCAAAAACGAGCTTTCCATATTCACGTTCGGTTCGGGAAAATCGATTTTTTCCGATGAGCTGTTTAGCAAAAATACTTCTGTGCGTAGCTTTGGAAAAAACGGAAATTCCGCTTCTGAAGCCGCTTTTTCCAAAAAAGAGTATGAAGATTTCTGTGATCGTTTTTATAAAGGAGTAGCTATTTCTCATAAGATTTTCGGGCGCGGCAAGGTCATCTCCCGTGAGGATGATATCGTGAATGTGATATTTGACAGCGGGGCTGTGAAGAAGCTCTCTCTTCGTTTCCTTCTGGAGCGCGGACTTTTAAAATAAGAAACGCTGTTTAATATTTTTCAAATTTATTTAATATTCAGAATATTTTTTGTATTTTCCTGTTGAAAGATCGTCCAAAATATACTATAATTAAGATGTATGTAAAATCTATTACAATGCGCTATTGCGTTATTTTGAATGGAGGAATTAAAAATGAATATGAAAATGTCTTTCCGCTGGTATGGCGAGAGCGACCCCATTTCCTTGGAATACATTTCCCAAATTCCCGGAATGCGTTCTATCGTTTCTGCGGTTTATGATGTAAAGCCCGGCGAGGTTTGGCCCGAAGAAAGCCTTGCAAAGATGAAAGCACAGTGTGAAGCTCACGGCCTTGTTTTTGATGTAGTTGAGTCTATTCCCGTACACGAGAATATCAAACTCGGCAGAGGAAATGTTGACCATCTTCTCGACGTTTATTGCGAAAATGTGCGCCGTTGCGCAAAATACGGCGTTAAGTGTATAACATACAACTTCATGCCTGTTTTCGACTGGACTCGTACACAGCTTGATAAAAAAGCACCCGACGGCTCCACAAGCCTTGTTATGTATTGGGATCAGATGAGAGGACTCGACCCTCTTAAAGATGATATTCATCTTCCGGGCTGGGATTCCAGCTATACGCAGGAGGAAGTTCGCGAACTTATCACGGCGTACGGCGAACTTGGTGAAGAAGGCCTTTGGAAGAACCTTGAAAAATTCCTTAAGAAGGTTATCCCTGTTGCGGAAGAATGCGGTGTAAGAATGGCTATCCATCCCGATGATCCGCCGTATCCGATTTTCGGCCTTCCTCGCATTATCACCTGCGAAGCAAATCTTGACAGATTTTTGAAACTTGTTGACAGTCCCGCAAACAGCCTTTGCCTCTGCACAGGCAGCCTTGGCTGTGCGAAAACAAACGACGTTGTCGCTATGGTTCGCAAATATGCGGCTATGGACAGAATCGCATTTATGCATATGAGAAACATTATGATTATGGAAGATGGTTCTTTTGAGGAACGTGCTCACCTTTCTTCCTGCGGTTCTCTCGATATGTTTGAGGTTACAAAAGCGCTTGTTGACAACGGATTTTCTTGGTACGTTCGTCCCGACCACGGCAGAATGGTTTGGGGTGAGACAGGTAAACCCGGTTACGGTCTTTTCGACCGTGCGCTTGGCGCAACATATATCAACGGTCTTTTTGAAGCCTGCGAAAAACTTGCAAAATAATTTTTATAGGAGATAAAGATAATGGATATCAACAATCGTATTTCCGAGATCGGCGTTGTGCCGGTCATCAAACTTTCCAACCCTGAACGCGATGCGGCTCCCCTTGCAAAAGCTCTTACAGCAGGCGGCGTTCCCGTTGCAGAGGTTACTTTCCGTGCAGCAGGTGCCGACACAGCTATCCGTCTTATGAAGGAAGCTTGCCCCGATATGCTCGTTGGTGCAGGCACAGTTCTTACAACAGAACATGTGGACAAGGCTATTGCGGCAGGTGCAGAGTTTATCGTAACACCCGGTTTTGACCCTGAACTTTGCGCTTACTGCGCTGAAAAGGAAATTGCTATTTACCCCGGATGCACAACTCCCACGGATTACCACGCGGCTCTTAAATTCGGTCTTAAAGTGCTTAAATTCTTCCCGGCGGAACAGTCCGGCGGTCTTGCAAAGATCAAGGCAATGAGCGCTCCTTTCCCTATGTTTAAGGTTATGCCAACAGGCGGCATCTCCCTTAAAAACCTCAAAGAATACCTCTCTTGCCCCGTTATCTGCGCTTGCGGCGGTTCTTATATGGTAACTGCAGATCTCATCGAAAACGGCAAGTGGGATGAAATTACAGACCTTTGCAAAAAATCTTGTGAAATAGTTAAGGAGGCCCGCAATGGCTAAAATAGTTACTTTCGGCGAGCTTATGCTCCGCCTTTCCCCCAACGGTTATTACCGTTTCTTCCAGAACGATCAGCTTCAGGCTACTTTCGGTGGCGGCGAAGCTAACGTTGCAGTATCCCTTGCAAACTACGGTATGGAAAGCGTTTACGTTACAAAGCTTCCCAAGCACGCTATCGGACAGGCTGCTGTTGACTCTCTCCGTTATTTCGGTGTTGACACATCCAAGATCGTTCGCGGCGGCGACAGAGTAGGTATCTACTACCTTGAAAAAGGCGCTTCCCAGCGCGGCTCCGTTTGCATCTATGACCGCGCTCATTCCGCTATCCAGGAAGCAAGCGCTTCCGATTTTGATTGGGATGCTATCTTTGAAGGCGCAGATTGGTTCCATTTCACAGGTATTACTCCCGCGCTCGGTGCGAACGTAGTTGAGATCTGCCGTGATGCTTGCAAAGCGGCAAAAGCAAGAGGCGTTAAGATCTCCTGCGACCTTAACTACCGTGGCAAGCTCTGGACACGCGATGAAGCTCGCGCAGCTATGACAGATCTTTGCCAGTATGTTGATGTATGTATCGCTAACGAAGAAGACGCTAAAGACGTGTTCGGTATCGAAGCTGAAGACACGGACATCTACGGCGGTAAGCTCAACCACGAAGGCTACAAATCCGTTGCTAAAAAGCTCGCTGATACATTTGGTTTTGAAAAGGTTGCCATCACGCTCCGTACTTCCATTTCCGCAAACGATAACGACTGGGCAGGTATGCTTTACGACGGCGAAAACTATTGCTTCTCCAAGTCTTATCACCTCCACATCGTTGACCGTGTAGGCGGCGGCGACTCTTTCGGTGGCGGTCTTATCTACGCACTTTTGAACGGCAAGACAACGCAGCAGGCTATTGAATTTGCTGTTGCCGCTTCTGCCCTCAAGCACTCCGTTGAAGGTGACTACAACCGTGTTACTGTTGCGGAAGTTGAAAAACTTGCCGGCGGTGACGGTTCCGGCCGTGTACAGAGATAAATTCTGATAAGAATATTATTTTAATTACTCCCGTCAAAAGGCGGGAGTAATTTTATCTTGCAGGAGGATTTATTGTGGAAGATACGGTAAGAGTAATTATTGACCGTCCTAAAGGCAGCGTTCATCCAAAACATAAAAACATATTTTACGAGATAAATTACGGTTTTATACCCAACATTTTTGCACCCGATGGGGAAGAACAAGATGCGTATATAATAGGCGTTAGCGAACCTTTAAAAGAATTTACAGGAAAAGTTGTTTCTATAATACATCGTCGGAATGACGTTGAGGATAAATGGGTGGTAGCTCCCGAAGATATGAGCTTTACAAAAGAAGAAATATGGGAAGCTGTTAAATTCCAGGAACAATATTTTGAAATTGAAATAATTTTAAAATAAATAATTCTTTTCTCAACTCTCGGTTGGATAGAACAAAAACGCCTCTATTGTTTCAAACCGTTATTTGTGCTACAATAAAGACAACGGTACCGAAAGAATATTTTTTGGAGGTTCTATATGAACGATAATAAGATTTCCACAAGGATTGCAGAATTGCGTCGAGAGAAAGGACTAACGCAGGAAGAGCTTGGTGCGCTCGTAGGAGTTTCGGGACAGGCAGTTTCCAAATGGGAAAGCGGCGGTATGCCCGATGCGGTTCTTCTGCCGCAAATTGCATCTGCACTTGGCTGTAGCATAGATTATCTTTTCGGTTGCGAAAAAAGCGTGCAGGATATAAGTAGGGATGAACTCTACGACATCGTTTTCAAAAATTTAAGCGGAAAGATTTCCCAAAAAGAGATATGCTCTGTGCAAATAGAGATTGCTTGGATACTGCAATGCGCTTTCTGGGAATATGAAAAAAGAGTTCCTATGAAAGAAGCTATGGATTATCATTCCGAATTTGCTCAGGTTTCTTCACAGAATATAAGTGATTATGGTGTTAACTATTTTTCACTCACGCACGGGTTCCCCATATTTTACGCCGTTCCCGAAAATGAAGGAATATCGAAAAAGATATTGTCAGAAGCGGATTTTTCCGAATTTTTCTCCCTCTTTTCCGATGAGGAGGCATTTAAGGTCGTGATATTTACCCTTACGGAAAAACCGGAAGCTAAAAGATGCACCGCAAAGGTATTTGCAGAGAAAGTGGGTATTACCGAAGAAAAATTCCGCGAGCTTTGCCCAAAACTTAAAAAATTTGGTTTTATCAATGAGGAAGTTCTTTCCCTTGACGATGAAAGCATAAAGACGTATCATACTTGGGCAAACCCGCAGATAGTACCTATGCTTATGATAGCGCACGAATATATACACAAAAGACAGTGCTATTATAATTTTACCTGTAACAGAAAAAAGCCGTATCTCGATAAATAGTTTTGAAGGGCGCGTATGCGCCCTTTTAATTTTATTATTGCAATAGATCTGATAATGTGGTATTATAAAAACAAGATTTGAGATTGAACGCATTTTCAAAGGGGATTTTTATGAATATTATAAAATTCGAAACAGGAAATATTCTGGAAATGAGAAAACCGCATCCTTGCGGCGGAAGTTGTTTTGAGGTGCTTCGCACTGGTTCGGACATAAGAATAAAGTGTGCCACTTGCGGCAGAGATATGACTTTGCCACGAGTGAAGCTGGAAAAGAGCATAAAGAAAGTTTTTAACGAATAAATGCGACGATTTAAAGCCCCTCGTTTTGTGTAAAATACATAAAATTATCGCGTTTTGATAATTTATTTTAGAATACTCTTGAAAAAAATCAAAAAAAAGTGTATTATATTCATAAGAAAGAAGGCATACTCCCAAACGGAGCGGTTTGCGACGGAAAAGCCGTATTGCCTCTGTATATCTCCGTCGAGAAAGTTGGTTAAGTTATGCTTAAAATGATCGTTGGTGTTAAAGGCACCGGTAAAACAAAAACTCTTATCTCTATGGTAAACGCCGCTACGGAACTTTCTTCCGGTGCAGTAGTTTGTCTTGAAAAGGGTACTAACCTTCGCTTTGATATTAAATATCAGGCAAGACTCATCAACGTTGAAGAATACTCTCTTGTTGATGCTCAGTCTCTTTACGGTTTCATCGCCGGCATCCACGCTTCCAACAAGGATATAACACACATTTTTGTTGACGGTACTTACAGAATCTGCAACAAGAATATTACTGAGTTTGAAAAATTCGTTCTCGAATGTGCTAAATTGGCTGACGAAGCTGACATCAATATCGTTATGACAGTTTCTATGCCTGTTGAAGATATTCCCGAAAGCGTTAAAAAATATATGTAATCAAGGTTATATTCCTAAAAACGACGGTACATAAAAGTATCGTCGTTTTTATTTTTTCTAAAAATATTACTCAAAAAGCCAACCTTTTTAACTCTCCGAAAGACTAATATGTGAAATTCGAATTTCCGAAGAAAGGAAAATAAAACTTGAAAGAAATAGAAAAATCGATGCTTTTTGACGGCACAAATAAAGAGTTTGAAAACATCGTGGAGAAGAACAAGCTTTTGCTGTACAGCGTGGTTTACGGTATCGCGGGAGGCGCGGACGCGGACGACATCGTGCAGGAAACCTTTATCCACGCTTACTATAATTACGGAATGCTCAAGGATAAAGAAAAAATATCTTCCTGGCTTTGCGCCATAGCGCGTAACAAGGCGTACGATGCGGCAAAGCGGCTTTCTCGTACAGTTTCAATGGACGACCTTAGTATGCGTGCACACTCCAATTCCCCCGAAAACATATTTTTGCGCCGAGAGAAAAGCACGGAGATAATGGAGAAAATAACGGCGCTTCCCGAAAAATACCGCGAGACCGTTTTGCTTCATTATTTTGCCGAGAAAAGTATTGCGGAAATTTCACAAATATTGGACTTGCCCGAGGGAACGGTAAAATTCCGTCTTTTTGAGGGGCGCAAGAAACTGAAAAAGGAGCTTATACATATGATGAATGAAGAAAAGAAATTTATCGAACGCAAAAATATTTGGGAAAAAATCAAAAACAGCGTAAAAGAGGCCAATGACCTTATACGGAAAAACGATACAAAGAACGCAAGCAACATATGCGATGAATATTTGAATGAAGAATACGACCTGAAATCTCTTTCAAGGTCGGAGCTGGAGATACTCGACCGTCTTTACGGCGCGAAATTCAATGCGGTGCGTCACGTGGAAGGTCTTGAAAAATGCATGAAATATCTTGAAAAGCACATGGAAATAGCAGAGATATTGGGTGGAGAAATAGGAATGATGAACGCCTACAGCCTCTATTCCACAGAGCTTTCCAATTTAGGCAATGCCGAAAAATGCGAAGAATACAGAGCCAAAGCCGCAGAGATAGCAAAGAAGCTTGGAAACGCCAAAGACCTAGCGGACTCTCTCTATTGGCAAGCAATGGACCTTTTAGGAAGAACAGATGATAACGAAGCAAATGAGAAACTGATAGGAGAGGCTCTTGAAAAGCTTGAAAGCGGGCTTTCTTATGAAGACGTGCTCATGCAGAGCGATTCAGGGAAAGTGACGTACGCTCTTCTTCTTGCCGCGAAAAAAGCTATCGTACGAACAAGGGATATCGCTAAAACAACGGGACAAGTTTCCACGGTACCTATGATAAGAAAAACGGAAGAGGGATATTTTCTTGCAGGTCAGCCAGGCTTTAGTATGGGGAAATATTGCGACTTCGTGTTGAGGGACATATTTTACTTCGTGAATATGATAGAACCCTCTCTTTGCGAGGGGATAGAGGAGGGATACACTTTCCAAAAGAATACGTTCTCTTTTTCTCACGAACCTGTTAAAACGGTTTTCGAGGTTGTGTCGATGGCGGAAGCTTATGAAACG
Source organism: Clostridia bacterium (assembly GCA_017621475.1). Lineage (GTDB taxonomy): Bacteria > Bacillota > Clostridia > Oscillospirales > CAG-272 > UMGS731. The sequence goes on from JAGATA010000039.1 coordinate 54,247, forward strand.
CCTGCGGGCATTTTTGAAAACTGCCTGCACACAAGATATACAAACGAAACGAGCGAAAACCGTAACTTCCGCAGAAACGGCGTGAGCGACTTTTGGTTTGCATCCAACGTAGGAATAGTAGGCTATCATTTCAAAGCGATAAGCGACGTCGAAATGACGCTTAAGCTTTTGGAATATAAAGTTACACCCTCCGAAAAAGAGGGTAAGTGCGCGCTTTATCTTCCTCTTGAAATAGGGAACAGCTGGAGCTATCAAACATACGGTGCGGACGGCAAGCCGTTCGAGAAGGTTGATTACGAAAACACTTTCGAGGTCATCTCAAAACTTGAAAAAGGCGATGTTACGCTTATTGCGCACAGCGGTTGGATATGCGAAAAATAAATTTGTGTCAACAGGGCATCTTCCATCATAAAATACGGTAGGAGAGAAATTCATTCTCTCACCCCCGTATTTCGGGGCTATCTTACTTTCGAAAGGAAGATGTTTTATGCCTGAAAACAGAAATATATCTTGCACGGGTGTAGAATTCGGACGCGATACGGTTTATATAGATACAAACAGAATTCTTGATTGCTGCCGCGATAAAGACTGTTTTGAGGATGCAACCGTATATATCGCCGCCCCCTGTGCAGACATTTTGCAATCTTGTGTAAATATAAGGACGAAAAGCGCGGAAATTATCGCCGCCAATATCGGCGTTGACGAAATTGCGTTCAACCCGGGATTTTTCCAGATAAACATAAGGATGTTCTTGAAAATTAAATTTGAAGTTTGCCTTGGTAACGGAAGATCGGATGAGATATACGGTCTTTGCGTTCTTGACAAAAGCGTTATTCTTTTCGGCAGCGAGGGTAGTGTCAGCATCTTCAAATCCCGTTCCGATAACGATACCTTCTGCGCAGGAATACAGACGAATAAAAAACGCACAAATCTTCCCACAGCTGTATTCGAGGTAGCTTCTCCCGTTGTGCTCAATACAAAGGTTACGGAGCTTTTGCCCGGTATGAGATGCGGCACTTGCCCCTGCGACATTCCGGAATGTATTGCGGATTGTTTCGACGGTTGTATGAATTTTTCTTCCAACTTACCTCGAATGATAACGGTTTCTATTGGAATTTTCTCCGTCGTGCGTCTCGAACGCCCCGGTCAGTATCTTGTTTCGGGAACGGAATATGCAGTTCCCGAAAAGGTTTGCCCGCCCGACACGCCCAACGACCCTTGCGATATGTTCAGAAGAATGAGCTTTCCCGTAAATGAATTTTATCCTCCATCGGCAGAGCTCTGCCATACGAAGCCGCAGAGCCCGGGTACGTGCGGATGCAAAGGAAAATCATAAAGCTGTTAAATCCACCGTGAAAACGGTGGATTTTTCTTTTGTAAAAGAATGAAACACTTTGGGAATTTTCGCTTTCACCGAGTTTTTCCAAGCTGAATTATAAATTTACAACCTTGTGAGATGTATCAAAAATTTACAAAAAAATCGACATCTCTTTTATGCAGTATATCGCATTTTTGTATGCGGTGGCATACATTTTTGATAAAATTTCAAAAAAATATATTGACCCTTTATATATTAAGAGTTATAATAATATATAACGTATCTGAAAAGATATTTTAACGGCAGAAACGGAAGGAGGTAATTGAAAATGAAGAAAATAGACCCGAACATTCTGAAAGAAACTATATATATCGGCACGATAGCCTTCTTGTTCAATGTCGTTATGCAATCTGTTTTCCTTATAATAGGAAAATGGGATATAACGATTTTGCTCGGAGGTCTTTTGGGATTTATAGCTTCGGTTGGGAATTTTTTTCTTATGGGGTTATCTGTACAGTCCGCTGTGAATAAAGATGAAAAGGACGCGAAAACTACAATGAAGCTTTCGCAGAGCTTGCGCCTTTTGCTTCTTTTCGTTATAGCGGTAATAGGTTACGTTGTTCCCGTGTTCAACATAATCGCGGTTATAATTCCGTACATCTTTCCCAGACTTGCAATCGCGCTTACGCCGCTGTTAAGAAAGAAATGATTTTTTATCTCAAAATGAAAGTAGGTGATGCTTTTGAGAAAAAACAGTTTAAAATTCAGAATAATCGATATTTTTTATATCGTTATGATGATTTTTCCATTGGTTTTCGGAATTGTCGTTAACGTTCTTACAGAGCCGCAGACGGAAGGAATAACAATAACCGGTGCGCGCATATTCTTTACCATACCAATGCCGATACAGGATTTTCCTATAACGGAATCTCAGCTTAATTCGGCGCTGGTAATGGTAACGCTGTTTTTCCTTTGCCTTTTCTTAACACACGGTCTTAAAGAGCATATAGAGCTTAAAAGACAGCATTTGGCGGAAATGATAGTGGAAAAGGTTGATGCTCTTGTTGCAGAGAATATGGGCGAGCATTTCAAAGGATATTCCGCATTTATTATAGCGATACTTGCTCTTTCGGGCTTTTCAAGCCTTATGTCTCTTTTAGGTCTTTTCCCACCGACGTCTGACTTAAACATCGTTGGCGGTTGGGCTATACTCGTTTTCATCTTGATTACATATTACAAGATGAAATGCGGTTTTCTCAATTATTTAAAAGGATTTACACAGCCCGTTGCGCTTCTCGCGCCGATAAATTTTATAAGTGAATTTGCTACGCCCATATCTATGGCTTTCCGTCATTACGGAAATGTGCTTTCCGGTTCTGTTATATCGGTACTTTTGGGTACGGCACTTGCAGGGCTTTCTTCTATGGTCCTCGGCGCTCTCCCCGGATTTTTGGCGGACATTCCGCTTTTTCAGATGGGTATTCCCGCTGTACTTTCCATCTACTTCGATGTATTCAGCGGATGTTTGCAGGCGTTTATTTTCGCTATGCTAACAATGCTTAACGTTTCGGGTGGTTTTGATATTGAAACATACGAAAAACGTAAAGCAAAAAAACTTGCTAAAAAAATTAAAAATTAAAATTAAAACATATTCGGAGGAATAAAAATTATGGAACTTGCTATTGGTATTATTTTGGGTTGCTGCGCACTTGGCGCCGGTCTTGCTATGATTGCCGGTATAGGCCCCGGTATTGGTGAAGGTAACGCTGTTGCCAAAGCCTGCGAAGCTATCGGCCGTCAGCCCGAAAGCAAAGGTGCTGTTACAACTACGATGCTTATGGGGTGTGCCGTTGCGGAAACAACAGGTCTTTACGCATTGGTTATTGCAATTCTTCTTATATTTGTAGCGCCCAACCTTTTGGTAAATCTTCTTGTAAGAACTATCCAGGCGCTTTGATCTGTAGTATTTCTGTTTTGGAATAAAGGAGTGAAACTATGCAAACCCTGGACGTTATATCGGTAAATCTATGGCAGCTCTTGGTTTCGCTTGTTAATCTTGTTTTGTTGTTTTTGATCGTTAAAAAATTCCTTTATAAACCGGTCAAAAAAATGCTCGAAACTCGTCAGAGTAATATCGAGGGGCAGTATGCTGCCGCAGATGAAGCAAAAAAACAGGCTTTTGCCGACAGAGATGCTTATGAACAGAAATTATCTTGTGCAAAAAGCGAAGCGGACGGCATAATTCAATCTGCTGTTTCAATTGCAAAAGCAAGAGAAAAAGAGATCGTGGCTGCCGCAAGATCAGATGCAGAAAGCATTATGCGTCAAGCGGAAGAACAGGCGGCTCTTGAAATGAGAAAAGCAGAAGGTGTTATCAAAGAAGAGATCGTGGACGTTTCCACAAAGCTTACGGAAAAGCTTTTGGAACGTGAAATAAACTCCAAGGATCACAAGAAATTGATAGATTCCTTCATTGATGAAATAGGTGACGAATAATGACGGAAATCAGTAAAGAGTATGCAGTGGCTCTCTTTATGCTTGCCGCCGAAAACGGTCTTGTTAATGAATACAGCGCGCAGCTTAATGATATAAAAGAATTGGCAAAAGAAAATCCGGACTATGTAAATATCCTGGAATCTCCTGCCATCCCTCTTTCCGAAAGACTTGCTCTTGTTGATGCGGCTTTTTCGGAAGAATATTACGAATATATCGTATCTTTTATAAAATTGCTCTGCGAAAATAGACACATACGCAGTTTGTGTGCTTGCATAGACGAATTTATCGAGCTTGCAAGAGTTGCTCAAAACTGTGTTGTTGCTACTGTATATTATGTTGAACCGCTGACAAAAGCGCAAAAGGATAAGCTTATTTTGAAGCTTTCTAAAATCAGCGGTAAAAAAGTAGAAGCCGTTTATGTGGAAGATAAATCACTTATCGGCGGTATAAAGATTCAGCTCGACGACAAGTTGCTGGACGGCAGCCTGTCAGGTCGCCTCAATAAGGTAAAGGGAGTGATAAGCGAATGAATAGTCCCACAGAGATCAGTAATGTTATAAAAGCACAAATAGAAAATTATAAAAACAGAGCCGAAATGCTTGAAACCGGAAAGGTTATCCTTGTCGGTGACGGCATTGCGCGTGTGTACGGACTTCAGAATTGTATGGCAAACGAGCTTTTGGAGTTTGAAGACGGCAGCGTTGGTATGGCTCAAAACTTGGAAAAAGAAACGGTTTCCGTTGCCGTTCTTTCCAATGAAAATAATATAAAAGAAGGTACTCTTGTAAACAGAACGGGAAAGGTTTTGTCCGTTCCCGTTGGTGAAAAGTTCCTCGGACGAGTTGTAAATGCGCTTGGAGAACCCATCGACGGTAAAGGTCCTATAAGCTATAGCGAAACCCGACCTATAGAAGCGGAAGCACCCGGTATTATCGAAAGAAAGAGCGTATGTGTCCCTCTCCAGACAGGTATCAAAGCTATAGACAGTATGATTCCGATCGGCCGCGGTCAGCGTGAACTTCTTATCGGCGACCGCCAGACAGGTAAAACGGAAATTGCTATTGATACGATCATAAATCAGAAATACAGCGACGTTATTTGCATTTACGTTGCTATCGGTCAGAAAAACACGTCCGTTGCAAAGCTTGCAAGCGAGCTTGCACATAACGGAGCGATGGATTACACAATAATTGTTTCCGCAACGGCGGCTGAAAGCTCTCCGCTTCAGTATATTGCACCGTACAGCGGATGCGCTATGGCAGAATATTTCCGCGAACAGGGAAAAGACGTACTTATCATTTATGATGACCTCAGTAAGCATGCTGTTGCTTACCGTGCGCTCTCCTTGCTCATACGCCGTCCCCCGGGCCGTGAAGCGTACCCAGGCGACGTATTCTACCTCCATTCCAGACTTCTTGAACGTGCGGCTTGTGTTGCAGAAGAATATGGCGGCGGTTCTATAACGGCGCTTCCCATCATCGAAACACAGGCAGGCGACGTTTCCGCGTATATCCCCACAAACGTAATTTCCATTACGGACGGTCAGATATTCCTTGAATCCGAGCTTTTCCACGCAGGCGTTATGCCGGCTATAAACCCCGGTATTTCCGTAAGCCGTGTTGGCGGCTCCGCACAGCTTAAAGCTATGAAAAAGGTTTCGGGTGAGCTCAAGCTCCTTTACTCTCAGTACCGCGAGCTTCAGTCTTTTGCACAGTTCGGAAGCGACCTTGACGCAGATACGAAAAGACGCTTGGCGCTCGGCGAACGTATAGTTGAAATACTCAAACAGGGAAGAAATTCCCCCGTAAGAGTAGGCTGCCAGGTTGCTATAGTTTATGCAACGATCAATGGTTACCTTGATTCCGTTCCCGTTTCCAAGGTTCACGAATACGAGGCACGCCTTTTCGCCAAGATCGAAAACGAACACGGCGAATGGCTTTCTCGCATAGAGTCAGGATTCTATGAAAAAGAAGACGAAGAGGCTCTCAAAGGAATTCTTGCGGAAATGAAGGTGTAAGCTATGTCGAACACCAAAGCCCTTCGCATACGAATAAAAAGCGTAAAATCCACAGAACAGCTCACCAAAGCAATGGGTCTTGTTGCTTCTTCAAAGATACGCAGAGCTAATGAAGCTATGTTTAAGGCAAGGGAATACACAGAAGCTATAGAAAATTCTGTGTCTCTGCTTACAAACCAAAACGAATCTCTCAAAAGTCCTTATATGAAGAACAGAGGTGAAGAGAGAACCAGGATCGTTGTAATAGCGGGAGACAGAGGACTTGCAGGCGGATACAACTCAAACGTTTTCCGTCTTTGCCGAGAGTTCGATGGTGCTGAATTTATCCCTATCGGAAAAAGAGCTTGCGAGAGATTTTCAAGCCCTGTAAATTCTTCCGAAAAGTTTTCCTTTGCCGATGCAATAAAGCTTGCGGACACGCTTTGCGCGGATTTTAAAAACGAAAAATTTGACAGGCTCGGTGTTATATTTACGGAATATCGCTCCGTTATGACGCAGGAGGCAAAAATAAAATGGCTTCTTCCGCTTGAAAGAAGCGAAAGAACGGACGGTGCGGGCACTATCTTTGAGCCCGACCACCTTACCGTTCTCAACCTTGCCGTGAGAGAGTACGTTGCGGGAATATTGACGGCTTGCGCCAGAGAGAGTTTTGCTTGCGAGGTTTCCGCAAGAAGAATGGCTATGGATTCCGCAGGCAAGAACGCAAAACAAATGATAGATGACCTCAGCCTTGAATATAACAGAGCAAGACAGGGCGCTATCACTCAGGAAATTACGGAAATTGTCGCGGGCAGCGGTAATCAGCTATAAGAGGTGAATAAGTTGAATAAAAAGAATATAGGCAAAGTCCTTCAAGTAATGGGCCCTGTAGTCGATGTTCAGTTCAAAGAAGGCGAACTGCCTCAGATATACAACGCCCTTACTATTCCTGTGCAAAACCGCACGCTTACCGTTGAGGTTGCACAGCACATAGGCGATAACACCGCAAGATGTATCGCTATGGCTTCTACGGACGGTCTTCAGAGAGGTACAGATGCTCTTGATACTGGCGCGCCCATAAGCGTTCCCGTCGGTAAAGAAACTCTGGGACGTATCTTCAACGTACTCGGTGACGCCGTAGATAACCTTCCCAATCCCGAAACAAAAGAAAAATGGAACATACACAGAAGCTCCCCGAAGTACGAAGAGCTTGCAACAAGCTCTGAAATTTTTGAAACGGGCATTAAGGTCATCGACCTTATCTGCCCCTATGCAAAAGGCGGTAAGATCGGTCTTTTCGGCGGTGCAGGCGTTGTTAAGACCGTGCTTATTATGGAGCTTATCAACAATATCGCAAAGGAACACGGCGGTATTTCCGTGTTCTCGGGCGTTGGCGAACGCACGCGCGAGGGTAACGATCTTTACAATGAAATGAAGCAGTCCGGAGTTATAAAGAATACTGCGCTCGTTTACGGTCAGATGAATGAGCCTCCGGGTGCGCGAATGAGAGTTGCACTTTCAGGTCTTACAATGGCAGAGTATTTCCGCGACAGCGAAGGTCAGGACGTGCTCCTTTTCATCGATAATATCTTCCGCTTTACACAGGCGGGCAGCGAAGTTTCCGCGCTTCTCGGAAGAATGCCTTCTGCCGTTGGTTATCAGCCTACTCTTGCAACGGAAATGGGTGCTCTCCAGGAACGTATCACTTCCACAAAAACGGGCTCCATCACGTCTATACAGGCTGTTTACGTGCCTGCGGATGACTTGACCGACCCTGCGCCTTCCACGACGTTTGCGCATCTTGATGCAACAACGGTTTTGGCAAGAAATATTGCATCGCAAGGTATTTATCCTGCGGTTGACCCCCTTGAATCCTCCAGCCGAATCCTTTCTCCCGACGTTGTCGGAGAAGAGCATTATGCTGTTGCAAAAGAGGTTCAGCGCATACTCCAAAGATATAATGAACTTATGGATATTATCGCCATTATGGGTATGGATGAGCTTTCCGATGATGATAAGCTCCTCGTTTCCAGAGCGAGAAAGATTCAGCGTTTCCTTTCCCAGCCGTTTGACGTTTCAGAAAAGTTTACGGGCATCCCCGGCACTTACGTTCCCGTTTCCGAGACTGTAAGAGGCTTCAAGGAAATTATAGAAGGTAAGCACGATGACCTTCCCGAATCCGCTTTCCTCTTTGTTGGTACGATAGAGGAAGCTGTTGAAAAGGCGAAGAAGGTGCTCTGATGAAGGCTTTTCGCTTGGTAGTTTCTTCTCCCGACGGCAATAAATTCGATGGGGACGTTGTAAAATTCGACGTTCGCGGTGTTGAAGGTGAACTTGCTATAATGGCAGGTCATACGCCTTTTGTGACATCGGTGCTGAGTGCGCCTTGTGCAGTTTGGCTTGATGAAGACACAAAAAAAGCCGCATTTTGCGACGGCGGACTTCTTACCGTCGGCGCGGACGGTGCGACGTTTATTTCCGGCTCTTTTGAATTTACGGAATAAAACGATTTATAAAGTTCGACCGCCGAAAGTAACTGTTTTGTTACTTTCGGCGGTCAAATTTTATTGCCTTATCATTACGTCGCAGTAGCAATTTTTTGACGGCATTTCAAAATATCCGTTTTTCTGCGCATAGTCAACTACGTTAACGTACAATGCAGAAAAGATATTTTGGCACATACGGTCAACGTCATCGCTTAAATGCTTGGGGAACAGCTTTTTGTAATCGGAAATGAAATCTTCTGCTATTTTAGTGTATTCGGGCATCAGCTTTGCAAAATGCTTTTCTACTATGGCATTGAAGCTTTGCTTCTGTTTGGCAGTGAAGCAGGGAACAGTTACAAAAAAGCTGCCGTCTTCCTTTTTGATGATATATCCGTCTTTTATCGCGTTTGCCACGGAATGTATATCTTCGGATTTGCCATTGAAAATAATGTCTTCACAAGCATTTATATAGTTATCGAACATCATCTTTCTGAAAGAGATGCCATTCATACCATAATATGTGGTATGGGAGCAAGTGCCTCTACTTCCGCGGTTAGCACTGATTTGACTGCCGAGCTTTGTTCTTTTGTGCTTGCCTGTTTCTGTGCTGCCGATATAATTCCAACGGTATCCATCATATTTTTGCTTTATCTCCGGAAAGGGTAAAGTGCAATAACTCCTGCTTATATGCTCGAACGCAAGCATACCGTAAAGATAGAGCAAGTCGGACTCTTTTTTCTCCGCTTTATAAAAGTCTATTTCAGCAGCCTCTTTTGCAACTGCTTTGATCGCACAGATCAGCTTATCCATAATCGGCATCAATGCTTTTTCTGCGTTTTCTTCGCAAAAAATGCCGTATTTGTCGGACCAAATGATAAAATCTGTTTGATATCTTCCTTTAGATACTTCAATAACGGCTTCACGCTCCAACAGATTGTTTATCCTGTCCTCGATATAATATGCGGGAACTCCGCATAATCTTGCCAATTCTTCGATCGTTGCAGGCTTTTCATATGAATAATAAAGTATGTTTTGTGAAAGCGCATCGTTTATATATTTGCTTGGAAAAGGCATCATCTTGCCGTCATATTCACCGCTTCCGTAAATATCAATTCTCATCTTTATAGGACGAAGAGCTGTTTCTTTCATTTCGGTACACTCCTTTTTGAGTTTTCTCCGAGCCTCTGAAAGCCGCCAAGTAACTGTGCCTTCGGGGATGTTCAATCGCTCGGATATTTGCTTTGTCGAAAGGCTGTCATAGTAGTAAAGAACGATGATATCGCGGTATATCGAAGAAAGCATTGCGATCTTGGTCCGCAAAGCTTCGTATATAGCTTCCTGCCCGTCATAGTAATCTTCTTCATATGCCATATCTTCAGGGATATCATAGGAATACATCGCGCGCTGTTTTCCCATTTTACGCCGAAAGCTCTTTGTTACGTTGCCTGCAATTCCCCAAAGCCACGGTTCGAATTTGTTCTCATCATTTAGCTTGGGCAATTCTCGTACAGCTGTAAAAAGTATTTCCTGCGATAGATCATCGGCCTCTTCGCGGGAATAGGTGTGATTTATCGCATATCCATATATCTTTTCAATATAGGTCTCAATAATTGCCGCATCCATTGTTTTCACCGCCTTTCACCTGTAAAGTGCTTAAAACCGAAGCTTCATTGGGTGTTTTTTTACTTTTTTAATAATTATATCATATAATGCTCAAGGATTTGTGTGGTATAGAGAAAAAAGTACAGAGAAGTTTAACTTCTCTGTACTTTTTACGTCATTTTCTTTATTTTATCTTAAAACTATACCCATGCACATCGTACTCTTGGAGGGATTTTCGGGAATTGTGAGTCTTCCTGCTTCAACCTCGTCATGAAGTGTCATCATACGGATATCGCACATTTGCATATCAACGCAGTAATTAAGCTGACTGTGTAATATGGGATTGGAATTTTCTTTGAGTATCGCTTTTGTTTTATTGCGTGCGGTATCAAAAAACTCCAATGCCTTGCTAAACAGAGGGTGAGTTTCCATAAAGGAATGTATTTTATCAAACGCGGGATTATCGAAAACGAGAATATCGGGAATTATATTTCCGTTTTCGTCCGCGTGTGCGAAGCGTTTTTCAATGCCTTTCCAAACTTCTTTCCGTTACATCTTTTGGGCCTGTGATAAAGATCTTCTGTTTGCTTACGGACACGAATATAATCTATGAGATTAAGTATAGCCCACCATTTAATATCCACGCGGAAAAGCTTTCGCTAATATAGTGTGGAGAAAAGCGAATCGGTTTCAAAAAAATGAAAAATCAAAAGAAAAAAGACGGTCTCTTGCGAAACCGTCTTCCTGGAGCTGCCAATCGGATTCGAACCGACGACCTCGTCCTTACCAAGGACGTGCTCTACCTGCTGAGCCATAGCAGCGTACTTTAATATTATATCATTTTTTTGAGTTTTGTCAAGATGTTTGAAAAAAATTATAAATTAAAAAATTATTATGATTTTATTAGTATCGCCATTTATTGTTGACAAAACTCATTTAAAAATGTAAAATATATAATATATGACATATTGATTGCCTAAGATAACAGACAAAGGAGCAACTATGGATTATAAGAATATACGCCTGTTTCTGTTTGATATGGACGGAACTATTTATCTTGGAAACAATCTTTTCCCGTTTGTACCCGAGCTTTTGCGTCTTATCCGCGAGCAGGGAAAGCATTATCTGTTTATGACAAACAATTCCTCCAAAAATATCAACGGCTACGTTGAAAAGCTTAAAAAGCTTGGAATTGATGCTACGAGAGAGGATTTTGTAAACTCCACAACAGTTACCGTCAACTATATCAAAAAACACCTTGACGGCAAAAAGCTTTACGTTTTCGGAACACAGGCTCTTAAAGATGCATTTATCGCAGAGGGCATAGACGTTCACGAGGATTACAGCGAGGACATCGAAGGCATCGTTATGGGTTTTGATACGGAGCTTACGTTTAAAAAGCTCGATGACGTTTCTAAGCTCCTTACAGAGAAAGATATTCCTTATATTGCGACCAATCCGGACTACGTTTGCCCCACTGAATATGGCTACGTTCCCGATTGCGGTTCTATCGCGGATGCGCTCTATAATGCAACAGGAAAGCGTCCTCTGTTTATCGGCAAGCCCGAACCTGCTATGCCTCTCTATGCAATAGAAAAAATGAGCGAGATAGACCCGCTTGTAACGCGAGAAAACACGCTCGTTATCGGAGATAGACTTTATACGGATATTGCTTGCGGAATAAACGCCGGAATTAACTCGATGCTCGTTATTTCCGGTGAAACAACACAAAAGATGGCTGATGAAAGTGAATTCAAACCTACTGTTACAGTTAAGGATTGTTCAATTCTTTTGGACGAACTTAAATAAATTTACATAAGGAGAACAACCATGGCAAAAGAAAAAATTAAAAAGTCAAACGGTATCCCTTTTAAGGAGGAGGCCGCTGTCGGCAATTACGCCGAATACAGCGTTTCCCGCAAAACGGACAAGCACGCAAGACTTCAAAGGCTCGGCTTTATAGGCATATACCTTGCCGTTATCGCGGTATTCGTTTATTTCTTCGTATACCTTACACCTCTTTTCCCGATCGTAGGTGTTGCCGTTATTATCGACTATATCCTTTTCCTTGCAACGTGGCACCTTTCCAAGGTTGAATTCACTTATATAGTTGAAAAGGGTAATTTTCACATCTACCGCATCTGCGGCAGATGCAAGGCTAAAGAGGTCATCAACGTAAAGCTTGAAGAAAATCTTGGCATTTACCCTGCAAACGACGACGATTATAAAGCCGCACTCGACGAATGCGAAGTTAAGCTTGATTATTGCGAAGCTTTGAATGCGGACGACATTTATTTCGCTATCTTCAATATCAACGGTAAAAAGACAGCTGTTTACTTCAGCGCGGCTAATAAGCTTTTGACTACAATGAAATATTTCGGTGGAGAAAACGTTGTCGTTACATATGTAAGACACTGATGAGGTAGAAAATTGAAGCTGAAAACTTTGTTGCACAAATATAACCATATATGGCTTTTGGTCTATGTTCCGATATATGTTATCTCATTCTTTTTTATAGAAGAGTTTATTGTATCGTCATCGGATAATTATTGGGTATCTTACACACCGATAGACGATAAAATACCTTTTTGCGAATGGTTTGTTATTCCTTACGTTTTGTGGTATCCGTTTATGGGTCTTACGGGGCTTTACCTGTTCTTTGCAGATACAGACGCTTTTCGCAGATATTTGTGGTTCGTTATAATAGGGTTTTCTTCGACACTTTTATTTTACATCATCTTTCCTAACGGACAAAATTTGCGTCCCGAAGCTTTTGAAAACGATAATATTCTTACAAGAATAATGGCTCATATATACGAGAACGATACAAATACCAACGTTTTGCCGAGCTTACATTGTATCGGTTCGGTTGCGGCGTTTTTGACCTACTTTGATTGCAAAAAACTTTATAAACGCAAATGGCTTGTTGTAAGCGCGGGCATTATGTGCGTACTTATATGTATGTCAACGTGCTTTTGTAAACAGCACTCTTTCCTGGATGTTGTTGCGGCGCTTATCTGGTCTGCCGTTACTTATGTTATAGTTTATGTGTTTATGAAGCACCGTATGCAGAAGAAAAAGAAAGCCAAAACAACGGAAGGAATCTCTTATTCGGTCAAATGATTTTAGATATTTTATTATGAACAAAAAGAAAATTTTAAGATATACCATCCTCGGCTTTGCGGGAATTATGATGATAGTTATATTCATCTTCTCTTCGCAAAGTGCGGCTATCTCCAATAAAGTGAGCGAATTTTTCACCGAACGCGTTTTCTCGGCTTTTGGATTTTCCGAAAGATTCGTGCGCAAAGCGGCGCACTTTACCGAATTTTTTGTGCTCGGTTCACTTGTTATGATATTCTTGTCAACTTTTGATATTAAACATTTTATATGTGCTTTAATATCGGTTGTGGGCTGCACTTTTTATGCGGCATTTGACGAATTTCATCAGATTTTTGTAAGCGGCAGAAGCGGACAGATAAGTGATGTTTTGCTTGACACCTGCGGTGCGGTATTCGGTGTTTCTTTGGTATTTCTTATATTGTATTTAATTTCTTTAAAAAACAAAAATCAACAATAATAGCAAAAAAACTCGCTCCCGGAGCGAGTTTTTTTGCATTTAATCGACTTTTTTGACAGGTATCCAAAGCTCGCGATAGCGTTCGTTTTTGTACGGAGCCCAAAACCAATGAGTTACAACGATCTCGGGTGCGTTTATAATTTCATATCCGGAATCGGGAAGCCATTCTGCATAGATCTGCTTTCGTAGTTCAAGAAAAACCTCTGTGGGAAATTTGCAGCGTTCCGTTTCGAAAACAGCGTATGTTTGCTCCGGTATAGTAATATGCTCAAATTTCTCCGCATACTCTTTGCCAAAGAGATCGCTGTTCATAAAATCACGCATATTTTTTTCGAGATTTTGTGCAATATAGAAATCAAAACCGTCATCATCTATGTTGGTGATTATATCATAGTTTGTTTCGTAATTCTCTTTTTTCATTCCTTTAAGCAAAAATTGAAGAGGGCGCGTAGTTATATAAAAATCTGCTTCCTGCTCCAGGCGCTCTCCCGGTGCTCCGTTAAAACGGCGTTTATATCCCGTTAAAATCATTTCGGGTTTTGTTTCAATTCTGTAATTCATAATATTACCACCTTCGAAAGATATTTTTACTGACAAACGAGAAAATGACTTGAGCATGGCTTTGTTATTCTTGGCTTGCGACGGGGATATCCCGTGAAACTTTTGAAAAGCCTTTGCAAAGCTGTCTGGGTTTTCATAGCCGTATTTTAAAGCAACGTCTATAACTTTTTCATTTCCTTGTGCAAGCTCTTTGCCGGCGATAGAGAGCCTGCGGTTGCGGATATATTCTCCGAGAGTAATTCCGCAAAGAATACTGAAAACTCTCTGAAAATGATAATTTGAAGAAAAACTTTGTGCCGCAACGGCTTCATAGTCTATTTCTTCTGTAAGATGTGCTTCGATATAATTTATGGCTTTTTGAAGACCTGTTACCCAATCCATCTTTATCCCTCCTGTCTGACAATATTATAAATTATCAAGCGCAATAAATCCCGACATTTTGTGCGCTTCTATAACTGATAATATATTATCACATAAAAACTATTTATGCAAAGAAAAATGCCTGCAAAAAAACAGGCATTTTTCATCTATATTACAGTTCTTTTCTTAAAAGTGCAAAAATCTTTTTTTCCTCTCGGGATATTTTAACCTGTGTAAGCCCCAATATATCCGCTGTCTGTTGTTGGGAGAGCTCCTTAAAAAAGCGCAGATGTACTATTTTTTGCTGGGTCTCATTTAAATGGGAAATAGCTTCGCGAAGCGCGATATTATCTATAACAGATTCGATCTCATTGGAATCGGAAGCTGTCATTTCCTCTATTGTTGCGGAATTGTCTCCGTTTCCGATGCTTTCCTGGAGCGAGGAAACGGGACTTGAGGCATCGAGTGCATAAACGATTTCTTCCTCGGAATATCCGCAAATTGCGGCAAGCTCCGATATTTTAGGTTCTCGCTGATGTTCTTTTTCAAATTCTTCCTTAGCGTGCAAAATTACAGAGCCTTTTTTGCGAACGTCACGGCTTACCTTTATAATTCCGTCATCGCGCAGAAACCGCCTTATTTCGCCTATTATAAGCGGAACGGCATAGGTAGAGAAGACTGTATTATAGCTTTCGTCGAAGCTTTTTGCGGCTTTTATCATACCAATAGAACCTATTTGAACGATGTCCTCATATTCAACTCCTCTTCCGAAAAAACGGCGGGCTATATTTTTAACAAGCCCGATATTTTCCGAAATAAGCTCCTCCATAGCGTTTTTATCGCCGTTTTTGGCTTTGCGTATAAGCTCTAGATTTTTTTCACCTTTTTGCTTTTCCTCTGTTATGGGCATTTTTTACCTCCATAAAAAATTATGTAACATCGGGAGAGGAAAGCTTTTTTGTAAGAGTAACGCGTGTGCCTTTGCCAATTTGAGATTTAACATCAAGTTTATCTGAAAAGCTTTCCATAATGGAAAAGCCCATTCCGCATCTATCCTCATCGGGCAGTGTAGTGTAAAGCGGTTTTCTTGCCAAGGCTACGTCGGGAATACCGCAGCCCTTGTCCGCAATTATCATTTTAAAGGTTCTGTCGTCATAAGCTTTGAGCGTGAGCGTGATATTGCCAACACTTTTTTTATATGCGTGAACGATGCAGTTTGTAACGGCTTCGGAAACGGCGCAACGAAGGTCTGCCAGTTCTTCTACGTCAGGGTCCAGAGGAAGCAAAAAGCCGGAAACGATGCTTCTTGCAAGACCTTCGTTTTGGGAAAGCGAAAGAAAGGTGCATTTTATTTCATTTATCTGATTCATTATTTGATCTCCTTATCGTGAATAATCTTTATAAGTTTGTCCGTACCTGCCATACGGAATATTTTTTCTGTACGTTTAGAAGGGTTTTTTACAACAACCTCTATACCAAGTTCTTTTGCTTTTGCATATCTGCCGAGAACAAGACCAAGCCCGGAACTGTCCATAAAATTTACCTCAGATAGATCAAAAACGAGCGCACGCGGCATTTCTTTATAAAGCCTATCATCTATCTCATTGCGAACAGAAACGGCGCTGTGGTGGTCTATTTCGTTTTTCAGTGTTGCCGTTAGCACTTCGTTACGGCAAGAAAGAGAAAGATTCTCCATTTAACATCCTCCAAAATAAAAATGATATCCTTGAAAAAGGATACCATTTTTTGTGTGAAAATATTGTCATAATGTGGTATGAATATGAGAAAATCTTTCGACTGTGATATTCATACCCATTCAACCATCAGTTGAATAAACATTCTTTATTTTAGACATTATTCAACAAATCTTTTATTGCTTTTGCAAGTGTGCTATGTTAAAATAAATGTGTAGAAAAGATGCGCATCAAAAAACAAAAAAGTCTCCAACTTTTTTCGGATTTTATACACTATTATACTGAACAAACCGAAAGGTAAAAAAGAAAGGATGATGATTATGAATAATAATTTTGACTATACTGCTATACTTTGTGAAAATATAGGGAAGCTTCGCCGCGCAAAGGGATTTACACAGGATGAGCTTGCGAGTATGCTTGGTATTACGTTTCAGGCTGTTTCCAAATGGGAAACGGGCGGCTCTTGCCCTGATATGGCAACGCTACCGAAGCTTGCCTCGATTTTGGGAGCAAGTATAGACGCGCTTTTCGGCATCGAAAAAGAAGTGAAGAAACAAGAACTTTCATGGGAGGATGACGGCAAGCTTCACGTAGCTGTTTTTGAAGGCACACGCCCGGTTTCTCAAACAGAATACAGAAATGAAAAAATGAAGATAGCCGTTCAGCTTGAGGGAAATGTTCGCGACGTAGCTTGCGATTGCTGTGTTGTTTGCGAGAATATTGGTGGAGACGTTTTGATGACACTCGGCAGTGCGAAAGGCGGGCAGTTAAACATCGCTTGCGAGAATATCGAGGGTGACGTTATAGTAAGCCTTAAAGAATGTGAAAAAGCTCCCGTAACTATCGCCTGCGACGATATAGAGGGGGATGTGACGGTATCTTCTTCTGCCGATATTACTATCTCTTGTGACAATATCGAGGGGGATGTTACTTTGTCCACCAAGGCAGAATGCTCCGTGACCTGCGATAATATTGATGGGGACGTGACTGTCACAGGGCAAACAAGGATAAGTAGCGGAAACATAGCGGGAAATATTACCTCGTCGGATGGCACTGCGGAATGCTACATAACCTGCGATAACGTTGATGGTGATGTTGCTGTCACAGGAAAAGCAACGATAAACTGCGATAATATCGACAGATAGGTGATTTGAGAAAAATAAGCAGTAACAAAGTTGACTTCGTCAACTAAAAACGCCCTTAAAAGGGCGTTTTTGCATAAGGAAAACTTTGTTTGAACAAGCAAAATTGCGCACGAATTGCGCGCAATTTCCTATGTTATAAAAAAGACGGCTCGTGCCCAATGTTATTAAGTTAACAAAAAGAAAAGGCTCTCCCTTCGGGAGAGCTCCCGCCGTAGGCGGGTGAGAGGGCGATATTCCTATGGTAACCGCCCTCTCCGTCACGCTTCTCGTGCCACCTCCCCCGGAGGGGGAGGCTTAACTTAATGATATTGGGCTCGTGCCGTCTTTTTATCATTTTAATTTAATTCTTATTCTGTTGTGCGTTTTCTTCGCGCGCTTTTTTTGCCGCTTCAAATTTTGCTTTGCGCTTTACGTCTGCGCGGCGCGTAAGGATTATAACAACGGGTACAACTATCGCCGCAATTATAATAACGGGGAGCAACCAAACCAAAGCGATAACAAATCCTTGGCAGAAGTCAACAAAGTTTTCGAAGGTACCAACAAAAGCTTCTTTTATTCTCATACCGAACGTGGGGTCTTCTTCAACAATTTCCGTATATTCTACGACTTCGTCAAGGGAAATATATACGTATGACATATCAACGCTCTTGTCGTATTGCTGAAGGCGCTTGTTGAGGGAATTTATCTGAGCGCGGATAGATGCGAGCTTATCTTCAAGCTGAATAAGATAATCGAGCGTATCGGCTTTTTCAATAAGAGCTTCAATGCGTTCTTCCTGTGCTACAAGGCTTTCAAGCTGAGATTCGATATCGTAGTAAGCCGTGGTTATGTCTTCCGTAGAAAGTCTTTTGGAGAGAACGGAAACGTTCTCGCAAACCGCGTCTACAAAAGCATCGATCTTTGCGCTTGGAACGCGAACGGTAAACGTAGCCGTACGGTCTTTTTTGCCGCTGTAAGTTACGTTATCTTTTTCTGCGGATTCCGCGATATAACCGCCCATAGCTGAGGTGGTATTTATTATGTTATTTTTAGCGGAATCGTAATTTTTTGTTTCGAGAGTGAGATTATAGGTCTTGATTATCTTACGCTCGTAATCAGTTTCTTGTTCCGGAGCATAGGAAGAACCCGTATTTTCGGAAACATCGGCAGAATATGAAGGACTTTCCGATTTATCATAGTATCCTCCTCCGTTTGTTTCAGCCATATCGCTTGCTCCGCAGGAAACAAACATACAAAGAGCAATTAAAAGAACTATTGTAAGAGCGATAATTTTTTTCATTGTAACACAACCTTTCAAAGATATTTTGTTCTTTACATTTTAGTCGGTGTCAGGTATAAAAAATCTCACTTATTTGTAAAAATATTTTTTCACCCGCTGAAAATATTCGGCGGGTGAAAAGTTTATAGTTTAAGAACGGTATTTTGCGATGGATTCGTCGATGGTTTTTAGCTTATCGGCATAACCTTCGCGTTTTTTGCGTTCGCCTTCGATAACCGCGGCAGGAGCTTTTGCAACAAAGCCTTCGTTGGAAAGCTTCTTGTCTATACGTTCGATTTCGGAAACCATTTTTGATCTTTCTTTGTTGAGACGAGCGATCTCTGCATCGAAATCTATCATTTCTGCAAGAGGAATGTAGATAACTGCGTGGTCTGCAACGATCTGAACGGCACGTTCATCGTGGAAATCCGCAAGGTATTCAACCTCGGATGCGGAAGCCAGCTTCTGGAAGAAGGGTGTTACCGCGGGGTTGAAAGTAGCGTTATCATTTGTTACGATAAAGAGTTTAGCTTTCTTGGAGGGGGCAACATTCATTTCCGCACGGCGGTTACGAATAGCGCGTATAGCGGAAATAAGGCGTTCCATAGAGCGTTCCTCGTTCGGGAAATTGAAAGCTTCCGTATATTCGGGATAATCTGTAACAACGATGCTTTCGCCATCGTGGGGAAGAGCCTGCCATATTGTTTCGGTAATGAAAGGCATATAGGGGTGGAGAAGCTCCATAGAAGTGCGGAGAACGTAGGAAAGTACGCGGCAAGCGTTTTCGCAATCATCCGCAAATCTGGGCTTGAGAACCTCAATATACCAGTCGCAGAAGTTGTTCCAGATGAAGTCGTAGAGTTTTGCAAGCGCAACGCCAAGCTCGTATTTTTCGATGTTTTCCGTAACCTCTTTAACAAGAGTATTGAGCTTGGAAAGTATCCATTTATCCTCAATACGCATATCCTCTTCTTTGGGAAGTGCGGTGTCTTCAAGCGTTTCGGGAATGTTCATAAGAGCAAAACGGGAAGCGTTCCAAATCTTATTTGTAAAGTTACGTGCGGCTTCGATCTTTTCGGGGGAGAAACGCATATCGTTACCGGGAGAGTTACCCGTAAGAAGCGCAAAGCGCAAAGCATCCGCGCCGTATTGGCTGATAATATCAAGTGGGTCTATGCCGTTGCCAAGGGATTTGGACATCTTGCGTCCCTGTGCGTCACGCACAAGACCGTGGATAAGAACCGTATCGAAAGGAATTTTATCGGTATATTCAAGGGCAGAGAATATCATACGGGAAACCCAGAAGGTGATGATATCGTAGCCTGTAACGAGAGTATTTGTAGGATAGAATTTTTTGAGGTCTTCCGTTTCGTGTGGCCAACCCATTGTGGAGAAGGGCCAAAGAGCGGAAGAGAACCAGGTGTCAAGCGTATCGGGATCCTGAGTCATATGACCGCCGCACTTGGGGCAAACCGTGCAATCGTCCTTGCTAACAACGGTTTCACCGCAGGAATCGCAATAGAATGCAGGGATGCGGTGACCCCACCAAAGCTGACGGGAGATACACCAATCCTGGGTGTTTTCCATCCAGTGGAAATAGTTTTTGTCAAAGCGTTCGGGAACGAATTTGATTCTGCCATCGCGTACAGCTTCAACAGCAGGTTTTGCCAAGGGTTCCATCTTAACGAACCACTGAAGGCTTATCATAGGTTCGATAGTTGTGCCGCAACGGTAGCAAGTTCCAACCTCGTGAGAAAGATCCTCGATCTCGCAGAGGTAACCGCCCTCTTTGAGGTCTTCAAGAACGGCTTTTCTTGCTTCATAGCGATCCATGCCTGCGTATTTGGGATAGTTTTCTGTAATCTTTGCTTCTTCCGTGAGAACAACTTCCATAGGAAGATGGCAACGACGGCCAACCTCAAAGTCGTTGGGGTCGTGGGCAGGTGTTATCTTAACGCAACCTGTGCCTTTATCAAGCTGCGCGTGTTCATCGGCGACAATTGGAATTCTTCTTCCAACGAGGGGAAGAACAACATATTTGCCGATCATATCTTTATAGCGCTCGTCACTCGGATTAACCGCAACAGCTGTATCGCCAAGCATAGTTTCGGGACGCGTTGTGGCAACTTCAACAAAGCCGCCGCCACCAACAAGGGGATAGCGAATGTGCCAAAAGTGACCCTGCAGTTCCTTATAATCAACTTCTGCATTGGATATAGATGTTTTACAGTGAGGACACCAGTTGATGATTCTTTCGCCGCGGTAGATAAGACCTTTATCGTAAAGACGCTTGAATACCTCGCGTACAGCTTCACTGCAGCCTTCGTCAAGAGTGAATCTTTCACGAGACCAATCGCAGGAGGAGCCCATTTTTTTGAGCTGTTCAACTATACGACCGCCATACTGCTTTTTCCAATCCCAAGCACGTTCCAAGAATTTTTCACGGCCTATGTCTTCTTTTGTAAGACCTTCCTTGCGCATAGCTTCAACGATCTTCGCTTCTGTTGCAATGGAAGCGTGGTCTGTTCCGGGGAGCCAGAGGGTAGAGAAGCCCTTCATTCTCTTATAGCGGATAAGCGTATCCTGGAGAGTGTTGTCAAGGGCGTGACCCATATGGAGCTGCCCTGTGATGTTGGGAGGGGGAATTACGATGGAGTAATTTCCTTTAGTGCTGTTTTCTCTGGGGAGAAAATAGCCGTTTTCACACCAGGTTTGGTATGTTTCTTTTTCGATTTTTGAGGGGTCATAATTTTTTTCAAGTTCTTTTCTCATTGTGTTATACTTCCTGATAATTATAATCTGTTTGGGCTTTTGAAGAGTTCGCTTCTCCTTCGTGGAAAGCCATGAGAGAACATCCTTCCGGCATAGAGAAAGAGAGAGCACGTGGAACAACTTCAATATCAAAATTTGTTTCTTGTACTATTTCACCGTCAACTGATACGCCTATAGGCTCATCGGATTCAAAGTGAATTTTTTTGCATTTTTTATATGTTATAAAAGAAAGGTCGAGATGTTCACCCTTTTTATATTTTCCTACACATTTAATAAATGCCAGACGAGATATTTTTTTTGCTATACACGCATCAATATATCCATCGTCGGCAACAGCGCAGGGAAGAGACTTAAAACCGCCGCCATAATAAGAGCCTTTGCCAAAAGCTGCAAGCAGATATTCGTTTTCGGCAATAGGTTCATCATCAAGCGTGACTTTAAAACGCGAACCGTATTTGCCGAAGAATGCAGAGATCAACGCAAATATATATGCCATTTTGGAAGGAACCAACGGATTACGTTTTATCTGAGACATTTTTTCGGCAACAGAACAGTCAAGCCCTACATTCATCACATTTACGCAGTATTTTCCGTTGAAGCTCAAAAGGTCGATTTTTAAAATATCGCCTCTGATCTGTCTTTTAAGATTCATAAAAAATTTAGGATTTGAAAAATTCTTTACAAAATCGTTACCCGTACCAACAGGTATGACTGCCACCTGAGCATTAGGAAACCTTACTGCGGCATTTATAACTTCGTTAAGAGTACCGTCGCCCCCACAAGCATAAAAGCGAAGAGGTTCTTCTGTTATTGCTTCGAATTTTGACATAACGAAGCGTGTTGCATCGCCTCTTGATGTTGTTTCATATATTTTATATGAAATGTCTTCTGAAATAGCCGCGGAATTTATTGCGGTAAGAAGACTATCTTTTCCTTTAGATTTTCCGGCAACGGGATTTATAATAAAGTAATGTTGCATATTTCCTCGTTTCTGTGAATAGTTTCATCAAATGGGGAATAAGATATTATATAAAATAAGTATATCAATATTCAATAGGTGTGTCAAGCGTTTTTAGATGATACTGAAAAATTTTGCAAAAATAAAATAATTTTTTTAAAAAATGTATTGACAAAAGGAAAACATTGTGTTATTATAATGGAGCAGTAAACAAACGGGCCGGAATGGCGGAACAGGCAGACGCCCGGGACTTAAAATCCCGTGGGACTAACATCCCGTACCGGTTCGATCCCGGTTTCCGGCACCATTACGGCAAACTTAATATATCGCGGAGTGGAGCAGCTTGGTAGCTCGTCGGGCTCATAACCCGAAGGTCGCGTGGTTCAAATCCCGTCTCCGCAACCATCAAAGGGCGATAAAAAAGATATCGCCACAAAAAGCCTTGATTTTTCAAGGCTTTTTTCGTTTTTCAGAGCGAAATATCGAGATACAAAAATGGAGATATAAAATCGCTATTTCCCCACAGTTCAGGGATTTGAACTCTGTCGGGGCAGAATATCAGCCACCCAAGGCACATGGAAAAGAAAAATCCGTGTGCCTTTTTCTTTTGCCAAAAATAAAAAATCAGGAGGAAAAATACATGAGCATTTACCAAGAAGAAATGATGCGAAAGCTCCCGAAGCTCGGATGCACAGGAACGCTCGATGAAGCCACAGGAACGCTGTCGATCAGGCAGAACGGCGTACTCCTCTGTCGGCAGCTTGTGGACGGAACACTTCTCTATACTGATGATAAGGTTACCTCGCAGAACTTCGGTGACACCTTCACGGCGATCAGCGACGAAGCCTATCGCATCCGTGAATACGTGAATCTATATGAGCGATCCCCCAAGATGCCAATTCCCGAGGTCAGCCAATACCGAAAGTTCTCCGAATACGGCGATACCGTCCTCGCCGGAGCGTATGGCAGTCACGGGTTTCTATTTTGCACGTGGAAACAGGCGCGAAATGGAACGTATGTGGCGCACGGAGATTATACGCCCGACTTTGAACACGCCAAGGAATCCTTCATCACCCGATCACAGCTCATGGACAAAAACAGGATGTTCAGCGAGGATGAGGCAAGCCTGCTCTATCGGTGCATCGCCTACGTAAGAGATAACTGCGAATCGCTGACCTACGAACAGGATCAGAAGCTCGACGGTCTGATCGAAAAGCTGACCTACGGCTACCAAAGCCTTGCAGATGAACAACCGTCCTTCGATCAGGACAACACCCCACAATTAAAAATGTAAATCACCCAAGCCAATCGTTTACGGAGTACGCTCCCAAACGGTTGGCTTTTTTCATTTTAACGAAAAGGAGATCAAAATATGCTACTTACCATTACCTATATCGACCGAGAGCTTGAAAGGCTGATGACTCGCATCCCGAACTTCCGTCCGAGAGGATACGGCGTATTCGTTTTTAATAAATTCGAGTACACCGCAAAGGACTGCGATTGCAGATACTGCCTGCATTGGCAGAAAGGAATCGGATGCACCGAGGGCAAATGCCCGTACATGAAGGAGCGCATCACCGCAGGCGCAGTACCGATCAAAGAAGCTCTGCTCGAAGCATTCTCCCCCGTGAACCATTTTGCCTTTCAGTTGCGGCTCCGCCACCATATCAGAGAAAGCGAGGAAAACACCATGCAATTCAAAAATGATAAGCACAAAGAAGCCTTTACCGAGGCAGTCAGGAAGATGAACAAAAAGGACAACGCGCTTATGGCGGCGGTCTATCTCTTCACCGCAGACGGACGGCTGTGGAATCAAGTGAGCCGATACGTTGATCGATGCGAGATCGCATACGACCGTATCCGCATCAGCAACACCACCGAAGCTGGATATGCCTTGTTCTGCTGTGCCAAGGATCTCGCCATTGGAACAAAGCACCTCACTATCAGCGACCTTGCCGACAGCAATCTCATTCCCCCGAAGCTCTTCGGTGTGATCTGCAACGCAATGGCGATCCGCCGATACGGTCTCGGCGCAATTCAATTCAAATAAGGAGAAGCAGCTATGGACTATTTCGAACATGAAATGCAAATGTTTTTCGGAGAGTCAGCACTCTTGTCGGCTGACACCGTATTCTCGCATCGCGCAATGGTCAGCGATATCGGCAAGGATCTCCGTGCCAAGGTAGAGTTCATCAACACCAAGATCGCCTCCCAATACGATGCTTTGAAGCTGTCCATCATCAACCGCACAATGGGCGTGGTGGACACACAGACATTCAAGTTTTCGGATATCATCGGCAAAAAGAACGGAAGCGATCCGTACATCTGGGAAAACGACGGTACTGCCAAATGGTACGGATACCGTCCGAATGCCCTTGAATTTGAGCAAATCCAAGGAAAGGTCGAGGAATATATAGAAATGTATGCCGACCAAGAATTGAGATATCAAGGCCATACGATGGGAGGGATGTAATATATGGCTGTGCTTTTTTCTGCGGTTACCGTAACCGCAGGTGATCAGGAAAAGGAATTCCTCGTAAGAGGGATTCCGAGAGAGCTTGGTGACATTGAGGGATATACCGCATTTGAAGAATTCATGGAGGATATCGACGAGGAAACCGAGGTCAGCGTTCACGCCGAAGCCTATCTCTACGGCGAGGGCGAAACCTATACGGCAACCCTTGAAGAACTCGCCTATTTTTATCTGCGCATAGAGATGCGCGAGGATTTCCTCTCTACCCGATGCGACAACATCGAGGATGTGGATTTTACCTTCGGATGGTCGCCCGATGAACTATTCGGCATGAAAATGTAGGAGGTAAATTTGGAGTATGAAATCATCATTCCCGACTCGCTGGTCGAGCAGCTTCTGATCGAAGCCGCCGAGCGAGAGGTCTCGGTCGAGGAAATCGTGACCGAAGCCATTCAAAAATTTATAGAAAGGACTGAAAACATTGCCGACTAACGAAAAGAAAGGGATAACCGTCAAGATCGATGCAGAGCTTCATGCCGAGGTAAGGCAGTATTTGGAGCAGCACAGCATGACCATGGCAGACTTCGTCACGATGGCTCTGCAAGACGAGTTACATCCCAAAATTGAACAGAAAGAGGAAAAATCAATGGAAAAGATGCGTACCTTGGCGTTTCAGGTACCGGAAGATCTGTTTCAAAAGATCAAGGATTACCTGCACCGCAACAATATGACACAGAGGCAGTTCGTCATCGGACTGATCGAAAACGAGATCGAGCGTGATCTCACCGAGCGACAGGCACAGACGGAGGCGCAAGAGCCGACCGAGGATCAGGACGAGGAAGAAACCGAGGAACTGACCGAAGATGCCGCAGAGGAAGAATATGAGGACGAGATCGAGGAATCGGAGGAAGAACTCGAAGATGAGGAATTGACCGAGGACGAGGAATCCGAGGAAGAAGAACTCACCGAGGATGAGGAAGAAACCGAAGGAATGGTCATGAGAATGTGAGGTGATAAGACAATAACGGACGAAGGTCGTGATGCCCCATGTCAAGACATGAGGCAATCCGATTTTTTGATATGTTTTCGGGGATCGGAGGATTCAGAAGCGGTCTTGAAGCTGTAGGCGGGTTTGAATGCATCGGTCATTGTGAGATCGACAGGCACGCCAACCAAGCATATAACGCAATCTATCAACCGAAAGGAGAATTTTACTGTGACGATGCACGAAAAATCAACCCCGAAACCATGCCCGACTTTGACGTCCTCTGTGCCGGATTTCCTTGCCAAAGCTTCAGCGTTGCGGGAAAGCGGCTCGGATTCGACGATATGCGAGGCACTCTCATCTTTGAGGTTGCCCGAATCATTGCAGCAAAACGGCCTGCATTTTTATTTTTGGAAAACGTCCCCGGCTTGCTATCGCATGACGGCGGCAGGACGCTTGATACCATCTTCTCCACGCTTGTTGAAATGGGGTATCATCTCGAATGGTGTGTGCATAACAGCAAACATTTCGGAGTCCCACAGCAACGGAGGCGATTGTATATTGTCGGATATCTTGAACCAAGATGTGCCGGACAAATATTTCCTCTCGCCTGCGGCAATGCGCAAGCTCTCAAGCAACTTATCCCCGGACCGCAAGGACAGCGCGTCTACGAAACAGACGGAATAGCCTGCACCCAATGCGCGGGAGCAGGCGGTTGGGGCGGCAAGACAGGACTGTATTTTATAGACATGAATGTCAATCCCGTGATCACCGATCACGCAAGGTGTATCACCGCCCGTCAGGATTCGGGCATCAGCAACCACCGAGGTGAACACTCGGCTGTGCTGATCGAGGACGAAGCTCCGAGAGCCATCCTCACTCCCGACCGAGAAACCGTCCGACAGCAAGGACGGCGCGTCAAAGAACCCGACGAGCCGATGTTCACCATCACAGCGCAAGACCGCCACGGCGTATGGCACAGAGGTCGCATCCGAAAGCTCATGCCCGTGGAATGTTGGCGGCTCCAAGGCTTTACGGACGAGCAGTTCCGCCGCGCCGAGGCGACAGGACTCAAGGACGGACACCTATATAAAATGGCGGGCAATGCGGTCAGCGTTCCCGTCATTTCTGCTATAGGTAGAAAAATCCTTGCCTTCAACGAACAATATCAAATCATAAAAGGAAGTGATGACCGATGAATGTAAAGGAGCGCATTGAAGCGTTCAACGAAGAAAACCGACCGTTTTATATCGTAGATCACGATGATGGGAAGTTCAGCCTCTGCCTCCCGCTTGGTTTCATCAGCGGCGAATATGAGGACTTCGGACAAAAAGCATTTGATGCCTACGCCTTGGAGATTGGAGAGCCGCCCGTCGACAGCCGAGGATTTCAAACCCACGGCAACGGCTATGAATGGGAGGCGGCATTTTGCCAAGCCTTCGAGGGCGATCCCAACCTCCGCCGTTTTGCCTTTGACTGCGAATCAAGCGGATTTTTTATGGATTGCGATGACCTCTCCCTGCTCGAAGAATACGGCGCGAGGTTCAGAGAGATCTGCATGGACACGGAGAGGTTTACGACCATTGTCTCCCAAGGCATCAAACGCATGGATCAATGGCTTGCGGAGCAAGAGAAGCTGGCGAATACCGTCCGTGGCGCACTCCTTGAAAACCCAAGCTCCACCTTTGACATTATGACACCCGACGGCAATATCCGTATCACACCACAGGACACAAAGCAGCTACTCGATGGGGATATGCAATTCGTCCATATCGGCGGCGCTCAATACTGTGCCTTTGAGCTGCTCGATCAGGAGATCGCCCAAAAGCAGACCGATCTGTTCGACGAGGATCTCATCCGCATGAAAACCCAAGAACCCGAACAGGAGCTTGGCTTCAAAATGACGATGTAAGGAGGTGATTCCCGTGGCAAAAACAATCAAGATAGAACTCGCAAAGGAGAATCCCCAAGGCGTTGGATGGTTTTATGGTTACGTGGAACTGCCTGCCGAGGAACATGAGATTCGGGATGCCTATCAGAAAGCAAGGATCACAGATAATGATAATGCCTATCACGACATCGCCATCCTCGATTGTCCGCGTCTGCCCGAACTCACGCAGATCAGGATCGACGGCGCGACCATCGACGAGCTGAACTTCCTTGCCAAACGGCTCGACTCGCTGACCGACGAGGAATGCGATATCCTCGAAGCGGTTGCTCCCAAAATCATTCATGGAGATGAGGAAGAACTCGTCAGCATGAAAGACCTCATCAACCTTACCTACGGACTCGATGTGTCGGTGCTTTCAAATGTCGGCAACGATATCGAGCTTGGAAAGTTTGTGATTGAAAACGATCTTCATGAGGACGTGGCGGCGATCCCCGAACAGTCCTTATATCTGATCGATCCCGCCGCAGTCGGAAGGCTTCAGCGAGGCTTGGATGACGGCGTATATGTCAATGGTAAATATATCCTTGCAGGCGAATATGAACACCCAAAGGTATATGACGGTCAGCAGCTCCCGCAGAGCGACGTGTCCACTTGGTACGCTTTCCGTTTGGAGGTCACCTATCCGCCTATCTATGAGGATGACGAGCTGAACTCCAAGACGGTATGGCTCTCGCTCCCCGCAACCGAGGATGAGATCAAAGCGGTTACCGACGAACTCAGCATGAGCGATATCCGAAGCTGTGTATATTACGCCTTTGAATCCTCCGTCCCGCAGATCGAATCCGATCACTTCGGGGATATGCAGGACTTCGACTCGCTCAACAGCCTTGCGGAGATGATGGTAGAGATGACACCCGCCGATCAGGTCAAATTCAAAGCGGTACTCTCCGCCGAAGAACCATCCAAGATCGAGGATATCCTCGACATCGCAAGAAATCTGCATCAATATGAGCATTCGTATATGGTGGACGATTCCTCGGACTTTTTCAGAGAATATATACTCCGCCACATGGACTCCCGCCTCGACAGCCATTGGTTCGATACGCTCCTCACAAGAAACGAGGGCGACCGACTGCTCACACGGCTCGGAGCAACAGAAACCGATTACGGTGTTATCTCTGCCCGTGGGCGTTCTCTTTATGAGCTTGTCCCCTATGAGGAACAGCAGACCGAACAAGCGCAGACCGAGGATCAGGACGAGGACTTGGAGCAAGACCGAGGCATCCAACGCCTCACGATGAAATAACCGACAGAAAGGAAAAAAACAATATGGCAACACTACTTTGGTTTCTCGCCGGACTCTTGATCGGCGGGTGCATCGGCACGGTTGTCCTCTGCTGTGTGCAGATCAACCGAGCCAATCACTATGAGCGCGAAATCCGACAGCTCCGCAACCAACTCCATCAGCGTAAGTAACCCAAGACGGTATCAATCGCCCCGAAACGATTGATACCGTCTTTTTTTGTTTCGGGAGCGATGGATACCCCACGAAAGTGAGGTGATCACCATTAAAACCCCCGTTTCAAGGGTGGGCAACAAATCCTCGATCCTCCATATCCTCTATGCGGTGTTTCCACCGAAATACGGCAGATTTATCGACGTGTTCGGTGGCTCGGGCAGCGTACTGCTCGGTAAGCCGGAGATACATCCCTTTGAGGTGTATAACGATTTTGATCGCAACCTCGTCAATCTGTTCCGATGCATGAAGGAGAGGACGATGGCGACGATCCGAGAGATCGGCTTCTGCAACCTCAACTCCCGTGAGGACTTCATAGCCATAAAGAGATTTTTTGAGCATGAAGCTTTTGACGATAAGTATATGAACGAGGAACTGCAGCTAACTGAGATACTGTTCCCACCGCCCGAAGCCAAGGAGCTTGCGGAGATACGCAGGCGTATCACCGAGAATCACGACGTGCGCCGTGCCGCGATGTTCCTCAAATTGCTCCGCTACAGCTATTCAAGCGGATGCAAATCCTTTGCCTCACAGCCCTGCGACATCCGCAGGCTGTTCGCTCTCATCCGAGAACTCGAAGATCGCATGGCAAACGTAGTGATCGAGAATCAGGACTTTGAAACCCTCATCAAGCACTACGACCGCCCCGATGCCTTCTTTTATGCCGATCCGCCCTACTACTCCACAGAGGATATGTATGCGGTAGGCTTCGGATGGGAGGATCACGTGCGCCTGCGGGATACGCTTGCAGGCATCAAAGGAAAGTTTCTCTTGTCCTATAACGACTGTCCCGAAATCCGTCAGCTTTACGAGGGCTTCTCGTTTTTCGATTTTTCAAGAGCGCATTCGATGGCACAGCGTTATGAGGCAGGCAAGGAATTCAAGGAGCTTCTCATAGCCAACTACGATCTGTATGAGAGAGAGCGAGAAAAGCCGAAGCAGCTCACGCTGTTCAGCGAAGTGGACAATGAATTCAACTACGAAAAAGTATTAAAGGAGTGTATTATTTCATGCAAAATCCGAAATTGAGCATTGACTGCGTTCTGCTTTCCGTCCCCGTGGAGCTGTTCGTCGAAGCAGGCATCACGGACGGCGATCTCGTGCAGCTCACGGCAGAAGAAGGAAGAATCGTCATCACAGCCGAACCCGACACAACCAACTATGTATGCGACGGCATCTGCGAGGATTGCCCGATCAATGAAGAATGCGAAGAAAGCGAGGTGCTTTGATATATGGCCAAATTACTCCGAATCCTCGGTAAGAGAGGAAGAATCACCATCCCCTATGAGATCAGACAGAAGGTAGGCTTCGCCTATAACGACGTGCTGTCCTTCACCGAGGGCAGCGACGGCAGAACTGTCATCGTCCGCAGAGAGCGCATCTGCGACTGTGAAAAGGCAAAACCCGTAAAAAAGGACGATGAGGTCACCCTCCTCGATTTCCTCAATGGTCTCTCTCCCGAACAGCAAAGAGCCGCGCTTGTGCATCTGTCCGTGATGTGGGCAGAAAAACAGGGCGGTTTTTTTGTATAAAAGCATACCGAAAAAGCGAGGTGATGATAAATATGGCGCGATGCTCCCGTCCCGAATCCAAGCTAAGAACGGAGGTAACACAGCATGAACAGAAAGAGATGGAGAGGCGCATGATGAAGAAAGTATATATCTGTGCGCCCCTCGGAGGCAATGTCAGCGAGAACCTCGAACTCGTCAAGACCTATACCGAATATGCCCTCAAGTGCGGAACGGCTCCTGTCGTCCCGCATTTTTACGCTCTCTGCCTCGATGACAGTATCGAAAAGGAGCGCGAGATCGGCATGGCGGCAGGGCTGAGCCTTTTGTGGTTCTGCGACGAAATGTGGATCTTCGGGGATGAGGTGACCGAAGGTATGCAGGCAGAAATCCGCTTCTGCCAAAACCTCAATATCAAAATGAAGAAAATCCGCTACCACGAAATCAACAAAAAGATCGGAGGAAAAAGAATATGAATAAGATCATGAAGAACAAGAAGCTCGCAAAGCTCCTCATCTGCGTGGCAATGGTCGCGCTCCTCGTTTCCATCATGTCGGTTTCCGCTTTCGCCGCGACTCCCACGGGTGACGTTGCCGGAGCCGTCGAGGACACATGGAACTCTGCCAAGGGGCAGATCAAGCAGGTGACCAACAATGTCATCTTTCCCATTGTGGACTTGATCCTTGCCATCCTTCTGTTCGTGAAGCTCGGTACGGCATACTTTGATTATCGCAAGCACGGTCAGTTTGAATTCACCGCACCTGCCATTTTGTTCGCCTGCCTTGTGTTCACGCTCACCGCACCCCTTTATATTTGGAACATCATCGGCATCTGATGACCGAACACACAGAGAAATATCAAGCCGCAGGCGGTTCGCCGCCTGCGGAGAACGGAGGTAAAACGAAATGTTTGATTGGCTTCAAGATCTGATCGACGGGATCACCGATGCCATAGCAAACGCCTTCAGCGGGATAGGTCAGCAGATCTCAAACACGATATGGAACACGATGATGAAATGGTTTTACGAAACCATATACGGCGCGGTTGCCGACTTCTTTACGATGATGGGCAACATGGGCGCGGAGATATTCGACCTCAAATGGGTGCAAGCCACCGTCCATCTGTTTACGCTCTTCGGATGGGCGTTGTTTATCGCAGGCGTTGTCGTTGCCATCTTCGACGTGGCAATTGAATATCAAAGCGGCAGAGCGAATATCAAAAATACCGTTCTCAATATTCTCAAGGGATTTTTTGCGTGTTCGCTGATCGGCGTTGTTCCCATAGAGCTATATCGTTTCTGCATCTCTCTGCAAAACACCTTCTCCCATGACCTCTCAAGGCTGTTTGCAAACGGTCAGTCGGTGGACATTGCCGACATGAGCCTGCGTGTGCTGACAGGAGGATTCCAAGGTGCGGCGACACAGTCAAGCCTGCTCAATATTCTTGTGCTGATTGCATTTGCGTACTGCGTGGTCAAGATATTTTTCCAAAATATCAAGCGCGGAGGCATTCTGCTCGTGCAGATGTCGGTGGGAGCGTTGTATATGTTCTCCGTACCGAGAGGATATACGGACGGCTTCGTGCAATGGATGAAGCAAGTGGCAGCGATCTGCCTCACGGCATTTATGCAGACAACCCTATTGTTCCTCGGACTCATCACCTTCCCCGGAAATATGCTCCTCGGACTCGGCATTATGCTTGCGGCTAACGAAGTGCCTCGCATTGCACAGCAGTTCGGACTCGATTCCTCGGTCAAGGTCAATATGATGAGCGTTGTTCACGCAACCACCACGGCGGTCAATCTGACTCGCTCTGTGGCAAAAATTGCGGGCAGATAAGGAGGCAAGCTATGACAAGATTTTTGTACCCGCAGAACCTCAAGGCCAAGGCAAATATGTGGCTTTGGGGAATGCGGGATTTTATTATTCTCGCCATCGGCGCACTGCTCTCGGTAGTGGCGGCGGTGGAGCTTGGATGGCTGATTCCCGGAGCAGCAACCCTCTGCTTCGGATTCCTCACCATCCGCAAGGATGATATGACCATCCTTGACTTTATCAAATACGCCGTGCGGTACTTCATATCCGCACAGCAATATTACGAATGGAGGTGACCGACTGTGGCAAAGAAGAAAACGCAGTCAAAAACTGCCCCGCAGACAAAGAAAAAAGGCGCGTCGGTGCAGGATCTCATCGGCATCAAGACCTTCACCGATTACGGCATCGTCACAAACCGTGGCGAGCTGTTATATTACCTCGTAACCCCCACCAACATCTCGGTGCTGTCGGCGGCGAATATTGAGAATAAGATTAGGCAACTCAAACTCGTCCTCTCCACCGAAACCGACATTGAGATCACCGTCACCGACTCCTCGGAGTGCTTCGATGACAACAAGCTCTACCTCATGGACAGGATCGAGCAAGAGCCGAATCTCAAGGTCAGGAGCCTGCTCGAAAAGGACATCACCTTCCTCGATGCGGTGCAGATGGAGATGTCGACGGCGCGACAGTTTATCTTTACGGCACGATGCCGTAACCTCAAGCCGTCTCAGGTGTTCAAGAGAGCCAACGAGATCGAAAAGACCATCTCCGAGCAGGGCTTCGAGGTTCACCGTATGAAAAAACAAGAGATCAAGAGATTCCTCGCTCTGTATTTTGAGGCATCCATGCAGGGCGAGCTGATGTCGGATGCCGACGGCATTCAGTATCTCGACGAAGAAGGAGGCGATGCGTAATGTTTAAGAGAAAGCCCAAGGTGCTGACCGAGGAACAGTTGGAGGAAATCCGCACAAAGGACTTCTTCGACTGTATCCTCCCCGGCACGATCAAGTTTATGACCGACCATTATATCGTAGGCGACAGCTATCGCTCGGCGTGGGTGATTCGTGAGTATCCGCCCTCCACCGAGGAACTGGCGATCCTCTCGTCCCTTGCCGATAAAAGCGGTGTTACGCTCCGCATCTATCACCGTCTCGTCGAACACATGGAGCAGAGGCGCATCATTCAGAATGCCACCCGCAAGAACAAGATGAAGCGCGTTGCCGATGACGTGAACGATGCCATCGAGGCCGAGGGCAACCTTCAGGACGTGATGGAGCTTGCCGCCACCCTCAACCGCAACAAAGAACCGCTTCTGCATTGCTCGGTGTTCATCGAGCTGAAGGCCAAGAGCCTCGAATCCCTCAAGGAATTGCAGAGCGAGGTTGGCATGGAGCTGACCCGCGCCAAGATTTCGGTGGACAGACTGACTCTCCGACAGAAAGAAGGATTTTTATCTGTTCTGCCCGTGGGCTCGAATCAGTTCGGCGCACAGTATGAGCGCGTACTGCCTGCAAGCTCGGCGGCAAACTTCTATCCCTTCAACTATTCGGGCAAGACCGACTCCCACGGCTTGTATATCGGGCGTGATAAATACGGCACAAACATCCTTGTGGACTTCGACAAGCGTGCCGAGGATAAGACCACAAGCAATATCCTCATTCTCGGAAACAGCGGTCAGGGCAAGAGCTATCTCATGAAGCTGTTGCTCACCAACCTCCGTGAATCCGGCAAGAGCATCATCTGCCTTGATCCCGAAGCGGAATACGAGGATCTGTGCGTAAGCCTCGGCGGTTGCTATATTGATTTCCTTTCAGGAGCATATACCATCAACCCGCTTGAACCCAAGGCGTGGAGCGATGGCACGGAGGACACCGAGAGCGACTCCCCCGAAGCATTCAGAAAGGTAACGCGCCTGTCACAGCACATCGCATTCCTCAAGGACTTTTTCCGTTGCTATAAGGAATTCAACGACAGTCAGCTCGACACCATCGAAATCCTCCTCGCAAAGCTGTATGCGAGATTCGGCATCACCGATTTTACCGACTATGATAAGCTCCGCCCCACCGACTATCCCACGATGGAGGACTTCTATCATCTGTGCGAGGAAGAATATATGACCTACGATAAGCAGAGGAAATACCTCTATACCGAGGAAACTCTGCAGGAGGTCTGCCTCGGCATCAACTCCATGTGCGTCGGCTCGGAGAGCAAGTATTTCAATGGTCACACCAATATCACCGACGGCGACTTCCTCTGCTTCGGAGTCAAAGGACTCATGGACAGCAACAAACGCCTCAAGGATGCGATGCTGTTCAACATTCTGTCCTTTATGAGCAATCAGCTCCTCGGCAAGGGCAACACCGTGGCATCGGTGGATGAGCTGTATCTGTTTCTCACCAACATGACCGCCATTGAGTATATCCGTAACTGCATGAAGCGCGTCCGCAAGAAGAACTCCTCTGTGGTGCTGGCGTCGCAGAACATTGAGGACTTCCTCATTCCGAGCATCCGAGAATTCACAAAGCCTCTGTTCAGCATTCCCACACACCACTTCCTCTTCAATGCCGGGCAGATCAATCCCAAGGAATATATGGATGCCCTGCAGGTCGAGCCGAGCGAATTCGAGCTGATCAAGTATCCCGAAAGAGGAACTTGTCTCTACCGTTGCGGAAACGAGAGGTATCTGCTTCAGGTCAAAGCTCCCGACTATAAGGCGGCGCTCTTTGGAAAGGCGGGTGGGCGTTAATGGCGGCACCCGCCCTCATACCGATCATCAAAAAGGTTGCGACCTATATTGCGACCAACCCCAAAGCACTCAAAAAGGTGGTCGGGATCGTGATCGGAGTGGTGGTGATTATCGCCATGCCGATCATTGCGCTCCTCGGAATTTTTACGGGAGGTGTGGATCTCAATATAGACCGATTGCAAGAGATGATCGTGGAGAACCAATCCTCGGCATCTGGCGTGATGACCGAGATCGAGGAAAAGATGCTGTCCGCAGGATATAGCCATCTGAATGTCAAGGAGGCGCAGGCGATTTATTCGCTTGCGCTCTTCACCCGTGGCTCGGAGGAAGGATTTACGGATACGCTCGTCGGATGCTTCTCGGAAGGACAGAGTGATGAGGATCTCATCGCAAAGGTCAATGCAGCCTTCGGTACGAACATCCTCGCTTCGGATTTTACCTCTGCCGTGCGGAAAATGCGCGATGAGCATATCGAACCCGAACCGCCTCCCGAAGAAACAGAGCTGCCCGACACAAATGAAACGGAGGTGACCACAGCACCATGACAGACAGAAGAAAAACAGAACTCCTCGGTAACTTTATTGGATGGTTTCTCGATCACCAAACGAGCGATGAGGGATTGTTCCGTGACCTCCACGTGGAGATCGGGATGACCAAGGATGAATTGCACGACTTCAGCATCGACAGCCTCGACGAGCTGTTCGACCGAGCAGAAAAAGAACACCAAAAGGAGATCGAGGAAACCGCCGACACTATCACAGCCGAGGACTTGGTGGAGCAAGCCGTCTATGCCGCCAACGCTCCCGACTTTCTCACCGAGGAAGAACAGGCTGAGGATATGCTCGGAATGCTCGGCGCAAATATTATGGACGAGGGCTTGCAGACGGTGGACTCGCAGAGTCTGATTGCTTCTGCCGTTGCCGATCTCGTCATCAAGCAAAGCATCGAGGATCAGACCGAAGGTCGCTATACGCTGACAGCCGATACGCTCCACAAGTTATCGAATGGCAAGATGATGGCTCCTACGGTCATCGAGGATCTTCTGCTCGATAGAAAAGAGATCGAACTCATCGAGGGCAATTGGGAAACCGACGAACTCTATCTCTACCTTGCGCCGGAGTACGTTCGCATGGAGGACGAGAGCGATCTGCGGTCATTGAGTCAGGAAGAAGTGGAGGCGATGTGCGCCGACCATGTCCTATGGCTGAACGATGCAGGCGGCAAGCAAGCCGACTTCTCAAACTGCGTGATCCGTGGAATGGATCTGTCGCTGAAGAATCTCATGAACGCAAACTTCAACGGAGCGAAGCTGGCAGAGGTCAATCTCTATCGCACTGAGCTGAATTTTTCCGACTGCGAGGGCGCGAAGTTTTATAACTGTCATGCCGAGGGTGTGTACTCCGAGGAAGTCAGCTTCAAGGATGCGGTGTTCCGCAACTCACAACTCTTTGGCGGTATGTTCACACACAGCAATTTCAGCAACGCACAGTTCAATGCCTGCGATCTCTGCTACGCAAGCCTGCAAAACTGTTGCCTCGACGGAACAGACTTTGGAGATTCCATCTGCGATCAGATGAGCAGACGCGGGTGCAGCTACGATGAAGAAGCGTGGACGGCTCACGCGCTATCTCCCAATCTCAAAATGTAAGGAGTGATCACTATGAAGAAAACAACCATCAGCGTGTCCTTCGAGGACGAGAAGCTCTCCGCGCTCAAGATGTATCTTGAACAGCGTGGGCAGACGGTCGAGGGCGAACTCGAAAAGGCTCTCGACACTCTCTACGCCAAGACCGTGCCTGCGGGTGTTCGTGAGTTCCTCGATCTGCGTTCAGGAGTCGTGCCGACTCCTCCCAAGGCGAAGAAGCCGAAACCTCCCACAGCCTCTGCCGAGAGTAATTCCGACGAGAACAAGGGCGCGGATCAGTAACCGCCCGTGAGCCACCGTGTCGCCCCGTGTGGCGATTTGGAGGACGAGGTCGGGCAAACACCCAAGAGAGGCAAAACGAGCGCAAATGAGGCGATTTGCGAGAGGTACGGAGAGAGCGAAAATCGGGCAGTATTACGCTGTCCGATTGGATTGCAGGAATAAGCGCAGGGGTTGCAAAGCACCCTCTGCGCCTCTCACAGCAGACGGCAATGCCGACTGCACAAGGACTTTTTACGCCTCAACGCCAAGGGGTTGCAAATCGCCCGTTTTTACGGTCAAGGAGTCACGAAATACGAAAGCGTAAGCGTGGCGTGGCATTATGCGGGGGTTGTACCCGTAAATACGGCAGAAAGGAGAAAAAACATGGCCAATCCAAAGGATAAGCAGAAATTCGCCCTATGGACATATCCCGAAACCATGAAAAGAGTGGAAACGCTCTACCGTGATGACGGATGCAAGAGCAAGTCAGAGTTCATAGAAAAGGCGATCAATTTTTATTGCGGATACCTAACCGCAGAAAACTACCGTGAGTATTTTCCGTCCGTCATCCTCTCTACCGTCAAGGGTACGCTCGACAGCTTTGAGAATCGCATGGCAGGATTGCTGTTCAAGATGGCGGTGGAGCTTTCGATGATGCTCCATGTCACGGCAGCCAACAGCGAGATCGACGAGGACAGCCTCACACAACTGCAAGGTCTCTGTGTCAGCGAGGTCAAGCGGCTCAACGGCAAGGTGTCCTTCGAGGATGCCCGTAGGTTTCAGAAAGGATAGTACCGATGGCACGAATGATTTTGAAGTGGCGGTATATCAAAGCGGGTACGCCGAAGCACGGAGAGCATCTCGTAAAATATATTGCTACGCGCGAGGGCGTTGAGAAATGCGATGAGTCGTGGAAGCATCAGAACGCTACCGTTGAACAGGGGCGGCTCATCGCAAAGCTCATCCGTGACTTTCCCGAAGCCAAGGACAGCTTTGAGTATCAGGATTACTGTGAAAGCAAAACGAAATATAACGCCTCGGAGTTCATCAGCCGAACCATCGACGAGAACGTGGATCTCATCGGACGAAAAGAAAACTACGTTGGCTACATCGCCATGCGACCGCGCGTGGAGAAGCTCGGCTCTCACGGGCTGTTCTTCCAAGACGATACGCCCATCAATCTATCCGAGGTATCGAAAACGGTTTCCGAGCATCAAGGTCTCGTCTGGACCACCGTGATCTCTCTGCGCCGTGAGGATGCCGAAAGGCTCGGCTACGATAACGCCAAGGCGTGGCGGGATATGCTTCGCAGTCAGGCAGATAAGCTTGCGGGTAGCATGGGCATCCCCCTTGCCGATCTGCGTTGGTATGCAGCCTTTCACAACGAGGGCAACCATCCTCACATCCACCTCATATCTTACTCGGTCGGCAAAGAGCCGTACATGACCGAGCGAGGACTGGTGAAGATGAAAGCCAACTACGCTCACGAAATATTCAAGCAAGACCTATACCACATCTACCGTGAGCAGACGGCGCACCGAGATGAGCTGAAGCGCGTGAGCAAGGCGCAGATCGCCTCGATCATCGAAGCCATCAACCGCGGAGCTTATGAAAATGAAACCGTCGAGCTGATGCTCCGTCAGTTTGCTGACAAGCTAAAGGATTACTCCGGCAAAAAGGTGTACGGATACCTTCCGAAGTCCTGCAAAAATCTTGTGAACGGTATCGTGGATGAACTTGCCAAGGACGAGAGGATCGCAAAGCTCTATGACCTATGGTACGAGCAGAAAGAAAATATCCTCAAGACCTATACGCAGACCATGCCCGAAAGGATTCCGCTGTCACAAAACGAAGAATTCAAAAGCATACGCAATGCCATCGTCACCGAAGCGTTCAACCTTGCCCTCGGTCTTGACGTTGTGGAAGAACCCGAAGAAGAA
Source organism: Clostridia bacterium (assembly GCA_017621475.1). Classification (GTDB taxonomy): domain Bacteria; phylum Bacillota; class Clostridia; order Oscillospirales; family CAG-272; genus UMGS731. Next base: position 93,255 of record JAGATA010000039.1, read on the forward strand.
GAAAGCATCCCCGACCGAGAGCCGACCGAGGATGAGGTGGAACAAGATGAGGATCAAGAGCCGAAGAACAAATGGGAGCTGTACCGCAGAGCCAAGGAACTGCTCGACGATGACAGCGAGGACTACGATCCCAACCGCGCGGTGGAATATCTTATTGACTCTGCAAAGCAGAACAATCCCGTCGCAAAATATCTGCTCGGCAAGCTGTTCCTCAAAGGCGAACACGTTCCGAAGAACGCAGACTACGCTCTGCGATGGCTCGAAGAAGCAGCGGAGGACGGCAATCCCTTTGCCGAATATCTCCTCGGCAAGACTCTGCTCAAGGGCGAGGACTGCGATCAGGATACCGAGAGAGCCGCGGATCTGCTCCGCCGATCTGCGGATCAAGGCAACCGCTATGCGGCATATACCCTCGGCAAGGCTTTGCTCGACGGAGATGTCCTTCCGCAAGATATTCCCGAGGCCATTCGATTGCTGAAAGAGTCAGCCGACAGCGGTTTCTCCCAAGCGCAGTATGTTCTCGGAAAACTGTTGTACCGTGGAGAACTGACCGAACAGGACATCCCGAAAGCTCTTGAATATCTTGAAAGAGCCTCGGCGCAGAAAAATCCCTATGCCGCCTACCTTGCGGGAAAGATCAGACTGACCGAGGACGCACACAAGGACATCGCCAAAGCCATACGGCACTTCGAGATTGCCGCCAAAGAAGGGAACGACTACGCCGAATACCAACTCGGCAAGCTCTATCTCTACGGCAAGGACATCCCGCAAGACTACGATAAGGCAATTGAGTATCTGACCGCCTCTGCGGAACACGGAAACAAGTACGCCGATCAGCTTCTCCACAACATAAAGAACAACAGGAATTGGTCAGCGGGCATGGGCGTGTTCCGTCTCTTCCATCACCTCGGCAGGCTGTTGCAGAATCAGTTGAACGATGACCGAGGCGGCGTGGGTGGCGTGGATCGCAAGCTCCGCCGACAGATAAATGAAAAAAAGCAGGCACACGGCCTGCGATTGTAATTGTTATTTTGTTATACCCTCATTCCGAGAGTGGTGATGTCGAAGCAACTAATCAAAAAGCTCATTACCGTAACAAAGTTAGCAAGAAAATCCCAATTAAATTCGTATGTCATACGCATCGCCACCTCTCGTGTCTCACACATCATCAATATAAAGAATATCGACATTCCCCTTAAGCGCAGCCCAACGCTGATGTGGAGTCCGTATGTTACCATCCGGTGGGGCAGGATTGTATATATTATATCACAATCGAAAGGAAAAATCAATAGAAAGGAGTAAACAAATTTGGGATACATCCACTATAGCGAACAGCAAAAGGAACAGGCACGGCGAACCGATCTCTGCGAACTGCTCCGCAGTCAGGGAGAGCAGCTCAAGCGATCCGGCTCGGAATATGAGTGGCGCGACGGCTCGGAGAAGGTCACCATCCGTGGCAACCTATGGTTTCACCAATATGAACAGAAAGGCGGCGATGCCATTGACTTCGTCCGCAAATATTATAACAAGAGCTATCCCGAAGCGATGGAATACCTCCTCGGTGGTGCTGACGGAACGCTCGTCATGGCAGAAGCCGTACCAAAAAAGGAATCCGCCGAACCCTTCGAGCTACCGCCCCGCAACGATAATATGCGTCGAGTCTATGCGTATCTCCTCACCAAGCGCGGGATCGACAAGGACGTGCTGAACACCTTTGCCCGGCACGGTATGATCTACGAGTCCGCCGACTACCACAACGCCGTGTTCGTCGGATACGATCAGGACGGTGTTCCTCGCCACGCAAGCTACCGAGGCACAGGAACGGAGTCAACCTTCCGTGGCAACAAGCCGAGCAGTATGCCCGAATACTCCTTCCATTGGAGTGGCAAGAGCGACCGCCTCTATCTGTTTGAAGCACCGATAGATATGCTGTCCTACATCTCCATGCACAAGGACGGATGGCAACAGCACAGCTATGCCGCCGCCTGCGGTGTCTCGGATCGGGTGCTGTTTCAAATGCTGAAGGATAATCCGAGTATTAAAACCGTCCGCCTTTGTCTTGACAACGATGATGGCGGCAGAAAGGCAGTCAATCGCATATCCGCAAAGCTATACGCACAAGGAATCCCGACCGAAGTCCTCGTCCCGTCCC
>JAGATA010000040.1 GCA_017621475.1 Clostridia bacterium
AAGCCTCCCCCTCTGGGGGAGGTGGCACGAGAAGCGTGACGGAGAGGGCAGTTCCCCTAGGAATATTGCCCTCTCACCCGCCTACAGCGGGAGCTCTCCCAAAGGGAGAGCCTTTTCTTTTTGTTAACTTAATGACATTGGAATTACTCGCCCTTTTTCTCAAACTTTTTTATGAAAAATTTCTTTTTCTATTGAATTGAGCGAAAAAGAGTGGTAGAATAAAATAAAAAAACAGAGAGGATCTCACTATGAAAATTTTAGCTATCGGCAACAGTTTTTCTCAGGATGCAACAAGATATTTGCAGGAAGTTTCCGCTTCCGCAGGCGAACCTCTTTTCGTTCGTAACCTCTATATCGGCGGTTGCAGCCTTGAACAGCACGCAAACAACATAAAAAGCAATGCTCCCGCATACGATTACGAGATCGATGCTGTCGGCACAAGAAAGATCTCAATTCCCGAAGCTCTTACGCTTGAAGATTGGGATTATATCACAGTTCAGCAGGTAAGCGGACGTTCCGGCAAACCCGAAACTTTCGAACCCTATCTTTCCTTCATCATTGACACGGTAAGAACTGCTTGCCCCAAGGCAGAGATACTTTTCCACCGCACATGGGCATATGAAATCGGTTCCGGTCACCCCAATTTTGCCGCTTACAACAGAAGCCAGATGGATATGTACGGTTCTATCGTTGCCGCAACAACAGAAATGGCTAAAAAGCACAATATCAGAGTTATTCCTACGGGAGACTTCATTCAGCTCCTTCGTAACACACCTCCGTTCGATTTCAAAAACGGCGGTATGTCTCTCTGCCGCGATAACTTCCACCTTTCCCTTGATTACGGCAGATATGCGGCTGCTATTTGCTGGTTCAAGTTCTTCACGGGCAAGAGCGCGCAGGACGTTACGTTCGCTCCCGAAAACACATATTTCAGCTGCATCAACGCTATCAAAAAACTCGCTGACCAAATGCTTTAATAATAAATATGATCAATTAAAAAATCCATTGCGAAAGCAATGGATTTTTTAATTGATCAAAATAACTTGAAAAACCAAACCACGCCCGCCCAAATGCACTTGCGTACGTAAGGGGCTGAGATGATAAATAAGGCAAATGCAGCAAGTATTAAAAGTGTTATTTTAAACGGGGAAATATTAAATTTTTCAAGCCATTTAAGCGAAACGTAAAATTCATATATGACAATATAATAGGCAGGTATGACAAAGAAAATGCATGGATAAAACGAAAGCAAAGAGAGAAAAAAGAAGCGAACGGAATGTTTTGCAAGTATAGTGAATATCAATCTTTTGGGTTTATATATACAAAATGTTTCCATTTGCTGAATTTCATATAGATTTTTACTCGATTTTGCTTGCGGAGTTGAATGAAACCATTTAGGAAAATTTTCTTGATGTCGTTTCATATTATATCTCCTCGAAGCCGTATTTTTTAAATATCTCCTCGGCGTAACTTCCTGCGCTTTCACGTTTGCGCAGAATTTTATATGTACAAACTCCATCGTGTATTTCGGCGCATAGCGTATCTGCGTGACTTTTAATATTGGGAATGGAATTGATTTCATCGATTTTTTCCGCAAGGTCATGCATATGCGTGGTGTAAAGGCATTTTGCACCTACTACGGCAAATCGTTTGAGAACTTTGGCGGCGATAATTGCGCCCTCATATGCGTTTGTGCTTGCGAAAAGCTCGTCAAAGAGAACAAGACTGTTTTCGGTGACTTCTTTATATATTTTCAGGACTTCTTTACATTCATTTTCAAATCGACCGCCGATTTTGTCCGTGACTTTACTGCCGAACTGAGTAAATATTTCTGTGCAGATATTCATTTTTGCACTTTTGGCGGGAATGGGCAAGCCGAGCTGGAAAAGAACTTGTGCCGCTCCTATGGCACGAAGGTAAACGCTTTTTCCTCCGCTGTTTGCGCCTGTCAATATAAAAATTTTCCCGTCATTATCGAAAGTAGCGTCGTTTTTTACGATATTTGCGCTTTTAATGTAAGAGCAAATATTAGGGTTATAGAGCGATTTTATCTCGTATTTTGGGGAAATTTCCGGGATACAAAGCGGTAACCCTTTCGCTTTTATGGAAAGTATGTACGTTGTTGCGCAGGTAATGAATTTTATTTCGTCGTGAAGATAGATAAGAAAATTGGCAGCACGGTGAGTTTCGTCATAAAGCACATTTTTTATCTTTTTGAGCGCTCCTGACACGATTGAATTTATGGCGGAATAAAGTTTGGTATTGAGAATCTGCATAGAAACACCGGAATTCTTTAACTCGCGTGAGGCGATGGGAGATATACAAATGAAGTTAGGGTCTTTTTCCTGTTTTGAAAATAGTTTATCGAAAACGCTGTTAGTGGAAAAGGTTTTTTTGTTGATGGAAACGATGCCCGCTTCAAGCGGAGTAAGCTGAGCATCAAGATTTATACCGATTGTGATGCTACGTATTTCGCGTAAACTTTCGTCAAGCTTGTTTATATAGCTTTTTGTGTTCATATACCATGTTTGGGAGGATATATCTTTTGCACGGTCGAAAAATGCCAAGAGAGATGGAGAGGTTATATGGCTATACTCGTTTTTTGCCGCTGTTATTAGGTCTATGCAATCCATAAAAAATTTCAGCTCACGAAAAGAGCAGAGCAAGTCGCCGTTCTCACTATCTTTTCTCATCTGTCGCCCCATTTGCTCGAATGTTATGATATCATAAATTTTTTTATCAAGTTCATCGAAAAAATCGATAAGTTTTTCATTTTCCATAATATCTCGGAAAAGGGTTTGCCGAAAGCGGAGCGTTTCGGGGTTGCTTGTCAGAAATTTTGAAAGATAGCTTTGCTGACCTATTTTTCCGAGGAAGGAAAAGTCTATATTTTCTGCGGCATTTTGAGAAAGAATAACCGGGAAATCTTTATCGGTTGGGGAGAGTAGGCGCATAGTAAGATATCCTTTCTGAAAAAGTGATTAAAAAATACTTTGCAAAAAAGTTCGTTGTATCGCTTTCTTTCAAGCAAGCGATCAATCAAATGCAACGTAAGTTTCGGAGCACGGATATCCTAAATCAATCGGGTGGATATCGAGCTCGATAGCTTCATAAACGAAGTACATCGCGTTCGGCTCATACGGCATAATTCGCTTTTGTTCCTCTTTCATTATATATAGTCGAAAAAAAAGCGGAAGAGTTCGATGGTTTTAAAAAAATATTGTTTTTTTACAGATATTAAAAGAGCAGATGCTAAAGCATCTGCTCTTAATATTATCTATGAACTATCCGTGGAAAGTTCTTTTGGATATTATTCAGCGTACATTTCTGCGAGCTTGAGGAGGCGTTCGTACTTAGCTTTAGCCTGAGATTCAGCTTCTGCGAAGAGTTCTTTAGCTCTTTCGGGGAACTGCTGTTCAAGACGGCTGTAACGTGTTTCGCTCTTAATGAAGTCAACATAGTTAGCTGTGGGAGCCTTGCTGTCGATCGTAAGAGGATTCTTGCCTTCTGCCTTGAGAGCAGGGTTGAATCTAAACATCTGCCAGTAACCTGCTTCAACAGCCTTCTTCATTTCGCTCTGGCTGTTGCCCATACCGCCCTTAAGACCGTGCATTTCGCAAGGAGCGTAGCCGATGATAAGAGAAGGACCGGGATATGCTTCAGCTTCTGCAATAGCCTTGATCGTCTGGTTCATATCTGCACCCATAGCGATCTGTGCTACATATACATAGCCGTAAGACATAGCGATGTTAGCAAGGTCTTTTTTCTTGATAGCCTTACCAGCTGCTGCGAACTGAGCAACCTGACCAACCTGAGAAGCCTTGGAAGCCTGACCGCCTGTGTTGGAGTAAACTTCTGTATCGAATACCATTACGTTTACGTCCTGACCGGAAGCGAGAACGTGGTCGAGACCGCCGAAACCGATATCGTAAGCCCAACCGTCGCCACCGAAGATCCATACGGACTTCTTGGAGAGGTAGTCTTTTTCAGCAAGGATAGCGGGAGCTGCGGGGCAACCTGCAGCAGCTGCTGCTTCGAGAGCTGCAACGAGGTCTTTTGTAGCTGCTTCGTTAGCCTTACCGTCGTTTACTGTGTCAAGGTATGCTTTAGCGGCTGCCTTGAATTCTTCTGTTGCTTTTTCGGATTCTGCCATTTCAGCAACTTTTCTGATGAGTTTTTCGCGGATAGTCTTCTGAGCAAGGTGGATACCGAGACCGTGTTCAGCGTTATCCTCGAATAGGGAGTTACCCCAAGCAGGACCGCGGCCGCTCTGAACGTTTACTGTGTAAGGTGTTGCGGGAGCGGAGCCACCCCAAATGGAGGAACAACCTGTAGCGTTGGAGATATACATTCTTTCACCGAAGAGCTGTGTGATAAGGCGAGCGTAAGATGTTTCAGCACAGCCTGCGCAAGAGCCGGAGAACTCGAGAAGGGGCTGGTTGAACTGGCTACCCTTAACAGTTGTATCTGCGAAAGGTGTAACTTTCTTTGTAACGTTAGCAACTGCGTAATCGAATGCAGCCTGCTGATCGTGCTGCGTAGCCTGAGGAATCATTTCAAGCGCTCTCTTTTCGGGTTTTGTGGGACATACTTTTACGCAAAGTCCGCAGCCCATACAATCGAGAGGAGAAATAGCTATTGTGAACTTATAGCCTTCGCAGCCTTTACCGATCATCTTAGCTGTGAACTTAGTGGAAGCGGGAGCGTTAGCTGCTTCTTCTGCATCCATAGCGAATGGACGGATTGTAGCGTGAGGACATACATAAGAACACTGGTTACACTGGATACAGTTTTCGGGATGCCATACGGGAACGTCAACTGCAACGCCGCGTTTTTCGTATGCAGCGGAGCCCTGAGGGAATGTACCGTCTGCCATACCTGCGAACGCGGAAACGGGAAGAGCATCGCCCTGCATCTTGGATACGGGGTAGAGGATGCCGTTTACGAATTTAACGAGATCGTCGCGCTTGCCTGTAGCAGCTTCAGCGGAAACATCGCCTGTAGCTTCTTTCCAAGCAGCGGGCACGTCAACTTTAACAAGTGCGTCAACGCCTGCGTCGATAGCCTTGTAGTTCATTTCAACAACTGCTTCGCCCTTCTTGAGGTAGGACTTCTTAGCCATATACTTCATATAGTCAACCGCTTCTGCGATAGGCATAATGTTAGCAAGAGCAAAGAAACCGGATTGAAGGATTGTGTTTGTACGTTTGCCCATACCGATCTCACGAGCTTTGTCGATAGCGTTTACAATGTAGAAGTTGATGTTGTTTTCTGCAATGTAACGTTTTACGGAAGCAGGGAGGTTAGCGTCGAGTTCTTCAGCTGTCCACTGGCAGTTGAGAAGGAATGTACCGCCGGGCTTAACGTCTTCAACGATCTTATAGCCTTTGAGCATATAAGAGGGGTTGTGGCAAGCAACAAAGTCCGCTTTTGTGATGTAGTAAGTTGACTTGATGGGTTTGTCACCGAAACGGAGGTGAGAAATTGTTATGCCACCTGTTTTCTTGGAGTCATACTGGAAGTATGCTTGAATATATTTATCTGTGTGGTCACCGATGATCTTGATGGAGTTTTTGTTAGCACCAACTGTACCGTCGCCGCCAAGACCCCAGAACTTGCAGGAGATTGTGCCTGCGGGAGCTGTGTCGGGAGCGGGAACTTCAGGAAGAGAGAGGTTTGTAACGTCATCCACGATACCGATTGTGAAGTTGTTCTTGGGAGCATCGAGCTTGAGGTTTTCGAATGTTGCGATAATGGAAGCGGGAGTTGTGTCTTTGGAACCGAGACCGTATCTACCGCCAACGATAGTAACATCATTCTTACCTGCTGTAGCGAGAGCTGTAACAACATCGAGGTAAAGGGGTTCGCCAAGAGAGCCTGGTTCTTTTGTTCTGTCGAGAACTGCGATCTTCTTAGCTGTTGCAGGGATAGCTTCGATAAGCTTGTCTGCACGGAAAGGTCTGTAAAGACGAACTTTTACAAGACCAACCTTTTCGCCCTGAGCTGTGAGGTAGTCGATAACTTCTTCAGCAGCGTCGCAAACAGAGCCCATAGCGATGATAACGCGTTCTGCATCGGGTGCGCCGTAGTAGTTGAAGAGTTTGTAGTTTGTGCCGATCTTGGCATTAACTTTGTTCATATATTCTTCTACGATTTCGGGAAGAGCATCGTAGTAGGGGTTGCACGCTTCTCTGTGCTGGAAGAAGATGTCGCCGTTTTCAGCGGAACCGCGGAGAACGGGGTGGTTAGGATTGAGAGCGCGAGCGCGGAATGCAGCGATAGCGTCTTTATCAACCATTTCGTCGAGATCTTCATAATCCCAAACTTCGATCTTCTGGATTTCGTGAGATGTACGGAAACCATCGAAGAAGTTGAGGAAAGGAACACGGCCCTTGATTGTAGCGAGGTGAGCAACCGCGCCAAGGTCCATTACTTCCTGGGGGTTGGATTCAGCGAGCATAGCGAAACCTGTCTGACGGCACGCATAAACGTCGGAGTGGTCACCGAAAATGTTAAGAGCGTGGGAAGCAACGCAACGAGCGGAAACGTGGATTACGCAGGGAAGGAGTTCGCCCGCGATCTTGTACATATTGGGGATCATAAGGAGAAGACCCTGGGATGCTGTGTAAGTCGTTGTGAGAGCACCTGCTGCCAAGGAACCGTGAACAGTACCTGCAGCACCTGCTTCAGACTGCATCTCCATTACTTTTACATTTTCGCCCAAGATGTTTTTAAGACCTGTTGCAGACCAAGAGTCTGTAAGTTCAGCCATAACACTGGAAGGCGTGATGGGGTAGATGGCAGCAACTTCTGTGAACGCATAAGATACGTGCGCAGCGGCGGTGTTACCATCCATGGAAATTTTCTTTCTTGCCATAATAGTTAAGAACCTCCATAAAAATTTTTTTGTTTCTTTGAGCTTTTTTTAACTACTCTACATAGTTAATCATACCACTTTCGTACCGAAAAGTAAACAATAAACGAATAAAAATCTTTATTTTTTTTGCAAAATTTTTAGATTTTTTATTGTGAGGTGAGATAACTTCTTCCTTTTTGCGACTAAAGGGTGAAAGCCAAAGCAAGCAGGCTTTGTGAAAGCTGCAACGCAAAGCCTTCCTTGGTTTTTCCGCTGAAGTCCGAAGCGGCGGGAAAATGCTTAAAAAGAACGCCGATAAAGGGCGTTCTTTTTCGTTGTATGTATTATTTTTTCCTTGAACCGAATGAGCTGAAAAAAACCCCAGAGGCAGAAGATGACGCCTGCGGTTATGATTATCATAGAAAGAATGAACGTGGCGGGCACTTTTGTTCTTGTGTTAAACCAAATTCCGAAAAGGAAAGTGAAGATACCGAGGAGCATTCTTTTGACCGACCTTTGATATTCCACGGTGCCGTCCGAGTTTTCTTTGCGCGATTTTTTGTATTCAAACACAAGGCTCGTTACGCACAATGCCAAAATAATTGCCGTTACAACAAGGTAGATAATATTATATTTTCCTAATCGGCTGAGTTGACTAAACGGGAATGATAGATACATTATATCCCTCCTTGATAAAAAATAATCAATTCGCGCGAACTGATTATTTTTTATTAAGGAAATATTAACTGGTTATTAAAAAATATGATGAAATTTGTAAAAAACCCAATTTTGCAAACAAAAAGGAATATTTACGCAAATCTCATCTGTAATACACATAGTACGCAATTATCGTTCTCAACTCGCCGCCGCGCTCAAGGTCGGGGGCGGTGAGTATCGCGCCCTCCAGGCTCATAAGCTCGGAGGCTTGCAGGTCGTCCACCTTTGCGCGGAAGATGACGTGGTTATCCGCGCTTACAATAAACTCTCCGTTTCGGATATTGAAGCCTCCGTCGCGCCCGATGATGATATCCATATCGCCCTCGCGTTCGCTGACGTAGCGGATGCGATGGCGCGCTATCTTTTCCGCCATAGAACGGCGGAAGGAAACTTTATCTTCGAGTTTTTTCTTTTTAAAGGGCCACATAGCTAAACCTCCAAAGGCAATTTCTTGATTACATATCTATAATACCACATATTTGTGTATAATTAAATAAATTTGATAAAAAAGATTTTCATTTTTGGAAATTTTCTATTCCAATCGGGGAGAAAATGTGATATACTAAACGACAGATAAATATGGAATTCCCAAATAAACATTACGGAGGACAAAGATGAACAAAGATAATACCGTTGGGCTTCAGCCCCTTGAAAAAGAACGCGGCTTTTTCAAACGCATAGCGCGCGCTTTTTCAAGACTTACAACGAGCCAGTATATATATCTTTCGGCGGCTTTTCTTTTGCCGTTTACGATAATGCTAGGCATTTACGCTTGTATGGAGATACATCCTTTCGGAAACAATTCCGTTTTGATGCTCGACCTTCAGGCGCAGTACATTTACTACTACGAAGAAATACGCAACCTGCTCACGGAGGGAGGCAGCTTCCTTTACTCCTGGAAACGAACGCTCGGCGGCGAATTTATGGGTATAATCGCATATTACGGTGCAAGCCTTTACAACTTCATATTTGCGATTTTCCCAGAAAATATGACCGCGGATGCGATGATGTTTATAAATCTTATGAAGATCGGCTCTATGGGTCTTACGTTTGGTATATATATCCACAAAACAAGAAACCCCGGAGAGATGAAAACGCTTGCGCTTTCCTGTATGTATGCTCTTTGTTCATACGCCGTGGTGCAGACGCTTGACCCTATGTGGCTCGATGCGCTTGTATATCTGCCTCTTATGATACTTGGTCTTGAGAGCCTTATCAAAGAGCGCAAGGTCTTGCTTTACATCATTTCTCTTTCCCTTATCATTATGGCAAACTACTATATCGGATATATGGTTTGCATATTCACTTTTATCTACTTCGTTTACTATTATCTTACAAACCGTGCGGAGCTTATTAAAAAGTATCCGCCCAAGCAGGGCAAATTTTTGCGCCGCGCTACATCCTTCTATGGTGTGCGCAGTTTTACGAGAATTGCACTTGCGACGCTCGTTGTGCTTATGGTTTGTATGTTTATGCTTCTCGCGGCGGTATATTCGCTCTCTTTCGGTAAAAATAACTTCCAGAATACAAACTGGGTATTCGCTCTTCGCTTCGACTTCCTCGAAATATTCAACAAGATGCTCATCGGCTCTTATGACACCGTAAGACCCGAAGGCTTGCCGATGATATACAGCGGTATGCTTGCCCTCATAGGACTTCCGATGTTCTATATGGCACCCTCTGTTAAGCCTGCGAAGAAGATCGGTGCAACGGTGGTTCTTCTTGTGCTTATCCTCAGTTTTGCAATAAACCCTGTGGACCTTGTATGGCACGGCTTTAACCTTCCCAACTGGCTTAACTTCAGATACTCCTTCGTATTCTCGTTCTTCGTAATATCGCTTACGGCAGATGCGCTGGTTGATGCCAAGAACATAAAGATAGGGAACATTGCCGCTGTGGGCGGTGTGCTTCTTGCGCTTGTTGCGATAGTCCAAAATATCAAATATCACATCAATCCCGTACAGACGGAATTTTCAAAAGCAGACGAGAAGAACCTTACATCCATTCTTCTTTCCGTTGTGTTTATCGTTGCATATATGATAGTTATGTATCTTGTGACGAATAAGAAGCTGGAAAGCGCAGGCTCGTTTATGCTTGCGGCGCTCGTTTGCGTTGAAATGTTTGCGGGCGGTCTTATAAATCTTGCCGACGTGACACGCGACGTAGGTATGGTCAAATACGACAGCTTCGTTGAATCCAACGGTCAGGAAAATTATACTTCATATAATTCCGCTATTCGAAGAATAGAACACGTTGTGGATATGGTAACGGAGAACGATAAATCGTTTTACCGCATGGAAAGCAAGGTTTACCGCAGAAACGGCGGCGAAAACGAAAGTATGGCTTTCGGCTTCAACGGTATTGCACATTCCACGTCCACGCTTAATGCGAATATTATAAGACTTCTTTCCAACCTTGGCTATGCTTCCCAGTCCCATTGGACGAAGTATCTCGGCGGTACGCCTCTTTCCGATTCGCTCCTCGGTATAAAATATGTTATAACCAAGGACGATCTTTTGGACGAGCATTTCTATGAGCTTGCTTACTACGGTGCGGAGGGGTACAGATACGTTTCCTCTGCTTCCTCCATCTACGCTATGAAGAATACAAAGGTTCTTCCCATCGCGTACGGTGTAAGCGAATATACTTCCGACCTTCTTAACGAAATGGCAACGCCTTACTACCCCAACGGCTCCGAGGCGCAGAACGAGATCATCAAAGCACTTCTTTACGGCACGGATTACAGCGGCAAGGAAGTTTACAAGCCGATATACGCTTATCCAGCGCTTGAAGATTGCACAATGGGCACGTTTACACAGACTTGCCCCTACGTTGATGAAAACGGCGAAAAGCAGACAAAAAACGTGCCTTATAAGAGCTACACCTCCAACGGTGACGATCCTACTATCAAATTTACGTTTACAGCTCCTACAAACGGTACGATATTCGCTCATTTCCCGATGGATAACTTCGGTAAATCTTGCGATATTTATGTAAACGGCAAGTTTATCTGCAATTACTCAAGCTCCCAGATCGTTGACCTTGGCGAATACGAAAAGGGAGAAAAGCTCAATGTTGAGCTTCGCCTTAACGATGTTATCTACTTCGCGCAGGAAAGCGACTATTACTTCTTCTATATGGATTATGAAGCAGTTGACGAGGCACTTTCTTGCTTTGCAAATGCTGCAATAGAAATAGAAGATTACAGCAACACAAGTATTGAAGGCACGATAAACCTTCCCGAAGGGCAGGAGCTTATCCTTACAACAATTCCTTACGATGCAGGCTGGAATTGTTATATCGATGGCGAAAAGGTTGAGGGGATTAAAGTAATGGGAGCTTTGCTTGCTATCCCCGCAAGTGCAGGCGAGCACACGGTAGAGCTTCGTTATATGCCCGATCTTTACGTTATAGGTCTTGCAGTATCTACGGTTGGCGTGATAATTCTTATTGTGCTTATCGTTCTTGAGATACTCAAAAAAGTTCGCGAAAAACGCGCGCGTGAAGCGGCTGCTTGCCAGGCGGCTATGCTCGCTTGGGAAGAAGCAGTGGCTCAAATGTCCGAGGAAGAAAAAGTTCCCGACAACGGACATATGGAAGCTTTTATAGAAACGGAAAAGTTCAAGCTTAATGTTTCTTCCGCCCCTAGCTCCGAGGAGGATAAGGCAGAAAAAGCGCAGAAAAAAGCCGAAAAAGAAAAATTCCTTAACAGGGCGGCAATATTTTTCCGATTCGTCAAAGGAAAATTCACGAAAAAACAGAAATAATAAAATTACCGAAAATGCTGTGCTTGGCACGGCATTTTCGGCGTAACGGGATATTTTATGAAAACGGTACTTTTTGCACTCAACAGCTCGTATTCTCACACAAACCTTGCCGTTCGCGCCATCGCCTGCGGGATGGAGAAATATGGGCTTGATTATGAGATAATAGAAAAAAGCCAAAAGGATAAGCGCGCGTCAATACTTTCCTCGCTCGTATTTGCAGATGCGGATATATACGGTTTCTCCACATATATTTGGAACGTGGAGGATATGTGCGCTTACGCTTCAACGCTAAAAAAACTTTTGCCGCGCGCAAAGATAATTTTCGGCGGCCCCGAGGTCCTTTTCCGCGGCAAAGAATTTTTTGCTGCGCATCCTTATGCGGACTATATTATCCGCGGCGAGGGAGAGGACTCTTTTCCACGCATTTGCAAAATGATAGAAGACGGGGAAGACGTGCCGCGCATTACGGACGCACCGCATTTTTCGGGCTTTACCGAAAGCGGAATATATTACGGCGACGTGGGCGCGACACCGCACGGTCTTGTTTATTACGAAAGCGTGCGCGGATGCCCATATTCCTGCACGTACTGCCTTTCTTCCACGGATAAAAAGATACGCGCGAAGAGCGCTGAGCGTGCGCTTGCGGATATTTTGGGCTTTGAAAAGTTCGATGATATAAAAACAGTAAAATTCGTTGACCGCACGTTCAATTTTGATAGAGAGCGAGCGAAAACCATTTGGCGCGGTCTTTGCGCGGATGAATATACGAAGGAATATCATTTTGAAATATGCGCGTCATTGCTTGATGATGAATCCGTGGAAATACTCACTCACGCGCCGCGCGGCAAATTCCGCGTGGAGATCGGATTGCAGAGCACGAACCCCGAAACTCTTCGCGCCATACGCAGAACGCTCGATGTGAAAAAGACGCTTGAAAGAGCAAAAGCTCTTTACGAAGCGGGAAATCTTTTTGTCCACCTTGATCTTATTGCGGGGCTCCCTTATGAGGATTATGCTTCTTTTGCGCGTTCGTTTAATGATGCTTACGGCGTGTGCGATGAGCTTCAGCTTGGCTTTTTGAAGATACTCTGCGGCTGCGAGATGGAGCGCGACGCCGCGCGTTACGGTATTGTTTATTCGGACACGCCGCCGTATCAGGTGTTACGGACAAATTACATCTCTTTTGCGGAGCTTGAAAAGCTTTCACTTACTGACGAGCTTTGCGACAGATTTTCGAACAGCGGAAAGTTTCAATATACTTTCCCGTATTTGCCGCTTGAATACGGCAACGCATTTGAGTTTTTTGAAAAGTTCGGTGAATTTTTCGAGGAAAAATGCGGAACGCGAGATATTTCCAAGGTGTCTCAGCCGAATGCATTTTTGCTCGTTTGGAATTTTGCCAAAAGCGTTATGGCGGATGCCGGAGAAGCAAAATCAAGGCTGTGCCTTGATTTTCTGCTTGGGGAAACGCACAGAGTTCCTGCAGAGTTTGCCGAAGGCGTGCTTGAGGCAGGGGCTTTGAAAGATGAACTTCTTTCAAATATTCCGCGCTCAGAGCGCGGTGCTTGCGAGGTTGTGAAGCTTCCTTTCGTAAGCGAAAAATATATTATTGTTAACAGAAAAAACAAAACTTTGACCGAAACGGAGGTGCTTTTCGGTGGCATTTGATGCAGGATTTACACGCGCCGTGTGTGCGGAGCTTTCCGAACTTTTGACGGGCGCAAAGGTTGAAAAGGTGACGGAGCCGACAAAGGATGAGCTTGTTATAGCTTGCTACAAGGCAGGTAAAACGAGAAAGCTTTTTCTTTCCGCGAACCCTGCCCGCGCAAGAATTTGCATAACGGAGCAAACCTTTGAAAACCCAAAGGTTTCCCCTATGTTTTGTATGCTTCTTCGCAAGCATCTTGCGGGGGCGAGCGTTGCGGCGATAAAGCAAAACGGCTTTGAACGCGCAGTTGAGGTGGACTTTGCTGCGTATGACGAGATGGGCTTTTCCACAACTCGCACGATAGTTATAGAGATAATGGGCAAATGCAGCAATATTATGCTGCTTGACGACAAGCGCAAAATTTTGGGTGTGCTCAAATCCGTAGATTTTACGACGAGCGCAAAGCGACAGGTCTTGCCCGGTATGATATATGAAGCGCCGCCGGCGCAAGAGGGCAAGGTGCTTCCTATGGAGGAAACGCGGGAAACGTTCATGGGACGTGCCGCTTCCTTCGAAAAGAGCAAGACGGCGGAAAGCTTTTTGCTTTCAAGCTACCTCGGTCTTTCGCCTCTCGTGGCACGCGAGATAGCTTACCGCGCAGACGCTTTGGGCAAAGAGATGCAGGACGTGGATGCGGGCTTGCTCTATGAAAGGCTTGGGGAATACTGCGCATCTCTCGACGGCGGATATGCGCCCACGCTCCTTTTTAACACGGACGGCACACCGATGGAATATTGCTTTACGGATGTTTTGCAGTATGGCGAAAGTGCAGATAAAAAAGCTTTTTCGACACTTTCCGAGCTTCTTGACGAATTTTTCGGTGAGCGCGATAAAATAGCCGCAATGAAAACGAAAACGCACGACGTTTCCGTTATCGTTGCGAACGCGAAAACGAGAATTACCAAAAAGATTGGCTACATCAAGCGCGACCTTGAGGAATGCAAGGAAGCGGATAAATATAAGCTTTGGGGTGACCTTATAACTTCCTCGCTCTATATGATAACGGGGAAGAGCAAGACGTGCGAGGTAGTGAATTATTACAGCGAGGAGATGGAAACCGTCAAGATACCGCTTGATATAAAACTTTCCGCTTCCCAAAACGCGGCGAAGTATTTTAAAAAATACATGAAGCTTAAAAAGGCAAAGGAGATACTCACGGAGCAGCTTCGCGAAGCGACGGAGCAGATAGCGTACCTTGAAACGGTTGAAACGGCGATAATCCTTTCCGAAAACGAGCGTGACGTATCTCAAATAAAAGCGGAGCTTACGGATGCCGGATTTATCTCCAAAGCCAAGGTTGCGGACGGTAAAAAAGCCCCAAAAAAGGAGCAGATAGTACCTCTCAAATTTACAACTTCGGGCGGTCATACCGTGCTTTGCGGCAAGAACAACGTGCAGAACGATTTTATTACGACTAAGCTTGCCTCCAAGCACGATTGGTGGTTCCACGTTAAGAACAAGCCGGGTTCGCACGTTATAATGCTTTGCGAGGAAGGGGAAGACCCCGATGCTTCCGAGTTTACACAGGCAGCGGAGATCGCGGCGTATTACTCCGGCCTTCGCGCCGGCGAAAACGTGGCGGTGGATTATACTCTTGCAAAAAATGTGAAAAAACCTGCCGGCTCTGCACCCGGTCACGTAGTATATTACACGAACTACACGGCATACGTTGACCCGAAAAAACATTGAATAAAAAAATAAGACGGGAGCGCAAAAATGCTTTCGTCTTATTTTATTTCTTGTTCCAAGTTTTCAAATAAATCAGAAGTAAAAAAATCTTGAATACTTATTTCTAAACCATCACAAATTTTTTTAATGGTAGATATGGTTGTAGTATTGTTTCTGCCGGATACGATATTATTTAAAGTGGATTGAGTGATTCCGCAAATTATGGATAATTTATTTATAGTTATTCCTTGAGTTTTACATAATTCTATAATTCGGAGCCTAACCGCTGTTCCGATATTCATAAATGCCTCCAAAATAAATATTATAATTGATTTTACCTCATTTGAGTTAAAAATATTAACTCTTTAGGGTTGACACGGTGATTAGATCGTGTTATAATGTTAAAAAATAACTCTTTAGGGTTAAAAATTATGAGAGGTTTTTATGAAGAAAGAAGCAAAAAAACAATTGATAAAGGATATCGTTACCGCAGTCATTGCGTGGCTTGTGTTCGGTGCTGTTTGCTGTCTGCTGATGGAGGAATTTAGCTTTGCCGGAATGATACTTGGATTATTCTTTGCGGGGCTTCCTTTTGGCTGGCGCTGGATGTCCAAGGTTCTTACGGCTACGTCAATCCTTATGGTCATAATCAAAGGTTTCATTTCTTTGTTCCTTGGTTGGATTGCTATATTTGTGGTTATTATAGGAGATATTATTGTATTTGTAACCGCAGAAGAATAATTTTTTAGCCAAAGAGCAGAACTCAATTCAAATTCTGCTCTTTGGGTATTTAAAAAAGTCATATTTTTGTTAAAGTTTTCTACAAAGCAGGAACAAATGTTCTGAAATATATTGACAATCGAACGAATTTGTGGTATAATACAGACAAGCAAAGGGAAGCGCGCTCTCCCGTTAAAGCGTACTGACGTTTGCTTATGATAATTTTTGGGAAGAGAAAGGGAGTGATTTATACGGATAGATATTTTTCGGCGGCGGAATTTGATTTTTCCTCCGACGATGTTTACACTAAAAGAGAAAAACGCGCTTACGCTTATTGTGATCATTGCGGTTTTGCAATTTATTCCCCTGATGATGCGCTTATCGTTGACGGTAGCGAGGATGTGATACATCTTGCCTGTTGGGGTGAATATTGTACCGAACATATGTTTGATTTTGCGAAAATTGCCGCAGAGCGCGACCGCTGAAATTTATTTTTACGTAAATTTGCATTGAGCAAAAATAATATAGAGGTTCTGACAGCTGCTGCTTTTGCCAAAAAAGCAAAGAAATACTTCGCAGATTGTGATAACACGGTCATTCCGTCCGCCGCTTGTGCCAGTTGTAAAAGCGATGATGACGAGGCGTGTTTTTCTTGCCGAAAGAAAAAGACCAGACCGTACACACTCTCCGGTCTTTGCTTGGCGCTTGGTATAAGCAAGCGGCAATTTAATGAACTTAAAGCGAACAAATGTTTCTGCAATGAGGTAGAGATGACACTTCTTAAAATAGAGGCGTACATCGAGGAAAACTGCTTCAGCGGAAACGTGAACGGAACCTTTGCCCTTGCCATTTTGAAGGAAAACTTCGGCTTTGGCGGGGAAGAAACGCAGGAAAGCGTTAATATTTCGCTTTCGGAGGAGGCGTTGGGATTTGCCGAATGAAGAACGTGAAATTTGACATCCTGCCGTCGGAAAAGCAGGCGGAGTTTTTCGCCTCACGCGCAAAATTTACAGCTTACGGCGGCGCACGCGGCGGCGGAAAAAGCTGGGCGCTTCGCTACAAGCTGGTTCTTCTGTGCCTTCGCTATGCGGGTATACGCACGCTCATCGTGCGGCGAACGCTTGCTGAACTTCGGGAAAATCACGTTTTGCCTCTTTTTCCGATAATTGTTGGGACGGGGCTTGCCGAATACCGCGAAACTCACAAGGAGTTCCGTTTCATAAACGGCTCGGTAATAAAGCTTGGCTACCTGGACTCCGATAGCGACCTTTTGAGGTACCAGGGGCAGGAGTTTGATATTATCGCGCTGGACGAGGCGACACAGCTTCATGAGGAATCTTTTCTTTTGCTTTGCGCTTGTCTGCGCGGTGCAAACGATTTTCCCAAAAGAATGTACATTACCTGTAACCCCGGAGGCGTGGGGCACGCTTGGGTGAAGCGGCTTTTTATTGACCGAAATTTCCGAGAAGGAGAAGTGCCGAGCGACTATAAATTTATTCCTGCGCGGGTTTTTGATAACGAAGCGCTTATGAAAAGCAACCCCGACTACGTACAGCAGCTAAAAGCCTTGCCCGAGGACCTTAAAAAGGCGTGGCTTTATGGAGAGTGGGATGCTTTTGCCGGGCAATTCTTTACGGAGTTTGACGAGCTTATTCATACGGCGAACATCGTTTTGCCGAAGAATACGGTAAGATACTGCGCTATCGACTATGGGCTTGATATGCTTGCTGCGCTCTTCGTGGCGGTGGATGAGGAGGGGCGGGCATACGTTTACGATGAGATATATGAAAGCGGACTTATCGTAAGCGATGCGGCAGAGCGCATATGCCGAAAGAAAACGGAATATATGATATTTATTGCGCCCGCCGACCTTTGGAGCAGGCAGAAGGACAGCGGAAAGAGCGTGGCAGATCTTTTCGCGCAAGGGGGCGTTTACCTTACAAAGCTTTCGCCCTGCCGCGTTTCGGGGTGGCTTGCCCTTAAAGAATGGCTCAAAGCGCCGCAGGGAAGACCGAATATGGTCATCGACAAAAAATGTACAAATATTATCCGTTGCTTGCCGCTTCTTATGCACGATAAAAAAGTGCCTGACGACGTGGCAACGCAACCCCACGAAATAACACACGCGCCCGATGCGCTTCGCTATTTTGCTTCTTTTCTTGTTTGCCCGGCGGCAAAAGAGGAGCACATCACATTTCGGCGCAAGGTGAGAAGATAGATAAATAAGGAGGACAGGGAGGTTTGAATTTATTTAAAAAGAAAAATATAGGCGAACAAATGTTCACAAGAATCGAAACCCGCGAACAAAAGATATGTAGGTTCTTCCGTGATGCCGCGGTGCGAAGAAGCGCTGTGGAAGAATATTGGCAGAAGATGCGCGCTTATTACGACGGTACACACGAAACCGCCAAAAAAACGGGAGCTTTTCTTGAAAGTGTAAATTTGCCGTGGCGTCCCGCGCAAATTCCCGATGCTTATATGCACGTGGAAAGCCAGGTGGCGTCGAAAATGCCCGACTTCGAGTTCGCACCGCGAACGGCAAGTGATGCACAAGCGGCAAAAATGAGAGAAAAGCTCGTTCGCTACATTTGCGACATCAACGATATGGAGCGAAAGAACGCGGAAAACGAGCGAAGGCTCAATATTTTCGGAAGCGCTGTATGGAAGGTATGTGTTTGCGAAGATGAGCGCGGTATGCCCGAAATTGCGGTTGATAATCCTGCTCCGAGCAGTATTTACCCCGACCCGAACGCAGGAAGCGTTAATGATTGCGAATTTATCGGCTATGCTTATAATATGAGCAAGATGAAGGCAGAGCGTGTTTTCGCCGCGGATCTTGCGCGAATGGGAACGAGCCTTGATGAACTTATACTTGAAGCCAAGCGCGATAAAAAAGCGCGTACGGCTTTTGACATAGATCTTTACGAAGAGGAAAACCCCACGGTGAACGTGCTTGAATGGTGGTTCAGGCAGGATGCCGACGGCGAATTTTTGCGTGCGGACGGCAGCGTTTGCACCTATGCTCGCGGAGATATAGCGCTTTGTGTGCTTATCGGCGGCAAGGAGGTAAGGTACGTTCCTAAATTCTGGACGAATACGCCTTGCTCTCGTTATCCTTTCGTAATTTACGGACGCATTCCGAACGATGAAAGCATTTGGGGCAAAAGCGAGCTTGAACAGATAATTCCGCTTATCGATGCGGCAGACAGGCAGATGGCTTTTGCACAGCTTAATGCGGCTTTCTTCGCTAACGATATTCTCGTTTATGAAGAAAACGCTTTCGCGCCCGACAGCTTTCCCGATAACCGTCCCGGTGCTGTGTGGAAGCTGCGACCCGGTATGATGGAAAAGGTAAGCCGCCTTGGCGGTCTTTGCCAGAACAGCGAATCTCACTATGAGATAGTGGATAAATACCGCAGAATGATAAAAGAAACGCTCGGCAACTACGATTATATGCAAGGCGATTATTCCACAAACGTAACAACGGCAACGGGGCTTGCGCTTCTTTCCGACCTTGCGACGGAGAGAATGAATTCCAAAAACATATGCAAAAAGGCGGGCTTTTACGAGCTTTACCGCTTGATGGACATTTTCGCACTGGAGTTTTACACGGCGGAAAAGACTTATCTCATCACGGGAGAGCAAAACGACGAGATCTTTGCAAATGGTGCATATGTTCCGGAGCTTGACGTGAGGGTAAATATCGGAGAGGGAGTGGAAAATTCCCGTTCGTTTACGGTTTCCGCCCTTGGCGAGCTTATGAAAACAAGCGTGAACGCCGAAAATTACCCGATGGTACGCGCTTATGTTTCTGCGGTGGATATTCCCGCAAAAGCGGATATTATCGCAGAGCTCGACAAAAAATTTGCAATAAATATGGGAGAATGATATGACAGAAGAAAATATTATAACCGAAACAAAAGAAGAAGCTCTTTCTGTGCCAGAAAGCGCGGAAGAGGAAGTTCCCTCAGAAGCTTCCGAAGAAGAGAAGAAACCCAATGAAGACTCCGAGGCGGGCGAAAAAGAGCTTGCACAAGAAGAGGAAAACTCCGCCGAAGGTGAAACAGAGGAGCAAAGAGACGCGGATATTTCCGCAGAGGAGTTTGCAAGAACGCTTGGAAACCCGATGTTTGCCGTTTTTGCCAGAGGCAGAAAAGGCGATATAAACTCCGCCGTGCGCGATTTCAACGAAATGATGCAGGCGGGCCGCGCTCTTCTTTCCGAGGAGGCGAAAATGAAGATGACACCCGGCGGCGGTTTCGCCGGAGGCGGCGTTGCTCTTTCCGAAAGACAGCGCAAAATAGCAAGGGAAGCGGGTATGTCTTACAGAGAATATTATGAGCTTATCCACACACTTCCCGAAAAAAATAATAAATGATAAAAGAAAAGGAGATTTAATAATATGAACGATGTATATACTTGGTCGGACGATATGTATCCGATCGTAAAAAAGAGCTTTGATGAAAGATATAATTCCCGTATCAGCCTTCTTGGCAATATCGCGGGTATTGTGAAGCAGGATGAACTTTCCTATAAATTCGAGGGCTTGGGCGGTTACGGCGAGCTCCCCGAATATTCTTCCTCCGCGCTTGCACGTTCCGATGGCACAAAAGGCTTTATCACGACGGTAACACCTACAGAACGTGCGCTTGCGCTCCCTGTGGAATACAAAAACGCAAAACTTGACCTTGTTGGCGAGGCTAAGAAAGTCGGCACGCGCCTTGCGGATTCCGCTTATATGACGGTTCTTTCCGCATTTTACCGTATGTTCGGCAATGCATTTAAAACAAAAGGTGCGGACGGTGTGGCTTGGGCTTCCAATGCGCATCCCGTAAATACAGAAGATGGTGCTGCAACGTTTTCTAATATTATGGGGGCGGAGCTCTCCGTTTCCTCTATCTGCCAGGCACAGAAGCAGGCAAGCGGATTTGTAACGAGCGATGGTCTTCCTTTCGTTTGCGATTTCGACCTTCTTCTTGTTTCACCTGAGCTTGAAGAGACGGCAAGAAGCATTTGCGGCAAGAACACAGAGCTTTCTCCTATGCTCAACCCCGAAACCGGTGTTGGTGCAAACCCTGTACACGGTATGAATTACATTGTGGTTGGCGGCGGCAATGTCGGCTTTAAGGATGAACAGTGGGCGGTTGCGGACCGTGCGCTTCTTTCCGAGGTGTTCAAGCTCGTTTACATCACAGAGCCCAGCGTGCTTATCTCCCCTCGCGAAAATCCGCTTGTAACGGATTATATCGCTTACGTGGATTTCGCCTTTGGCTTTGGCGATGCAAGACCCATTATCTTCTGCGATCCCGCTATCGCGTGATAATTAAATAGAAACAAAGAGCCGGGCGAAAGCGCGGCTCTTTCCGAAAAAAGAAAGGAGGTCATATGACTCTTAAAGAAATAAAGAATAAAATATATGCTATCCTTGATATAGATACTTCCGCGGGAGAAGGAAGCGTTTATTCCAAGGTAGAGGGATACATAACGTATATCATCGACGGAGCGCTTAAAAAAACGGCGCTTTACGCAAAATGTATCAAAAAAAGCGTACAGCTTTATTTTTCTGCGGAAAACGGAAAAATGTCTGCAACGCTTCCTGAGGATTTTGCCTCATTTTGCTATGTGCGCGCAGGAAGGGTTTACGGAAGAGAATGTTTTGAGATACTTTCCCAAAAGATACGCACAAGGTGCGCGGGGATATTTGCGGCGGAGCTTGTTTACGTCGCTTTCCCCGAAACGATAACTGCGGATACTGATGAAAACGCGGAAATACCTCTGCCCGAAAACGTAATGGATACTGCCTGCTATGCCTGCGCTATGGAAATATGCACAAATATATATCCTGCCGACGTACAGCGATATATGCGCATTGCAACGGAGTATGACGAAAGAAACGCGCTTCTTTTGAGCGCGGCGGCAGAAGCGAATAACATTGCAAACGGATTTTTCTCCCACGCGAGAGGGGTGTTTGTTTGAGTTTTAACAACGTAAGAAATGAAAAGGGAATTTCCAAAAAGAGGGCGATTTTTTCTAATGGAGACAAACTCAACATTAAAGAAATAAATTCTTTTGAAAACGGCGTTTCTCTTGGCGGCGGCGCGCTTATTGTAAATATGGATAGCAACGGAACATCGCTTGAAAGCGTTAAGAATGCAAAGACCCTTGCAAGCATCGGAGGGGTTGACGCGGAGTGCTTTGATGCAGGAAAGTACGTTTTCAAGCAAGGGGCAACCCTTTATATTTACGATATTGCAAGCGGAGAATCTTTTGCGGCGCACGAAAATATGCCGGAAGATGAGGCGTGTGTAATATACCATCTTTACGGGTGCTTTGCGGCGTTTTGTGATGGCGGTTCTGTCTATCTGGTAAGCGACAGCGCACCATATGAAACGGAAGTGACTTCGCTGTATAAGCCGATAATATACAAAATAAATGTGAACGAGCAGGAGAAAATGGAGAGCCTCAACTTTTTAACGGAGTATTGCAGAATTCAGGTTTCCGTAAGCTCCGGCAACACTTGCGAACTTCCAAAAGAGTTTTTGCTCGACCCTGATTTTTGGGAGGTTGAAACTACGGCGGGAATGGCGCTTTCAAAAGAAGCTATAGGATTTAATGCGCACGAGGATGGCGGAGCCACCATTGTGGGACGCTCGATAAATACAAACTTTTATATCACAGTGCGGCTAAAGCGCGATGAAAACGGTGCTTTTACCGATTATGATAAAATAGAGAAGTCAAAAGGTCTGTTTTTTTCTCCGCTTGGCAGTGTCGCATTTGCTTCTTCAGAGGAAGGGAAAAAGAATCTTATTTGCTACGGCGGCGAATATGAGGCAGAATTTGCCGCCTTTTCGCTTGATAAAACGGCGTACGTTCCCGAAAAAGATATGCTTATTTATAAAAATACAGAGAAGATAACGTCCATACTTCGATATTCGGAGGAATACCTTATATTTTCGCCACACTACATACGAAAGATGGTGCTTGCGGAAGACGAAAAAACGGCGAAACGCTTCTCCGTGAGTGTGGAAAATTTCAAATACGACGTTGGATGCGATATGCCGGGGAGCGCAGTTTGTGCTGACGATAAGATAATTTACGCAAACTCAAAAGCAGGTGTATTTTATATTGACCGCTTTGGTTTTTCGCAAAGAGATATGAGCCGAAACGTTTCTGCGAATATCGAAAATGGCGAAAACGGACTTTTCGCTATGGGAGAGGCTGCCCTTGAAGGAGCAAAAGCTGTCATTTGCGGCGGAAAATATTATCTATGCGTGGCAGACGTATTTTACGTTTGGGATTTCCTTTACGGTGTTCCAAGCTCCGGTACCGAAAAAATATCAGAAAGCAGAAAGATGCGCTGGACGCTTGCATCGGGGCTTTCCTGCGAAAGAATACTCGGCTCTGATGTAAAAGAATTTTATTTTATAACGGATCAAGGGGAGCTTGCAAGTCTTAGCGTGGGAACTTCTTTTGGGGCAAGCGAAGCGGAAAGCGTTTACAAAAGCGAAAATGTGCAGTTATCTCTTATGGGAAAAGTCTGCGTGTTTAAACTTTCGCTTGCGATTGCGTGTGCGGAAAATGTTTGCGTCAAGTGTTTCTTCGACGGGGAAGAATCAAGCGCAAAATATACTCTGCAAGCAAGCGGCGAGCATGGGGACGTTTATGAAATACTTCCCGAAAAGCGATATTGCAGAAATTTTGCTTTTTCCGTAAGCTCATTCGGTGCCTTGCGAATAGATGGTGCAAGGATAGAGTGGTATTAAGGTTTTAGTGATTTATTTGCAAATGATAACATTGCAGATTTTTTTCGTCTTTTCGGCATATTTTATTACGGATAATGTGCCTTTAGAGCTTCCGTTCCAAAACACGATGACTTTATCTGCGTGATCCACTATTTGTTTGTTTCGTATTATAGGCGCGGCTTTGCCGTAGCGCTTGTATTCGGGCAAAAATTCGGTAAGCTTTATTCCGTTTTTCTGCGCATATGCCGCAACGCAGGAATCTACTCCAACGGCGCCGCCGGAGATAAGCTCTTCACAATTCGGAATGTATTTCCCAATATTTTCAACTGTGATGTTCCGTGAACCTACAACTGCAATTTTCATATGATACCTCCAAAAATGAGTGTACTTATTTTAAGTATATTTTCAACATTATAACACAAAATAATCTTAAAATATACTTAAAGTAAGTTATTCTGGAGATTTTTATGAGGAACAAGCAAAACAAGCATCTTGGTATAGAAATTGACCCTGAACTTCACTACAAACTGCATTATATTTCAAAATATTATGGGCGCTCTGCAAACGGGCAGATACTTTATCTTATAAGACAGGCGATAAAAGAATTTGAAAAAACGGAGGGAACGATAGAGCTTCCCGTAACAACGGACGAAAAATAATCAAAAAACGCACCCACGCGGGTGCGTTTTTGCTATTCAATTAAAATATATTTGCCCTCTGAAAGCTCTGCCGTTTTACCGCTCGGAAGCGTAAGTACGGCTTGCGTGCCGCAGGGAATATCAAGCTCATATCTTGTGTATTCCTTTTCTATGCTCCACTTGACAGAAAGCTCTCCGTGTCGCGTTTTTATGCCGCATTTTGCAAAGCCGAGGCGTACATCCGGCTTGGGGCATATGCTTATATGCTCATATCCCGCGCCACCGTCAAGCATCTTGATACCGCCGATATTTGCGAACATCCAATCAAACACAGATCCATATGCGTAATGGTTGAAGGAGTTCATATCCGCAGACCAGAAGGAGCCGTCTTCCTTTATTCCGTCCCAATGCTCCCAAATGGTGGTCGCACCTTTTGTGACGGAGAAGAGCCAGGAGGGTGCTTCTTTGCGAAGAAGCAGGTCGTATGCTTCTTTTACGCGGCCGTTGTCCGAAAGTGCGTGCAGGATATACGGCGTTCCGAGAAAGCCCGTTGTCATAGCGCCGCCGCTTTCACGAATGAGATCGCAAAGTGCATCGGTAATCGCTTCTCGTTCGCACTCCTCAAATAGCCCGAAATGCAGTATGAGTGCAAGCGAGGTCTGTGTTACTGCTTTTATTGGTCGATCTTCCGCAAGACCATCGTATTTCGGATATATTACGGGCATACCATCCTTCATAAACGCTTTGCGGAAGGTAGCTTTTACGTTCTTTGCAAGAGAGAGAGTTTCGCTATTGTCTATACCAAGTTCCGCTTCCGCTTTTGCAAGGATTGATGCTATGTAGTAGAAATATGCGCTTGCGATAAAGTCTTTTTGCGTAGCTCCAAGGTATTTGCCCTCGCCCGCGTCGAGCGCAAGCCAATCCCCGTAGTGATCTCCGCCGAGCCAAAGGAACTCTTCTTCACCCGCGCCGTGAACATAATCCACCCATTTTTTCATCATAGGGTAGTATTTTCTAAGGAACTCTTTGTTTCCGTAAGCGTTGTAAACTTCCCAAGGACAGATTACTGCGGCATCCGACCAGCCAGCGGAAATTTTTCCGTTGAACCAGCCGACAAATGGAACGTAGCGGTATATAGCTCCGTCTTCGCGCTGTTCAAGCGCCATATCGGTAAGCCATTTATCAAAAAATGCTTCAACGTCGAAATTCATTGCGGCGGTACGGCAGAACACCTGCGCGTCTCCCGTCCAACCCAAGCGCTCATCTCTCTGGGGGCAGTCTGTGGGGATATCCACAAAATTGCCTTTCTGACCCCAGATAATGTTGCTGTAGAGCTTATTGAGGTCTGCATTGCCGCAGGTGAAAGAGCCTATCCTCTCCATATCCGTATGGATAACCACGGCGGTGAAGTTTTCAGCCGCGATATTTTCGGGGTATTCGTCAAGACGAACGTATCGAAAGCCCTGGAAAGAAAAAGTGGGCTTAAAAACGTCGTTTTCTCCGCTTAAAACGTATGTGCAGAGGTTGCGCGCGCTTCGCATATTTTCGGTGTAGAAGTTGCCGTCTTTATCCAGCACTTCCGCGTGGGAAAGGACTATCCTCTCGCCGCGCTTGCCGCAGATGTTTATTTCAACGTAGCCCGCAATATTCTGACCGAAGTCGAGAACCGTTTCGCCCTTGGGCGTGTGTAGTATTTCTCTTACGGCTATGCGCTCCTGCTCCGTGACGTTCGTGGTCTGCTTATGGAGCGCAGGGTGGGGAGCAGAATCTTTTACGGCGTTTCCGAGGAGCTTTATCTCTGCGGTCTTGTCCACGGTTTCCCCGTGATAGAGCGCGGAGAAAAGTATATGCGAGGTGTAAACTTTCCACGTTTCGTCCGTATAAACGTATTCTTCCTCTCCGTTTTCATATTCGATGTGAAGTGCGGCGATAACGCTTATGTGGGGCGCGAAAATCCTTTTCGTAAAGCCGAAATTGTGGCGCGCCCAACCGTCGCCACATAGGATGGAAAGGGTAGAATTTTGTGATAAAAGCGCTGTTATATCGTGCTCTGCGTAAAGCACACGGTTTGCAAAGCTTGTAAAGCCCGGGGCGAGCACGGAATTGCCGACCTTTTTGCCGTTGAGATAAATATTGTAAGCGCCCATCGCGCTTGCAAGCAGGCTTGCTTTTTTCACGTGTGCGCGAAGGATTATTTCTTTTCTGAATTCGGGGCTGACTGTGCCCATATCGCACGGGGCGCATATCCAGATTGCATTTTCTAACATAATTACTCCTTATTTGATGCCGAAGAGGGTTTTTGCGTTTTGCGTTGTGATTCCTGCAAAAGCTTCGCGCTCTATTCCGAGCGCATCCGCCGTGAAGTTTGCGGTATAGTGAAGGTAGCCGCTGTGGTTCATCTTTCCGCGCATAGGCACGGGGGCAAGATACGGGCAGTCCGTTTCGATAAGTATGCGCTCGAGGGGCACGGCGCGCGCGCTTTCCACGGCTTTGTGAGCGTTTTTAAAGGTTATAACACCCGAAAAGGAGATGTACCAACCCATCTTTACGTATTCACGCGCCATTTCCGCGTGTCCGCTGTAGCTGTGCATAACGCCTTTTACCTTACCTTCAAACTTTTTGATAATATCAAATGTGTCACCGTGAGCCTCGCGGTCGTGGATGAGCACGGGAAGTCCTGTTTCTGCGGCAAGGCACATCTGATGCTCGAAGAGTTTTTTCTGTTCTTCTATATACGTTTTATCCCAATAATAGTCAAGACCTATCTCGCCGAGAGCCACGACCTTGTCACGCGAGAGCGTGCGCTCCAGCTTTGCGACCTCTGCGGCAATATCGGAAATGCCCGAAATTTCCTCGGGGTGAATACCGGCAGAGGCGTATATGCCATCGTGAGAAGCGGCAAATTCCGCACATTTTACGCTGTCCTCCGCGTTCACAGCCGCAGAGAGGATGTATCCGACATCGCTATCGAATATTTCACACAAAAGCTCTTCGTTTCCGAAGAGCTTTTCGTCTGTATAATGTGCGTGTGTGTCAAAGAGCTTTGCCATATCAGTGGATTCTCTTGCCGACGGTGCTGTCGGGGTAGAATGCGATGGAAGCGTCGCCATCCGCTGTGTCGGCGGCAACTATCATACCTTCGCTTACGTATTTTCCGCCCATCATAGGACGTGCGGCGAGGTTTACTACAACGCCTACGTTTTTGCCCATAAGGTCATCGGGCTTATACCATTTTGCAATGCCGGACATAATGCAGCGTTCGCGTTCGCCGTCGAACGCAGTGATCTTGAGAAGCTTTTTGCTTTCCTTGATAGCTTCGCAGTTTACTATCTTGCAAACGCGCATTTCCACCTTGCAGAAGTCATCAAAGCTTATTTCTTCCTCGTGGTCTGTGATTTCAACAGGTGCAGGAGCTGCCGTTTTCTTTTCTTCTTCGGGGGCGGGAGCAGGAGCTGCCGCTGCTTTTTTAGCTTCCTGGATCGCATCAAGCTCCGCAAGCTCTTTTGCGGCATCAATTCTGGGGAAGAGATTTTCGCCCTTGTGAAGCTCTGCCGTTTTGCTCATAAGACCGAAGGATGCGGCACTTTCCCAAGTGCGAAGGGAAGAGGGAATGCGGAGCTGGTCGAAGATCTTTTCGCAGGCTGTGGGCATAAAGGGTGTGAGGAGCACCGTGCAGATACGCAAGGTTTCCGCAAGATTGTAAAGCACGCGGGCAAGTCTGGGCTTGGTTTCTTCATTCTTTGCAAGAGCCCAAGGTGCTGTTTCATCGATATATTTGTTAGCGCGGGCGATAACCGCGAAAACGTCGGCAAGCGCGGACTGGAATGCGTATTTCTCCATCTGAGCTTCATATTTATCGCGGAGTGCGCCAGCCATAGCAAGAAGCTCTGCGTCTTCGGCACCTTCTGCCTGTTCTTCGGGAAGATTTCCGCCGAAGTATTTATCCGCCATAGCCGTTGTACGGGAGAGAAGGTTTCCTATATCGTTTGCAAGATCCGTATTGATGCGGTTTATAAGAAGCTCGTTGGAGAAGTTACCGTCGGAGCCGAAGGGGAAGTCGCGCAAGAGGAAGTAACGAAGTGCATCTGCGCTGTAACGCTCTGCAAGAAGGTAAGGGTCAACCACGTTGCCCTTGGATTTGGACATCTTACCGCCGTCAAGAAGGAGCCATCCGTGACCGTAAACGTGCTTGGGAAGCGGAAGCTCAAGGCTCATAAGGATAGCGGGCCAGATGATGGAGTGGAAACGAACGATCTCCTTGCCGACGAAGTGAACGTCTGCGGGCCAGAATTTGTTGTAATCGCTTTCGGGATATTTTTCGTTTTCATAGCCGAGAGCTGTGATGTAGTTAGTGAGCGCGTCTATCCAAACGTAAACAACGTGCTTATCATCAAAGTCAACCGGAACGCCCCATTTGAAGCTTGTACGGGAAACGCAAAGATCTTCAAGGCCGGGTTCGATAAAGTTATGAACCATTTCATTTACGCGAGAGCGGGGAAGAAGAAAGTCTGTATTTTCAAGAAGGTCGCGCACTCTGTCTGCATAAGCGGAAAGACGGAAGTAATAAGCTTCTTCCTCAGCGTCGATAACGGGTCTGCCGCAGTCGGGGCAGCAGCCGTCTTTAAGCTGAGTTTCCGTCCAGAAGCTTTCGCAGGGAACGCAGTATTTACCTTTGTAGATGCTCTTGTAAATATCGCCTTTTTCATACATCTTTTTGAAAATGCGCTGAACGGAAGTAACGTGGTAATCGTCCGTTGTACGGATAAAGCGGTCGTAGCTTACATTCATAAGCTTCCAAAGGTCTTTAACACCTTTTTCGCCTTCAACAATATTGTCAACGAATGCCTGAGGTGTAACGCCTGCTTCTGCGGCTTTGTTTTCTATTTTCTGACCGTGCTCGTCCGTGCCTGTAAGGAACATTACTTCGTGTCCCGTAAGGCGTTTGTAACGAGCCATAGCGTCTGTTGCAACGGTGCAGTAGGTGTGACCGATATGGAGCTTATCGCTGGGATAATATATCGGCGTGGTGATGTAAAAAGTTTTATTTTCCATTTTTATTTAAACCTCCGATGATGAGTGTTTTTTACTGTTTGATGTGTTTGAAGAGCCTTCCCCTTTGGGGAAGGTGCCGAGTTTACGAGGCGGAAGAGGTGTTTTAAATAGATATAAAATCGGAAAAAATAAACCTCTTCAGTCCCTTCGGGACAGCTTCCCCAAAGGGGAAGCCTTTTATTTTATCATAACTTGATTGTAGATCTCGCTTTTGGCAACTCCTCGGTCGCGTGCGGCGGCTTTGATGGAGTCGTTTTTGGAAAGACCCGTTTCAATGTAATATTCAACGTGTTCTTCCACGCTCATATCAGCCCAAAAAGCGGCGGCTTTAAGCTCCGCATCGGAAGCTCCCTCCATTATAAGAACGTATTCGCCGCGCGGGGAGTGCTCCGCGTAGTATTCGCGTGCGCCGCCGATGGTAGTGCGTATAACCTCCTCGTTGAGCTTTGTAAGCTCACGGCAAAGGGAAAGGCGGCGGTCGCCGAACGCTTCGAAAAGGTCGTCGAGCGTGCGAACGAGCTTGTGCGGTGCTTCATAGAATATAATGGTGCGCTTCACGCCTTTAAGCTCTGTAAGAGCCTCGCGGCGTTCGCTTTTGCCAACGGGAAGGAAGCCCTCAAAGAGGAATTTCGCTGTTGAAAGACCGGAAAGTGCAAGCGCGCATACCGCGGCACAAGGGCCGGGAATTACACAAACGCGAATGCCTCTTTCCGCGCAAAGTCGGACTATATCCTCGCCTGGGTCGCTGATGGCGGGCATCCCCGCGTCAGTTATAAGCGCACAGGATTCTCCGTTTTGGAGTCTGTGGGCAATATATTCGCCTTTTTCTTTTTTATTGTGCTCAAAGTAGTTTACAAGCGGCTTGCGTATGCCGTAGCAGGAAAGGAGCCTTCCGCTTTCTCTTGTATCCTCTGCGGCAACGAAATCCACCTCGGAAAGAACTTTTTTCGCTCGCTCGGAAATATCCGAAAGGTTGCCGATGGGGGTGCCCACAAGGTAGAGCGTGCTTTTCTCCGTGACGTTTTTTTCTTCCGCGTGGGGAAGTGCTTCAGGGATGTTTGTAGAATTCATTAAAATCACCGTGTTCGTAGATGTATTTCATTTCATCTGTGTAGTTATCGTCCGAAAAGCTCGAACGGTCTTTGTAAATTATAAGCGGACGTGTGATAAAAATTCCGTCCGATGCGCCTTTTTTAGCCTCTACAAGGACTGTGCAGGGAACGTGCTCTGACGTAGGGTAGACGAGTGTCAAGCGCTTGGGCTCAAGGCGCGCGTTTTTGAGCGCAGATATGAGCGCGGGGAGCCTGTCCGGTGTATAGACGAGCACGAATGTGCCGCCGTGGCGCAGAAGCTTCGCAGCGGATGATGCAAAATCTTCCATCGTGCCGAAAACCTCGTGGCGAGAGGCGGCGTCAGCATCGTTTTCGG
The DNA here is from genome assembly GCA_017621475.1 of Clostridia bacterium. GTDB lineage: Bacteria > Bacillota > Clostridia > Oscillospirales > CAG-272 > UMGS731. Next base: position 30,297 of record JAGATA010000040.1, read on the forward strand.
AAATTTTTCCCGAATCGATGCGCATATAAGGGGGATTTGAAAAAACAAGGTCGTAGGTGCAGTTATGTTCCGCAGGAAGTGTGCGGATGTCGGAGCAAATAATTTCGATTTTCTCCGAAAGAGCGTTGCTTTCGACGTTTTTCGCCGCGATGGCGGCAATTTTTTCTTGAATCTCAAATGCGGTTATATTATTAAGTTTTCCGCGTGCGGCAAGAAGCAGGGAAATAACTCCGCTTCCTGCGCCGAATTCTGCGGCGCGGGACTTGGTCTGCTTTTTTATGTAAGCGGAAAGCAGATATGCATCCGTGCCGAAGGCAAGCGAGCCTTCGTTCTGGTATATTGAAAGGTTGTCGTTTATTTTTTCTTGCTTTTCGGGAAGGCTCATTTTGCCTCCTTTTTGCGGTTCTTGCGGAATATTTCAAACGAGATTATTGAGGAGGCACTCGCCGCGGAAAGGGCTGCGCGGAACTCTCTGCCGTAATCGAGCATTACTGTTTTGTCGCAATGTGCGGCAAAGGCGGAGGAAATACCTCTCTTTTCACCGCCGACAACAAGGAGAACGGGGTATTCAATATCCGTGTCATATACGGAAACGGCATCTACCGTTTTATCTGCGGCGATGATGGTGTATCCGTTTTGGCGGAAAACTTTTGCAATTTCATCGGGCTCGCCCCAAGAGAGGTCGAAAAGCTCGGAAGCACCCGCAGAGGCGCGGCAGACAACGCCCGCCGCACTCATCCAGTTGCGTTTTTCAAGAACTATGCCGTCCACCCCCGCCGCATAAAGCGAACGAAGGGAATAGCCGAAGTTATATGGGTCTTCTATGCCTTGCAGAAAAACGTAGAATCCTTTCTGCTTGATGTTTGCTTCTTTTATATTTTTGATGGTTCTGCCGCTTGTGAAAGCGAGGATGCCGCCATGGCTTTGACCGATGGAAAGGGAGTCTATTTCCTCTGCATTGGTGAATTTTATTTCAAAGCCGAGCTCGTGCGATTTTGCTTTCAAATAAGATAGCTCGCGCATTTTGCTTTTTTCTTTGGCTTTATCGAAAAGAATTTTTTCTATTTTTCTGTCGTTTACACCTGCCTGCGAGCCGGAAATTACGGCGCGGATGGAGGTCATACCCTCCATAACAGAGGAATCGACAAATTTTTCGGCTTCTTTTGTGGGCATAACTTTTCCTTTATCTTGTAAAAATATCTTGTTAAAAACTTTCGTTTTGCAAAACGCGCCATAGCATTACTGCAAATTCTTCGCGCGTAAGCGTATTTTTGGGTTTTATGGTGCCGTCGGGATACCCTATAAGTACCTGAAGGTCTATAAGCTTTGTAAGGTTATTTATGTAATTTTCTTCCGCTGTTTCCATATCTGAAAATCCGTCCGCGCGAGTTGTGGCAATGATTGCTGTGGAAAGCGAGCCGATAATATTGGCTGCTTCCTCGCGAGAGATGGGGGTATTCGGTAAAAAATATTCCTTTTCTTCAAGCGTTACTGTTTCCATAAGACCGTTTGCAAGACAGGCGCGGATAAAGGGAAGGTTTTCCTTGGAAATATTGGCTTGGTCGGCTATATTCAACTCAAAGGAGGCATAATCCTCTACGTTTATGCTGAAAAATCTTACAATGGAACAAGCAAAATATTCACGCGTAACATCGCTTGTGGGAAGAAAGAACACATCGTCCCCGCTTTTCTGCGTGCCGAGCACGCCGAGGGAAACAAGCTGCTTTATTTCATTTTCGGCAAAGCTTTCGGAAATATCGCAGGGAAGAGAGGGCGCAACGGAATCTTTATGGGGAGAGACAAGGATAAAGACCGTGCAGACCGCAAGCATAAGGGAGCAGGATATGACAATGGCGAAAAGAGAGAGATTTTTTTTCATTTTGAAACGTCCTTTCGAATAAACTTAGTTGAAAGCGAATATACTTCCATAGTAAAAGTATATTCTTGTTTATCCGAAAAAACGGTCGGTTTGCGATGGTGAAAAAACTTTTATTTCTCTTCTTTTTTTGCCATTTTGCTGATTTTTGCGTTATGAGCGCGAGCGACCCCGGCACTTGTCGAATATTTTTTTATTGCGCGTATAATGGTGCGCTTTTCTTTGAAGGTGAACTTCTTGCCTCTCTTGGAAAGGGCGCGCATTTTTTCAATAGCTGCGCTTCTTGTATAAACTTCCGGCTGATCTTCGGAAAAAACGACTTTATCCGAAGAAAACATAACTATATTGTATATGGGAGGTGTGGGAATATTTTCACGCTCGAATATCTGCGTGAGCGTAACAATGTGGCGCTCATTTTTGATGACGGGGTTTTCAAAGTCTATCTCTTTGCGTTCACCGTTTTTAAGGCGTACGCTCTGATGCCATTTGTGTGCGTTGCCTGTAAATATCTGCCCCTTCATACTTTTTACTTCAACCACGGCAATGCAGGTGGGCAGAATGACGATGTTATCAACGTCTGTATAAACGGTGCCGCGCGTTGTTTTGATGGGTAGGAAAGTGTTCGTCAAAACGGAAAAATCCCCGAAATATGAAATAAGGAGCACGCTCGTAGCCTCCTCGCTTGCGCGGCTGTAAGAGAGAATTTTTCGGCGCGCGGCAAAAGAACTTATTTTGAGGGCGGCTTTCCAAAGGAAAAATGCGATAAGTATAAAGATTATGCACATTATAAAGGGAATAAGTTTTTCCATCGCTGAATCCTTTCAAATAATTATACATAATATATAATATCACAAAACGATTTGTTTGTAAAGAACAAAGAGATTTTGTTTGTAAAAAATATAAATCAAAAAACATAGCTTGATTTTATACAAAAATTATGGTAAAATAAAAATTACACGCAAATAATTAAGATAACTTTTGGAGATATAGATGATAAATCTTTTAGCTGGAATTTTTATAAAAAACCGCGAAAATACGGAAGATGTGTCTGTGCGCGGGAAATACGGCACACTGTGCGGTATTATAGGTATATTTTTTAATGTATTGCTGTTTTCGATAAAACTTATTGCGGGCAGCATCAGCGGTGCTATTTCCGTTCTTGCGGATGCACTCAATAATTTATCGGATGCCGGTTCTTCCGTTATAACGCTTCTCGGGTTCCGTATGTCGGAGCAAAAGCCCGATAAGCACCACCCGTTCGGCCACGGAAGAATAGAGTACGTTTCCGGTCTTATTGTTTCTATGCTCATAATACTTGTTGGCTTTGAGCTTGGAAAATCCTCCGTGGAAAAAATATTTTCCCCCGAACCTGTGGAATTCAGCATTGTTGCGGTCGTTATCCTTGTAATATCCGTGCTTATAAAAGCATATATGGCTGTATATAATTTCGGCATAGGCAAAAAAATAGATTCTTCAGCAATGAAAGCGACAGGCGTTGACAGCCTTTCCGACTGTGTGGCAACAAGCGTTGTTCTTGTTTGTCTTCTCATTTCCCGTTTTTTTGACGTGAATATAGATGCTTACTGCGGTCTTGCAGTTTCTGCGTTTATCCTTTTCTCTGGGCTTCGCGCGGCGAAGGAAACGATAGACCCATTGCTCGGAGAGCCGCCAAGTGAAGAATTTATTGAAAAAATATCAAGCATAGTTTATTCTCACAATGGCATTGCAGGCATACACGATCTTATCGTGCACGATTATGGCCCCGGAAGAACAATGATCTCTCTCCATGCGGAGGTTCCTGCTGATGCGGATCTGCTTGAAACCCACGATATGATAGACAATATTGAAAAAGACCTTCGCGAAAAGCTTAAATGTGATGCTGTTATACATATGGATCCCATTATAACAGACGATGCCGTGACGCTTGAGGTCAAAGAGAAGATCGCCTCCCTTGTTAAGTGCATAGATCACAAGCTAAGCATACACGATTTCCGTATGGTAACGGGTCCTACGCATACAAACGTGATATTTGACGTTGTCGTTCCGTTTGATATTAAAAAAAGCGATGATGAAATACGCGAGGATATTGAAACTATAGTAAAATCAATAGACAAAAATTATTTCTCCGTAGTCGATATAGATAAGTCTTATATATAAAGAAAATCAGCCGAAATGGCTGATTTTCATAAGGATGAAAAAATCCATCGCGATTATATAATCGTGATGGATTTTTTGAGTCATTATAGTGCTTTGGTTGTGTTAAAAAGCACGTTGTAAAGCTGTTCTTTGCTTTCAAGAGGATATGTTGCATCCTCATCCGGTTCATCCAAATCAAAGGAAACACTAAATTCATTCGGATAAATTTGTAAGTCAATATAGTATTCTTTATATCGTCCTTGTATTCCAATACACTTTATATCGTCAAGCCAATCTATGCGTATTTCAACTTTCCTTATTCCTATGGATATTAGATTTTCTTTTAATGTTCCATCTAAATAGTCCAAAAGGAGAATGTCAAACGCACATTTATTGTTATCTGTCTTTTGCTCCAAGTATCTCTGTATTTTCTTTTTATTTGTTGTAAACATTGTTGCTATCCTTTTGTCGCAAGTTTCGCATTTGTATTGTAAATGTATCGGGCAAAGTCCATACCTCTCATTATCTCATTTAACACAAATCGTTAGAGGAAACAATATCTCTGCCGAATTTTGCCTATAAATCCGTTATATGCAGGGGAGCCTTGCGGTCTCCTGCGGGCGAACACAGTTCGCCCCTACCGTGTAATTACCAGCATCCTTACGATATAGAATTTTAGTAAAATACTATATTAACATATTTTTGTATATCAAGTCAAATCATTAGTATCTATCCCCGCTTTTTTTGCCTGAACGTGTTGAAATTCGCGGCGTATGCGGTATATTTTGCCGTCTTTTTGAAGGCGCGCGCCCGTTTGACGGAAAGAAAAGGGAACGCCCGCCTCGATACATTGCGCCCTTATGTCGAGCACCCAATCGTAATTGCAAATGCGCGCTTCATTTCCCGATTCTCCGCCTACAAGGACTTCCTCTATAGTATTATCAAGGTAAGGGGAAAGGTTTATCTTTGAGAGAAGCGGTTCGCAGATTATCATTTTGTGCTTTATCTTTGCTTCTTTGTATATCGGCAGACGAAAACGCGCCATATCTTCGTTTTCAACCGTACAACAGATGGTAACGTTCGGGTATCCCTCTCCCCAATCTGAAGGAGTACACTCCGCAAATCTGTGTATTCGCTTTGTGATGATAAGAAAATGCAGGTCGAAACGGCGCTTTATCATTTGCCAACATTCGACCCTCCATGCATCTGCTTCTTCAAGAAAAAAGTCAGAGGTAAAGCAGGTATAAACAATGCCGTCGTCGTTCGTTATTTTGTAAGTTTTATCTCTTTTAAGGCGCAGGGGAAGGTCGAAATCTGCATTTTTCACAACGTTTGAGGCATCTTTATCGAACTTGCCGTCGCGCCTGTAAACGTAGCAGTTAAGGCATCCCGCGCTTATCTTACGGCAACCGTGCCAAGGGTTCCATGATGACATATTTTCACCTCTTTATATTGAAAATCCCGCTTTTGTAAGCGGGATTTTTATAATAACATAAAAAATTTGCGTAAAATCGGCACTGTTCGCTTATTTTTCAACCGTAACGATGAATCCGTCAACGTTGTTGCCGGATACTGTGTAGCTGCCGGAGGCGGGAACGGTAACTGCTGTTACATCGCTTTCAACGCTTGCGGGAACGAAGTAGACCAGATACTCTTTCGCGTTTGCCATTACACTAAGGGGCTCGGATTTACCGTATGTGTGCTTTTCGCGCAAGAGGTCTATGTATTCTTCAAGGCAAATAGCGTTTTCCGTGATATATTTTGCATGGGGAACGCCAACGTAGCGGAAGTGCCAGGATTCTTCAAGGATCTTTGTTATATCAACCTTTTCTGCCGGGTAGCGGAGGATGAAACCGTAGTTTGCACAGTTTGCAAGGATCCAATCCTGTTCCGCTGCACGAAGGTCGTACGTAGCCGTTTTGCCGTCTGCTGCTTTATAGAACACCTTGATATCGAAAGCAAGACCTGTGTGGTGCTCGGAATGACCTGCTATAGCGGAATATCCTTCCGTGCCGTTTGCAACGGCTTTGTTATAAAGCTCGTTCTGATAGCTGTATGTTCTATAGCCGGAAGCGACCTGAAGGTTGTAGCCGTTCGAAAGCGTTACGATGTTTGCCGTTTTCATAGCGGTGAGCATCTGCGCGAGGTTATGTACGATGGAGGTGTTGAGTCTTGTATCTGTTCCGAGTACATAAGCGGAATTATGGCCCTCTTTATGATAAAGAGAATCTATCTTCTTTTCCATCGTGGAGGGGAATGTGTATTCGTAATTGTAGTTTACAAGGATGAGATCGCCCTCGTTTACTTTTGTGTTGGAGTAGTTCTGAAGAACATACCCTTCATTCCATGCGCCGACAACAGGAGCTGTAGTTGCAAGGTCTGTAAGGATGGTCGTTGCTTCCGTGGTGATTTCCGTAGTGCTTGTATCAACTGTGGAAACAGTAGTGTCATCGGTTTTTCCGGAGTTTATAGCGTTTGTTATTGCTTTGATAACGCAAACGACAACTGTTATCGCGATAGCAACGATGAGCAAAAGTACGATTATTGCCATAATGCCATCCTTATTGGGGTGAAAACGCATTTTCTTTTTGGGCGGCTTGGGGCTTTGCGTGGGTCTTCCGTTTTGAATAGGTCTTGCGCCGTTCTGCACGGGTCTGCCATTCTGCGTGGGTCTTGTGCCGTTCTGCGCGGGTCTTGCACCGTTCTGTACAGGACGGTTTGTGGGTCTATTGTAGTTATTGTTGTTCAAGATATACCTCCAAAATAAAATTATTGCCTTGCGGCAATGAAAAAATATTATTATATATGCGCGAACGATGAGCTTTTCCATCGCTGCGCGAAGAATAATGCCGAAATATAATTTTACTAAATAACATCATATCACAAAGAAAAACAAAAAACAATAGTTTTATGAAAAATGTTTTACGACAATATGCGACAATTTGTAATTTTTTTATGTTGCTTTAATTTGAATTTTATGGTATAATCAAAGTAATATGTTGTTGATTTTACTTTTCTGAATGAAAGGACGGTTTTAACAGATGTCTAATGAAGTACGCGGACTCTCCGCGCGATACCTTGATGCCAAGAAAGCGCTGTTTGAAAAAAAATACGGTTTTCTCAATGAAATGCAGAGAAAAGCTGTGTTTACCGTAAACGGTCCGCTTCTTGTTCTTGCGGGAGCGGGCACGGGTAAGACCACACTGCTTGTAAACAGAATATCTTTTATTTTGAAATACGGTAACGCTTATCTTTCCGATATTGTTCCTGCGGGCGTTTCCGAAGAATACATAAAAGAGCTTGAATCCCTTTTGCAAGAGGATGAAATTTCCGAAGAAACTCTTGCGGATTTTGCTGTAGCGCCTCCTGCTCCGTGGCAGATACTTGCCATAACATTTACAAACAAAGCCGCAAACGAGATGAAAACAAGACTTACAAACATCGTGGGTGAAAGTGCAAACGATGTTTGGTGCGGCACGTTCCATTCTATGTGCTTGCGTATGCTTCGTTCACACAGCAAGGAAGCGGGGCTTGATAACCACTTTACAATATATGATGCGGATGACTCCAAAAAAGTTATAACGGAGTGTATGAAGCAGCTTAATATAGACGAAAAAACACTTACGGCTAAAACGGTAATCTCACAGATAAGCAAAGCGAAGGATCAGCTTATGACTCCGCACGATTTTGATGCGGATATATCTCATAATGATTTCAAGATGCAGATGATTTCCTCCCTTTATGCGATGTACCAGGCAAGGCTGACAGAGGCAGGTGCTGTTGACTTTGACGATATAATTATGAAGACCGTGCTTATGCTTAAAACAAATGCAGATGTGCGCGAATATTATCAGAAAAAGTTCCGCTATGTGCTTATTGACGAGTTCCAGGACACGAACTATGCGCAATTTGAGCTTGCGCGTATCCTTTCTGATGGCTACGGTAACCTTATGGTCGTTGGCGATGATGACCAGAGTATTTACAAATTCCGCGGTGCAACGGTTGAAAACATCCTCACTTTCGACGAAAAAATCAAAAATGCCTCTGTTATAAAGCTGGAGGATAATTACCGTTCGACAGAAGCTATCCTTGGGGCGGCAAACTCCGTTATCCGCCACAATTTCGGCAGACGCGGCAAGGAACTGCGCGCGTGCCGAGGCCCCGGCGAAAAGATAACGGTTAAAAAGGTCGAAACACAGAATGATGAAGCGAAATTTATCGTAAACAAGATAATGGAGCTTATCATCCGCGAAAAGAGAAAATACGGCGATTTTGCCGTGCTTTACAGAGTAAACGCACAATCCGGTGCGCTTGAAAACGTATTTGCAAAAAGCGGCGTGCCGTACAGACTCCTTGGCGGCGTTCGCTTCTTCGAGCGTAAGGAAGTTAAGGATATTATCGCTTATCTTTCCGTTGTTTCCAACGGAAACGATAACCTTCGCTTGCGCCGTATCATAAACGAGCCCAAACGTAAGATCGGTGAAGCGACGATAAACCAGATAGAGCTTCTTTCCGAAACTGTCGGAAAGAGTATGTTCTCCATTATGGAAAGTGCGCGTTCTTACCCCGCAGTCTCAAAATCTGCCGGCAAATTTGAAATGTTCGTTTACCTCATTTACGGTCTTCGCAAGATTGCAAGAGAAGAGGGACTTGCAAAGCTTGTTGAAAAGACGATAGAGCTTTCCGGCTACGGCGAAATGCTTCGCGCAGCGGAAGAAAACGGTGAATCCACCGAAAGAAGCGAAAACGTTCGCGAACTTATTTCCTATGCCGCAGAGTATGAGCATAATAATGAAAACGCAACGCTCGAAGGCTTCCTTGAAGATATTGCACTTGTTGCGGATGTTGATAATTACGATGCAAGCGCAGACGCAGTCGTGCTTATGACGATCCACAGCGCAAAGGGACTTGAATTCCCTGTGGTGTTCCTGCCCGGTATGGAAGAGGATCTTTTCCCGAGCGCACGCTCCGTTATGGAGGCGGAAGAGCTGGAGGAAGAACGCAGACTTGCTTACGTTGCTATAACAAGAGCAAAAGACAGGCTCTTTATGATACATACGCGCGAGCGTCTTTTCTACGGCAGAACGATGTACAACCCGCAATCCCGCTTTATAGGCGAGATTGCGGCGGAATATAAGAACGAGGACGTTCCTAAGCCCAAGGAAAAACCGAAAACGGAATACGGCGAAAAGACGAGAAAAGTCCGCATATCCAACGAGCTCTTCTCTCGCAGCGCCATTTCCGCAAACGTCGGCAAGGCGCAATCCTCCGTGGAAACGTTCCGTGCAGGCGATAGGGTAAAGCATATCACTTTTGGCGTGGGAACTGTGCTTTCTGCGAAAGCGATGGGCGCGGATATTCTTTATGAAATTGCGTTCGATAACGTAGGAACGAAAAAACTTATGGCTACCTACGCAAAGCTTACGAAGGTATAAGAGGAGACTTTTATGGAAAACTCCCTCTCTTTGCCGGAAGGCTACGGCAAGATACTTGAAATAGACTTGCAAAAAAATAAAAAGCTTATGATTTTGGTGAACGGTATAGCGCTTGTTATAATGCTTGCGCTTGCCATGCTCGGCGCTTATATCGTGCCGATAGATACTTTCTTTGGCGATGGCGAGGTGTGGTACGCACCGCTTATAAAGCTTGCCGTTATGATGCTTGGATACGTTGCGTATATCATTCTGCATGAGCTGGTCCATGGTGTGTTTATGAAGCATTTCAGCGGTGTGAAACCGAAATACGGCTTTACGCTTATTTATGCTTACGCAGGCAGCGAAGCGTATTTCAACAAGAGAAGCTATATCATTATAGCTCTTGCGCCCGTTGTTATATGGGGCGCGGTGCTCGGCGTGCTCTGTGCGGTATTGCCGCAGAGCTGGTTTTGGGTGGTATATTTTATACAGATAGGTAACATCTCCGGTGCCGCAGGCGACTTTTACGTTACACTTAAATTCTTGAAGCTGCCTAAAGATATACTTGTGAACGACACGGGTGTTGCTATGACCGTGTACGGCAAAAATAATTGAATACAGCATAAAACGCACCCCTTGGGGTGCGTTTTAGTGTTTAATCGGAAGATAAGGTGGAATATTTATCAACGGAAATAACATTGCCTTTGGCATCGTATTTTGTTATAGATACCATATTTCCTATGCGATATAAAAAAAGAGCTGACCGCGGTCAGCTCTTTTATATTATTTAGTTATTAGCATCTCTCATAGAGAGGTTGAGTCTGCCTTTTTCATCTGTACCGAGGAACTTAACAGTTACAACGTCGCCAACTTCAACAACGTCTTCAACCTTTTCAACTCTTCTGTTAGCGAGCTTGGAGATGTGAACAAGACCTTCCTTGCCGGGAGCGATCTCTACGAAAGCACCGATGGGGATGATTCTTGTAACAGTACCTGTGTAGCAGCAACCGTCAACGGGCTCGAATACGATAGCGTCGATGATGTTCTTTGCTTCTTGTGCGGATTCACGGTTAACAGCGAGGATGTAAACTGTGCCGTCATCGTTGATGTCGATCTTCGCGCCTGTGTCTGCTGTGATCTTCTGGATGATCTTACCGCCGGAACCGATAACGTCACGGATCTTGTCGGGGTTGATCTTCATCTGGATGAGCTTGGGAGCGTAGGGGCTTACATCTGCGCGGGGTTCTGCGATAGCTTTGAGCATAACTTCGTCGATGATGTAATCACGGCCTTTGTGTGTCTGTTCAAATGCCTGCTTGATGATTTCGGGTGTAAGACCATCTATCTTGAGGTCCATCTGGATAGCTGTGATACCCTTGTGTGTACCTGCAACCTTGAAGTCCATATCGCCGTAGAAGTCTTCAAGACCCTGGATGTCGAGCATTGTGTCGAAAGAGCCGTCTTCTGCTGTGATAAGACCGCAGGAAATACCTGCAACGGGAGCTTTGATCGGAACACCTGCATCCATAAGAGCGAGCGTAGAGCCGCAGATGGAAGCCTGAGATGTGGAACCGTTGGAGGAAACTACTTCGGAAACAAGGCGGATAGCATAGGGGAATTCTTCAACGGAGGGAAGAACGGGAACGAGAGCGCGTTCTGCGAGGGCACCGTGGCCGATCTCACGTCTGCCGGGGCTACGGATAGCTTTAGCTTCACCTGTGGAGTAGCCGGGCATATTGTAGTGGTGCATATATCTCTTTTCTGTTTCTTCATCAAGTCCTTCGAGCATTTGGCTGTCGGAAAGAGCGCCGATGGTAGCGATTGTAAGAACCTGTGTCTGACCGCGGGTAAAGAGGCCGGAGCCGTGTACGCGGGGAAGAAGTGCAACCTCGGAAGCGAGGGGACGGAGGTCGTTCATGCCTCTGCCGTCAACACGTTTCTTGTCAACGAGGAGCCAGCGGCGAACGATCTTCTTCTGGATTTTATAGATGAGTTCGGGAAGAACAACAGCGAGGTCGGGATATTCTTCGGAGAATGTTTCTTCGATTCTGTCCATAATTGGCTGCATTTTTGCATCGCGAACGTTTTTGTCGTCTGTGTCGAGAGCTTCCATAACGTCTGCTTCGCAGAAAGCGAAGATCTTATCGAACATATCGTGATCGAGCTCGCAAGAGGGGTAATCAAACTTGGGCTTGCCAACTTCTGCGATAATCTGGTTGATGAACTTGAGAAGGTCTTTGATCTCTTCGTGAGCCTTCATAATAGCATCGAACATAACGTCGTCGGGAACTTCTTTAGCGCCTGCTTCGATCATAACGACTTTCTTTTCGCTTGCAGCAACTGTGAGTTCGAGCGCGCTTACTTTGCGCTGTTCTGCCGTGGGGTTGATAACGATCTCTCCGTCAACAAGGCCGACGAACGCACCGCCGATAGGTCCGTTCCACGGAATATCGGAGATGGAGAGGGCGATGGAAGCGCCGATCATAGCTGTAATTTCGGGGGAGCAGTCCTGGTCAACGGACATAACCGTAAGTGTGAGAGCTACGTCGTTGCGAAGGTCCTTGGGGAAGAGAGGACGAACGGGTCTGTCGATAACGCGGCTTGTGAGTATTGCTTTTTCTGTGGGTCTGCCTTCGCGGCGAAGGTAACCGCCGGGGATCTTGCCTACGGCATACATCTTTTCGTCGTAGTCAACGGAAAGGGGAAGAAAATCGATGCCGTCGCGGGGCTTAGCGCTGGCTGTAGCGCAAGCGAGGATAGTTGTTTCGCCGTAGCGGATCATACAAGAACCGTTTGCAAGACCTGCAACCTTGCCTGTTTCAACGGTAAGGGGTCTGCCGGCGTATGTGTAATTGAACACTCTGTAATTTTCGAACATTTTTTGCCTCCATATTATTTTAGTATTTTTTATTTTGGCGTAATGCCCGAAGTTGTTTAGCACTTAAATGAAAGCCGAAAGCCTTTCGGCGCTCGTTTAACTGCTATACAAAAATCAAACATTACGCAAGCTTTTAAAAATGAGGAATTGCTAAAAGGGACGAAGCGTAGTGTGCGTTCCGTCCCTTTTTTGTATCAAACTTATTTTCTGATACCGAGTTTTTCGATGATAGCACGGTAGCGGTTGATATCTTTTTTCTGGAGGTAACCGAGAAGGTTTCTTCTCTTACCAACCATTTTGAAAAGACCGCGGCGGCTGTGGTTGTCCTGGGGGTTCTTCTTAAGGTGCTCTGTGAGTTCAGCGATTCTTGTTGTGAGAATAGCGATCTGAACTTCGGGAGAACCTGTGTCGTTAGCGTGTGCCTGGTTAGCGGCGATGATAGCCTGCTTCTGTTCTTTGAGTAACATAATTTCACCTCATAAAAAATTAAATATTATTTTGTACGCCAAGAGCAAAGTAAGCGGTGGGTGAAGCGCCTTTCGGCCTTATATCCGCAGACTGTGCTGTGGTCCATACGGTTATGAATTATACCACAAACTTCCCACAAAGTAAATAGTTTTTTGAAAAAATATATTCTTTTTTCATTATTTCCGTGAATTTTTTTAATATTCATCGAAAGTATATTGCAAAAAAGGAAATTATAGTGTAAAATAAATTCATAGAAAATATTTTGCATACTTTAAGTATGCGGAAATGAGGAACAATAAATGGCTATAGTAACAACAAAAGAAATGTTCAAAAAAGCTTACGAAGGCGGCTACGCTATCGGTGCTTTCAACATCAACAATATGGAGATCATCCAGGCTATCACGGAAGCTTGCGCTGAAGAAAACTCCCCCGTTATCCTTCAGGTTTCCGCAGGTGCAAGAAAATATGCGAAGCACGCATATCTTATGGGCCTTGCAAAAGCTGCTGTTGAAGACACAGGCGTTGATCTTGCTCTCCACCTTGATCACGGCGCAGACTTCGATATCTGCAAATCCTGCATAGACGGCGGTTTCTCCTCCGTTATGATCGACGGCTCTCACTACTCCTTTGAAGACAACATCGCTCTTACAAAGAAAGTTGTTGAATACGCTCACGCTCACGGCGTAGTTGTAGAAGGCGAGCTCGGCGTTCTTGCCGGCGTTGAAGATGACGTTGTTGCTGAACATTCTTCTTATACACGTCCCGAAGAAGTTCAGGAATTCGTTGAACGCACAGGCGTTGACTCCCTCGCTATCTCCATCGGTACATCCCACGGTGCATACAAGTTCACAGCTAAACAGTGCACAAGAAATGAAAAGGGCATTCTCGTTCCGCCTCCGCTCCGTTTCGATATCCTCGAAGAAATCGAAAAGAGACTCCCCGGCTTCCCGATCGTTCTCCACGGTGCTTCTTCCGTACCCCAGGAATACGTTCAGGAGATCAACCAGCTCGGCGGCGCTCTCCCGGATGCTGTAGGTATCCCCGAAGAACAGCTTCGCAAGGCTGCTTCTATGGCTGTATGTAAGATCAACATCGACTCCGACATCCGTCTTGCTATGACAGCAGGTATCCGCCGCGTTATGGCAAACGAGCCCTCCGTATTCGACCCCAGAACGTACCTTACGGTTGCTCGTGCGGAAGTTAAGAAGATGGTTAAGCACAAGCTCGTTGACGTTCTCGGCTCCAACGGCAAAGCTTAATTTACATTATAATTTAATTTGACAATTTGATAAAAAGCGAAGCAGGACGAATGATTGTACATAATTTTGCTTCGCTTTTTTTGTTGCAAATGAAAGGTTGCAATTTATGAAAAAGATATTTGCTCTATTGCTAACACTTATTCTTTTCACATTTAACATTTTTGCCAACAACATTTCAGAGCTTAAAACGTCCGAGTATTGGTTGGCAGAAGCAAAAGCCGAGGCTTGTGGGGAGATAGACCTTTATTTCAACTTCGACCTTGATAAAATTCAATATTACGGAAAGCACATAAGCGACGATGTTTTTTATAAAAAGCTTCTGGATGGCAAAAAGTTTTCAAAGTTTATCTATGAAGATGAATGGGACTGCATTGTTGACGGTGAGTCGGGGTATGAAAAAGAAGGATATTATTTTATGAAGATAGTATATTATCCCTACCTTGATGAAACAAGAGCCGACACACATTACCAAACGCCACTTCCTTTGAACGAGGAATGGTTTGCCGCGCTTGATGAGGTGCTGCTTTCGGGCGATCTTGGCAAAATCAAAAACGTATCCTTTTTAAGCTATGATGCCGATAATAGTTCCCGTCCATATATCGGAGGCGACGAACAAGAACAAACGAAATTTGACGAATCCCTTTGGGATAACGTAACGGAGGATTATTACAGCGCGTGGTTTGCGTACATAAAAAGCGACACGGGCGAATACCTTTTCCCATGTGTTATAGAGGGAAATATGGGCATTGAAAACGGCAGAGTCTATGAGCTTTACGAATGTGCCGAAATAATGAACGCAAATATGTACGTTGTAGAGGACTTTTATGCGGAGCTCGTGGAGGATGAAGCCCCCAACGTGTGGTACTTCTTGGCGGCGTTTGTTATTGTCCTTTCGGGCATATGCGTCATAATGGTTCTTGTGAGAAAAAAGAAGAAAAAGGGTGTGTGAGCCAATGTCATTAAGTTAAGCCTCCCCCTCTGGGGGAGGTGGCACGAGAAGCGTGACGGAAAGGGCATTTCCCCTAGGAATATTGCCCTCTCACCCGCCTACAGCGGGAGCTCTCCCAAAGGGAGAGCCTTTTCTTTTTGTTAACTTAATGATATTGGTGCGGGAGCGCCCTTTTTTCTGACCCTACTTGCAAAAACTGCCTTTATATGGTATCATACTTATATAAACTTTCATATTCGGAGGAGATTATGAATTTTCCAAAATATATTCCCAGCGGCTCTTGGAAAGAGGGGCACGTTCAGGGCATTGCGCTTGATGCGAAAAACGGATTTGTATATTATTCTTTCACAACGATACTTCTCAAAACAGACCTTGCGGGAAACCCTGTGGGCAGCGTTAAAAATATTGTGGGGCACCTCGGCTGCATCACGTTTGATGCGGACAGGGGCAGGGTATATGGCTCGCTCGAACTCAAGCACGATTCCATCGGTCAGGGAATAATGGAGCGCACGGGCAAAGCCCTCGCGGAAGAAGACGCTTTTTATCTTGTCTGTTTCGATGCGGAAAAAATAGACCGAATGGAAATGGATGCGGAGCAGGACGGAGTTATGAGCGCGGTTTGGCTTGCCGACCCCGTACGCGATTATATGGAAACTGACGAGGTAAGCGGTTGCGCGCACCGCTACGGCTGCAGCGGCATTGACGGAACTGCATACGGTCCCGTTTTCGGCGCGGGTAAGGACGGCGAAAAGAAGATTATGGTCGCATACGGTATCTACGGCGAAAACGAGAGAACGGACAACGATAACCAGATAATACTCCAATATTCGCCCGATGTTTTTGAAAAATACGGCCGCCCTTTGACACAGACAGAACCGCACCACTCCGGTCCCGATGCGTGCGAGGAAAGATATTTCTTCCCGACGGGTAACACAACGTGGGGCGTGCAAAACCTCGAATACGATGCGTATAGCGAGGCTTGGCTTGTTGCGGTGTATATCGGTTGGAAGCCGCAGTATGAAAACTTCAAAATGTTCTTTATCGACGGCAAGGCAGCTCCCGAATATAAGGAGCTTCTCGGCAGAGGCGGCGAAAAGGGCAACGTTCTTTCTTTTGCGAAAATAGGCAAGAGCGACGATGGTGTAAGACACGGATGCCATTTCTCACTTGGCTCTACGGGTGTTTACTCTTTTGGCGACGGCAGATTTTATTTTTCGCGCCAGCAGGGTAACACGGAGGAAAAAACTTTCTCCGGCGACGTGTATATGTACAGAATGAATAAGGAAAATATAAAAGTTTTTGAAAGAGAAGAATGAGAAAAAACAAGCGGACAAGCTCCGCTTGTTTTTTCTTTGCACCAATATCTCGCTTCCTCCATATAATGCAGTAGGAGCGCAAGAGACGCTCCCGAAAATACATCGGAGCAAGAAAAGAATCGCCTTTATGTATTTTGTGTCACAAAAAGGGAAACGGCATAAAATAATAACAGATAGGCGAACAAAAAAATCTTGAGCCTATGAAAAGAAAATAAGTTTGATTTTATTATATAGGAGGACCTTATGAACTGCCTTTGCAATCTTTTTAACGACGACAACATTCTTTGGATCATTATCATCGCCCTCATTCTTATTTCTTGCTGCGGATGCGGTAACAGCCGTAATTGCGGTTGCGGTTGCTGATAACTGAATGGCATAAATAAAAAGCACGCCCGCGGGCGTGCTTTTTGTATTATCAATGTTGTCGGGCAACGTCATTTTATCGCATGAGACGAGAAATCGTATTCTCAAAGTTAAACCACGATGAGAATAAAACTCTGATTTTATCATCAAAAATGCCCGTAAATTCAAGGTTTTTCGCCACTTCTGAAGAAAAAACAGACCTCATAGGATTTATCCTACAAGGTCTGCGTGGTTATTTAATTTGTGCTTGAGCAGAAATTTTCGTCTGCCCTAAAACAATCAATATTGATTATTTGGATTCTTTGATAGCTGCCTGAGCCGCTGCGAGTCTTGCGATCGGCACGCGGAAAGGAGAGCAAGAAACATAATCAAGACCGAGCTTGTGGCAGAATTCTACGGATGTGGGGTCACCGCCGTGTTCGCCGCAAATACCAACGTGGAGGTTGGGGTTAACGGGCTTACCGAGAGTGATAGCCATATTCATAAGTTTGCCAACACCTGTCTGGTCGAGTTTAGCGAAAGGATCGTTTTCGAAGATCTTAACATCGTAGTAAGCGTTGAGGAACTTACCTGCGTCGTCACGAGAGAAGCCGTATGTCATCTGTGTCAAGTCGTTTGTACCGAAGCAGAAGAAGTCAGCATTAGCAGCGATATCATCGGCTGTGAGGCAAGCACGAGGAATTTCGATCATTGTACCAACTTCGTAGTCAAGTTTAACGCCTGCAGCAGCGATTTCAGCATCAGCTGTTGCAACAACTACGCTCTTAACGAACTTAAGTTCTTTAACTTCGCCAACGAGAGGAATCATAATTTCGGGTTTAACGTTCCAATCGGGGTGGTTCTTCTGTGTGTTGATAGCAGCACGGATAACAGCAGCTGTCTGCATCTTTGCAATTTCAGGATATGTTACTGCAAGACGGCAGCCACGGTGACCCATCATGGGGTTGAATTCGTGGAGAGAAGCGATGATGTTCTTGATTGCTTCAACAGATTTACCCTGTGCAGCAGCGAGAGCTTCGATGTCAGCTTCTTCTGTGGGACCGAATTCGTGGAGCGGGGGGTCAAGGAAACGGATGCAAACGGGTGTACCTTCGAGAGCTTCGTAGAGGGCTTCAAAGTCAGCCTGCTGCATAGGAAGGATCTTAGCAAGAGCAACTTCTCTTTCTTCAACTGTTTCGGAGCAGATCATTTCGCGGAATGCGTCGATTCTGCCTTCGCCGAAGAACATATGCTCTGTACGGCAGAGACCGATACCTTCAGCACCGAGTTCGCGAGCTTTCTTAGCATCTGTGGGAGTATCAGCGTTTGTACGAACTTTGAGCTTTCTGTATTTGTCAGCCCAAGCCATAATTCTGCCGAATTCGCCGGCGATAGTAGCGTCAACTGTGGGAACAGCTTCGCCGTAGATCTTACCTGTAGAACCGTCGATGGAGATAACGTCGCCTTCAACGTATGTCTTGCCTGCGAGCTCGAACTTCTTGTTTTCTTCGTCCATCTTGATCTCGCCGCAACCGGAAACGCAACATTTACCCATACCGCGGGCAACAACTGCTGCATGGCTTGTCATACCGCCGCGAACTGTAAGGATACCCTGAGCGGCTTTCATACCTTCGATATCTTCGGGGGATGTTTCGAGACGAACAAGAATAACTTTCTTGCCTGCTTCGTTCCAAGCTTTTGCATCTTCGGCAGAGAATACTACCTGACCGCAAGCAGCACCGGGGGAAGCACCGAGACCCTTACCAACAACGTTAGCAGCCTTGAGCGCTTTAGCGTCGAACTGAGGGTGGAGAAGTGTATCGAGGTTTCTGGGGTCGATCATAAGAACAGCCTGCTGTTCTGTGATCATGCCTTCGTCAACGAGGTCGCAAGCGATCTTAAGAGCAGCCTGAGCTGTTCTCTTACCGTTACGAGTCTGGAGCATATAGAGTTTTTCGTTTTCTACAGTGAATTCCATATCCTGCATATCATGGTAGTGATTTTCAAGGATCTGGCAAACTTCCTTGAACTGAGTGAAAGCAGCAGGGAATTTTTCAGCCATCTGAGCGATGGGCATAGGTGTACGAACACCTGCAACAACGTCTTCGCCCTGTGCGTTTGTAAGGAATTCGCCCATGAGTTTCTTTTCGCCTGTAGCGGGGTCACGTGTGAACGCAACGCCTGTACCGCAGTCTTCGCCCATATTACCGAACGCCATAGCCTGTACGTTTACGGCTGTACCCCAAGAGTAGGGAATATCGTTGTCACGACGGTAAACGTTTGCACGGGGGTTGTCCCAAGAACGGAATACGGCTTTAACAGCGCCCATAAGCTGTTCTTTGGGGTCGGAGGGGAAGTCCTGACCGATTTTTGCTTTATATTCAGCTTTGAACTGGTTAGCGAGTTCTTTGAGGTCGTCAGCTGTGAGTTCAACGTCAAGCTTAACGCCTTTTTCTTCTTTCATCTTATCGATGAGTTCTTCGAAGTATTTCTTACCTACTTCCATAACTACGTCAGAGTACATCTGGATGAATCTTCTGTAGCAGTCGTAAGCCCAGCGGGGGTTGCCGGATTTTTTAGCCATAACTTCAACAACTTCTTCGTTAAGACCGAGGTTAAGAATTGTGTCCATCATACCGGGCATAGATGCACGTGCGCCGGAACGAACGGAAACGAGAAGGGGTTTTTCGAGGTCACCGAATTTTTTGCCTGTGATCTCTTCCATCTTTACGATGTATTCCATTATCTGAGCCTGGATTTCATCGTTGATCTTTTTACCGTCTTCGTAGTACTGTGTGCAGGCTTCTGTAGAAATTGTGAAGCCCTGGGGTACGGGAAGGCCGATTTTTGTCATTTCAGCAAGGTTAGCACCTTTACCGCCGAGAAGTTCACGCATGGAAGCGTCGCCTTCGGTAAACAAATAAACATACTTTTTTGCCATTGGTATCAATCCTCCAATTTTGATGGTTTTTGTTTTATATGATATAAAACCATATTTACAAGCATATTCTATCACAAGTTTTCGCTAATATCTAGATATTTTTCAAAAATTTTTTTAAAAAGCGAAAAATTTTCTTAAAAAACACATATAAACTTGCAAAAATACCCGAACTGTTGTAAAATATAACAGATATTAAAGAAAAATTAAAGAGGAAAAGTATGAACATAGATGAACTTTTTAAAAAAATTGCCGCAGAGCGTGAGGCAAAGGCTGCGTGTCCCATTACTTTTATTGTTGCGGGTCTTGGAAACCCGGGAAAAGAATATGACGGAACGCGCCATAATGCGGGCTTTGCCGCGCTTGACTATATAAGCGAAAAATGCGGCGAAAAGGTGCAGAAGGCAAAATTTGATTCCCTTGTGGGAGAAGCCAACATAGCGGGGGCGCGCGTGCTTCTTATGAAGCCGCAGACGTTTATGAACTCCTCCGGTACGGCTATTTCCGTAGCGGCGGATTTTTACAAGATAGCGCCCGAAAACGTGATAGTTCTTTGCGATGATATTGCGCAGGACCCCGGCAAGATGCGCATACGCAAAAGCGGAAGTGCGGGCGGTCACAACGGACTTAAAAGTATAATCGCGTTTCTTGACAGCGTGAATTTCAAGCGTATCCGCATAGGTGTGGGCGCGAAGCCCAACCCCGAATACGACCTTGCGGATTGGGTGCTGGGCAAATTTTCCGCAGACGACAAAAAACTCGTGGAATCGTGCTTTGAAAAAGCGTATAATGCTATTGAGCTTATCGTGAAGGGCGACATCGAAAAAGCGATGTGCGCGTATAATTAAAAGAAAAAATATGACTTTTCGGTAAAGCCGGTTTTTGCCCCGAAAAAATATTATAAAACATTATTATGAAACAAAAAGGAGTGTTTGTTTATGAGTAGTTCGGAAATAATTTTAAAAAATCCTATTGATGATGGTTGGTATGCCGACCCCGAGGCTCGTGTCTATGAGGGAATGTACGTTATTTACGCTACGCGTTCCTTGCCATTTGACGAGCAGAAAAATCAGGTTTGCTTTACCTCCTCTGATCTGGTAAATTGGAAAAAGCATGAGGATATTATCGACATGAGCGGTTTCCCTTGGGCCACCAGAGCCATCTGGGCACCTACCATTATAGATAAGGATGGAAAGTATTACTATATTTTTGCTTCCGGTGATATCCACAGTGAGGAAACGAAGGGCGGCTTGGAGATCGCCGTTTCCGATTCTCCCGTAGGCCCTTTTCGCGCTTTTACGGACGGCCCTCTTGTAAATGGCTTTCATCACGGAGCGCAGCCTATTGACGCCCATCTTTTCAAGGACGACGACGGCACGATATATCTTTTATACGGCGGTTGGGGGCATTGCAATATTGCGATCATGAACGAGGAAATGAACGGATTTGTTCCGTTTCCCGATGGAGAGATATTCAAGGAGATAACTCCTCCCGACTACGTGGAAGGCCCGTGTGTTTTCAAACGCGGTGGGGAGTATTATTTTATGTGGTCTGCCGGAAAATGGAGCGCCGGAACATACCGTGTCAATGTCGCCCGCGCAAGGTCGCTTTTCGGTGATTTCAGCAATTATAAAACCATTCTTTGTACAGGGGATTGCGATTTTGCTAACGGTCCCGGTCATAACGGCTATTTCTATCTTGCAGAGCAGGACAGATATCTTATCGTTTACCACCGCCACGATAACAGTATCCGTGACGGTAACGCACGTTTTATGTGCATCGACGATATGCCTCTTGACGAAAACGGGGATGTTTTGCCGATAAAAATGACGAAAGAATGGAAAATGAAAATTTAAGGCAATTTTCCCAATTAACGAAAACGGAGGTGAAATATGAACATAATTTTAGACCGTTTCCGGTTGGAGCGCGAATACGCTCAAATAAAAAAATCTTACGAAGAGGTGAAGCTGCGCAAGCGGCGCTATCCTTTTCTTGTAACAGGACTTTGCGAGGGGGCGCTCGACGCTTTCCTTGCCTCTTTCACGTTGGATGAAAAACGGGGAACGGCGCTTATTGTGGCAAACGACGAAAGCACGGCAAACCGTGTGCGCATTTTTCTTTCGAACTGCGGTTTGCGCACGGCGTTCTACCCCTCACGCAGACCTGTGCTGTACAATATAGTTTCTTCGCACGAGCTGGAGCACGAGCGCCTATTTTGCCTTGCGGGGATATGTGCGGGAACTCTGGACGTCGTTATAACTGTTCCTGAGGCGGCAGTACAGTTTACCGCGCCGAAGGAGAAGATACTCGGCACTTCGCGCACCGTTTCCGTCGGCGATGTGATGGATATACGCGAATTTTCCGAGCTTCTTATTTCCGCAGGATATGTTTCCTGCGACCTTGTTGACGGCCGAGGCAAATTCAGCACGCGCGGCGGTATACTGGACGTTTTTCCGCCGCAGCTTGCCCATCCCGTAAGACTTGAGCTTTTCGGGGATGAGGTTGACAGCATCGGTTATTTCGACGTTATGACGCAGAGAAAAACGGAGAATATGCAGAGCTTTTCCGTGATGTGTTCGCGTGAGGTCTTGCCCGATGCGGCGGCGAAGAGCGCGCTTTGCGCTCACATAGAAAAAATGGTGCAAAAAGCACCCGATTTTGAAAGCAAGGCAACGCTTATGCACGAAAAAGAGTGCATTGCCACGGACATTGAAGCGCCTTTTATTGACAAATATATTTCCTTTATATATAAAGAGCGCGTTTGCTTGCTCGATTATTTTGAGAACGGAGAAACGCTTGTATTCGGTATAGAGCGCGCAACGCTTGAGGACAGACTCAAGGGCTTTGAGATACAGAGCGCAGAGGACGTGCGCGAACTTCTGGAACACGGGCTCATTTCCGCACAGTACCGCGATTTCGCATTTAACGGGGAAAGACTTTTTTCTTTCTTCGAAAACAATGCGGCGCTTGTGCTCGATAACTTCACCTCTCAATACCCGGGCAAGCTTTCGGAAATATTCTCATTTTACACAAGAAAGCCGCCGTCTTTTACGGAAGGATTTGAGCATCTTAAAGAGGATGTTTCCGATTTTGTGAAAAATAATTACTCCGTGCTTCTCGTGTGTGAGAACACGGTCTCCGCAAACAACCTGCAAAGCCTTCTCGAGGAAGCGGGCATTCGCACCGCGTTCGTGCAGAATTACGAGCATGTTGACGAAGTTCCGCGCCGTATCCCCATAGTGACCTGCGGTGCTATCCCGTCTTTTGAACTTATGCACTCCGCATTCGTTTGCATTTCGGAGCTTGCGGGCAACAGTATGCGCATTGTCAAGAGAGAGAAAAAGCGTACTTCTTCCGTCGCGCAAAGCTCGAAGCAGAAGCTGCTTTCTTACGCCGACCTTACTGTTGGCGATCTAGTGGTGCACGATGCACACGGTATAGGCAGATACGTCGGAATTGAAAACATCAAAAATTACGACGGAACTCGCCGCGATCATATCAAAATACAATATTCCGGTACGGATGTGCTCTATGTTCCTTGCGAGCAGATAGACCTCGTTTCCAAATATATCGGCCCGCGCAGCGACGATGCGGGAATGAAGCTTTCCAAGCTTGGCGGCACGGATTGGCACAAAACAAAGGCGAGAGTCAAAAAAGAAGTGCGCGAAATGGCGAAGGAGCTTATCAAGCTGTACGCCGAGCGCCAGCGCAGACCGGGCTTTGCTTTCCCTGCCGATGACGAGATGCAGCGCGAGTTTGAATCTATGTTTGAATATGAAGAAACGGACGCACAGCTTGAAGCCGCACGGGAAATAAAATCCGATATGGAAAAGACCGTGCCTATGGACAGACTTCTTTGCGGCGATGTTGGCTTTGGCAAAACGGAGGTTGCGCTTCGCGCCGCGTTCAAAGCGGTAATGGGCGGAAAGCAGGTAGCAATACTTGTCCCCACTACCATTCTGGCTTCCCAGCACTTCCGCACAACGCTTTCGCGTATGCGCGGTTTCCCACTGAATATCGCGATGCTCTCCAGATTTTCGCAGGGAAAAGAGCAGGGGGCAACTCTGCGCGCCCTTGCGAGAGGTGATATAGATATTCTTATCGGTACTCACAGAATACTTTCGGATGACGTTAAGTTCCGAGATCTGGGGCTTGTTATAATAGACGAAGAGCAAAGATTCGGTGTGGCGCATAAAGAAAAACTGAAACAAATATCAAAAAATGTTGACGTGCTTACCCTTACGGCAACGCCCATACCGAGAACGCTCGGTATGGCGATGAACTCCATCCGTGATATGTCTGTGCTTGACGAAGCGCCGGAGGCGCGCCGCCCCGTGCAGACTTATGTTATGGAATTTGACGAGATAATCATAAACGAAGCCATACGCCGAGAGATTGCGCGCGCAGGTCAAGTGTTTTATCTTCACAACCGTGTAGACAGCATATATTCCGTTGCCTCGCGCCTGCGTACACGCTTTCCCGATGCGACCGTAGCTGTGGCTCACGGGCAGATGGAAAAGGAGGAGCTTGCCGCCGTTTGGCAGTCGCTTGTCGCAGGAGAGACGGATATCCTCGTCTGCACGACGATAATTGAAACGGGCGTGGATATTCCCAATGCGAACACGCTCATAATCGAACAGGCGGACAGAATGGGGCTTGCCCAGCTCCACCAGATACGCGGCCGCGTGGGTCGTTCACAAAGACTTGCTTATGCTTACTTTACCTATAACAAGGGTAGGGCACTTTCGGAGGATTCTTCCAAACGTTTGGCTGCAATACGCGACTTTACTGAGTTTGGCTCGGGATTTAAGATAGCCCTGCGTGATCTTGAGATACGCGGCGCAGGCGATGTGCTTGGCGCACGCCAGCACGGACATATGGAGAGTATCGGTTACGATCTTTACGTTAAGATACTTGACGAGGCAGTGCTTGAAGAGCAGGGCATTGAAAAGGTGCAAAAGGCGGATTGCGTTATAAATATAGGAAGAGATTCTTATATTCCCAAAACGTACATTCCCGGCGAAGCGCAGCGCATAGAGATATACAAAAAGATAGCGCACGTAAAGACGGAGGCGGATGCAGACGACATTGCAGACGAACTTCTGGACAGGTACGGCGACCTTGCGCCAAGCGTGGAAACGCTGCTTGATGCTGCTCTCTGCCGTTCTCTCGGCTGTGAATGCGGATTTACGCAGATAGACGAGAAAAACGGAAGTGTCATTATCTATCCGGAACAGCTTGACCTTGCTTCATGGTCTGAAATGGCAGAAGCTTTTCCGGGAAGAGTACTTGTTACTCCCGTGGCGCGCCCATATATTTCGTGCAGAAAACCGCCCAAAGAGCCTCTCTTTGCTTTTATTCGCAAATTATTAATAAAATATATACAAATAAAATCGAAAAAAGAGTAGATTTTCTTTGAATTTTATGTATAATATAATGTGTATCTAATTTTGCAAATGCAAAATTTCACTAAAAACAATTTTATCCAGGAGAATTTAAAAATGAAAAGAACAGGAAAATTTGTGAAGATTCTTTCTCTCGTGCTTTGCGCGGCTATGCTTATGCTTGCGCTTGCATCCTGCGGAAAGGGTGACAACGTCCTCACTTTCACAGCGGACGGCAAGGAATACACTCTTACAGAGAGTGAACTTGACTTTATGATGATGTATAGAAAATATCAGCTTTTCTATGCAAACAGCTATCCTTCTTCTTATGATGCTTTCTTGTGGCAGGACGCTGAAACAGACTCTTCCATTACACAGGTTATCGTTGATACAGCCAAAACAGTTCTCGTTGAAAAGTACCTTATGGAAAAATTCGGCCTTGAACTTGACGAAAAAGAAGTAAAAGAACTCAAGGACGAATACAAAGCTTCCGTTAAGCAGTGGGGAGGTCAGGGCGGATTCAAGGCTCGCTTCGGTTGGACGGCAGACCAGATGATGCAGTATGACCTTGCTATCAAGAACAACACAATGATCAGAGATTACCTCTACAACACTGAAACAGGTGTTGAGAAAGTTACTGATGAAGAACTTGATGCATACTACAACGAAAAATACAAGCAGTACCAGCTCATTATGATCACCACAACACAGGATGTTTCCAAGAACGATGAAGGCAAAAAGGAATATCTTGTATATGACAAGGACGGCAAGGAAGTTACTGTAACAGATATTTCCGAGGAAAATCTTAAAGCAAACGAATATTCTCTTGCATATTCTTACAAGTACGTTGACCTTGAAGAGGGCTCCGAAAGAAAAGAAGAAAAAACGGCTCTTGTTGACGAGATCCTCGCAGAACTCAAGGAAGGCGCTGATTTTAAAGAACTCGCACTCAAATATTCCGATGAATTTTTGACGGAATACTTTGAAGACGGTTATATCCTCGAAGGCGATCTCATCAATGATGAAGACGCTATCGAAGCTATCAACAAGCTTGAAGTAGGCGATTACACAGAAACAGCTATCTCTATTGAATCCGGTAAATACTACTACATCGTTAAGAGAGTTGCTCTTGAAGAAAAGGCTTACACACACGCTTACGAAGGCGCTGAAAACACAGAATATGCAGATCTTTTTGAAGATTTCGGTTCTACTGTTGCAGATTCCAAATATGAAAAATTCCTTGAAGAATACATCAAAGCTGTTGTTGAAAACAAGGAAGTTCTTGAAACATATTCTATGGCAACAACAAAGCTTTCCCCGATGATTGCAAAAATGATCGGTTAATTTAACTTTGTTTGGCTTTGTAAAACCTTTTGTGCCCCTTTTGCGCGTTGGCGAGCACGAATTTTACCGCGGAGCTTACTGTGGGCTTTGCAATGCGATGAGCAAATATACGGGGCTTTCCTCCAGCGTGACGCTGAGCTACGATATGGTGTTTTTTGCACTTGTTCGAGGCGCGCTTGCGGGGGACGAATACATCTTGAAAAAGAAAAGATGTGCCGTTCATCCTTTGAAAAAACGTACTATGATGATGCAGAATCCTTCGCTTGAATATACAGCAAGAGTAAACGCTTTGCTTGTTTACTATAAATTGCGTGATGATATTGCGGATGAACGCGCAATAAAGAAAATGACAGCCGGCGTTTTATCGCCGGCTGTTGCAAAAATGAAAAAGAAAGCGGGCGCGGACGAAACGCTTGAAGAAGCCGTAAAGCGTTCGCTTTCCGATCTTGCAAAACTCGAAAAAGAAAAATGTTCTTCGCCCGATGCGGCGGCGCAAACCTTTGGCGCATTGCTTTCCGATCTTCTTTCTTTCGGACTTTCCGGTGCGAACGAAAGAATAGCGCGGCAGATAGGTATGCACACGGGCAGAGCCGTTTACCTTGCGGATGCGGCGTGCGATTTTTGGAAGGATAAAAAAAGCGGTTCTTACAACCCGTTCGTGCTGTCGTTCGGCGGGGAGATGACGGAACAGAACGCGCAGACGGTGAAAAATGCCGTCCTTTTGGAGCTTTCGGCGCTTTGCCGCGCACTTGAGCTTATTGATTACAGCGGATTCGACCTGACAAGAGAATGCGCTCTTAATATTGCAATATATGGCATAAAGAACGCATTTTTTGCGGAATTCGAAAAGGAGAGACTGAATGACAAATCCCTACACAGTGCTGGGAATTGATCCGAGCGCAACAGATGAAGAAGTAAAAAAAGCTTATCGTGAGCTTGCAAAAAAATATCATCCCGATAATTACGCGGACAGTCCCCTTGCGGATCTCGCACAGGAAAAAATGAAGGAGATCAATGAAGCGTACGATACCATTCAGCACGAGCGTGAAAAAGCAAGAGAAGGAGGAACTTCCTATAGTGCTTACTCCGCTTTTGCACAGATACGCGAATACATCAACGCAGGCGATTTTTACGAAGCGGGTATTCGTCTCGATGCTGTAAAACAAAGAGATAGAAATGCGGAATGGTTTTACTTGAAGGGGAGAGTAAACGAAAGCCGCGGATTCTTCTTCGAAGCTTCGCGTTGTTATGAGACGGCTTGCGCTATGGATCCGCAAAACCTTGAATACCGCGATGCCGCTAACAGAATAAAATCCAACGCACAGAATTTTGATAACAGAAGATATGGAAACGGAACAAACGTCGGCGGTTGTTCCACCTGCGACCTTTGCTCTACGCTTATCTGCGCGGATTGCTGCTGCGAATGTATGGGCGGCGACTTTATTTCTTGCTGTTGATATGAAATTAACAAAGAAGATATCAATTTGTGCGATGCTTGCTTCCCTTGGTGTTGTGATACTGTACATTGGCTCTCTTGTGGAGCTTTTGGACATATCCGTTGCGTGCATTGCCTCTTTTATAATACTTTTTTGCGTGGCGGAGCTTGGATATGCTTGCTCCTTTTCCGTTTATGCGGTTATATCCATACTTTCATTCCTTATTTTGCCGAATAAGTGGGTCGCCGCGTATTTTGCTTTCTTTTTTGGAATTATGCCTATAACGAAGAAGATTTATGAAAAAACAGGAAAGATTATTTCCTGGATATTGAAGCTTTTAACCTTCAATGCGGAGCTGTTTGCATTTTACTTTATATTTTCTGCACTTGATTTTTTTGAGAAAACGGAATTTATCGGTATAATGCTCATAGCGGCGCTTATAATGTTAAATATAGTGTTTGTGCTTGTCGATATCGTTTACGGAAGATTCCGCGCGATATATGATGTGAGGTTCAGGCACAGAATAAGAAAATTTTTAAAATAACGAAAGGATAACGATATGGCTAATTGTTCTTGGAATGAATTTCTTACGGGCGCTAAAAAAGCGTTCAATAAGGCTGCCGTTAAGGTTGGCGATTTCGCAGATACCGCGGCTGATTCCATAAAAATTGAAACTCTTAAACTTAAACTTTGTGAAAAATACGAACAGCTCGGTAAGATCGTTTATGAGGAGATGACATCTCCCGCGGCTGTTGCCAATGCGGAAAAAGCTGCTGATAAAGCAACGGAGATCGATGCTCTTCACGCACAGATAAACGCTCTCAAAGAGAGAATTAACAAGAGAAAAGACACAAAAGAAGAACCCGAAGAGAAAAAAACAGAGGAAACTGCTAAAGAAAACGCAGCCCCTGCCGCTCTTCCCGCATCTTCCGAAGAAACTAAAGACGAGGTAGCGGAATAATGTTTTATAGCGTTTGCGAAAGCAGACGCTATACTTTTTAAAAGGAAAGCTTTATGAAAAAGATATTGATAACTTATTTTGAGCCTTTCGGCGGGGAAGATCGCAATAGTTCCGCGCAGGTGGGCGAACTTTTGCCTGCGGCGATCGGCGGCAATAGGATAGAAAAATTGCTTCTTCCGGTTGAGTTTTCGCGCGCGGCGCAAATTGCTGCCGAGAAAGCCGAAGAGATCGGCGCAGATGCGGTAATTGCCCTTGGTCAGGCGGGAGCGCGAAAGGTGATTACCCCGGAAATGGCAGCAATAAATCTTCGCTTTGCTTCGATACCGGATAATGCGGGTGAAAAACCGCAGGATGAGCCCGTTATTTCAGGCGCTCCGAATGCATATTTTGCAACGCTTCCCGTAAGGGAAATGGCAAGACTCATCAATGAAAACGGTGCTCCTTCCGCGCTGTCTTACTCTGCGGGAGTTTATGTGTGCAATGATCTGTATTTTTGCCTTCTCCACCATTTTAGAGAAAGCTCGGTTGGTGTGGCTTTTATCCACTTGCCGAAGGAAAAAGAGAATTTGGATGCCAGCGCTATGGCAAAAGCGATGGAAAAGATGATAGAGATTGTTTTCTAAATTCAAATTTTTCTGTAAAAGCATTGAAAAATGCTGTAATTTGTGCTAAAATAAACTATTATAATACGGTAATTATGTGCCTGTTATTTTTTTGCTTAATATAAAGTCACACTGTTAGGAGCTTATATATGAAAAACATACCGGAAATTTTCGGAAGCCTTGTGTTTAATGATGCTGTTATGAAAGCCAGACTTCCCAAAGAAACATATCGTCTTCTTCGCCGTACTATGGCGGAGGGCAAACACCTTGACCTTTCCGTTGCAAACGTTGTTGCAAATGCGATGAAGGATTGGGCAACTGAAAACGGAGCTACGCATTTTACGCATTGGTTCCAGCCTATGACGGGTATTACTGCGGAAAAGCACGATAGCTTTATATCCCCTACGGACGATGGCAGAGTTATTATGGAATTTTCCGGTAAAGAGCTTGTTCGCGGAGAGACGGATGCGTCCAGCTTCCCGTCCTGCGGCTTGCGCTCCACTTTTGAAGCGCGCGGATATACGGCTTGGGACCCTACATCCTATGCTTTTATAAAAGACGGCACTCTTTGCATTCCCACAGCTTTCTGTTCCTACGGCGGCGAAGCGCTTGATAAAAAGACACCTCTTCTTCGCTCTATGGAAGCCATAAATAAAAGAGCCTTGCGCGTTGTAAAGCTCTTCGGCAACGAAGGTTCTGCGCGTGTTACAACGACTGTTGGTCCCGAACAGGAATACTTCCTTATAGATAAAAAAGTTTACGAAAAACGCCCCGACCTTATATATTGCGGCAGAACGCTTTTCGGTGCAAAGCCCCCCAAGGGTCAGGAGCTTGACGACCACTATTTCGGCTCTATCAAACCCCGCGTTGCGGCGTTTATGAAAGAACTTGATGAAGAACTTTGGAAGCTCGGCGTTCTTTCCAAAACGAAGCATAACGAAGGCGCGCCCGCACAGCACGAGCTTGCGCCCATATTTACAACAACAAATATCGCGTGCGACCACAACCAGCTTACAATGGAGCTGATGAAAAATATCGCGAAGAAGCACGATCTTGTGTGCCTCCTTCACGAAAAACCTTTTGCCGGCATCAGCGGTAGCGGCAAGCACAATAACTGGTCTATCTCCACAAATACGGGGGTAAACCTCCTCGATCCCGGCGAAACACCGCAGGATAATGCGCAGTTCATCCTTTTCCTCTGCGCCGTTATCAAAGCTGTTGACGATTACCAGGATATGCTTCGCCTGTCCGTTGCGACGGCAGGCAACGACCACCGTCTTGGTGCTGCAGAAGCACCGCCTGCAGTGGTTTCTATGTTCTTGGGCGACGAGCTTACAGCAATACTCGATTCCCTTGAAAACGATACTGTTTATGATGCAAAAGAAGAAGTTCTTATGCGTATCGGCGTTCACGTTCTTCCTAAATTTAAGAAGGATACAACGGACAGAAACAGAACGTCTCCCTTGGCGTTCACGGGTAACAAGTTTGAGTTCCGTATGCCCGGTGCATCTCTTGCTGTTGCGAGTGTTAACGTAGTTCTCAATACGGCTGTGGCAAAAGTGCTTGAAGATTTTGCGGACGAGCTTGAAAATGCGGAAGATTTCCAGAAGGCTTTGCACGATCTTATAGTAAGAACGATAAGAGAGCACAAGCGCATAATTTTCAACGGCAACGGTTATGACGATGCGTGGATAAAAGAAGCAACGGAAGTTCGCGGTCTTTCCAACCTCAAGACAACGCCCGACGCGCTTATGCATTATCTTGACCCGAAAAATGTAGAGCTTTTCACTTCTATGAAAGTGTTCTCGGAAGCGGAAATGAAATCCCGCCGCGATATCCGAATGGAAAATTACTGCAAGGTAATGAAGATAGAAGCACTTACGATGATCGAAATGGCGGAAAAACAGTTTATTCCCGCTATGTCCAAGTACGGAAAGCTTCTTGCGGACACTATTGCATCCAAAAAGGCTGTTTGCACCACACTTGATTGCACATTTGAAGAAAAAACGCTTACAAGACTTTCAGAGCTTACCGCCGTTGCTTATGAAAAAGTTTGCGATCTCAAAGCTCATATGGGCAAGCTTGCCGAGATGAAGAAAGATTTCATTGGCTCTGCGTTCTTTATCAAGGATGAGATCATTCCTTGTATGAATGCGTTGCGCGCTGCTGTTGATGAAGCGGAGACTATCTGCGCTTCCGAATATTGGCCCGTGCCTACATACGGTGAGATTTTGTTCAGCGTTAAATAATATGAAAATTCCGCGCCATTAGCCTCGGGTGCTAAAGGACAGTTTTGAATAGTTAAAAGCCTCGGCAGGGAGTTTCCTTGCCGAGGCTATATTGATATACAACCAAAAGTTGTAAATTCCGCCCGTAAATAAACTTTACGGTTCTTGAAATAGTCATGATAATTTGATATAATATAGTCAAGATAAGCGCTTATCAATCTAAATAAAGGTGGATTGAATATATGGAAATTAATTTGAAAGAAAAATTACGCTCATTGAGACAGCAGAAAAACATTACCCAAGAAGCCCTCGCAAACCATCTTGGAATTACACCGCAATCCGTTGGAAAGTGGGAGCGAGGTGAAGGTTTTCCGGATATTACTTTGTTACCGAAAATCGCGTTTTATTTTGATGTAACGGTCGACGAATTGCTTTGTGTAGATCAAGTAAGAGTGGAAGAAGCGATTTGTGAATATCAGCGGCAAAGTAAAATTTGCTGTCAGAATGGTGAAAATCAAAAGAACCTTGAAATCTGGGAAAAAGCATATTCCGAATTCCCGACAGATTGCCGTGTTATTGAAGGGCTCATGCATGCAATCAATCGTGATGCGGTATATCCTTGTCCCAAAGCCGAAGCGGAGCGCATCATTGCTCTTGGTGAGGAGCTTTTGAAGAGATCTACGGATACTCGTCAAAGAGAAAGTGCCGTACAGTGCTTGTGCTACACTTATGATAATATCGATAAAGAAAAAGCACTATATTATGCCGATATGAGTGGAACGTTCCATATAACAAGTGAGGATCTGAGAACCACGATTCTCGACGGAGAAGAAGGTGTTAAGGCTTGTCAAAGTTATATGATGTCTTTGATCCATACGGCTGCGATGACGGCATCAAGTATGATTTCAAAAACACATTTTTCACATCAAGAAGCTATTGAAGCCTATACTTTCGCAATCGATATTCTTAAACGACTGTACTCAGATGATAATGTTGGTTTTTACGCTTTTGATATTTCTTATTACTATCTACACGTTGCTTGGGAGTATGCAGAACTGAAGGATGTAGAGAATACTTTGAAAGCACTTGAAGAAAGCTGTCGCTATGCAATTATCGAGGCAAATTTAAAAGATATGAATTACACAGCACCAATGGTAAATCGTATGAAGCATACAAAAGCAAATATTTCTAAAAATTATAAGGGTAATGCTTGTAATCTCAGATTGAAAGCATTAGAAGACAACAGATTTGATCTTGTGAGGAACGAAGAAAGATTCAAGAAGATTATTTCTGACCTCAAAAAACACTCCGAACTAATTTAACACTAAGGCCTCCGACAAATAATCCTTGTCGGAGGCTTTTACTTTGTTAAATTGCACCACCATAATGAGTGGTGAATAAGTGCGCACACTTGCAGGCAAACGAAAAGCCTCCCTTGTGTAAAGGGAGGTGGGTATGTTATAATACGAAGTGCAACACTTGTAAAAAAGATAGTAAAAACAATAGAATAATAAATTTGTATTTTTGAGAGAAAGGCGTAGCCTTGAACGAAAAAATACAAATTTGGGCAAAAGTATAGACTTCATGCTGT